>NZ_VUNN01000001.1 GCF_009695635.1 Bullifex porci
AATGATGAGAAGGTCCAGGGCCCTGAAGTCTCCAAGAGCCTTCTCTATCCGCCCCGTCTCCTTCGCCTCCAGCAGCCTTGTGGCAAGCTGGGAGAGAGTGATGAACTTGACCTTGTATCCCTGCATGTCTCTCTTTCAGGATCTCCAGGATCCTCTTTGCCGTGTAGCGCTGTTTGTGGAACCATTTGCGCTCCTCCTTCAGCATGGTGATGATCTCATCCCTATGCTTGTCCAGCATGCATCCACGTGGCACATACAGGGCCACTGCCTTGCTGAAGTCGGTCATCTGCGTGTACTTGTAGACCGTGTTCCTGTCAACAGAGACAGCCCTTGCTATCTCGCTAATCGTCTTTCCTTCGCTCCATTGTTCCCTTATACTTGTTACTTGGGACATTTTCAGCATCTTTCCTTTGAAACTCCTTAGCTTTTTTTGATGTACGTTGCTAAGAGTTTCTTTCGTGGGACAAGCTTGTTGCAACTGTCCCTTTCTCTATTGGAAATTATGCTGAATTCCTATTGGTAACTATGCTGAAATAAATCCTACTATAAACACACGGACACTGAGGTCTTTGGTGCTCGGCCACACATGTCCGCAGACGGAGCAGGTTTGGGATGACGGGTAGTACCGTCCAATCCTGATGACCCTGGTCCCGTACTTTCGGGCACACCACTCCAGGATTTCCACAAACTCCGAAAACGCATAGTCGTGGACCTTGCGTCCCCAGAGCCTCGCCATACCTTTGATATTAAGGTCTTCTATGGCTATGACGCCGTACCTTGAACAGAGTTCGTGGCTTAGCTTCCAGAACCAGTCCCTGCGTCTGTTCGCGATGTCCTGGTGCCTGCGGTACAGTGCCTTCAGTGCACTCTCGTATCCATTGCTCCCCATCACCTTACGGCTCAGGGCTCGGTTAGCCTTGCGGATGCCTGCCACGCCTTGTCTGAAAAACTCCGGGGATCTAATCACACTGCCGTCCGACAGCGAAAGGAACATCTTGAGTCCGAAGTCCATGCCGACCTCACCGCGCCCGTCCCTGGTTTCACGCATGGTGACGGGGCTATCGGTGGTGACGTAGACGAAAAACTCTCCGAGTATGTTGCGCTTTACCGTTACGGTCTTGATTTTGATCCGTTCCAGGAGTCCATCATAGGAGTCCCAGTATCTGTAGATGTGTCCGTTTATGCTGATACGTCCGCCAGTAAGGAATCTGTATCCCGCCTGTTTGTAGGTGACGCTTTTGTACTTTTTGACCTTGCGACGACGCGGTGGCGAACATTTGACTCCCTTCTCCCTGTTAGTGAAAAACAGCCGGTACGCCCTGTATATCCTGTCGGTTATCTCCTGTACCGCCTGACTTCCCACATAACGCCAGTGATGGTTTTCATCCACGTTGCGAAGACCACGGAGCTGTTTCTGGAGTTCGTATTTATCCAAAAGCTTCCCTGTTTCGGTATAGTGGTCCTGTATGATTGTCAGTGCCGTGTTGTATATGATCCCGGCTATATTTATCATATCATTAAGGTATCCGAAGTCATCGCTGCCATACAGTTTTACTGTCAGTGTCCGCATGACATCATTATAGCACATTTTATGGCATTACGCATTACCGCCTTTCATCTCACGGCCAAGGCGCGTGAGCTTTCTCGGCGGTTAATTTGTAACTGCTTCTTGTAAGGTTGCTTTCTAATTAAAAATTATTAGATAAAAACATCCCTCATACTTAAATGGGGGATGTTTTTCTATTATTATAGAAAAATCCCCCAGAAATAATCTGAGGGACTAAATCGTAATCCAATAGCTAGATTAGAACTTGATTGTACATGTAGCGTCAACCTTACCAAACTGCTGATCGATTGCCTGATCCTTGAGAAGGTTCTGATCTTTATCACCTGCACCATAAGCAAGCTTGAGTGTTGCACCTGGGATGATTGCATCAGATTCAACAGAAGCTTTAAGTGTTAACTGTGCTGCATCTTTTACACCCTTATAAGAGTTGAATCCAACTTCTGCTTTTGCAGTAAATAGATCATGAGCATATTCTACACTAGCACCAAGGTAGTAATTCTTAGATTCGAATTTATAACCACCATTAGCACCAAGCTTAATAGCATCGATTGCTATTTCTGCTTTAGCACCGTAATCCTTTGCATTGAGCATGTCTTTTCCGTATACAGTAAGTTTTACAGGAAGTTCAAATGTTGAAAGATCTGTTGCAACCTGAGCACTTAAAGTGTGAGCTAAAAGTTTTTCCTTTGTTGAACCATTTTCGTTAGCTTTAGCTAAATAACCATTTAGGCCATAGTAAGCATCAACTGTTACTGGAGCAAATGCTACTTTTGCAGATGCATCGAAGTAAGAATATAAATTATCCTTTACAATTAGAGTTTCCTTTTCACCATACTGGATTGCATCAAAGTCAGCTGCTACTGCTACTGAAAGAGCATCTGTTGCATATCCTACTTTTGCTGATGTATTTAATGCGAACTGATAATACTTTGGAACTGAGTTTTTAATATCTATACCATATCCATCTTCATCATTTCCAGTATACTTCCAATTTCTTTCACCTTCATGATATTTCGCATTATAATTATCAACCTTTCTTGAAGCACCTACTGCAGCCTGAAGTGTTAAACCATTAACATCATAAGAAGGAGTCTCTACAAATACATTGTAGTTAAAGAATTTTCCTAATTCAACTTCTTGTTTTGTTGTCTTTCCTGTCAATTTTTCTTCTTTTACTTCATATAAATCTATTTCAGCTGTTCTAGCTTCGTTTTCAGATCCTTCGAAACCAACAGAAGCCTTGTAACCAGCAACTTCTATTGTTACACCTGGAGCCTTATTGAAAGCGAAAAGATCACCTGTTACATCATCTGCAACATCTTTAGTATCTGTAGTTTTGTTACCAAATACATCTTTTACTGCTTCCTTATGTGTTGTAAATGACTTAGCATAGCTTGTTGCACCCTGTGTACCTGTGATTGCTACCTTCCAGTTTGCTCCTGCTACATATGCTTCAGCTACATCAAGGAATAAACCTAAACCATAGTTTTTTACTGCATCATCTTTGCTGTTCCAAAAAGCTGAACCTTTATCTAGTTTAGCCTGGTTAGCAACCTTAACACCCATTGTTGCCTTGATACCTGCATAGATATCACCCTCTGCAACATTGCCAGCTTCTGCTGTTGAGAGGTCTACATTTACGTCAAAACCTGTTCCGTTTGAGAAACCATATTTCTTAGTCTCCCAGTTGTATCCGAGACCTACTGTAGCTTTGCCTGAGAAGCCTGCGAATACGGAACTAACTGCTAGAACTGCTACTAATAGAATAGCAATTGTCTTTTTCATAATTCCTCTTTGAAATAAGAGCTGGAGGAATATATGGCTAAACGAAGAAAGTTTTATTTATATCAGAGACAGAAGAAATATGGGAAATACTATTATGTTTGTTATATTGATCCTGAAACTGGTAAGCAGGGGAATGCTAAGAGTATTGATGTACTTAAGGAAAAGCTGGGACTTGGAGATAATGAGACAACAACAAGTAGAGATGATGCAGTAATTATTGCTCACAAGGCTTTAGAGGCTGGATTAATTTTTAGTAGTGGAGCTGAGGAGTGTTTCTCATCATATTGCTTATCCTTTTGGGATTTTGATAATAGTGATTACATTAAGCTTAGAAATTTAGTATCTCCAAATTCTATTGGAAGAGAATATGCTATGAACATGCTTTGTAATTTAAAAAAGCATGTTCTACCATTTATACCACAAAGTATAAAGCTTTCAGCTATTACTACTAGACATCTAGATAAAATAGTTACTGAAGCATTCTCTGCAGGGCTTGCTAATGGAACTATTCAGATGATAATCCTATCCTTTTCTGTTCCATTAAAGGAGGCTGTAAGGCTTCGGTATATTGTTAATAATCCCTGTGATGGTTTAATGAAAATACCAAGAAAGGAAAAGAGTAGGGGTGTTTTTACAGATGATGAAATTAAGAGGATTATCAAGGAAGTAGAAAATAGTCCAAAGCCTATTAAGAATGCTGTTAAGCTTGCAATTACTACTGGGATGAGAAGTGGAGAAATTAGAGCTTTAAAGAGTTCTAATATAATAAGGAACTATTATATAGGAGAAAATAGTAAGGTATATGATAAGGTTTTAATTACACACTCTTTAGCTCCATATAGTGGTATTAAAGCTACTAAGGGTAAATATGATAGAGAGGTATTAATTCCTTCAAGCTTTGGTGAAGAATTAATAGGCTCTAGTATTAATGATGTAATTATTACCTTTGATGGCTCCTATGTTTCTTCATTGACACTTCGTTTATCGTTTTATGAAATATTAAAAAATATTGGATTAAGTGAGGAAGTTAGAAAAACTCGTCGATTAACCTTTCACTCCTTAAGGCACTACTTTTCAACATATACATGTCAAGAGAATATAAGCCAGGAGGATAGGATGTTAGTGCTTGGACATAGGAGTGAAAAAGTTAACTCCCGCTATACTCACATAAGTGACTTACGCTTAGAGCGTGTAGCAGGAGTTGTTGAAGCTCTATTTGATAGTGAATGATTATTCACAATATTTTGAATATTATTTCACCAAATTTTTCATGAGTGCAGAAAAAAGTGCAGAGCCTAATTTGTTCTTCTGTCTCCAAAAACTAAGCATGATGAGAGTCTATCGAGATATAGAGAGCATGAAGCTGCATATCTAAGTGCTGATGATGGTGAAAGCGGTGAAATATCCTCAAAGAGACATGCTGCAACAGCCTTAGCCTTTCTTTGGTCAGGACATGATACAATTATATGCTTTGATGATAATATCTGAGAGACACTCATTGTTATAGCCTCCTCAGGAACATCATCAAGGTTTTTAAACCATCCTTCACTAACCTGTTGCTTTCTACTTCTTCTTTCAAGGTTAACAAGAATATATGGATCTGTTGTATCGAAATCAGCTGGTGGGTCATTAAATGCTAAGTGACCATTTTCACCAATACATATAAATGCAACATCTAAAGGATGTGCATTAAGCTCTTTATTTAAAGCCTCAATTGTTTTGCTAACATTATCCTTACAGGAGTCGATAGGGTGGTAGGACTTTACTTTACCTATCTTTGAAAGTAAGTATTCATTTAAGAAGCTATATGAGGAAGCCATAGATGATTGTTCGATGCCAATAAACTCATCTAGGTGATAAATATTAACCTTAGTCCAATCAACATTTTGCTGTGTTAAGTGAAAAAGGGTCATTACTTGGCTTTTACCTGTAACAAATACTACATTTGCTTCACCCCTTTCGCTTATAGCTTGATTAATAAAATAAGCTCCTTCTTGAGCTGCTTGATACCCTAATTGCTTTCTATTATCACAAATTGTTACCTTCATAGCAAAACCTCTTAATTGCTATAATTTAATATGAATAGGATTTATTATCAAGGAAGTGAAAACCCTAACTCCTTCACAGTTTTATGTTTTTATGGTATAAATAAGTCTTAGCGCGGTCCCGTAGCTCAGCTGGATAGAGCACTTCCCTCCTAAGGAAGGGGTCATGAGTTCGAATCTCGTCGGGGTCATATGTATTATTATTTCCTTGGCTGCATGGTTGGTACTGAGCAAGCCAATATTAAGATGGTGAAGATGGTCATAAGGACTAAGCTTGACAAGGAAGCATATGTCAATGTCTATTCACCAGATAGAGCCGTAATGGAATATAAAAAGAAGGTTAAGAGGCTTGTTAACCAGCCTCTATTACCTGGTTATTTGTTAATTGAAACTGAGTGTGATTTACTTCCAATTGCTGATTTTTTTCATAAGGAAAGTCGTTCAAGCTATGGGCTTGTACGCTATGGGGATAGATCCTTTTATTTAAAGGGAAGTGATAAAGCCTTTGCTGAGTGGATAGCATCCCAAAAGGGACATATAACATCTTCAAAGATAAAGGTTGAAAGAAACCTAGAGACTGGAAGAAAGATTACAGTTATTTCCGGACCACTAAAGGATTTAAAGGGAAAAATTATTAATATTTATAAGGATACAAAGGTTACAGTTGAGATACCTTTCCTAGATGATGTAAAAAGAGTAAATCTTCCTATTGAAATTATTAAGGATGATGTAGAGAGCTAATCTACAAGAAAAACACATAAGTTAATTGACGGTTATACTATACACCTGTATTTTTTGGTATTGGTGTGTTTCTTTATTTTTTGGGAGGAGCTTTGTGATAAAAAAGCTTTCAAAAAGTATTCGTGAATATAAGACTACTGCTTTATTAACTCCTTTATATATGATCGGAGAGGTTGCGATGGAAGTATTAATTCCAACCCTAATGGCTCTAATCATAGATAATGGTGTTTATAATAGTGATATTTCTTATATCGTTAAGCTATCGATATTAATTGTAGTTGCTGCAATTCTTTCAATGGCATTTGGAATAATGGGCGCAAAAAGTGGCTCAAAGGCATCCTGTGGCTTTGCAAAAAATCTTAGACATGATTTATTTCACCACATCCAGGATTTTTCCTTTAAGAATATAGATTCCTTTTCAACCTCATCATTAATAACTAGGCTAACAACAGATGTTCAGAATGTTCAGCAGGCCTTCCAGATGATAATAAGGATATGCTTTAGAGCTCCTATTATGTTTATCTTTGCAATTATTATGGTAGTACATAATGGAGGTACTTTAGTTGCTGTATTTGCTGTAGCTATTCCTGTTTTAATTATCTTTTGTGCTCTATTTATTAAGAAGGTATTCCCTATCTTTAATAGAATCTTTAAGCACTATGATAAATTAAATAGAGTAGTTGAAGAGAACCTCACAGGTATTAGAACTGTTAAAGCATATGTAAGAGAGGAGCTAGAGAAGGAGAAGTTTGATGCCTCCTCTTCTGCTATTCATGATGATTTCGTTAAGGCTCAGAAGATGCTTGTCTTAATTAATCCTGTTGTTCAGAGTGTATCATACGCATGTATCTTAGCAATATGCTACCTAGGTGCAAGATTAATTAGTGTTGGTGATATGGGAACTGGTGAGCTAATGAGTGTATTTACATATACAATGCAAATACTTTCTTCCCTCATTATGATCGCAATGATTTTAGTTCAGCTTTCAATGAGTAAGGCATCTGCAGAGAGAATCATCGAGGTGCTAGAGGCTAAGCCAGAGATGGAGTTAAATGAAAATGGCTTAAAGAGTGTAGAGGATGGCTCAGTTGTCTTTGAGCACACTAATTTTTCATACTCTGGAAAGGATACACCGCTAGTTCTACATGATATTAATCTTGAGATTAAATCTGGTGAGATGGTTGGTATCTTAGGATCAACTGGATCTGGAAAATCCTCTTTAATTTCATTAATAGCTAGACTCTATGATGTTACTTCTGGCTCTGTTAAGGTCGGTGGACACGATGTTAGAGACTATGATATTAAGGCACTTCGTGATGGTGTTTCTGTAGTACTTCAGAAAAACACACTATTTTCAGGAACAGTTAGATCAAATTTACTTTGGGGAAATGAAAGTGCAAGCGACGAAGAGCTAACTTGGGCTCTTAAGAGTGCTAATGCAGACTTTGTATTTACCTCAAAGGATGGATTAGACACTGTAGTAGAGCAGGGTGGTAATAACTTCTCTGGTGGACAAAAGCAGAGACTTTGTATCGCTAGAGCACTTGTAAAAAAGCCTAAGGTATTAATATTCGATGACTCAACAAGTGCTGTTGATACAGCGACAGACTTCGCTATTAGAAGTGCTTTAAGAAGAGATGTAAAAAACTGTACTAAGATTATTATTGCACAGCGAGTTAACTCTGTTATGGATGCAGATAAAATAGTCATCCTTGAAAATGGCTATATCGATGATGTTGGAACTCATGATGAGCTACTTTCTAGGAATAAGACCTATCAGGATCTTGTTAAGGTTCAATTAGGAGGTAAGGACAATGGCTAAGATTAAGAAATTACCACCTCAAAAGGCAAAGGACCCAAAGAAGACCTTTAAGAGATTATTTAAAGAGGTATTTGGAGGAAATAAGCTTAAGCTTACCTTTGTAATTATTTCTATAATTATCTCTGCACTATCAACTGTATATATCTCAACACTATTAAAGACCTTAATAGATGACTTTATCACACCTATTATTAAAAGTGGTACCTTTGACTTTTCACCACTTTTAAGGGCTATGGCTGGCTGGGCTGTAATAATGGTAGTTGGTGTTGTTGCTTCTTACATTCAGGGTAGGATAATGGTAACTATTGCTCAGGATGCACTGCTAAGAATTAGAAATAAGATGTTTTCAAAGCTTGAAAGACTTCCTATTTCCTATTTTGATACACATCAGCATGGCCAGATAATGTCTAGGTTTACTAATGATGCAGATACACTTCAGCAGATGATCTCACAATCAATTGTAAGTGTACTATCTTCAGGACTCACAATCATATTTGTATTTATAGCGCTTTTACTAAATAGCTGGGTTCTAACTATTTTAATTGTATTAACAGTTATTGTTATGATGAAGATAACAAAGACTATTGGTTCAAAGAGTAGTAAGAACTTTGCTTTCCAGCAGAAGAACCTAGCTAAAGTAAATGGCTATATCGAAGAGATGATGAGCGGAAGTAAGGTTGTTAAGGTCTTCAACTATGAGGATCAAAGTAAGAAGGAATTTGACAAAATAAATGAAGAGCTATGTAGCACTATGACTAAAGCAAATACATATTCCTTTATTATGGGACCAATTATTAATAATATTGGAAACTTACAATATGTTATCTTAGTATTTGCGGGCTCTCTATTATCTATTATTACAGGTGGAGCATACTCAGTTGGTTCTCTAGCTGCCTTTTTACAGCTTTCAAAATCCTTTACTAATCCACTTGGCCAGGTTGCTCAGCAGGTAAACTTCTTCCTACAGGCTTTAGCAGGTGCAGAAAGAATATTTGAGCTTCTTGATGAAGAGGATGAGAAGGATAATGGTTATGTAACTCTTGTTAATGCAAAGAATGTTGATGGTGTATTAACTGAGTGTAAGGAGCGTACCGGCCTTTGGGCTTGGAAGCACCCTCATACAGATGGCTCTGGCATTACATATACACCTCTTAAGGGGGATATTGTAATGAGTGAGGTTGACTTTGCATATGTCGAAGGAAAGACTGTATTAAAGGATGTATCGCTATATGCTCATCCAGGTGAGAAGATAGCATTTGTAGGTGCAACTGGAGCAGGTAAGACTACTATCACAAATCTATTAAATAGGTTCTATGATATCCAGGATGGAAAGATTAGATTTGATGGTATTAACATTAATAAAATCAAAAAGAGCGATTTAAGACGCTCTTTAGGTGTTATTTTACAGGATACTCATCTATTTACTGGAACTATTAGAGATAACATCAGATTTGGTAAGCTTGATGCAACAGATGAAGAGATTATCAAGGCTGCAAAGCTTGCAAATGCTCATGACTTTATCATGATGATGAAGGATGGGTATGATACTATGCTAAATAATGATGGTGAAGGGCTATCACAGGGACAGAGACAATTAATAGCTATTGCAAGAGCTGCTGTTGCAGATCCTCCTGTATTAGTTATGGATGAAGCAACCTCTAGTATCGATACTCACACTGAGAGCTTAGTTCAGGAGGGTATGGATCGCTTGATGGAGGGTCGTACAGTATTTGTTATTGCACATCGCTTATCAACTGTAAGAAATAGTAATTGTATTATGGTTCTTGATCATGGTTCGATTATAGAGCGTGGTACTCACGATTCACTCCTCGCAGAGAAGGGTGTATATTACCACCTTTATACTGGAGCCTTTGAGCTTAGCTAAGTAAAAGAATACCTCAGGTTTTGCCTGAGGTATTCAAAGGTTTTTATCTTAATGCAAGTCGTAAGCCTGAGATATCGTTCGTTGTAAGGGACAAACTATTTTTTAAGTAGTTGACTGAAAAGTGAAGAAGAGATTTATCCACAAGCTCGCTCGCACCCGTAATCATCTTAAGATTGCTTGTAAAAGCTTCCTTTATAATATTGTATCTGTAATCATCCTTAGTTAAGGAATATCTACTTTCAAAGTATCTCATATAGCAATCCTCAATATTTACAAGCCTTGCACCCATCAGAGACTCTAAGAGTGCAACAACTAACGATGTATTGCTATCTGGCTTTGAGAAAATTAAGTAAGGACCTTTATTATTAAGTATTTCAATCATTAAATCGTGAGCATTAGTAACATTACAAACCTTAAATTCACCACTCTCAACAACACTACCTGAGAAATTAATAATTGTTTTAATACTATGCTTTCTTGCAAGCTCAAATATTAGATTTAATTTATTATTATCCTCTGGATATGAAACTGTGAATAGAACATTATCACCTAAGATACCACCATCGTGCTCAAAGAACTGAAGATATTCCTCATCGCTATTAAATAGAGCTCTATCATCACACTCATCTAGAGTTGAGAAAATATAGTTAATATATTTTTCCTTATCGTGAGATAAAAGAATGATATGGACCTTATCGAAAATTGTAATTCTACTAAATGGCTTATTAGAGGTAATTGTTAGCTTACCTTTATCATTCTTTAAGTAATAGGATGCATCAAGTAATAGCTTTGTATCCTCTACGGCTGCGACAAATTCCTGTGTTCCAATTTGTACCTCATATAGCTCGTTATTATTAAATGTAAAATCAATTGAGGTTTTTATCTCGTAGCTTGAGATAGAAATAATATCGAGGATTTTTTCTTCACTATTATCCTTAACTAGGATTTCAGGTGATAGCTTAACTACAGTGCTAGATAAATCATAGTCGATCCCATTTTCTATTGGGGGTATCTCTTGATTTGTAGTAGCACAAGAAATAAATAAAAATATAATAAAAATAGATAAAGCAAACTGTTTCATTTCGTATTCTCACAATAATAAACAGCTTGCTTTATTATAGGTTACATCAGAAATTAAGTTTCTTTACCTCTTCAACACTATTTTCAATAGCCTTTGGTAAGCTTACTCTATTATCAAAGACAGCCATGTCCTTAAAGCCTGTTCCTGTTAGAAGTACTGTTACTACAGCATCCTCTCCAAGCTTTGCTTTAACATTCTCACTATCCTTTTTAAAGGCAGCAAAGGCACATGCTGCAGCTGGCTCAACGAATACTCCTGCATCCTTAGTTAATTCAAGCTGAGCTGAAAGAATTTCTTCCTCACTTACTTCAACTGACCAGCCATCAGAGTGCTTGATGCCATATACAGCCATTCTACCATTAGCAGGGCTATTAACGCTTATGCTATCTGCTCTAGTTGTTGCGTTAGTATCGACCATCTTACCTGTTCTAAAGGCCTGTGAAATCGCATTAGACTTCTCAGCCTGAGCACAAACTAGGTGTGGCATTTTATCAATTAAGCCAGCAGAGAGTAAATCATAGAAGCCCTTCCAAACACCACCAAAGATACACCCATCACCTGTTGGGACATAAACTACATCTGGTGCTCTTCTTCCTAGGTTCTCAAAGAGCTCAATTGAAATACTCTTCTTACCCTCAATAGTCATAGGGTTATATGCTGTATTTCTATTTATACCCCCAAAGAGCTTTGTGTACTCGATAGAAAGCTTAAATGCATCATCATATGTTCCCTTGACAGGTACAACATGAGCTCCGTATAGAACACTCTGCATTAGCTTATTAATAGGTGCAGTTGCAGGTACAAATAGTACGACATCAAGGCCATAGGCTGCTCCAGCGCAGCTCATTGCGGCTCCAGCGTTACCAGTAGATGCTAAAGCAATTTTATTTACCTTATGGTGCTGTGCTTGCGCAACGATTAGCTGACTTGCTCTATCCTTAAAGGATCCAGATGGAAGCTGGCTATCGAGCTTTAGAGTTAAATTTTTTAAGCCATATCTATTTGAAAGCTTAATAGGCTTTACAATAGGAGTATTTCCAACAGGATATGCTTCCTTATTCTCGATTTCATATGGGAAAAAGTCATACATTGTTACATGCTCTTTTTCCTTTAGCTTCTTTAGCTCTTCTTCATCGTAGATTACAGATAGAACACCCTTTCTAAATTCACCTTCCTTCTCACTTCCTCCACATTTTGGACAGAGATAAACAATATCATCAGAAGTGAATTCGTTACCGCAATCTAGACAAACATATTTGAATTTCATAATAACTCCCGAAAAAGAATGCCGAAATTTCTTCCGGCATCCATCTTAATTTTTATTTTTTAACTTCTTCGTTGAACTCTTTAATTAGAGCATCAATTTGTGGAACAAGCTTTGGAATATCCTTCCAGTAGTTTCTATCATACCACTGTCTATTTAATTCCTCATATGTCTTACCCTGCTGCTCAACCCAAGTATAGTACTTAAGGTTATGAATTCTTAATCTATCGTAGTAGCCAAGCTCAAGAGCATTGTCGATACCCTGGTGTAATAGTGCACCTGAGTGTACTCTTGCTGCCTCCATCAAGGAGAAAGGACCCTGCTGCTCTGTAAGCTCTGCTAAGCGGCTTGTGTACATAACTGAAGAGTCTGTAAGGATTGTGAATACAACATCATCCTCTTCCATTTCATAGTACTTAGCCATCTTAATAGCTGAAAGCATGTTACCGATACCTGAAATACCGAATAGTGCAAGATTATCGATATCACTCTGCTTAACGCCGATGCTCTTAAGATATTCTTTACCCTCTGGCTCGTTAAAGAGACGGAAGATATCCATACAATCCTGGTCATCAATTGAGAGAACCATATCTGTATTCTTAACATTATGAATCCAAGGAACGTGCTTATCGCCGATACCTTCAATTCTGTGACCGCCAAATCCATTTCTAAGAAGAGTAGGGCACTGAAGAGCTTCACCTGCACCAATCTTGATGTTTGGATATACATCCTTAAGGTGGTCACCAGCTGCGAGTGTTCCGCCACTTCCTGTTGAAGAAGCATAGCCTCTAACATTTTCAGGCTTTACACCAAGCTTTGATAGTACCTCAAGAATAGCACTACCAGTTACTTCATAGTGCCAGAGGTAGTTTTCAAATTGCTCAAACTGATTGAATATAACGATGTGCTTTCCTCTTTCCTCATCGAGCTCATGACACTTATCGAAGATTTCTTTAACGTTTGATTCACATCCTGGAGTTGCAATGATTTCGCCTGCAACTGTCTTTAACCAGTTAAATCTTTCCTGAGACATATTCTCTGGAAGGATTGCGATACTCTTACATCCAAGAAGAGCTGAGTTATAAGCACCACCACGGCAGTAGTTACCTGTGCTTGGCCATACAGCTTGCTGTTCTGCTGCATCGAAGTTACCTGTTACAAGTGCTGGAGCAAGACATGAATATGTTGCACCAACCTTATGTACTCCACAAGGGAACCACTTACCAACTAATGCTAATACACGAGCCTTAGTACCTGTGATCTCACGAGGAATTTCGATGAAGTTTACATCTTTAAACTCTCCACCCTTTTCAACTGGCTCATTATGCCATGTAATCCTATAGAGGTTAACAGGATCTACATCCCAAAGTCCTCTCTCTTTGAGTTTAGCTTTAATATCGTCACTAATCTTTTCAGGATGCATCATCTCATCAAAGGTTGGTAATGTAATGCCCTTTTCCTTACAACGAGCAACATTTTTCTTGATAATATCCGGATGTTTTTCAAGGTTGATTAACACTTTAATTCCTCCATAGAATAAATTATATCTGAAGGATACAACGGAAAAATATAATTTGTAAAGAAAAAATTGAGTTTTAAATAAAATTTAAAGCAATATTTTGTGGTTTCCACTTTCTTTAATGGCATTTATTGATTTTGCCATTACTCTTGAGTTTTCAAATAGCTGTACAACCTGGCTACCCTTCCTTTCATAGTTAAACTCTTTAGCAAATTGGTTTAATAGCTCTGTTTTATAAAAGCTCTTATTGCTTCTCTCTAAAATATATATAATGCAATTAACACCTTCAATTATTGGTATTTGATAGGAGTACCTTGCTCCCTCAACACTTGGTCTAAAGTAGTTACATTTAGCATTTTCATTTGGATAATAAACTATTTTATCAATTTCTAATTTGGAAAAAAGATTAGTTTCTTTGACAATATTATTAAAATATTCATCGAGCCTTGAACCGAGCTTTTCAAGCCCTAAGCTATTTAAAACTCTTTTAAAGAGTAGATTTATAGCAATAGGGTACTCTACCTCAACTACCTTAGCTAAGCGATTTTTAATTTCATCATCAAAGGTATGTGATAGTATTTGTTCAGGAGTTAAGTTAATTTTCTCAAGCTCAGTTATGATATATTCTCTCTTTTCCATATAATAATTATAAAGCTCTTTTTATATTTCTAATAGAATAAGTCCTGACTTTTAAAGTTTCTAGGAAAATCTAGTGTTAAACACTCTCAAATCCATCAAGTCTCTTATTCAATTTCAGCTTTAAGAAATTAGAAATATTAGCAGGAGTAATGATGTAATTAGTGATTTCTGGAGATAAATGTTTTTCTAGAAATTCACCAACTTCATCATTGGAAGTAAGTAGATTTATATAATTTTTTGAGTCCATTCTAACTAATGAAAAATCATGAATAAAATCCATAATTTTTTCAAAACTAAAACTACTACCAAGAACATTGAATTCAAGTAAACGTTCTAAAACAACACCAATATAGCAAATCAAGAAGTGCCCTTTAATTGTATTTAATGATGATACAAAAACAGGTCTTGCATCTAGGTAAGACTTCATCATCTTAAAGGTTTGTTCAATTCTCCAAAGGTTGTGGTAGATATTATAAACAGTTCTATCAGAAAGTTGTGTTTCTGATGTAACAAGCATATTATATCCAGCAAACATTCTTGCTTCAGCAATAGCCTCTTCATCAATTTCAACTCTTGCTTTCTTACCTGAATCTGTAACGAAATTAACAAATTTAGAAGATTCACCAAATTCATCTTTCTTAGCTTGGTAAAGACAAAGATTCCTTGCTTTATCAACCATTTTGTTAATCTCAAGAATCTTCTTCATCCTTAACTTAGGATTGTAAGTAATAATTCTTTTTTCATTAGCTGTAAAGGTAACATTTAAACCTAAATCATTTTTAAAAGAATAATTAAAACCTTCAGTGAATGTGTAATAACGATACTTTTCTATATTCTTACCATTGCTATCTTTTTCATAAACAATATCCCAATTGCTTATATCTAACCCTTTAAACCATTCTATATCCCTATCAGACATTTTCTTTAAGGACTTAGAAAAAATATAGCCATCGCCTTTATTTATTGCTTCATAAATATTTCTTGCACAGTTTAAACCTTTATCTGCAACTTGTATGGTTCTGCCTGTAATATTGTTTTCTTTCTTTAAGCTTGAAATTACTTCTCTTATCTTTGGCTTTTCAGATTCATTGCCAGGATATAGTTTCATGCCAATAGGTATTTGATTTTTATCTAATAATAAGCCCATTCCAACAATAGGATCATTTCGGTTTTCTTTACTTGGTCCTTTCTTTTTAAATTCATCTTCTTTATCAATTTCAAAATAAAAGTTAGTGCAGTCAAAATATGTTTCACTACTATTTATTCCATATGTTTTCTTAATAGAGGTAGTAAGGTAGCTAATAAACTTATCGTATTCAGAACCTATATACTCGCAGCATGATAAAATTTGGCTATATGATGATTCATCTACTTTTTCAAAAAGTAAAGGAATGATATGTTCATGCGTCTTCTTCTTTGAGGCTGGAAATGTTGCCCTCGCATATACTAATGCCATCATTAGGTTATATACATCATATTGGAATTGTCTTTCATTACTCAATGCTCTAACAGCTTTTTCAAAAAAGGTTAATGAATTAGCTATCCCTTTAAGTACAATGTATCCTGCATATCTTTTAGGTGATTGGTTTCCTATCTTTTTTGCTTTTTCACTACTTTCCTTTTCCTCAAGCTCTTCATTCATCTTTTTTACTTGTGCTTGATAATAAGCAACAGGATCTTTTATACCTTTATCTTTAATTTCAGATATATAACCAATGGATTTAAAACATCTATTTCTTGAGCCAATATCTCTCTTGTATTCACTGATATAAATCTGTAAATACTCTCCTTTTTTGATATTAGTTTTCTTAAGAAAATAACGCATAAAAGCTCCCTAAATCAATAGCACCTTTAACACTAGAAATAATAACATATTAAAATAATTTTGTAAATAAACAAATAAACAAAAATAACCTAATTTATTCCTTAGAACAAAAGAGGTTATTAAAAATATGTAAATAAATAATTTCTTAGTGGTTTAAATTATTCTAGTGTTAAACTTTGAAATACGGGTTTTCTCAAGCTCAGTTATGATATATTCTCTCTTTTCCATATAATAATTATAAAGCTCTTTTTATATTTCTAATAGAATAAGTAGGTGTTAAAATTATAATATATAGTTTAAGGAGACTTAAAAGATGTTAGAAGTTGGAACTAAAGCACCAGATTTTGAAGCTGTTGATCAAAATGGAGAGCTTCATAGACTATCAGATTATAGAGGAAAGAAGCTAATTCTTTATTTTTATCCTAAGGATAATACTCCAGGCTGTACGAAGCAGGCTTGCTCATACTCAGAAAATAGACCTCATTTCTTAGAAAAGGGTGTTGAGGTTGTTGGTGTAAGTAAGGATAGTGTTGCATCTCATAAAAAGTTTGAGGGTAACTATAACTTAAGCTTCACAATTCTCTCTGACCCAGATAGAAAGATTATTGAAGCTTACGATGTTTGGAAGGAAAAGAAGAACTACGGTAAGGTTTCAATGGGTGTTGTAAGAACAACCTATTTAATCGACGAAGAGGGTACTATTATTTTGGCAAATGATAAAGTAAAGGCAGCTGAGGATGCTACAAAGATGCTGGAGAAGCTTTCTTGAAGATTATTCTCTCTCCTGCAAAGAAGATGAAGGTAGACACTGATGGATGGATTACTCCGACTGTGCCTTTCTTCATCGAGAAATCAAAAAGAATAGTAGAAGAGCTAAGAGGACTATCCTATGATGAGCTAAAGAAGCTATGGGCTGCGAGTGATGACATTGTAAGAAAAAGTATTGAAATGCTAAGAGTCCATAGCTTTGATAGCCAATTAACACCAGCAATTCTAGCATATGATGGAATTGCATTTACTCACATGGCTCCAAATGTGTTTGAAAAGGATATGTTTGACTATGTGGAGGAGAACTTAATAATTCTATCTGCTCTATATGGTGCACTAAAGCCTTCAAATGGTGTTATGCCATATAGACTCGAGATGCAGGCTCAGCTTGGTATAGATGATAATAAAAATCTATATGAGTATTGGGGCGATAAAATATATAGCTATATAAAGCCTGAGGATGGGATAATAGTTAACCTTGCATCAAAGGAGTACTCTGATGCTATTTTGCCATATGCAAAGAGCGATAGAGTAGTTGATATTATTTTTGTAGAGGAAAGTAAGGGTAAGCTCGTAACTAAGGCAACCTTTGCTAAGATGGCTCGTGGTGAGATGGTCCGCTTTATGGCGAAAAATAGAGCAAGAGACATTAATGAAATTAAAGAGTTTAATATACTCGGCTTTTGCTATAGAGATGATTTATCAAATGATAATAAGATAGTTTTTGAGAGAAGAAAATGATTACATATACTGAAGAAAAGATATTTACTAAGTCTCAGGTTGAGGATTTGTTTTTATCTGTTAATTGGCTATCAGGTAAGTACCCAGATAGGCTGATGAAGGCTCTATTAAACTCTTCAACTGTAATTACAGCTTGGGATGGAGACTTATTAGTAGGCTTAGCTAGAGTTTTAGATGATAAGGCTATGATGGCTTACATTAACTATGTATTAGTACGCCCTTCCTATCAGGGACAAAGGATTGCAACTAATATGCTTAATATCATAAAAGAAAAGTATAAGGACTATCTCTATATAGAAGTAATGCTCGAAGATAAAGGTAAGCTTCCATTTTATGAAAAGAATGGGTTTAAAGAGATGTGTGATGGAACCGGTGCTCTAATAAGGAACTTAGATATAAAGTGAGTACTATTATCTCATTAGAATTAGATTCTCTATTTGCTTACAACATAGAAGCCTTCTATGGAAAGATTTGTGAAAGGGTTAAGGTTGATTTATCAGGCGATGTAGTAATTGAAAGCTACTCTGAGGAGTTTTCACTTAAAAAGCATGATTGCTTTAAAATTAGTAATGAAAACTTAATTAAGCTATTTACATTCTTTAAAGACTTTAACCATAAAGGCTCAGCTATTTCCTCTGATGATAAAGGTATGTGGGTTCTTTCACTATATTATAGTGATGGTACAATTATTACATTCTCTGATTCCTTTAATCTTTCTAAGGATACTTTAGTTGCATCTGATGCACTTAGAGTACTCCTTAATAGGCCTACTCTAGTTGCACTTGATAGCTGCCCCAAAAAGGAAAGAATTAGCTCATTTACTATCACTTTAAAAAAGAATAATGAGCTACTTGAGAAGATAATTTTTAATGAAGGTGAGAAGACTCTAAAGCTATATAAGAATGATGGCTTTAAGGAAAAGTATATTGAAATAAAGCTTCAGGTTTTCCAGCTTGAGAATATAGAAAAGGCCTTTCCATTTGAATTCTTCTTAGAGAGTAGTATAAAGCTATATAGAGCTGAATATGACTTTTCTTTTACTGCTTCAACTCTTTATCATGGTAAATATTGCTTTGATTCACCATTTTACTATAAGTCGATTAATCTTCCTATAGATGGATTATTATCTACAATTAAAGAAATTACAAAAGAAACTAATTCTTTTATTTTGTTTAATGATATAGCTAGAAAAAGAAAAAAGAATGAGTATATCTTTGCTAAAGCTTCCTTTGAGGGGTATGAAAAGGGATACTCCTTTATGACCTTAAATCCATATATAAGAAAGGAAGCAAAGGCTATAGTTGAAACAAATAACTCCTTAAAGGCTGTAGAGATTAAGGAGCTTGCAACCGATAGTGCTAAAAACTCTCCCTTCCCATTTAGTAAAACAAAAGCGATCTATAGCTTACTAGATGTTGATAATCCTATTATTAAACCGCTAAGTGAAGAAAAAGCAGTTGAACACTTCTTTAAAACTATTAGTAATAGTAAACATGCTAAGGACTCATCCTTTCTTCCAATTCTTATTAATAGTATATCTGTACTTCTTAGCTCTAATTTAAGTGTCTATATCCCAGCTATTCCTAATAGTGAATTAAATGAAAAGGCTCAGTACTATATCATTCAAAACGATGAGCTATCGCTTTTTCCATGCTTTTTAAATGAAGCTGATTTCGAGAGTGAAAATAGTGCTGTTTTACATGTTGTATCAATTACTGAGTATGTGAGAATTTTTAATGATATTCCAAATGTAAAAGAGGCAATTATTATTAGAGGCCATGAGCATGCGATAATATCAAGAAGATATATTAATATCGCTTTAGTACACCCAATTAAATCAACAGTTTTAGAGATAGCTGTTAAGCAGGAGGATATTAAGGCTGATATAATGATTATTTATAAAGAATCAGCATTATATTTGGAATATAGAGAATCTGGACTTTTAAAGGGTAAAAAGACATTCTTTCCTGATGAAGGAATTTATCTATTAAAAAATGATCATTATTACTCTCCTATAGAGCTTTATGATATTTTTGATAAGCTATCAAATTCTGGTTATACATCTATTTCTATCTCAAAAAGTATAGATAGTGATATATATAATATTGCTAGAAGCTATCAATTGCTTCATAGCGATAAGCTTCTTGATATATACATTTGCTTGTAGTCTCTATTATGTAACAGCAAGTGCTACTTGAAATAAAAAAATAATTTTGTAAGGTAGTTTTTGATGTAGTAATATATAACTATGAGTAATATTTTGATTCAAAATGGTCTTTTAATAGATACAGAATGGAAAAGAAGAGCCGATATCTTGATTAGTGGCTCAAAGATTATAAAGATTGCTCCTCATATTAATGAGGAAGGAGCTAAAATAGTTCATGCTGATGGGATGCTAGTCCTCCCAGGCTTAATAGACGCACACACTCATTACCACTTAATTTCACGTGGTACTGTTACTGCTGATTCCTTTAGAGAGGGTAGTAGATTAGCTGCCTTTGGTGGTGTTACTACCGTTATTGATTTTGCTGATGATGATAAAAAGAACCTTGCTCAATGCTCAAGAGATAGAATAAGTGCTATGAGTAAGGAGATGAGTATAGACTTTTCTCTACACCAGGGTGTATATGGCTATCGTGAATCGTTAAAGGAGGAGCTAGAGGAGCTTAAGAAGCTAGGGGTTGGCACTATTAAGCTATTTACTACATATAAAAATGTAGGATATTTAGTTGAAAATAGAGATGAGCTTAAGTCTATCTTCTCAATGTGTGGTGAGCTTGGCTTAATGATTAGTATCCACTGTGAGGATGATAAAACTATTGAAGAGATCTCAAATAGCTGGAAGGGTGATTTTAGTCCAAGTAGCCATCCAGATTTAAGACCTTCTATTGCTGAAGCTCGTGCTATTGAGTATGTTGGTTCAATTGCTTTAGAGGCAAATGTTGGACTTTATATTGTTCATCTCTCCTCTAAGGAAGGTCTTGAGGTTGTAAGATCCTTAAGAGATAGAGGCTTAAAGATTATTGTTGAAACAACTCCACACTATCTTTTCTTAGATAGAAGTAAGCTTGAGGGTGAATTTGCATCACTATATGTTATGACACCTCCTTTAAGAACTAAGGAGGATAATGAAGCATTGCAGGAAGCTCTTTGTAATGGAGAAATTCAGGTAGTAGCATCTGACCACTGTGCCTTTACATATGAGCAGAAGCTAAGAAGCTCTGACACAAGAACTATTTATCCTGGAATCCCGGGAACAGAGGAAATTCTTCCTTTAATTTATTCTCTTGTTGCACAGGGTGAAAGACTAACAGTGAATGAGCTAGTTAACTTACTCTCAACTGGTCCTGCTAAGTACTTTGGTCTATATCCTCAAAAGGGTGTATTACGAGAGGGTAGTGATGCCGATATCGTAATCTTTAATCCAGATTACCTATGGACTCTTTCAAGAGAGACAACACACTCTGCAAGCCTATATACTCCTTATGAAGGAATTAATGTTCAGGGTAAGGCTGTAATGACATATTTAAGAGGTCGCTTGATTATGGGTGACAACATGTACCTCGGTATCGATGGTGATGGTCGTTTTGTTAAAGCAACACGTTGACTTGACTATATTTAAATGGTACAAAAGCTATGCTTAGGCATAGCTTTTTGCTTAGAAAGAGGGTTAATAATGATAAAAGCTATTTTATTTGATATGGATGGCGTTTTAGTCGATAGCGAAGAGGTATCAATAAGGGTTGGTGAAGAATACTTTAAGAGTAAGGGTGTAAATATTACTCATGATGATTTCTTACCTCATTTAGGAGGTGGAGAGAGAAAATTCTTTGAAGGCCCAAGTAAGGCTAAGGGGTACTCATTAAATTATGAGGATGCTTCACAGTTCTTTAAGGAGCACTATGAAGAGTATCTTAGTAAAACTCATGCAGCACTACCAGGAATTGATATTGTAAAAAGAGCAAGAAAAGCAGGAATTATTACTGCTGTGTGCTCATCGGCTCCACGATGGAAGGTATTTGTAAATATTGCAGCAATAGGGCTAGAGGAAAGTGACTTTGATATGGTCTTTTCTGGTGAGAGCGTAAAGAGGAATAAGCCTTTTGGTGATATCTATCTTAATGCAGCAATCAATTTGGGCTTAGATCCTAAGGAGTGTATTGTTGTTGAAGATAGCTTATTTGGCGTTAAGGCTGGTAAGAATGCTAATATGAGAGTTCTTGCAGTAACAGGTACAGAGAGTGCTACCTCACTAGCAGCTGCAGGCGCAGATGTGATTGTTACAGATTTATCAGCTATTACAGAGTTTACAAATCCTACTGAGTTTGAAGCTATCTTTGAGAATTATAGTAAATCAAATAGTGATGGTATTTTATATGGAACAAGCTTTATTACTCCATTTAAAAGAAGGGCTAGCGATGAAGAAATCATTGAAAGGATGATTAAAGAAGCCTCAATGGCAAGAGATAATGCATATGCACCATACTCAAAATTTAAGGTTGGAGCTGCTCTATTAAGCGCTGCGACAAATAGAATTTATAGAGGGTGTAATGTTGAAAACTCATCATATGGAGCAACAATTTGTGCAGAAAGAAATGCTGTTATACATGCTATAGCAGAGGAAGGAAGCCTTGGCATAGATATCTTGGTTGTTTATTCAGATGATGATCCTCCAGCACCTCCTTGTGCAGTTTGCTTACAGGTATTAGCAGAGTTTTCTCGTCCAGATACTAAGGTCGTATTAGCTAGTGTTGATGGTTTTAGAAAAACCTATCTATTTAAGGAGCTTCTACCTAATCCATTTATTTTTCCAACATTGAGGAACTGATGAAAAAGATTTCTATTATTTTATTAATTGTTTTACTTATCACCTCCTGTGTAAGCTCTACTAAACCATTTGTTAGTGAGCCTTATACAGACTCATCCTTAAGTATAGATGAAAAGCTAACACTTGGAGGCGCTACTAAGATGGCTTTGCCTTATCCTGAGAGCTACTTTGATGCAAAGGAGTTTTTATTAAAGTATACAGAGCTAATTGAAAATGCTGAGGATTATATTTTGATTTCTACATTCCTAGGTAGTGCTTGTGAGGGCTTAGAGGATTTTTACAATACATTAGCTAAAAAAGCTGAGAGTGGTATTGATGTCTATATGATTCTTGATGCAGTTTCTTCTCTTGATATGACAGAGAGTAAGAAATATATGTATCCTCTCTATTTCTTAAAGGAGAGTGGTGTTCATCTAATTGAATATGCTCCAATGAGTATATTAAGAATAATTGCTCCACAAAATTTAATAATTAGAGACCACAGAAAGCTAGTAGTAGTTGATGGAAAGATTGCTGTCCTTGGTGGCATGAATATGAATTATATCTCTCTTGGTAGTGATGATGTAATTGACCTTCAAAAGGATAGTATGTATGTCTTTGAGTCAGCAAATCTATCATCTGCATTAACAGATGAATTTGTAACAATATGGAACCAAATTACTGCAGTTGATAAGCTTGATAGAGCTAGTTTAAAGAGCTATAGCGATGAAGAGGATAAGCTTGTATTAGATGGCTATCTATTTAACCAGGGTCCTGGAACAGAGGCTTCAATGTCAACGATGTTTGCTTCATTAATTAACAGCGCTGAGGAAGAGATAGTAATGCTTCCTTATATGGCTCTTCTTGATAATAATATGTTTGAAAGCTTAAAGGCTGCTGTTGAGCGTGGTGTAAAGGTAAAGATGTATCTTCCAATCGATAGTAGAGAATATGTACAAAAGGCTCTCTACTATGATTACCATAGATTAGTAGAAGCAGGCTTTGAGGTTTGGTTTGAGTTCTCTGGTAGAGAGTATAATAACGCATTACTTCATCAAAAATTAGCAGTTGTTGATAACCAATATACAGTTATAGGCTCTGCAAACTTTAACTATCGTTCTATGAAATCTTCATTTGAAATTGCATTAGTTATTGACAGCATCGATTTCGCAACTCAAGCGCTTTCGCAGGTTAATGATATTAGTAAGGATATGAAATTATTAACTCTTGAGGATGCTTTAATACTTAAGAAGGAGAAGGGCAACCTATTTAACTATCTCTTCTCATACTATGGAGGTTGATGATGAAAAAGTTAGTTTTATTATTAGTTATATCTATATGCTTACTCTCTTCTCTTAATGCATTTTCACTTGGCTATGGAGTAAGCACATCTGGAAATGCTGGTGCTTTAAAGAGTGCAAGTGTTAACTTAAAGGGTCTTTGTGATTTCACATCATCAAGAAGAGCTCTATTAACTGTTGATGCAGGCTTTGGCTTTAATAATAGCTTAACATTTGGATTAAATAATATTGATATAAAGCTGAGTGCTTATCCTGTAGTTTTTTCTAAGCATATCTTTTCATTTATGTTTATTAACTCAATGGCATATGCACCTGGCTTAGGTGTAGGAGTTATGTTTGATAGAGATTTGAACCATTACTACACTGTTAATTTAGATTTAATTCATCTCTATGATACTCAATATGTTTATGATTTCTTATCACCTATGATTTATTTTGATAAAGAGTTTAAATATGCAGGGTGGGGCGTTGAGCTATTCTCTATGAGCATTTTATTTGGAGGAAGATAATGAAAAAGACAATTGCTTTAATATTTTTAATTTTAATTAATCTTTCTCTCTTTGCTGGAGATTACTTTGATGTTTCATTAGGCTTTGGCCACTATACAGATTTTAAGAAAGCAAATTCCTTAAGCCTAGCTTATAGCTCAACTATTGGATTAACAGATCGTTTAGAGCTAATACTAACTGGTGTAAGTGAGGTAACTCCTGAGCCTTTTAGTAATAATGAGCTTCAAATTGGACTTGATTTTGCATTAATGGGTCAAAGATCTACTGCAACAGAGGTTGCTGGAAGCAGTATTAATACTCTCATTGGTGGTGGTTTAATTATTTCTCAAGCTAAGGGAAGCTTCCTTCCTAGCGGTGTATTTTTAAATATTACACCTATTACAATTGGAACACCTATACATGGAAGAAGAGAAAGAGCCTTTGAAATAGGGTGTGCCTATGATTGGTTTGAAAATAAGTTTAAGTTTACTTTCTCATTTATTAAGCTTGATTTCTATGTTAGAGGTAGCTGGAGAGATTACAAATAATTATTAAAAGGGAGATAGCCGTAATGACTATCTCCTTATAAATATTTACTATAGAAGGCTTCTTCTTTTAAAAGCCCCTTTTTAATCTATTACTTAGCAAAGTAAGATTTCATATCCATTTCAAACTTTTCAACAGTAATATTAAGCATATTAGCACCAGTTTCCTTTGTAATTTTTCCATCCCGAGTAAGCTCATAAAGAGTTTTTTCTGTTCCCTGAGATAATCCCTGAGAAAATCCCTGAGAAAATCCCTGAGAAAATCCCTGAGAAAAGCCTTCATCATAACTATGCTTTTTCATTTGTTCTATAGCTCTACACATATTATTTCCTCCATCATTTGGTATTTTATCATTAACAAGTGCTTCAATTAACTCGTAAGTTACTTCATTAAGATTCTTAAAATATTCTTCACTATTATCCAAGTTTGGACCTTAAATAAGAATTTATAAATACTTAACTTATTCCCGTATAAAGTCTTTCAGTATTTAAGTGTATAAAAATATTAGTCTTTTTGTTCTATAGTTTTCTCTTATTTTTTTAATGACTATATAAACTAGTATTCTGTTATTGTAAAATTCTATGTTCTTTAAGAAAGGGGAGATAGCCGTGGTGACTATCTCCTTATAAATATTTGTTAAAGAAGGCTTCTTTTTTTAACAGCCCCTTTTTAATCTATTACTTAGCAAAGTAAGATTTCATATCCTTTTCAAACTTTTCAATAGTAATATTAAGCTTATTAGCACCAGTTTCTTTTGTAATTATTCCATCACGAGTAAGTTCATAAAGAGTTTTTTCTGTTCCCAGAGAAATACCTTCCTCTAAAGTATGCTTTTTCATTTGTTCTATAGCTCTACACATATTATTTCCTCCATCATTAGGTATTTTATCATCAACAAGTGCTTCAAGTAACTCGTAAGTTACTTCATTAAGATTCTTAAAGTATTCATCACTATTGAAATACTTTAAAAGCTTTTCCTCATCTGATTTAAATTTAATAGTATTGAGGACATACTTCAAGTCTGTTTGTAAGCTATTTATAACAGAGCTATCTAATGTATGTGGGTCTACTACTATTAACTCAACATTAGTTTGCAAAAAGCCAAAGTACTCTAAATCTTCCTCTGAGATAAACTCTCTTAAGGAATAAGGTCCCTTCCAAATATCATCACTCATATTTAAGACAATGATATAGTTTAGCTTAAGCTTCTCTTCATCCTTTATTGATGATAGCTGCCAATCATACAATAAAAGAGATGCAAGTCCTACTCTTAATACCATATGCTTATCAAAGCTTGATTGGTTTTCAAGACCAAGTAAACAGTAGGTGCTTACCTTTTCATCTTTAAAAGCTGCAGCGTAAAGCTTATCGATTAAAACCTCTAATGATTTATGCTTCCCTAGTACCTTGTTTACAACTGGGTCTTGAGAGGATAAACAATTAGGATCTGTTTTAATCTTATCACTTAATCTTGAGATGTTTACAAGCTCAGAAAAGTGTTCTGGATTAGAGAAAAACCTTTTTCCAGCACGATCTTTTGTTTTACTCATATTTACTCCTTTTTTAAAAAAGTCTTTATACTAATAATTCAAAAAAGAGAGTGAAAAAATCGTAATAAAAATGAAGAAAAATCATAAAATCCGGAGATTCTATGATTTATAATTATATATATAGTAAAACAAATTAAAAATTTTTTATAAATTTTCAAGAGCCATCATTTTATCGATTCTAATTTGGTGTCTACCACCCTCAAATTTAGCATCGATAAAGCTGTCTAGCATCTTAATTGGATCATCCTTATATTCAACTCTACCACCAAATGCAATAAAGTTTGGGTTATTGTGTCTTTTTGTCATCTCTGCAGAGTAGCAATCTGTAAGTAGAGAGCATCTAATTCCTTTAATTTTGTTTGCAGAAATTGAAATTCCAATACCTGTACCACATAGTACAATACCAAATTCATAACCACCCTTTAAGTATTCACAGCAAGCTTCCTTAGCTTTATCTGGGTAATCAACACTTTCATTTTTATCTGTGCCTAAATAAACTACCTCATATCCTCTTTCTTTTAGATGATTAACCATCTTTGCTGCAAGCTCTACTGCTCCATGGTCATTAGCAACTACTACTTTAGCCATTATTTTCTACTCCTTGTGTATAAACTTAGTTCATTGTATCATTTAGGCATCATGAGGTGAAGATGTCAAAGATATACATTACTGGACATAAAAATCCAGATATGGATTCTATAGCCGCAGCATATTCCTATAGCGTGCTAAAAAATAAAATTGATCCAGATAACCAATATATCCCAGTAGCACTAGGTGCTATGAATAGTATTTCCCGTTCTCTCTTTGAGCGTTTAGGTATTAAGAGCTTAGATATATTGAAGGATACCTTTTCTAAGGTTAAGGATGTTTGTAAAAGGCCAACATTGATTTTAGAGCCTGAGGACCCAATATATGAGCTCGTAAATATGTATAACCAAACTAATCCATCGGTTGTACCTATTATGAAGGATGGAATATATAAGGGCCTTCTTTCTGTCGATGATATTAATAAGTACTTTTTAAGAGAGAACTATGATTCACGACCTGTATATAGCTTAGATATTAACAACATTAGAAGAGTTGTTAAGGGATTTATGATTAAGAGGGGTAGTGTTGATGATTTTGTAGCTCCTATTATGGTTGGCGCTATGAGATTTTCTGTCTTTAAGAAGAGACTTAAGGATTGTAAGGAAAAGCCTTTACTAGTTGTAGGGTGTAGAAATGACCATATTGCAGAGGCTATTAAGGAGCAAATTCCAGGACTTATCTTAACAGGTGTTGAAGAGGATAGCTTAGATGAAATAGATTTCTCTGGCTTTAATGGTTTTGTATATGCATCACATGAGGATACAGCAGAAACTATCAGACTTCTCAGATTATCTGTAAAGGTTGAAACTCTTTTAATTCCTTCAAAGGAAATAACTATAACTCAGGATATGCTTTTTGATAGCGCTAAGGGTATCTTAGCAGATAGCAATAAGCGTGGTCTTCCTGTATTTGATAAAGAAAATGGTAGCTTTATGGGCTTTATTACTAGAAGATGCTTCTTGGAAAGACCTAGAACTAAGCTTATATTAGTAGACCATAATGAAGCATCGCAATCAGTAAAGGGAATTGAGGATGCTGAAATCGTTGAAATTATTGATCACCATAGGCTAGATGCAGTTAAGACAACAAATCCTATTTCAATTACTGCTATGCCAGTTGGCTCAACCTGTACTATCGTATTTGAGCAATATAATAGGTATGATCAAGAAATAGATCCTCTAACAGCAAAGGTACTTCTTGCAGGTATCGCTTCTGATACAGTTATGCTAAAGAGTCCTACAACTACATCATTAGATAGAAATGCTGTTAAGACTCTATGTGCTATTGCTTCTGTTGATTTCGAAGCATTTGGTAAGGAGCTATTTAGTAGGGGCTCTTCACTATCTTCAGTAGATGCAAAGAGTGCTATATCCTCTGACTTTAAGGTATATACAGAGAGAGGTGTTAAATTTGGTATTGGACAAATTGAAGTAACAACGCTCGATGATATTGATGAGGTTAGTGATAATTATTTAGCTGAGCTTGAAAAGAAAAAGGAAGGTGATAGCCTTGATTGGGCTATGCTTTTAGTAACTAATGTCCTCACATCAACAAGTATATTACTATGTACGAACTATAAGAATAACTATCGATTTGAGTATGAAGAGATTAAAAGCCAAATCTTCTCACTCCCAGGAGTTCTCTCCAGGAAGAAGCAGCTTCTTCCTGAAGTAATAAGAGTACTAGAGTCTTAGAAGCCTTGAATTCTTATAATAGATGGTAATGCTCTAATTGAGGTTACCATCTTTTTTAAATCTCCCTCACTAGATGCGCTAATTGTAAAGGTTCCAACTAAGCCCTCTGGAGCTACATCTAGAGCACCTGAAATTAATCTTCCATTTTGCTTTTTTACAGCTCCATCGATTTCACCAAATAGCTCTGCATTCATCTTTGCAGTAACCTTGAAGCGTCTAACAAGCTCATTAGAGTCCCATTCAACTGGAACTAAACGCTTTTCAGCCTCACTCATATTTTTTAGGTTCTTACAATCCTTTCTATGGATTACATACCCTCTACCTCTAGTGATGTAAGCAACAATACTATCACCATGGACAGGGTTACAGCACTTTGCAAAATCAAATAGTACATTACTTTCATTACTAATTATTACAGATGAGGTATTTTTATCTGTTGGGATAAACTTAATTCCCTGCATTATAGGAATTAATGGCTTTATCTCTTCAGTCTTTTTATCATCATCCTTTTTCTTCTCAACTATTTGAGGAGTGTTTTCAGCTTGGTTTTTATTAAGACATGCCATTATCTTCTTCTTTGCAGAAGGAGTTTTTGCATATTCAAGCCAGGAGTGATGAGGGTGAGCAGAAGGGCTAGTAAGAATTTCTACTACCTGAGTATTTTCAAGTGGCTTATTGAGTGGAATAATTGAGCTATCGGCTTTAGCACCAGTACAGTGATTACCGACCTCTGTATGAATTTTATAAGCAAAGTCTAGAGCTGTTGCCCCAACAGGGAGCTCGATTACTCTTCCTTGTGGTGTAAATACTACAATAGAATCCTTTAAGAGCTCGTTCTTAATCTCATCCATGTAATCTTCGTTCTGCTCAATTTCCTTTGACCAGTTCTTAATCTTTGTGATGATCTTATTGTAGTTTACAGCATCATAGTTCTTCCAAGCACCAGCTTCACTACCTGAGGATGCTTTATATGACCAGTGAGCAGCAACACCCTCTTCAGCTGTTTTATCCATCTCCTGAGTTCTAATTTGAATCTCAAGGTGCTTGCTATCAGGACCTAAAACAGTTGTATGAAGAGATTGATAGTTATTAGTCTTTGGCATTGCAATGTAGTCTTTAAATCTACCCTCAATTGGATGCCAAGTCTGGTGGATAATACCTAAAATAGTGTAACACTCTGTAGTGCTTTGACAAATTACTCTAACACCAAGAATATCGAAAATCTCATCGATTTCCTTCTTTCTTCTCTTAATTTTTAAATATACAGAGTATACGTGCTTTACTCTTCCCTTAATTTGTACATTAGTAATTCCTACCTTTGCACATGCCTTTAGAAGGTCATTTTGTACCTTCTTCAAATATGCATTATATTCACTCTTTTTAGAGAGCAGGAAGTCATTGATATATTGATATGTATCTGGCTTTAGTGTCTTTAGAGAAAGATCCTCAAGCTCTGTTTTTAGCCATGAAATACCAAGGTTTCCTGCTAATGGAGCAAAGATATCGAGACAGTCTTGAGCAATTTCCTTTTGTCTTTGAGGCGCAAGTGCACCTAGTGTTCTCATATTATGGAGCTTATCTGAGAGCTTAATTATTATTACTCTCATATCCTTTCCCATAGCAAAGAACATCTTTCTTATTGTTTCTGCTTCCTGAAGACTCTTTGATTCACTCTTAAGCTTAGAGATTTTAGTAACGCCATCAACCATGATAGCTACCTCTTTACCAAAGTCTCTCTCTAAATCCTCAAGTGTACACTCTGTGTCTTCAACTACATCATGTAAAAGACCTGCACAAATAGTATCTCTATCCATACCTAGCTGTATTAGGATAGAGCCTACTGCAAGAGGGTGTATTATGTAAGGCTCTCCGCTCTTTCTCTTTTGGTCTCCATGCAATCTATCTGCATAATATGCGGCAGCACATATCTTTTTTTGATCCTCTGTGCTGTATAAATAAGCCTTTTGGGTGAACACTCTCAACAAATCATCATGCATAATAGCTACCCCTTACTACACGCTCTTTCTGGGCTAAGTCTTTTATTATTTTAATATTTGTAAAATTAGCAGTTTCTAGAAGTTTTGCACATAGCTTAGTTTGTCTATAATCACATTCTATGAGTAAAATACCACCATTTTTTAAGTGCTTTGGTGCTGACTTTATTATTTCTCTTATTAAATCAAGTCCATCGTCACCAGAGCTTACAAGAGCAAGCTTTGGCTCATGCTTTACTTCCTCAGTAACCTCATCATACCATTGAGCTGTTAAATATGGTGGATTTGTAACAATAATATCAAATTTATCATCGATATTCTCAAATAGATTAGATTGAACTATTTTACACTCATTATTGATAAGTGCTTCTGCATTTTTCCTTGTAACCTCAAGTGCCTTATTGCTTATATCTGAAAGTGTGATATCACAATTAGTATTTGCTTTAATTGAAATACCAATTGCGCCAGTTCCTGTACAAAGATCTAGAACCTTTGGCTTTTTTAGCACTTTAATTTCATTAATTGCTTCTTCAACTATAGTCTCTGTATCTGGACGAGGAATTAATGTGTCACTTGAGACATAGAAATTAAGACCATAAAACTCCCGCTTTCCAATAATGTAGGAGAGGGGAGTATGGTTTTTTCTTAGATTTATTTTTTCTTTGATAATGCATAGCGAGTTATCATCTATATCGATATTAGGCTCTAAAATCTGCTTTATCTTATCAAGTCCTGTAACATCCTCTATGATGATAGAAAGCTCTCTAGGAGCATTTTCAACGTCGCTATTTTGCTCAAGAATAGCAACTAAGCTGCTCTTTATCTCTGATAGCCTCATGCTTCCTTTAGTGCCTGTTCGCCTGATGCAATCTTAAGTGCTTCAATAACCTCTTCTAAGTCACCATTCATGACCTGCTCGAGCTTATAGAGTGTGAGGTTAATTCTATGGTCAGTAAGACGGTTCTGAGGGAAGTTGTAGGTTCTAATTCTCTCTGATCTATCACCTGAACCAACCTGGCTCTTTCTAGCTTCAGCTCTTTCTTTTTGCTTCTTTGCCTCTTCCATATCATAAAGTCTTGCTCTAAGAACTCTAAGAGCTTTAGCCTTATTCTTTATCTGAGACTTTTCATCCTGCTGGATAACGACAATACCTGTTGGAAGGTGAGTAATTCTTACAGCTGAGTCTGTTGTGTTTACACACTGTCCACCTGGGCCACCAGCACGCATTACATCGATCTTTAAGTCTTCCTGTCTAATTTCGATATCTGTTTCCTCTGCTTCAGGAAGAACAGCTACAGTTACAGCACTAGTATGTATTCTACCACCTGACTCTGTTTCAGGTACTCTCTGTACTCTGTGAACACCACTTTCATATCTTAAGGAAGCATATACATCCTTACCTGAAATAGAGACTACAATTTCCTTTAAGCCGCCAATTCCAGTTTCATTTGAGGACATAACCTCAAGCTTCCATCTCTTTGTTTCAGCATAGTGAGTGTACATTCTAAAAAGGTCAGCAGCAAATAAAGCAGCCTCTTCTCCACCTGTACCAGCTCTAATTTCCATAATAATATTCTTACCATCGAGTGGATCTGGTGGAATAAGGAGCATCTTACACTCCTTTTCTGCTTTTTCTCTTTCCTTTTCTAGCTCTGAGATCTCGGCCTTAGCCATCTCAATCATCTCACTATCTGTTTCGCCCTTTAGCATAGCCTTAGCATCCTCGATCTCGCTATCGATTTTAACCATGCGGTGCATAGTATCAACGATAGGAGCTAAGTGAGAACGCTCCATAGTTAGCTGTGTATAGGCCTTCATATCCTTCATAAATTCACTATCTGAAAGCTTTTGATCCATTTCAGAAAGCTGTTTTTCATATTCTTTAAGCTTAGTAAGCATTTTTACTCCTAGAGAGAAAATATAACAAATTGAAGTGATTTATGTAAATGCATAACTGTATATAGCTTCACCATACTGCTTTAGAGCTAAAAGTATTAGCTTTTCTTTTCCAGTTACACTTTTACTATTAAGCTTTTCTTCAATATTTCTCATATATGTAAAGTAATCGATTCCAGTTGAAAGTGGCTGTAGTAAACGTGATGAGCAGAAATTCTTCCATAGTGCTTTTTGCTCATCAGTTAAAAACTGAGGCCAATTCCTTCCAACCTGTCTAAAGAGTAGCTCATGATACTTAGGCTGGTCAAAGATTAAATTCTTAAAGAGCTTATCTGATGGCTTAGTATTTTGAATTATTGCAAGATTTAATGTATCACGCTTAGAGGTAAATGTATCATCATAGAGAAGTAAATCTGGGTCACTATCCTTTTTGATAAACTCCTGGTTAGAGAGTGCAAATTTCTTGGCTATAGAGCTATCCTTTCTAATAATAGCTAGGTTTCTTTCTGCAGTCTCAATAGAAATACCAAGTCTTTGAGCTCTATTATCCTTTTTTAATACATTAAATGGTGCAATAAATGGAGCCTTATTTATTGCAAAACGAACAATACCATCGAGAGTAGAGATTTCGTTCTCATTAGCCTCTTGGAGAGCTGTTGCATCCTTTGTGAGATCAAAGGCATAGACAGTATTATCCTTAATAAATAATGGTGCTATAGGGCGAGTTGATCCAAGTGGAGTTGTAAAATTAACACTAGTTAAAATTAAAGGTGTGTGGTCAGCTATATCAATAAGTTTCTTTTCTTCATTTTTATAGTGGTTTTTAAAGTAATAATCGAATAATCCAGGCTGCTTTTTCTTAATTAGCTTAGCAACATTTATTGTTGCATAAACATCAACCATAGCATCGTGCGCTCCAACCTGCTCGATATTATTATCCTCAGTTAAGTGGACTAATTTAAAGGATGTATTTCCCTTTTCTGTTTTGTGGTTAAAATTAATTCCCTCAGGAGCTAAGTCATGACATGCTCTTACAAGGTTTATAATATCCCACCTAGAGCAGCCGTTAATATACTCTCTTCTATATGGGTCGAAGAGATTTTTATATAGATCATTTCTTATAAACTCGTCATCAAAGTTGATGCTATTAAACCCTGCAACTGTAGTATTAGGAACCATGAATTCCTTTAGGATTTTATTTAAAAACTCAACCTCATCGCTACCTTTTTCCATAGCTATTTGTGGTGTTATTCCTGTTAATAGGCATGCATCTATAGATGGTAAATAATCTGGAGTTGGCTTTTGATAGATTATCATCTCCTCTGAGATAATATTTAAATCAAGGTCGGTTCTAATTCCCGCCATTTGAGCTATTCTATCAACCTGAGGATTAGTACCAAAGGTCTCTAAGTCATACCAAAATATTGAGCTTTTATTCATACTTTATATCTTAACAAATGAATTGACCATTGAGAATGGTAAGTGTGTTTAATTTATTTTCGTCTAATTTGTGGAAAAAATGTATATTTTACCGGTTTTGTATTTTCAAAAAGCATATTTACTGTGTTACAATATTGATTCAGAGGTGTTTATGCAGGACTCAAAGAAAGAAATAATCTCATGGTCTTTGTATGACTGGGCAAATAGTGCCTTTGCAACAACTGTAATGGCAGCTTTTTTCCCTATTTTCTTTTCAGCATATTGGTCTATGGGCCAAGATGCATCTGTTTCAACGTTTTTCTTAGGTATAGCGAATTCCATTGCATCATTAGTTGTTGCAGCCTTAGCTCCATTTTTAGGTGCTATAGCAGATAGTGGTAGCTATAGAAAGAAGTTCTTAATCTTCCTTGCGTTTTTAGGTGCAGCAATGACCTCCTGTTTATTTCTGCTTCGCGCAGGAGACTGGGTATTAGCAATAGTATTTTATGTTATCTCTTGTATAGGCTTTTCAGGTGGTAATACCTTCTATGATTCACTGCTTCCATGTGTTGCATCAGAAAAGAAGGTAGACTTTGTCTCTGCCTTAGGCTTTAGCTTGGGATATATCGGCGGTGGATTATTATTCCTAATAAACGTACTAATGTATCTAAAGCCTGCTTTATTTGGCTTAGCTGATAGTGTTCAAGCAGTTAAGGTTTCCTTTCTAACAGTTGGTATTTGGTGGCTAGTTTTTACAATTCCTCTACTTTTATTTGTTAAGGAAGATAATGGTGGAAAGAAAGTTAAGATTAGTGAAAGCTGCAAAAATGGAGCAAGAGATATATTACAAACCCTTAAGTGCTTAAAGTATTTAAAGACAACAACTCTATTTTTAATTTCCTATTGGTGCTACATCGATGGTGTTGATACAATCGTTAGAATGGCTACCGACTATGGCTCAGCACTTGGCTTTTCATCCTCTTCATTAATTGTAGCTCTATTAATTACTCAATTTGTAGCATTCCCTGCTGCCTTACTCTACAACTTATTTGGTAAAAAGATTGGAACTAGGAATGCAATTCTAGTTGCTATTATTGCATATTGTATTATTACAACCTTAGGTGTATTCATGACTAAGGAAATACACTTCTACCTACTTGCAATCTTAATTGGTCTTTTCCAGGGTGGTATTCAAGCATTAAGTAGATCATATTACACAAGATTAATTCCAAAGAATAATAGTGCTCAATTCTTCGGATTCTTCAATATGCTTGGAAAGTTTGCTGCTATAGTTGGACCATTCTTAATAGGTATTGTTACTTTAATTACCAAATCAAATAGAGTAGGTCTTCTTTCTCTTATTATTCTTTTTGCTGCTGGTGGGACACTACTATTAAAGGTAGATGAGAGCAAAGCGTCTAAGGAAGTAGAAAGATTTGAAGAAAAAATCGCGAGGGCATAATGGTTCGACGTCTGATTTGCTGCGTGGTCTTGATAACTGTTGTTCTAGTTAGCCTATGCGCAATTGAGATAGAGGACGTAACCTATGGCTTTAATGCACTATATAATGGTACCTTTTCTGCTGTAGCAGCAAATACAACGGTACCTCGTATAGAGCTTCAAGGGGTAAGTCTTGAGGAGGTTAGTAGTGACAGCCTTAAGTATAAATTATCCTTTAATAGATCTGATCTTTCACAGTTTTCATCGTCCTTAAGAGGTGGGGCTGCTGATAGCTGGTACTCAAAGCTAATTCAAAGTGCAAGAAGTACCTTCTCTCCGCTCTTAGGAGTAGCAGCTCAACAAATTGATAGCGCTGGTTATGTTGAGGGCGATGCAATTTTGGATGGGACTCTTTATTTAGTATTTGGAACAAAGAGTGCTCTTTCAAGCTGGATAGATCTTTTAGTTCTTTCTGATTGGTCTTCAATTAACTTTACCTTAGAGGTTTCTATGGTAGTTAGCGGTAATGGAATTAGTGAAGCCTTAGCCTTTGAGGGCCTATTGGAGGGAAAGGGCGTTTCAGGGGAGCGTAGTGTAGAACTAAGTGTTAAACATATGCTATGTAATGAAACTGAAATTACAATGAAACCAATAATACTTGGATTAAAATAAAGGAGAAACAAATATTATGAATGATGTTAATGAATTCTTGATGCGTCATAATCTTGCACCAGAATGTGTAGATATGGATAAGCTCACCGAGAACTTTTTAGCAGAAATGGACAAGGGATTAACAAGAAACCCAGGCTCTTTAGAGATGATTGCAACCTACGTAAGTGAGGATTGTGAGATTAAGCCAGGTCAGAGTGTAATCGTTCTTGATGCGGGTGGTACTAACTTTAGAACATGTCTTGTAACCTTCGATGAAAACCTTCAGCCTGTTATTTCTGATTTCAGAAAGGTTGGTATGCCTGGTGTTAAGCAGGAGGTTAGTGCAAAGGAGTTCTTTGGAATACTTGCAGATAATGTTGAACGCTTAATTGATAAAAGTGATAGAATTGGATTCTGCTTTAGCTATGCAGCAAATATCACACCTGATCATGATGGAATTCCTATAATTTTCTCAAAGGAAATTAAGGCTCCTGAGGTAGTTGGTATGCCTGTAGCAGCTTCTCTTTTAAAGGAATTAAAGGAGAGAGGCTACAACGTTGAAAATAAGAAATTTAGTGTTGTAAATGATACTGTAGCAACATTACTTGCAACTAAGGCTGGCTGTAGTGACCCTGCTTCTGGTTATGTAGGCTTCATCCTTGGAACAGGTACTAATACAGCTTATACAGAGCTTAATAGTAAGATTTTAAAAATTGATGGCTGTAAGTGTGGTAAGCAGATTATCAACGTTGAATCTGGAAACTATGATTTAGCTCTTGGTGATTTTGATAGAGAGTATTTTAATACAACAAAGAATGCAGAGAGATACCATTTTGAGAAGATGATTAGTGGAGCTTATCTTGGTGGCTTTGCAACCTTCGTTATTAATAAAGCTATTGAAGAGGGTATCTTCTCAGATGAATTTGCTAAGCGCTTTAAGAGTATTGAGGGTGGCTTAACTACTACAACAATGTCATTCTACCTTGAGAAGTGTCATAATATGGATTATGACCTTGTTAAGTGTGTTGATGGTAATGAGGATGATGCTCTTAAGCTTTGGCTCATTATTCGTTCTATTATTGAGCGTGCTGCAAAGCTTACAGCTGTTAACCTCTCTAGTGCTGTATTAAAGACAGATGCTGGTAAGAACCCTAGATACCCAGTTATCATTAATGCTGATGGAACTACCTTCTATAAGACAGAGTTCTTAAAGAAGTATACAGAGATTTATCTCCATGAGTTCTTAGAGAAGAAGCATGGTAGATTTATCAAGATGGTTAGAATCGATGATAGCCCAGTTCTTGGTGCTGCTATCGCAGGACTTTCTGTTTGATAGAATAACTCTTTAAAGATAAAGGCTTGAGTTTGTCTCTCAAGCCTTTAAAATTTATCTTATTTAATTAAATTTAAAACTATTTTTTCAGCTGATATCATTCTTAGTGTTGATGAATTGATTATTTCAAATGTTGTGACGTCTGAGCCATAGATTGATGATGGTATAACCAAATTATTATCTTCTAATTTAGCTTGATTGATTTCACATTCAGCAAAAGCTTTTAAAGTGCCTAAGGAATGGCCTTCAGGATTGTAGTTAGTATAATATTTAAATGTAATATCTGTTTCAGTGATTATAATTTGTGCTGCAGTATTAGACCCTGCACCAAAAAATGTATGGCCCTTTAATTGATCAATAGATGTAACTGGGTTTTGCTCTAAAAGTTTAGTTGGAGTATCAGCCGGAATAGCTAGAGTGGCAACTTTTCCTTCTCCTACTGTTTTATATCCTGTTTCTTCTTTTGAGAGTGTAAGGTTTAAATTCTCTCCTGATGTAATCTTTAAATTTCCATTTTCACTTACCACACTGATATTAGAAAATGTCCCTGATTTTGCAGCTGTCTCTGTAGTATAAGTCCAACTTGCAGTCTTTTCATCACTTTCAAATGTCATAGTTAAAGTTCCAGGACCAGAAAAATCAATATTTCTTGTAGAGTATAAGCTAATAGTAATTGTTTTTCCTGTTAATTCGTGTTTTGGAGTTTCTTTAACTTCTGGTGCTTTATTATCGTTATTACAAGAAAAAATAATAAAGAGTGATAAAATACATAGGAATATTGATAATGCTTTTTTCATAACTTTCTCCTTTTGAATGAAATAATTATAACATGTATTTTTTAGATATATAAAGAATTATTTTTTTTCTATCAAATTTATCTAAGTATGCATAAGTATTTATGATGTTTTTTTTTCATTTAAACTGTCATTTAAACTGCCAAAATTTAGATATGGCATGATAAATAAAACCTCATCCTATGTGCTAGAATGAGGTTTTTTACTATTAAATTAAATGTTTTAAAATATTAACATCTTTCAATTAATGATCTTTGATAACTCAATATCTCATCATGAAGCTTTTCGTTTTTACCCTTAATATCAACTAGTACTCTTAATACTGGTTCTGTACCACTTGGTCTCATCCACATGTAGCCAAGAGATGAGCCCTTGAAATCAACAAATTGAACCTTAAGACCACCCTTACCTGTAGCACTTCTAAATTCAGGTCCAATGCCCTCTCTCTCAATAGTGCCCTCTGTTTGTAATACTCTATAGAATGAGCAGGCTGGTATTTTACCCTTTATTTCGTTGTCAAAGGTTTGCTTTAATAGCTCTTCATATTTAGTTTTTATACCTTGCCAATCCTTGCTTTTTACTTCCATTTTAGCAAGCTTTGAGAATGCACCTGTAGTTGTATACACTGGAAGAGCATCTATAAGAGCATCCATTGAGAGCTCTGTAATCGGCTTTCCAAGCTTTTCGAGAATATAGTCAAATAGGCTCTTATCAGAGAAAAGCTTTAGGAAGGTAAATGCTGTATTAAGTGGATCTCTTACACATGCTGGCTTTGTAATATTTCCACCATTACTACCTTCTCCTAATACTTTAACAGTGTATCCCTTATCAGCTAATTCCTGTCCAAGGTTAACAACATTTGCTTCGCCAACCTCAGCTCTAAAGACTTTAGCATTAAATGCTTTAGCTATTTGGTCGATACGCTCACTAGTTGGTCCATTAACTGCAATAGCGATATTATCTACACCCTTCTTAGCAAGGGACGCTACCTCAATAGTAACTACTAATGCAAATACCTCTTGAGCCTCTAGAATTCTTCCATTACCTTCCTTTGTGATATAAACAAAGTTTCCTCTATCACCATCATTATCTGGTGTGTAGCCTAAGATAAAGGAAGGATCTTCTTTGTGCTTCTCCTCGAGGAATTTCATTACAGGAATTAAATTCTCACCTTCAGGTACTATTGCATGCTTAACATCTCCAACAGTTGCATTAATTGCATCAAATTTAATACCCATTTCATTAAACAGTGTTCTATCGATAGAGGCAGCTCTAGCTGAGCCATTAAAATCGGCTACAATACCGATGTCGGCTTTAAAGTCATTTGAAAGCTCTGCTGTTTTTAATACAAAGGAGCGATAGTATTCAAGTGCTGAATATTTTTCCTTTTCAAGATTAACTAAGCACTCATTTCTTCTCTCCTGAGGACAATCATTAATTAGCTTTTTAGCTTCATCAATTACATCAGGTGAGTTAATCATCCTCTTTAGGATAGCTATGATTTCTTCTGCCTCTACCTTTGAGAATACTCCTCCATTTCTTCCAAACTTAAAGCCATTGTGACCAATAGGGTTATGGGATGCAGAAATATAATAGAAGTAATCATAATTATGTGATTGAGCCATAATTTCAGGAGCAGCTGTAATATAGAGATATCTTACATCCTGTCCAAGAGAAATTAGTGCTTTAATAGTTAATAAGGATAGAGCATAGCCTGTAGGTCTTGCATCTTGACCTACGATAACTCTTTTATTCTTTTCCTTTATAAACTCGTTAAAGGCTCTAGCGATAGTAACAACTATGACCTTATCTTCATCACAAATTGTCCTAATGCTATCCTCCTCATTACCAGAGGAAGCAAATACAGCTCTTAAGCCTGATGCCGATAAAATATAGTGATCAAGTCTTTCTTTTACTTGATCACATGTAGTATGTATTTGGGAAATTGATTTATGTTGCATAGCATCATTATATCAGATTGCATATTCAAAGTGAAACTAATATTATTTTTACATGAAAAGAAGCGCTTTAGTTTTACAAGATCTCTCTTGCTTTACAAAGGCAAGTATTAATATCTCTCTTCCAATACTTGAAAGTAATAATATTGATACAGCAATATTACCTCTATCATTACTTGCAACTCAAAGTGATGGTTTTGATGATTTCTTTATTAAGGATTTAGGCAATGAATGTGAGAAGGTCTTAAATAGGTTTTTAGAGCTTGGCTTTAGCTTTGATGGAATATTAAGTAGCTATATAGCTAATTATGAGCAATATTGCTTAGTTAAGAAGGTCTTTGAAAGCTTTGATTCTCTAATTGTTGTTGACCCAGTTCTTGGTGATGATTTAAAGCTCTATCAAGGCTTTGATAAAGAAAATATTAAAATAATTAAGTCTTTAATACCTTATGGTGATTTAATAACACCAAATATAACTGAAGCATGCTTACTTACAGATTATGAGCTTAAAGAAAGCTATACTAAAGAGGATATTGAGAAAATAGTTACTATCCTAAGCTCTCTCACAAAAGCAAAGATAGTAATTACATCTGTTAATATAGAGAAAGATAAACTAGCAAATGTAATTTATGATGAAGAGATAAAATATATTTCATTTGATAAAGTAGATGCATCATATCCTGGCTCTGGAGATTTATTTTCATCACTACTTTTATCATTTCTTTTAAATAATGAGTCCTTATATAGTAGTGTAAGAAGAGCTGGTTCTATTACAAGAGAATGCATTAAATACACATATGAAAGCAAAAGAGAGAGAAGGTTAGGTCTTGATATTATAAAAGCATTAAGGAGTAATTAAATGAAGGTTTTAGTTGTCTCATCAGATAGTGCAGAGAATGCACTATTTACTGAAGATATATTTGTTAGAGTAGTTTCTGGTGTTGGAAAGGAAAATGCTTTAGCTCATACAATTTTAAATTGCACAGAGGATGTTGATTTAATTTTAAATGTAGGAACCTGTGGTGCAAAAAAAGGTTGTGCAGATATTTTTGATGTAGTAGGTGTAAAAAGAGTTATAAATAGAGATGCAGATTTAACTCAATTCCATCTTCCGCAATATACAACTTTAGATTCAAAAAGAGGAACTATGGGACCTATTGATATATCAGATGAAGGGTTAACTATTGCGTCTTCGGATTCTTTTGCTTCAACAGGAATAGAGGAATCTGAGCTATATGATATGGAAGCATATGGAGTTGCACTTGCTGCTAGGTGCTTAAAAAAGGATTTAATAATTATTAAGGGTGTTAGTGATATTATCGGAGAAAGCTTAAAAATTAAGGACTATAGAAAGCTATTAAAGGAGTTAGCAGTAAAAATCCATGAAAGGGCGCTAAGTGAGGTCCTCAGGAGAAGTAAGAGCTAAGCGCTGAGAAAGCTTTACTTGGTCAAATAGTGTTCTCTTTGAAATCATAGCTGCAAAATCATTTAGCTCGTTTTGATGCTTTTCAATTAGCTTTTGACCACCTTCCTTAAGGCGTTCTATAGTTTCTAGTCTTGTATCATCGAGCTTTATCTTCTCATCAGAGATTTCATCGAATATGCGTACATAGCTACAATCTGGAAGGCCATTTAATATGTCATCAATTAAAACCATCTGCGCATTTGGATATATTTTCATTATTGGTTCAGCCCATGAGGAAAGTCCACCAAACATTCCTGTTGGGTCGAATTTATAGATATTTCTCGCAGTAGAAATAGATAGAATGTGAAAGCGCTTTGCATTTGGATATAGCTTCTTAGCCTCTAAATATGCAAATACAGCAGGGTTATTAGCAATAACTCCTCCATCAAGGAGAGACATTCTTTCATTATTAATGTTAAATAGCGTTTTTGGTGAAAAGTAGAGTGGGGCAGCACTAGTTGCTCTCGCTGCATCTCTTAAATAGGTATCACTCAGCTCTGAGTAGCTTGATAGCAAGCACTCTCTACCTGAGATTGAATCATATGAAACAACCATAGTAGGAACTAATGCATCCTTTAGCTTTTCATCATGAAAAAGAGTTCTAAAGAAAAATTCTAAGTTATTAGAGTCATATTTATCAGAAAAGACATTACCAAGTAAGCGAGTACGTTGGCTAAATATCTCTTTACCATGATCTACATATATTGATTCAATCCTTTCTGGATTAGAAGCTGGCATTATTAAGCCCTTAAATATCTTTTCTGTTTTAAAGAAATTTTTCTTTTGTGTTATGTAGTACTCATATGGCTCAATAGCTTCATTTTCAATAGTTGTATTTGGGTTTGTTAAGCCAAGAGCAATTATTCCACCTGTGCTTGTACCGGCAACTAAATCAAAATGAGCATAGAATGGGATATTATCATCAACTATTTTTGAAAGATGAGATAATATAACTGCAGGTATAATCCCTCTCATCCCTCCTCCATCTATGGAGAGTATGAAGCGCTCTTCTTCTTGTATTTCTTTTTTAAAGATGCTATTGAATATACCCATAGAATTCAAGATGCAACATTGTTTGCTGTGGGTCAAGTAGAGAATGTATAAAAAATGTAAGCTTTGTCCTAATCTATGTCAGGTAGATAGGAGATATAAATTAGGCCTTTGTGGTCAAAGTGATAAGGTTAGAATAGCATGGTCAGGTCTCCATAGAGGTGAGGAGCCTCCTTTGACAGGAGAAAAGGGCTCAGGGATGATATTCTTTACAGGATGCCCACTACATTGTGAGTATTGTCAAAACCATCAAATTTCAGGTGCTCATGGAAGTAATATGGGCTTTAATATTACAGATGAAGAGCTAGCAGAGCTTATGCTTTCATTAGAAAAGCAGGGTGCAACAACCTTAAATCTTGTAACTGGAACTCACTTTATACCTTCTATAATTAATGCTTTAAATATAGCTAAAGAAAAAGGATTTTCACTTCCTGTTGTTTGGAACTCCTCTGGATATGAAAATGTAGAGGCTTTAAAGCTAATTGATCCATATATAGATGTATATCTAATGGATATGAAAACGTTAGATAAGAATGTTGCTGAGAAGTTTTGTGGAAGACGTAAATATATTGATTCTATTATCCCAGTAATGGATTTTATTACAAAGACACATCCATACACAGATTTAGATAAGATATATGGAAATATCGTAAGACACTTAGTATTCCCTCAAGCATTAAAGGAGAGTATTGAGGTTTTAAGATATTACTCAAAGTATTATAAAAATAGCTGCTTTTTATCTCTTATGGTTCAATTTGTGCCACCACTAGAAAACCCTGGCTTTAAGAAAATAAGTGAGGAGGAATATGATTTTCTTCTAGATACTCTTGATGAATTAGGTATAGAGGATGGCTTTGTACAAGAAATAGGGGATGAGATACTTTGGATTCCAGATTTTAATAAGGATATACCTTTTCCAGTCTCCTTTGCTGATCCCAACCCATATTTTTTGTCATTAAAGAGAAAAGCTCTTAACCAATAGTTGTACCAGTATATTCTAAGCCCTTTAGAATATTCATAGTATTTTCAATGTTTCTTCCGTCTGCACAAACTACCTTTAGCCCTGCTTCTCTTGCTAAGCCTGAAGCAATTGGGTCAAATGGAGTATTTTTACCAGGGATCCACTCTGTTCCAACCATTTTGATGAAATCATCCCAAGAAATATCATCGATTGGCTTTGCATTAGGATCCTTTTTAGGGTCATCTGTATAAACCTTAGCAATATTTGAAAGGTTAATAATTAGCTTTCCTCCAAATTTCTTTGCAAGATATACTGCATCTGTATCTGTAGAAAATCCTGGCTTCCAGCCTGCTGCAACAAGTACTCTACCTGTAAATTGAATATCCTGTGTTGGGTCTGTTACTAAATCATCAAGACAAACATCAGAAAAGATTGCTTTGACTAAGCTACCATTTAGATGTGTTGCTTTAATACCAAGCATATCCTGTGTATATGAGTCTGAATTTGGCAAAACCTCTCTTAAAGCACCCTGATAAGCTCTAGCTGGTGCACCACCTCCACAAACAAGTATTAGCTTTCTTTCTTTATCTTCATTAAGGTAATTAATAACTGCATCTCTAAAGGCCTTTAAAAATGCTGTATCTGGCTGGTGAGGAGCAATAATTGATCCTCCGAGTGAAAGTACTGATAACATCGTTTATCTCCTTGAAAAGTATAGTAGCACATAAGAAGTGTAAAAAAAAACAATTTTATTTGTATTATTTATAGATGCATTTATAACAGGAGGTACACTATGAATCATCTAAATTGTATCCTCGTTGAAGGAAATGTGTGCTTTGAACCAAAAGCAGTCTGCACTAGCGCAAAAACTAGTTCAGAACTCGTTGTGATGAGACTAGCTTCTAATAGGTACTATAACAACCTAGCTGGTCAGAAAATGCAGGATACGCTTTACATCGATGTTGAAGCGTGGGGCAAGGTCGGTAAAAAGGCTCTTGAGTATATCCAAAAGGGTATGAGTATTAGAGTCGTAGGACGTCTTAGAATGAATGAGTATAAGACTAATGATGACAAAAAGTGCGAAAAGACAGTAATTGTTGCAGAGCACATCGAATTTAACCGTCTTAAAAAGAGTAAGGTTAAAGGCGAAGAGGATGTTCTTGAGGAAGTTACTATCGACGCAGACAAAGAGGACAGTGTTTGCGAGCAGCCTTGTCTTTATGAGTTTTAAAAACTAGGCCTTTAGGCTGGTTTAAGCCAGCCTAAAGCTTTACTCAGATGGAGGAGTATATATCTTTTCGTTATTACTATTTCCAAAGGTTAAGCATTTAGTATCACAGATATAAAAGTCAATATTTTTATTTGTATCATCTGTTCCATTAAATCTATTAATTGTTCTAGTACTAGTTGTGTGCTTTGAGTATACAGGCTCATCGATCCACTCAAAATCAGCCACAAGCTCCTTATAGCTCTTTTCAACCTTAGCATTGCCAAAGCCAGAGTATGTAGTAGCTTCATTATCTGAGTAAACAAGAGCATCTAGGATTTCACCATTTCCACTAATAGTATCGTATAAGACAAAGCACCCATTATTAGTTGCAAGCTTTACACTGCTTTTTGCTTCAATTTGATATGTAGTATTACCAGTATTATTTGTAAAGCTATCTTTTTCAGGCTTTGAGCTCCAATAAATTACTATGTAGTCACCACGCTTAACATCTATTGAAGGAAGTGTAAAGCCAAAGGTCTCATTACCCTTTGTGCCATTAGCACAATATATACCCTCTGTATTTCCCTCTGTATATGCTAAAAGCTCTATTCTATCTGGCTGTGTTGGTGTTCCCTTCGATGAGAACTCAGTAATCTTAATATTTGGGAGCTTATCATTTCTTCCCGAGATTGTGAAAATAAAGCTTGAGGAGTTTCCATGTAAATCCTCAACTATTAAATAAAGCTCCTTGGCTTCACTAACAGATAAAGGCTTTGGGAAGGTAAGCTGTAGCTTCGATGATGAAAGCTTTTTATATTGAAGCTTTTCACCATCTAGCGTTGCTTTAACAACTACTATATCTTCATCGAACTGGGCGCTAGCACTATTGGTGCTTTCCACATTGAGAGATAATAAGCATGGTAGTGTTTTATCATTTGCACTAAGCATGTTGAAAATATCTCCTAGCTCTTGGCTTTGACAGCCAATAAGTGATAAAAGGATTAAAAGAAAATAAATAAAGTACTTCATATTAATAATACAATTTTTCAATTGTTTTTTTACAGGAGAGATAAATGGCAAAGCTTTGGCAGAAGAACTATTCGCTGGATTTATTAATGCAGCACTTTACAGTTCGCAATGACTATATTTTAGACCAAGAGCTATTAATTAGTGATGTTGTTGCATCAAATGCACATGCAATGATGCTAAATAAAATAGGTATTCTTACAGCTAAGGAGCTTGAAGAGCTTAGAGAGGGGCTTAAAGAGATTATCGAGCAAAAGCTCACAACAGGCTTTGAGATAAAGGAAGAGGATGAGGATTGTCATACTGCAATCGAAGGGTATTTGTCAAAGCGCTTTGGTGAAACTGGTAAAAGAATCCACACAGGTAGAAGTAGAAATGACCAGGTTCAAACTGCATTAAGACTCTATATGCGAGAGGCTTCAATTAAGATCGCAAATGAAACTCTAAGCTTTGCTCTTGAATTACTTGCCTTTGCAAAGAGATATGAGTTTGTTCCAATGCCAGGAAGAACTCATATGCAATTAGCTATGCCATCATCTGTAGGCTTATGGAGTGCATCTTTTGCTGAGGAATTAATTGATGAAGTAAAAATACTATTAAACGTTAATGAGCTTTTAGATCAATCTCCACTTGGCTCTGCTGCTTCCTACGGAACTCCTATCTTCCTAGATAGAGAGTATAGTGCTAAGCTAATGGGCTTTGAGAAGGTTCAAAATAATGTTTTATATTCAAATAACTCTAGAGGAAAGTTTGAAGCTATCCTTTTAGATGCACTTTCATATATTGCACTTACAATTAGTAAGCTAAGTCAGGATTTAATTCTTTTTACACTCCCTGAATTTGGATATTTCTCACTTCCTAAGGAGCTTACTACAGGAAGCTCTATTATGCCTCAGAAAAAAAATCCTGATGGCCTTGAGCTTGCTAGAAGTAGAAGCTGCCTAATTACCTCTGCCTCTGAAAGAGTTAAGGATACTATTAGAAGCCTTCCTAGTGGATATAATCGTGATTTCCAAGATACTAAGGAGCCTGTTATCGAAGGTATTCGTGCTTGCTTTGACTTAGTTGCAATAATGGCACGTATGGTTGACGGCTTAATTGTTCATGAGGATAAGCTTGTCCAAGCTTGTAAAAGTGAGCTCTATGCAACAGATAAGGTCTTTAGAATGGTAAAGGAAGGAAAGAGCTTTAGAGATAGCTATAAGGAGGTAGGTCTTTCATTAGAGGATGTTAAGGCTGATGACCCTTATGAAGCTTTAAAGAGCAGAACTAGCATTGGAGCTGCTAATAATCTAAGACTTGAGAATAGCAAAAAAGAAGCAGATGACCTTGTAGCCATCTGCAATGAAAAGTTTGAAAAATACAGTAAAGCCTATGAGGCTTTAACTGGTAGAAAGGAGCTAAGCCTTATTACTTGGTAATTTGGCTTGGAAGTGGGGTATGCTTTTTTACCTCATGGTAACACTCTGCAATATTAATTAAGTAGTCACCAATATGCTCGAGGTTTCGTTCGATCTCGAGCATTAATAATTCTACCTGAACATCCTCAACTCCAACAGAGAGACGAGAACGAATTCTACCAGATAGAGTCTTATGCTGAGTATTGATACTTCTCTCAAAGGCTAATGAGGTCTCTAAATCATCTCTATCCATACCTGTATCTGTATGAGATGTAATAAAGACAATGAACTTAGATACTAAATCGATTAAGGATCTAACTTCTAATTCCTCCTCCTGAGTAAAGGTAAGCTTTTGCTTTATTCTCTGCTCTGTAATTTTAATCAAGTTAAAGATACTATCTGTTACAGATTCAAGCTCATCGATAACTCTGAAAAGATTAGATACAGATCCTGAGGATGCCATATTATCTCTTTGAATTTTTACACATACACTAGTAAGCTGTTCCTGCATTTGGTCTGCATAATCCTCTTTCTTCTTTAATGAGGAAACAACCTTATCAATATCGATATCATTTCTTGCAAAGGCATTGTGGTATTCATCAAACATATCCTTAGCAAGATTAGCCATTTTAGTTATTTCACCATTTACAGCTAATAGGTAAAGCTCTGGAGCCTCCATGTAAGGACCTGAGATATATGAGAAGTGGTAATCATCCTCACTATAAACCTTTTTATCCTTAACAAGCTTTGTAATGAAATTTGAATATTGGTTGATAAATGGGAAGAATAAAAGTGTGTTTGCACTGTTAAAGAGGGTGTGGAACATAGCTAAGAATGCTGGAAGAGTTTCTCTTAGCGCTTCCCCCTGCATTGAGTAGATATCTCCTGGAGTAATTGAGTTTACAATGAAAATCATTGGTTTAAATAAAATCATTGCAATAATTGAGCCAATGACGTTAAAGAAGATATGCGCAAGCGCTGCTCTCTTTGCATTTGTAGAGGCTCCTACTGAAGCAAGGTATGCAGTTACTGTTGTACCGATGTTTTGTCCAAGACAGAGAGCACATGCTGTATATAGTCCAATCCATCCCTGATAAGCGAGTGTAATTGTAATAGCCATTGTAGCTGAGGAGGATTGTACTACTATTGTAATAATAGTACCTGCTAATACACAAATCAGCATTGAAGTAACAGATTGATCCTCTAATGCAGATAGTAGCTTAATCATTGTTTGGTTTTCTGAGATATCTGGCATTGAGGTTTGTAAAAATTCAAGTCCGATAAATAAAATACCAAAGCCTAAAAATATCTCTGAAACCTCTTTAAAGCGTGAATTAGATGAGAACATTAATGGAAGAGATACTGCAATAGCAACTAATGCTAATACTGTAATATCCATCTTGAAGCCAAGTATTGCTACAATCCAGCCTGTTATTGTGGTACCAATGTTAGCACCTAATATTACTCCAATAGCTTGAGTTAAGCTCATCAGAGAGGCGTTTACAAAGGATACAACCATTACAGTTGTTGCCGAAGATGATTGAATTATTAATGTAACAATAATTCCTGTAAAAACCGATAGGAATCGGTTAGCGGTCATAAGATGAAGTATTGATTTCATCTTCGCGCCCGCACATTTCTGTAGTCCATCTGATAAAAGCTTCATTCCATAAAGGAAGAGACCGATAGAACCTACAATTTCAAAAAGCGATGCAATGAGTTTCATACATTTTAAAAGCTACCAAATGGTTTGTAGGTGGGTAAAGGATATCGCTTAAGGGCTTTTGTGAAATTTGTGTAAAATTTTTTCACGACATTTGTTTGGATTTATCCATCATAAAGTGTTAATAATCATATTTCATAATTGAACTTTTATACCTTCTTTTATAAAGTATATGGCATGAGTATCATTAAGCCACACAAACTTGGAGTTATCGCAGGCCCTGGCACAGAATATTTTGCAGGGAAGGTTGTAAAGCATTTAAGAAGGCTTTATATAGATCGTTATGAGAAGGTTTCAAAGGCCCTCAGCAAACGTCACGAGATGAGTGAAGAGGAGCTGTTAAAGAGAGTTACATTGTTGGATGATCTTGATAGCAAGAAAATCCCAACAGGAAAGCTACCTTCTTCCTTTTATTGCCCTGATTTTACAATAAACGTTAAATACACTCGTTTTGCTAATGGTGAGGAAAAGGCAGAGCTTATCGACCCTGTAAGAGGTCTTAACGTCTATATTATATATGATATTTCTAACTGTGCACCTATTAAGGTTGCAGGCCTTGAGAACCCTCAGCCTTTAAGTGTTAATGACCATTTAATGTTCTTGTTTACTACAGTTGATGCTGTAAGACTCGCAGGAGCAGCTTCAATTACTCTAGTATTACCTACATATCCATATGCAAGACAACATAAGAAGGCAGGCCGTGAGGCTTTAACAGCTTCCTTATTTGCTCGTTTCTGTGAACAGCTAGGAGTTGAAAGAATTATTACTCTTGATATCCACTCTAGAGAAATTGAAAATGCATTTAGAACCTGTCACCTTGAGAACCTCCATGGCTCTTATCAGACACTCATTGCTCTTAGAAAGGTTATTGATTTAGCAGATCCTGACTTAGTAGTAGTTTCTCCTGATACAGGTGCTGTATCAAGAAATAAGTTCTATGCTCAGGGCTTACACAGACCTCTTGCTATGCTATATAAGGAAAGAGACTACTCAATTGTAAGTAAGGATGCTAAGAATAGTAATATTAAGAGTATTAACCTACTTGGTGATGTAAGAGGTAAAACTGTCTTAATGGCAGATGATATGATTGCAACAGGTGGTACAATGATAATCGCTATGAGAGAGCTTATGAAGCTTGGTGCTAAAAAGATTATCTGTATGGTATCACTCCCATTTTTTAATGGTAATGCAGTTGAAAACTTCGATGCAGCATATAAGGAAGGAGTTTTCTATAGAATTATTGGTACTAATGCTGTTTATCAGGGTAAGGATTTACTTGAAAAGGAATGGTTTGTTCAAGCAGATGTAACAGAGCTTTTTGCTCGTGTTATCTCTAGATTACACCATGGTAGATCAATTTCTCCTCTACTTGATAATAGAAAGTTCATTCAAAAGCTAATCGATCAATCACAAGCGGGTATCGGACTTAGTGATGATGATCAGGCGGCCAAGCTCCCTGACTGATTGATTAATTTTTTGAAGGAGGAATAGTACTATGCAAATGTCAAAGAGAATCTCTTCCTTCCAGTGTTCTCCAATTAGAAGGCTTGTGCCTTACTCAAGAGATGCTGAAAGAAGAGGAATACATGTAATTCATCTTAATATCGGACAGCCTGATATCAAGACACCTAAGGAAGCTATTAATGCAATTAACACATATAGTGAGGATGTAATTGCATATGGCGTTTCAGAGGGTGAGCTTGCTCTTAGAGAGTCCCTTTGTAAATATTATGAAAAGTATGGCGTTTCAGTAACTCCAGATAATATCATGATTACAACTGGTGGTAGTGAGGCTATTCAATTTGCTTTCATGACTCTTTGTGACCCTTATGATGAAGTTATTATTCCTGAGCCTTTCTATACTAACGTTTCCACCTTTGCAAACATTGCAATGGTAAACCTAGTTCCTGTAACCAGCCAGGTCGATGATGCCTTTGTACTTCCTTCAATTGAGGACTTTGAAGCTAAGATCTCAAAGAAGACAATGGCAATTTTACTTTGTTCTCCAAATAACCCAACTGGGCATGTATATACAAAAACTGAGCTTTTGCAACTTCTAGAACTATGTAAGAGACATGATATCTTCTTAATTGTAGATGAGGTATATAGAGAGTTCTGCTACGATGGAGAGTCCTTTACAAGTGTTTTAACCTTCCCTGAATATAAGGATAGAATTATTTGTATCGATTCATTCTCTAAGAGATTTAGTATGTGTGGCTCTCGTATTGGTGCTATCGTTTGCTACAATAAAGAGGTCCTTGATAGTGCTATGAAGCTTGCTCAAGCACGTCTCTGTCCTCCTGCTGTTGAGCAGGTTGCTGCAACTGCAGCATTAACTGCTCCACAGGAGTACATCGATGACGTTGTTAAAGAGTATGAGAGAAGAAGAAATACTCTAGTTAGTGCAATCCAAGAGATTCCAGGGTGCAAGCTATCAAGACCAAAGGGTGCATTCTACTTTATCGTTGATTTCCCTGTTGATGATGCTGAGCGCTTTGCAATCTTCATGCTAAGGGACTTTAGCTATCAGGGAAATACAGTAATGTTTGCTCCTGCTGAGGATTTCTACGTAACAAAAAGCTTAGGTAAAACCCAAGCAAGAATCGCATATGTATTAAATGAGGATGAGCTAAGACTTGCAGGAAAGTGTCTTGCGGAAGGTCTTAAGGCATATAGAAAACAAGTAATGGGATTGAGGTAAGGAATTAATTATGATCTTTGCAAACGATGACTTAGCTGACAACATGAGACTTGATAAAGCTAAGAGGAATGTACAAGAGGCTTCGCAGTATTTCGAGAACGATGTAGTCAGTATCGCAAGGATCATAGCAATGTATTATCCTCTTGAGATATTAAAGATGTCCGCTTGGGAAGAGAGGAGAATACATCTTTCTAAGAATGATAAGGCCTCCATGATGGAAGCCTCCTTCCTACCATTATTGCTTCAATCAATTGTTCAAAGTAAAAAGTTCTACAGTGAAAAGGGCTTTTCTGCTAATCGTGATATTAAAGAAAAGGATTGGAATAGAATTAAAGCCCTTTCAAAGGATGCCTTCAAACGTCTTACTTGGTATATTGAAAACTACGCTGTAATCCAAGTTAAAGAGGGCGTAATATCTCCAAGCCACTACACAATCTATCGTGATACCTTACTAAATCAATATTGTTATCCAACACTACCAGATGAAATAGAGGAGCAAGTTAAGGAATTAGCACACTCTATATTTGTCGATGATGAGAGTAATGTTAAAGCTATTTTAGGAGTCGATGCTAATTTCTTTGCTAATGAGCTATCTAAAATTTGTGATAATGGAAAAAATGGTATTTCTGAGTTATCAAGTGAAAGCTCTATACTCCATGCTGAGATAGATTTAAAGATTGCAAAGCTAAAAAGTGAAGATCCATCAAAGAGTGAAAAGGAGCTAATGAGCAGAGTAATTCGTGAGGGTGGATACTCATATAAGCTAGAAGAGCTTAGAAGAAAGAGAGATGATTTTGATCTCTTTGAGGTTGAAAGAGTAACACTATTAAGTACTCATGCCTTAAAGCAGCTCTCTGCTACTGTTGGCTCCTATGAGGGTGACTTCATTAAAGATGGCTTTATGAGTGCAACAATAAAACCATTCTTACGTTTTGCTGACCGCTTCTATCTATTTACTGGAAGAACACTCTTTTCTTCTCTTCCTGTCTCTTTTAAAGAGGCTGGAATTATATCTAATGATAAGCTTCAAAAGCTATTTTCCAACTATATTTTAAAGCTATTTTATGAAACTGATAGTGTTGATGTTTATCAATGGCGTGGTAATAGATTTGATATTTCATTGCTTCCAACCTTAAATTGGAAAAACTGGTTTAATGAGCCAGCTCATTTTGAATCAACACTATTACAAATTGAAGAAGAAAAGAGTAGAAAGCCACAGCTAGGTCACACAAGGCTAATCGTATTCCCAAATAATGATCAAAAGCTTGAAAAGCTTGCTGATAATACCTTCTCAATATCTCTTTCTGAATACGTTCACATCGTAAATAACGAGAATCTTACTAAGGAGTTCTTTAGAGCACTACTTGGACCTTTTAAAATTGAAAAGGGTGAGATGGAAGCCTTTGAAGATGTAATCGACGATGATGACTATCTTACAGAGGAAAGCCATAATGAAGAAATAGAGCCTTTATCATCTGAGATTGAATATGAGTATGATAGTAGAGATGATGATGAAAAGGCGATTGAAATCGAAAATAGATTAAATAATTCAGAGCCAAGTAATAATGACTATGGATATAAGATTCCTACTGCTGAGGAGCTAGAGAACCTTAAGGAGCGTTATGCTCTTCCTGAAACATTTAAAAATGAAAGAGTTATTGAAGAGCTTGATGCTCTTGAAACAGATGAGTTTGATCAAACAACTCAAGAGGATGAGCTACCTAGCTTAGAAAATGATGAGCTTTCTGATATTGATGAGGATGATTATCTAACTGAAGCTGAGGAAGAAAAGGATGAAGAGTTTGTCGATGAAGACCCTGTTACCTCATTCTTAGACGATGATGATTATGATGAGCAGCCAACTCTATTTGATCCTCTAAATCCAACTCAACCAAACTTTAATGCAATTTATACACCTCATCCAGACCATGCAGAGGAGGAATCCTTAGCAGAGGTTGAGGATGATACTGAATTACTTCACCTTGAGGATGGTGTATCAGAGGAAGAAACATTAAATGAAGAGGAAGATGATTTAGAAGAAGAGCTTCCTATTGATGAAGCTGATATCGATGAAAGCTCAGAAGAAAGTGGAAACACTGAAGAGGAAACTCTAGCAGAGGTTGAAGATGATATAGAGCCTCTACACATAGAGGATGGTGTATCAGAGGAAGAAACATTAGCTGAAGAGGAAGATGATTTAGCAGAGGAGCTTCCTGTTGAAGAAGCTGAATATCCTTTTGAAGCTGATGATAGCTCTGAAGTAAGAGAAAAATCTGAAGAGGAATCTTTATCAGAGGTCGAAGAGGATATAGAGCCTCTACACTTAGAGGATAGTGCTTCAGAGGATGAAACACTATCTGAAGAGGAAGATGATTTAGCAGAAGAGCTTCCTATTGAAGAGATGGTTCCAGAAGAAGAAACTCCTGCTGAGGAAGAAACTCCTGTTGAAGAAGAACTTCCTGTTGAAGAAGAACTTCCTGTTGAAGAAGAACTTCCTGTTGAAGAAGAACTTCCTGTTGAAGAAGAACTTCCTGTTGAAGAAGAATCTCCTGTTGAAGAAGAATCTCCTGTTGAAGAGGAAACTCCAGTAGAAGAAACTTCTGTTGAAGAAGAAACTCCAGTTGAGGAAGAAACTCCTGTGGAGGAAGAAACTCCTGTGGAGGAAGAAACTCCTGTGGAGGAAGAAACTCCTGTGGAGGAAGAAACTCCTGTGGAGGAAGAAACTCCTGTGGAGGAAGAAACTTCTGTGGAGGAAGAAACTCCTGCTGAGGAAGAAACTCCTGCTGAGGAAGAAACTCAAGTAGAGGAAGAATCTCAAGTAGAGGAAGAATCTCCTATTGAGGAAGAAGCTCCTATTGAGGAAGAAGCTCCTGTTGAACTTCAAATTGAAGATGAATTCCCACCTTTAATTGATGATATCATCAAGTCTTTAGGAAATAATCGCTGTCGTGCTTTTGAAGAGTTTATTAACGATGTTGATGAAAATGTATTAAATTCCTTTGTTGAGGTTGTTACAAAGTGCTTCAAAGCTCAGCAGCTAGATAAGAAGGATAAGATGTTTACAATCTTTGATTTCAGCCTTTCTGTAATAGTTGCAATGGAGAAGCGCATCGACCAATTAAGGAAGAATGAGCTTAGAAATAACGTTGGTGGTGTTATGGTTTCTCAGGATGCTGACTCTTGGACTAGCTTAATTCTAACCTTTGATGAGGATATGAATCTTAAGAGTGCTACTGGAGAGGATATTTCACAAAAGAGCTTCTCAGCGTATGACTGGAAGATAGTAAGAGTAATTGGGAATAAATTAAAAGATAAATGATTAAACAGAGATACGAATTTACAAAAAAACTAATAAAAAATGCTGGAGCATTTCTTCTTGAACATAAGGCAGAGAGAGTAAATATTACAGCTAAGAGTTCAAATGATTATGTAACAGAAGCTGATAAAAAATGTGAAGCCTTAATTGTTTCAGCTATTAAGAAGGAATATCCAGATGATGGCTTTTACTGTGAAGAAAGTGGAAAAGAAAAAAGTGACTCTAGCTTTACTTGGGTAATCGATCCAATCGATGGAACTGTAAATTATATGAATACATTCCCTCTCTATTCTATTTCTATCGCATTAAAGCATAATGATGAAATAGTAATGGGATGTGTATATGTTCCAGAATATGATGAATTATTCTCAGCTATGAAGGGCTGTGGTTCATATTTAAATGGAGAAAAAATTGAGACTAGTAAAGAATCTGAAATGAAAAGATCTCTAGCCCTATTAGTTCCACCTCATAGACACTATAATGAGCTTGAATATTACATGGAAAGATACCTTAAGGTTTTAAAGGCTGTTTCTGATGAAAGATCAATAGGCTCAGCTGCTGTTTCCTTATGCTATGTAGCAAGTGGTAGATGTAGCATTTACTATGAATTATGCTTACACCTCTATGATTTTGCTGCAGGAGCATTAATCCTAGAGGAGGCTGGTGGAAGGGTAAAGCTACAGCCTCGTGAAGAGGAGATGTATGACGTTATTTCCTCCTGCCCACAATTTTTTGATAAGCTTTTGGAGTTAACTAAATGATAAAAGCCGTCCTCTTTGATTTAGATGGAACCCTTTTTGATTCATCAAGTGGAATTTTCCATACAGCTAACTTTACTATGAGAGCTCTTGGCTTTGAAGAGTGCCATGACGAAAAGCAACTAAGAAAGTTTGTCGGACCTCCTCTAAGAGAGTGCTTTAGAATTACATATAATACTGCTGAAGAGTATCTTGATCGCTGTGTTGAGGTATATAGAGAAGAGTATAGAAAAACTGGTATGCATATGTGTTATCCCTATCCTGGGATAGTTGATTTACTAAAGTTCTTACGAAACCATGGTATAAAGACAGGTGTATGCACTCTTAAATATGAAACACTAGCAGTTGATATTATTAAGGAAAAGGGGTTGTTTGAGCTCTTTGATGTAATATTTGGAACTGATAGTCAAGGTAAAATAACTAAAGCCGATTCAATTCAAAATGCTATTAATCGTTTAGGTGTAGATAAAGAAGATGTTTTAATGGTTGGTGATACCTTAAATGATTTAAATGGAGCAAGGGAAGTTGGTGTTAGCTTTTGTGGTGTAACTTGGGGCTTTGGCTTTGAAAAGGATAGTGACGTCACATCAGGCTTTGCGGCTAGAAATTGTGATGATATAATAAAGCATGTGATAAAGGAGAATAGCATTATGGAAATTAAAAAAATTAATACCGATAAGGCACCTGCAGCTATTGGTCCATACAGCCAGGCAGTTGCAGTAGGTGATATGATTTTCTGTTCAGGACAAATTCCAATAATCCCTGAAACTGGAGCAATTTTAGAGGGTAGTGCAGCAGAGCAGGCAGAGCAGTGCTTTAAGAATATTAAAGCAGTTTTAGCTGAAGCTGGCACAGATATTACTCGCGTTGTTAAAGCAACAGTATTCTTAAAGGATATGGCTGACTTCGTACCAGTTAATGAAGTTTATGCAAAGGCCTTTGAAAATAGTACAGTTTTACCTGCAAGATCTGCTGTACAGGTTGCAAAGCTTCCTAAGGATGTAAAAGTAGAAATTGAAGTAATTGCTGTTAAGTAAAATCAGCAAACACAGCGCCTGTTGCCATTTGTAGGTCAGCAGGCGTTATTTTTATTTGTAGTCCTCTCTTTCCCGCACTAACATAGATATAATCCTCAAGCTCTGCTAAGCTCTCAATGAACGTTGGATATTGCTTAATCATACCAAGAGGGGAGCAGCCTCCTCTAATATATCCAGTGTACTTTAAGAGCTGATCAAGCTTTAATAGCTCTATTTCCTTTTCGCCTGTTAATGAACGTGCCTTCTTTAAGGATATAGTAAACTCTGCTGGAGTAACAAAGACATAAAGATTATTAGATGAACCCTTCATAACAATAGTTTTATAAACCATTTCAGGGTTCAAGCCTGCAGACATTGATGCATGTACAGCATCAAGATGCTCTTCATCAAATTCATATTCAACTACTTCAAAGCTAATTTTCTTTTGCTCGAGTAATCTCATTGCATTAGTTTTTATTTCTTTCATAAAAATAGGGTCAGCTTTTCACTGACCCTACTATTATAAGTATGAGAAAACTTTACATCAACTGTCTGAACATTGCTTTAAAGTCGTCAATAGATGCTTCCTTAGGGTTACCTGGAGCACAAGCATCTGCAGCAGCACTCTGTGCAAGGAATTCAAGATCCTCTTCCTTAATTGCAGCAAGCTTAGCAGGAATTCCTACATCTGCACTAAGCTGTCTAACAGCCTGGATAGCAGCAGCTCTGTATTCATCCTGCGTCATAGAATCAACACCCTTAACACCCATTACTCTTGCAATTTCACGATACTTTTCGCCAGTAGTTTCTTTGTTGAAATCCATAACGATAGGGAGCATCATTGCACAAGCAACTCCATGTGGAGTGTCATATACAGCACCAAGTGTATGAGCCATTGAGTGTGCGATACCAAGACCAACATTAGAAAATCCCATACCTGCAATGTATTGACCAAGAGCCATACCCTCACGGCCTTCCTTCTCATTATTTACAGCACCTCTTAAGGACTTTGAGATGATCTCGATTGCTTTGAGATGGAACATATCAGACATTTCCCAAGCACCTCTAGTTGTGTAGCCCTCAATAGCGTGAGTAAGAGCATCCATACCTGTTGAAGCTGTAAGGCCCTTAGGCATTGAGCTCATCATATCTGGATCTACAACTGCAACAATTGGCATATCATGTGGATCAACACAAACAAACTTTCTCTTCTTCTCAACATCTGTGATTACATAGTTAATTGTAACCTCAGCAGCTGTACCTGCTGTTGTTGGAACAGCAATTATTGGTACACAAGGCTTTTTAGTAGGGGCAACACCCTCTAGTGATCTAACATCCTCAAATTCAGGGTTAGTAATAATGATACCAATAGCTTTAGCTGTATCCATTGAGGAACCACCACCAATAGCAATAATATAATCTGCCTTTGATGCCTTGAAGGATTCTACGCCATGCTTAACATTCTCAATTGTTGGATTTGGCTTGATATCTGAATAAATATCATAAGCAAGACCTTCATTATCAAGAATATCTGTTACCTTCTTTGTTACATTAAATTTGATTAAATCAGGATCTGAGCATACGAAAGCCTTCTTAAATGCTCTTGCCTTTGCTTCATTTGCAATCTCTTTAATAGCACCATAGCCATGGTAGCTAGTCTCATTTAACATGAATCTGTTAGCCATTTTTATCTCCTTGTATTCTTTATTCTTTTAAGATAATGCATAAAAAGATAAAAAGATATCGATTTTTTTAGAGATATAATATTTTTTTCATCAATAATAATTGTAGAAATAATAAAATACTTGAAGATAGAATAAATATCTGTTAATCTTCACCACTTAGGAGAGCAATATGATAGGTTTGAGTTTTTTGTTAACAAATAAAAATATTTCAACTCATAGCTCTTTTATTCTCTCTTATATTATTGATTTTGTTTAATGGTCCCCTTTTTGTGGGACTTTTTTTTTGGAGGAAAAGATGGATAGTAATGTTTTCAAAGGTCGTTCTCTAACTGTAATTGAAGACTTCTCAATCGAAGAGAGAAGATATTTCTTTCAGAAAGTAAATGAGCTAAAGAATGCAATTATTTCAGGTGATGAAGTAACGCAGGATAAATTTAGAATTAATGATCCTGATTTCGGTATATACGAAGTATTCTTAGAGGATAGCACTAGAACAAAGGAATCCTTTAGAAATGCAGCTAAGTTTCACCATGCAAAGGTATCAGAGCTCCTTTGCTCTTCTTCCTCAATAAATAAGGGTGAAAGCTATGCTGATACCTTTAATATGCTTAGTGGATACTCAAATACTATCTTCATCGTAAGAAGTAAGGTTGAAGGCCTTTGTAAGTGGCTCGATGATGAATCAGCACTTTACACTAAGAGAAATAGCTTACCAATTAAGCCAGCTTTTATTAACGCAGGAGATGGAAAGCATGAGCATCCAACTCAAGAGCTTCTAGATGAGTTTACATTCCTAGAGGATAATGAGATGAGCTTTGACTCAATCCACGTTGCATTAGTTGGTGATTTATATCATGGTAGAACAGTACACTCTAAAGCAGATGGTTTAAAGCTCTTTAATAAGGTAAAGGTTGATTTAATTGCTCCAGTTGAGCTTGCTATGCCAGAGAATTACCTTGAAAAGATGAAGAATAATGGCTTTGAGGTAAGAGAATTTGCATCAATCGAGGAGTATTTAAACCAAGATGATGTTGCAAAGATGTGGTACTTCACAAGACCACAGCTTGAGAGAATGGGTGAGAGAATCCTTCAAAAGCAGGATTACTTAAGAAAGAGCATTACATTTAGAAAGGAGTTTATGGATAAGCTTCCTGAGAACACTAAGTTCTACCATCCACTCCCACGTCATAAGGAGCACCCAACAATTCCTACCTTCCTAGATAATACTCCACTCAACGGCTGGGAGCGTCAGGCTATCAATGGTATGTATTGTAGAATGGTTCTTCTTTCCTTAATCGCAGGAAAAATCGGTAGTGATTTCAAGCCAAGCGTTGTTAAAGCAAATCCAATTGAGGATGAGGAGTATATTGTAAGTGTTCCTGTAAATAAGGAGAAAAAGACAGATAAAACATACTCTGAGGGTGTACATCCAATTGAAAACGGAATTGTAATTGACCACATCTGTAAGGGTGATTCTCCAAGTGAGATTAGAAACCACATGAGATTAATTAGTACTGTCCTTAACTTAGATGAAAGTAAGGGTGGTGAGTGGATCAGCTGTGGCTCTGATGGAAACTATAAGGGAATTATCTTCCGCCCAGGACATTACGAGCTTACAAGAAAGGATTTAAAGAGATTAGCATCAGTAGCTCCGCATTGTACCTTAAATATTATTAAGGATGGTCATGTTGAAGCAAAATATAGAACTCATATGCCACCAAGAATCTATAACTTTGAAGATTTATCATGTAACAATGAAGCATGTATAAGTCACCCAATAAATGGAGAAGGTGTTCCTGCAATGTTCTATCGTAATCCTGAGGGTCTTTTTGAATGTGCATATTGTGGAAAAACACACTCATTTAAAGAGATTTGGAAGAGCAGAAGATAAACTCTTGTGAGGAAGCATTTTCTCGTTTAAAATTATCAAAATAGTTTATTAGTGTAGGAGTGATTATGAAAACAATAGAAGAAATTACTAGATACTACGGTCCACAGCTTGCAAAGGGTGCATTTGAGCTTGGTGCAATTAGACTAAGTCCAAATGATCCATTTACTTGGGCAAGTGGATATAGAATGCCAATTTATAACGATAATAGACAATTCTTAGCAAAATCATCTTATAGAGCATTAATTTGTGATGCTTTTTCAGATATGCTAGCAGCGCTTGATTTCGATCCTGAAAATATTGCAGGAACTTCTACTGCTGGAATTCCACATGCAACAACCCTAGCTGATAGACTCCATAAGCCACTTTCATACATTCGTTCTTCAAGTAAGGACCATGGACTTCAGAATCAAATTGAGGGTCTTGGAAAGAATGGCTCCTATGAGGGAAAAAAGGTTGTATTAATTGAGGATTTAATTAGTACCGGTAAGTCATCACTACAGGCTGTTAATGCAATTATTAACGCAAATGGCTTAGTACCATATTGTTTAGCTATCTTCACATATGGTTTAGATGCCGCAACAAAGGCATTTGAGGCTGTAGAGCCAAAGTGCGAACCATTTACAATTCTTTCATACCCAGTAATGATCCAGACAGCTGTTGAGGTTGGATATATTAATGATGAGGATGCTAAGACTCTCCATGAGTGGAGAGAGGACCCATTTGCATGGGGTGCTAATCATGGCTTTGAGAAGGTAGAGAGGTAATATATGAGCTACATTGAATTACTAAGACAAAGTGCAGAGGCTGTAAATAATATTGTATGTATGGGCTTAGACCCTCAAATTGATGCGCTTCCAGGAGAAGGTAGCCCAAGAGAAAAGATTAATACCTTCTTCGATGAGCTATTTCATAGGATGAAGCTTGAAGGAGTATCTCCTGCAGCATTTAAGCCAAATATTGGATATTACAGTGCACTAGATAATCCTAGAGAGGATGATTTCTCTGGCTCCCAGGCACTTTGTGATGTACTTGATATGCTAGATGGCTTCTTCCCTGGTATTCCTGTTATCCTTGATAGCAAGAGAGGTGATATCGCACGCTCAAGCTTAAATTATGCAATTGAAGCCTTTGATAAGTGGGGTGCTAATGCAACTACTATTTCACCATACATGGGAACAGACTCTATCTTACCATTTGCATATGAGGATAAGGGTGTATATATCTTAAATAGAACTAGTAACCCAGGTGGTGCTGTATTACAGAACCTACATATCCTTGATCCAATCGATGAGAAGGAAATATATCCACTATACACTGCTGTTGCTCATTTAATTGCTTCACTTGCAAAGGACCATCTAGGACTTGGAGCTGTAGTTGGTGCTACAAATATTCAGGAGCTTAAGGATATTGCAAAGTATTACGCTAATAAGGATATCCCAATGCTTATTCCTGGAGTTGGTTCTCAGGGAGGCTCAGCAGAGGAGGTTATGGCTGCATTAAGAGGTGAGGGATATGATATTAAGCTTGCACGTATCAACTCTTCAAGTGCATTAACTCATCCTTGGAAGAAGGCTCCAGTTCCTGAGGATTATTTAGATATTTGTTTAAAGAATATTAAGTCTCTCGTGGAGAAATGCTCTCTATGATTGATAGAATTAAATCTATTAAGGGTGCACACCTAAATAATGGTGTGCATCTTTCTACTGTAAGTGGTGTTGCTTCAACAAAGCCAGAGCTAGTTAGATATTTTGATAAAAAGCAGGAAGCTATAGATATTATCACAACTAAAAGCTTCCAGGTTAATCCTAATCCAGGAAATAGAGAGCCTGTAATTTGTGAGATGGCTCCAGGGTCTTTTGGTAACTCTGTAGGACTAAGAAACCCAGGTCTTGAAAAGAGCTTACCACCACTTGAAAAACTAAGAAATGAAGGATTAAGAGCACTTTTAAATGTTTCAGTAAGTGCTTCAAATGTTGAAGATTTTATTACTCTTATAAAGGCCTTTGATAATATTGCTGATTCAATTGAATTAAACTTTTCATGTCCTCATGCAGCAAAGGGCTTTGGCGCATCTATTGGATGTGACCTAAATATTGCAGCTGAATATGTAAGAGAGATAAGAAAAGCATATCCTGAGCAAAAATCAGCACTCCTAATTAAGCTTACTCCAAATGTTGAAGACATTGGAGCAATAGCTAAAGCTGTTATAGCTGAAGGTGCAGATGGTATCGTTGCAATTAATACTGTAGGCCCTGAGGTTCATATCCATAAGGAAAGTGGCCTTCCAATTCTAAATAACAAGCTTGGTGGAAAGGGCGGTAAGAGCGGTAAATGGGTTAAGCAGAGAGCTCTTGAGGCTGTTAAGCAAATTAGAGATGCTATTGGAGACGAGCCTATTATCATAGGAATGGGTGGAATGTGTGATGCCTATGATGTTGCTGCAATGGTTACAGCCGGTGCCGATGCAGTTGGACTTGGCTCTGTATTTGGAACTGTTAATCAGCAGGATTGGAAAGCATATTTAGATACTCTAAAGGATGAAAGCATTTCATTACTTAGTGGTAATGAGATAGCTAACAAGGCTTCTAAATATATTAGACAGGATAATAGAATGGAGTATACTAAGCATAAGGTTATCTCTGTTGTTGAGCATACTAAGGATATGCTTATCCTCACTCTTAGTGGAAAGCTTAATTGTCAATCTGGAGAGTTTGCATTCCTATTTATTCCAGGAAAGGGCGAAAAGCCATTTAGTGTAGCTCATAATTCTCCATTAACCTTCTTAATTAGAAGAAGAGGTGAATTTACAGATGCTCTCTTTAATCTTAAGGAGGGTGATGAGGTTTACACTAGAGGGCTATATGGCAAGCCTCTAAGCCATGAGAAAAAGAAGAATGTTCTCTTAATTGGTGGTGGCTCTGGTGTTGCTGTTCTTCCATTACTCTGCGATATGATTAAAGCAGATGATTCAAAGGTAGATGTATTAGTTGGAACTACATTAGAGCCAATTGGTGTTGATGGAAAGGCGCTCTTTGAGGATTTCTTTAAGAACTTTGGCACCTACACTGTTATTGCAGATGAAGGAAAACCAGGTAGAGTATTAGACCACATTAGCGAGCACTTAAGAAGTGTCTCTGATACTGCAGTATATATCGTAGGACCTGAGAAATTTATGTCTATAGCTGCTAAAAAACTCTTAGAGCTAGGTGTAAGTAAGGACTATATTTATCTTTCTATGGAGAGAAGTACTATGTGTGGTATTGGTATGTGCGGTGAATGTGTTTGTGGTGATCGTTTAGCTTGCCAATATGGTACATTCTTTACATATACATATCTACTTGAAAATGCTAAGGAGCTACTTGGATGATTGATGCACACGTTCATTTGCGAGACTTTAACCAAAAAGAAAAGGAAACTATTGAGCATGGCTTAAGAGTTGCCAAATTAGCTGGCTTTCAAAGAGTATTTGATATGCCAAATTGCAATCCTCCATTAACTAGTAAGGAGGTTGTGCTAGAACGCTTAGCTCTCGCAAGTGAAAGTGTAAAAAAGCATAAGGTCGCTTACCACCTTTATATGGGCTTAACTAATGATGAAGAGCAAATAAAGGAAGCTGTTAATACCTATTTTATGCTCTTTCCATTAGTTGTTGGCTTAAAGATGTTTTTAGGTCAATCAACTGGTAATATGGGAATAGTTTCATATAGCGACCAGGAAAAGGTTGTTAGAGCTTTAACTCAAGCGGGCTATGATGGAGTTTTAACTGTCCATGCAGAAAAGGAAAGCTTAATGAAAAGCGAGCTTTACATTAAGGGACATAGTGAAACTCACTCTCTAGCTCGTCCAAATGAATCAGAGATAGAATCGATTAAGGATATAATTAAAATAGTTAAAGAAACTGGCTTTAAGGGAAAGCTCCATATTGCTCATATTTCAACTAAGGGTGGAGTATTAGAGGTAGTTAAAGCTAAAAAAGAGGGACTAAAGGTATTTATGGGAGCAACTCCTCACCATGCGTTACTAACTATTAATGATGCAAAATTAAATCCTCTTTTAAAGGTTAATCCTCCACTAAGATGTGAAGAGGATAGAGCCTTTATCTTTGAAAGTATTTTAAATGGTACAATAGATAGTATCGAAAGTGACCACGCTCCACATACCTTAGAAAATAAGGAAAATGGTGCATCTGGTCTTCCTGGCTTTGGTGGTATGCTAATTTTATTAAATAAGCTAAAGGAAAAAGGCGTTAGCGAGGAAAGACTAAAAGAGCTTTATGGCTTAAATGTATTAAAGGAATTTAATTTAGAGAGTGAAGATATCTTAATTCCTACAGATGAGATTAGAAGAAAGAAAAGAATTGAGAAGGAATATCCATTTGATCCCTTTTCTACATTTTAGTCTCTTCTAAGCTAATAAGAATACTCTTTGACGTACTCCCACGGGCAAGCCCATGGGAATCTGGCCATGGTAACGACGGCTGCGTCCCGAAGGATGTCTTACACCGTCTCTGACCCGCGAGACCCGTCCGGCCTCGCCTTATGGTTTAGGCGTCCTTCGCCTGTTCCATTCGATTCATGATACGCTTTGCCTCAGCGAGTATATTCACCGCGGCATTCACGTCCCTGTCGTGATACACCCCGCATTTCGGGCAGGTCCACTCACGGACACTGAGGTCTTTGGTGCTCGGCCACACATGCCCGCAGACGGAGCAGGTTTGGGACGACGGGTAGTACCGTCCAATCCTGATTACCCTGGTCTCGTACTTTCGGGCACACCACTCCAGGATTTCCACAAACTCCGAAAACGCATAGTCGTGGACCTTGCGTCCCCAGAGCCTCGCCATACCCTTGATATTAAGGTCTTCTATGGCTATGACGCCGTACCTTGAACAGAGTTCGTGGCTTAGCTTCCAGAACCAGTCCCTTCTCCTGTTTGCGATGTCCTGGTGCCTGCGGTACAGTGCCTTCAGTGCACGCTCGTATCCGTTGCTCCCCATCACCTTACGGCTCAGGGCACGGTTCGCTTTTCGGACTTCGTTTACTCCCTGTCTGAAAAACTCCGGGGATCTGATCACACTGCCGTCCGACAGCGAAAGGAACATCTTGAGTCCGAAGTCCATGCCGACCTCACCGCGCCCGTCCCTGGTTTCACGCATGGTGACGGGGCTGTCGGTGGTGACGTAGACGAAGAACTCTCCGAGTATGTTGCGCTTTATCGTTACGGTCTTGATTTTGATCCGTTCCAAAAGTCCATCATAGGAGTCCCAGTATCTGTAGATGTGTCCGTTTATGCTGATACGTCCGCCAGTAAGGAATCTGTATCCCGACTGTTTGTAGGTGACGCTTTTGTACTTTTTGACCTTGCGACGACGCGGTGGCGAACATTTGACTCCCTTCTCCCTGTTAGTGAAAAACAGCCGGTACGCCCTGTATATCCTGTCGGTTATCTCCTGTACTGCCTGGCTTCCCACATATCGCCAGTGGCGGTTTTCATCCACGTTGCGAAGACCACGGAGCTGTTTCTGAAGTTCATATTTATCCAAAAGCTTCCCAGTTTCGGTATAGTGGTCCTGTATGATTGTCAGTGCCGTGTTGTATATGATACCGGCGATATTTATCATATCACTAAGGTATCCGAAGTCATCGCTATTGTACAGTTTTACTGTCAGTGTCCGCATGACATCATTATAGCACATTTTATGGCATTACGCATTATCGCCTTTCATCTCTCGGCCAAGGCACGTGGGCTTTCTCGGCGGTTAATTTGTAAATATTTATTTTTATTCTTCCCATTAATTATTTATTGCTTTATAGTGTAGTAGTATTTTTGATAAGGAGATTATGGATTATGTCAACTAAAGACGATGGAAACCCTTTGCCTAGTTATTTTTATCTTGAAAGAATAATCCATCTTCACTTGTCATGATTTTTTAGTCTTGCATTTTGTAGATGGAAAATGGAGTGCAGGACATGATTACTATTAGAGCTAACGACGATAAGCGCAATTATACATGGGTAGATGTTAGAGATGTTAATAGAGAGGATTTATCTGTATTAACAGAGGAATACTCAATTTCATCAGATTTATTAGCAGATATTTTGGACCAGGATGAACAGTCAAGAATTGAAAGAGGGGATGATTATACCTCTATAATTGTTCGTATCCCACTAGATGATGAGGACCAGGATTCTCCATTAATTCAAAATGCTATCCCACTTGGTATTATTCTTTATAAGGATAAGGTCATTACAATTTGCCAAGGTGATAGTGTAGTTCTTGAGGACTTTTCAAAGAGAAGATTCAGACAGTATCCAGTTGCAACAAAGGAGGGCTTTGTCCTTTCAATCTTAGGCCGCTCTGCTTTAGTCTTTATTAGAATGCTTAAATATATAAATAGACAGAAGGATATTGTAGAGGAGAGACTTCATGATGTTGTCACTAATGATGAGATCATAAGATTACTCGATATACAAAAGTCTTTAGTTTATTTAACAACAAGCTTAACAACAAATGAAAGCTTACTTGAGAAGCTCTCAAAGACACCTATATTTAAATTAAATAGTGAAGAGGAAGTTGACTTTCTAAACGATGTAATAACAGATAATAAGCAGGCTATAGCCATGGCTAATATCTATTCAAGTATCTTAACAGGTACTATGGAGGCATTTAGCTCGATTTTAGGAAATAATATGAACATCATAATGAAGAGGCTCACTATTATTTCACTTGCCTTAATGTTCCCAACCTTTATTACAGGCTTCTTTGGAATGAACGTAAGACTTCCTCATCAGGATAAATTCTTTGCGTGGGTTTTCTTACTAATTATTTGTATATTTGTTTCTATTTGCGGTTCCTTAATTGTTAATAACTGGGATGTTAGTAAGCACCAACTAAAGAAACGCAAAAAGAAAAAAGATAAAAATTAACGAATTACTCTATAGATAAAGCCCTTTAGATACTCACTTTCTGGAAATGATATTCTAATAGGGTGGTCATCGCCTGCACTTAGAGCTCTAATTATTTGAATCTCGCACCCTGCATCTGCAGCTGCATAGCAAATAGTTTGTCTAAGTAGCTCTCTTGTAACTGAGCCAGAGCAGGAAAATGAAGCAATTAAGCCACCATTTTTAATCTTCATCATAGCGACTCTATTTAAATCCTTATAGGCTCTTAGTGCATTTTCAAGCTTTCCCTTAGTTGCAGCAAGCTTTGGTGGATCGAGAATCATTAAATCATATTTATCTGCTTCAATTTTTCTCATTTCCTCAAATACATCACAGCTTTTAATTGTTACTTTCTCTCTTGAGCTATTTGGTATATTACCTTCATCCTCATTAATGTGTATTTGATATAGTAAATGCCTTAATGCACTCTCTGATGCATCAAGTGCATCAACGCTAATTGCACCACCACGAAGAGCATGTAGTGTAAAGGCTCCAGTGTAGGAGCAAGCATCGAGTACTACCTTATCCTGACAATAGGCTTCAACAATATTTCTATTATCTCTTTGGTCACAGTAGAAGCCAGATTTCTGGCTATTACTATTTTCCATCTCATATAAAATTCCAGATTCATAGAACCTTATAGTTGAGGAAGCTAAATCGGTAGAGCCATTTTTATCAAAGTATAATATCTTTTGAGGAAGAGACTCTGCTTTTGCATATTCCTTATCCATGATGGCTGTAATTGTTTCAGGCTTTAATAAGCTAAAAAGAGTATTCTTAATTAAATCTAAATTATTATATGCGTAGCGTGATGAGATTATTAGCTTAATGTGAGATGAGTATACATCACAGGCAAGACCTGGGATAAAGTCAGCTTCACCATGGATTAAGCGAAATGCATTATCTAAGCTTTTATTAAAGTGGTCCTTTCTTCTTAATATCGCAGCTTTAATTGCATTAACTAAGAAGCTATCATCTGGAATTACTTTTTCATCCCAGCTTAATAGATGAAGGATAATATGGCTCTTTTCATCGTAGTAGCCATATGCAATAAAGCTATTATCATTTGCTAATACTCTTGCTAATGCACCAGAAGTAAATTTTGGTTCAATTTTATCAATTGCACCTGAGAAAACCCAAGGATGGTGTTTTATTAATTGTTTTTCTTTATTTGGCTTTAATGTGACTGTATACATAGTAGAAAAAATAATAATTCAACACAACTTTTTCTTCAACACTACTATTTTTATTGATTGAGAATGAATAATCGTATATTGTATACAATAAATAAAGTAATTATTTTTTCATAGAAAAGAAATAAACAATATATAATATGCAAAAGGAGAAAAATATGAAAAAAGCAATACTAATTCCCGATTCATTTAAAGGCACAATGTCTTCAGCTGAGATTTGCTCAATAATGAAAAAAGAAATTCTAAAGTTTTATCCACAGTGTGAGATAATCTCAATTCCTGTAGCTGATGGTGGAGAGGGCAGTGTAGATGCATTCCTTGAAGCATTAGGTGGTGAGAAGATATATAAGAAGGTTTGTGGACCTTATAGTGGTGAAACAGTAGATGGCTACTATGGAGTATTACCAGGTAATGTAGCTATTGTTGAGATGGCTGCAGCCGCTGCTCTTCCAATGGTAGGAGATAGAAAGGATCCTTCAAAGACAACAACCTATGGTGTTGGCCAGTTGATTATGGATGCTGCATCTAAGGGTGTTGAAAAGATAATTGTAGGGCTTGGTGGTAGTGCTACTAACGATGCAGCCTGTGGCTTAGCAGCTGCTTGTGGAGTAAAGTTTTTAAATAGTGAGGGTAAGGAGTTTATCCCAGTAGGTGGAACTCTTGACCAGGTTGCCAAAATTGATACTTCAACAATGTGTGAAGAGCTTAAGAAAATTAAGATAGTTACTATGTGTGATATCGATAACCCATTCTATGGACCTGAGGGTGCTCCAGCAATTTATGGACCTCAGAAGGGTGCAGATGAGGCTATGATCAAGGACCTCGATGAGAAGATGAGAAAGCTATCTGAGGTAATGATCAGAGATTGTGGTGTTGATGTTCAACAGATCCCAGGCTCAGGTGCCGCTGGTGGTATGGGCGGTGGTATGGTTGCATTCTTTAAATCTGAGCTTCAGATGGGTATTGAAACAGTACTTGAGACAGTCCATTTTGATGACCTACTAGATAATACAGATTTCGTATTTACTGGAGAGGGTAGAATCGATGGCCAAAGCTTAAGAGGTAAGGTTGTAATTGGTGTTGCTAGAAAGGCAAAGGCTAAGAACGTTAAGGTTGTTGCTATCGTTGGTGATATCGGAAATGATGTTGGTGGCGCATATAAGGAAGGCGTAACTGGTATCTTCTCAATTAATAGAGTAGCAGTCCCATATAAGGAAGCAAGACCTAGAGCTAAAAACGATTTAGCATTAACAATGGAAAATCTATTAGCTTATACAGCAGCTCTTTAAATAATTATTTGGGCCTTCAGGAGAAATCTTGAAGGCTCAACCTTTTATAGCCTTTAATTCCTGAGCAAATTCCTCTGTTGTCTCATAAAGGACCTTACCAATAATACCCTTTGGATTAAAAGGCTTAGACGCAAAGGTGTAGGTCCAGGTTTCATCATTAATAGTTACATCAACCTTAGCACTTAATATTTTTTTATTACTCTTTTCATATTGAGTTTTTACATCCTTTATATCAGAAAATGAAAAGAGCTTAATATCATCCTTCATCGCAATTGCTGCAAATTTTTTATCTAAATCCTTAACAAAGATTATTACATTATTTTGGTCGTTAGCCATTCTCTTAACATAAGAAAAGTTTAACCCTTTTTCCTTTTGAAGTTTTATAAGCTCCTTTTCAATTTCATTACAAAGTACTTTAAATGAAGCTGAGCTAATTTGTTTACGCTTTTTAGCAGTCATAGTTGCGTACAAATTAAATAAAGTAAAGGCGATAAGAAATAGTGCTAGGATATAAGTAAGTATTGAAGTAATTGTCATAAGCGTATTGTATACTACTATAGAATCGATTGCAAAAGTAAAAATGGTATCTTAGAATTAACTAATGATTGAAATACTTGTGATCGTACCAGCTGAAGAGCTATATGAAGCTTTTAACAATGAAATAAATAGAATTTCAATTAATGGTGTACGCTTTACTACAACATATGCATATGGAACCGAAGAGTCAAAGCTTACTATGGTTAAGTCATATGATATCGTTGTTGTACGAGGTATGACAGGAAAGGCTGTATCACAACTATATCCAGAGGTTACTCGAGTTGATATCGCAATGAGCAGTGCAGATGTCCTCGAAGCTTTAGTAAAAATCAAAAGAAACTATAATAATGTTAAGGTAGGTCTAGTCCTCTCTGATATCTCAATATGTCCAATAGACGCAATAAAAGAGCTTACTAATATGGATGTACTCTTAAGACAGGTAAGAGATGAAAAGGATTTAGAGGGTGTAGTTAGAGAGCTTGAGAGCGAAGGGTGTGAGGTATTCTTAGGGGGCTTTACACTTAATCGTCTATGTAAAAGATTAAATATTAAAGCTGAATCGATATTAACTGGTAAGGAAGCAATAAGGAAATCAATTGCAGAAGCATTAAATGCTGCCTCAATATTAAATAGAGAGCGTACTCGTGTAAGCTTACTTCAAACTATATTAGATGTCACAGATAATGTTGTATTTGCAATTAATACCTTTAGGACAATAATTAGAGCAAATATTTTAGCTAATCAATTCTTTGGCTTTGATATCACAGGAAAAAATCTTAATGATATCATTACCTTTGGTGATGTATTTGAGCATATAACATCCTCCTTTGAGGTTGTTCAATGTATTAGTAATGAGATGGTATATGTGCGAATTGTTCCATTTGAAATTGATGGAGAGGGTAGTGGCTTTTTAATTACTATTAGCAAGATTGATCAAATTGAAAAAACAGAGAAATTTGTAAGAACAGAGCTTGCTAATAAGGGGTTAACTGCAAGATACCACTTTTCAGATATCATCGCACAAAGCTTACCAATGAGACAAATTATTGCAAAGGCAATTAGATATGCATCTGTCGATGGAAATATACTTTTAACTGGTGAAACTGGAACAGGTAAGGAGCTTTTTGTGCAGTCTATGCACAATGCATCCTCTCGTTCTACTGGTCCCTTTGTTGCTATTAACTGTGCTGCAATTTCAGAGCAGCTATTGGAAAGTGAGCTCTTTGGATATTCAGAGGGTGCATTTACAGGTGCAAGAAAGGGTGGAAAGAAGGGCCTTGTAGAGCTAGCTCATGAGGGAACTCTATTTTTAGATGAAATTGGAGAGCTCCCAATACAGCTTCAAGCAAAGCTACTAAGAGTATTACAGGAAAAGCAGGTTAGAAGAGTAGGTGGAGACGAGGTAATTCCTGTAGATGTACGAATTATGAGTGCTACTAACCAAAATATCCCTGAGCTAATTGAAAAGGGGCTATTTAGAAGAGATTTATACTACCGAATTAATCTTTTAACACTTCATATTCCTCCTCTAAGAGAGCGAGGAGCCGATATTCGGTTATTATTTACACACTATGTAAACAGGTATGCAACTAAGATGAAGCTGGTTGTACCTAAGATAGAGGAAAGTGCCTTTAAGCAGCTAGATGAATATAGCTTTCCTGGTAATATTAGAGAGCTCAGAAATATCTCTGAGAGAATAGTAATTTTAAATGGTAGTGCTAATATTACTGGAAGTACTATCTTTGAAACAGATGTACTTGAGGGTGAGGGTGCATATGTTACAAAGCTTAGTGAAGCAAAGGTTAGCTATAAAAAATTAAGTGATGAGGAGCTCTATAAAAAATATTTAGAGCTGGGTGTTTCTCTCACTGAGTTTATTAATATTTCTGGTATTTCAAGAACTACTTTGTGGCGTAAATTTAAGAAATTTGAAACAATATGAAACAATAGATGAAACTTAAATGAAACATTGAAATATAATTGAAACGTATTGAATACAATATATTTATTTTAATCAAAAAATATTTTTTACTTATAATTTACATTCCTAAAAGAAAATACAAGAAAAAAAACTAATAATTTAAAATTTTTTAAAAAGTTGGCACACCTATTGCATATATAAAGGCATAACAGAAAAAAGGAGATATAAATGGAAAGAAAACCAATACTTGGTATCCTATTAGGCGATGGCGCTGGTGTAGGTCCAGAAATAATTGCAAAATTGGCAGCAGCTAACTTCTTTGAAGAATATTGTCATCCTGTATTCATTGGCGATATCAGAATCTTTAATCGTGCTTTAAATGCTGTTGGAGCAAATGTAGAAATTAGAACTATCAACGACCCTACAGAAGCTATTTGGGATGGAAAGTGTAACATCGTTAACAGAAATAATCTTTCATGTGAAGAAGCTCCTATTGGAGAGTTAACAGTTGCTTGTGGTAAGGCAAATCTTGATATGCTTACATATGCTGTAGAGCTTTATAAGGCAAAGAAGATTGAAGGCTTCTGCTTTGGACCTCTTAACAAGGCTGGTATGAAGGAAGCTGGATGTAAGTTTGAATCAGAGCACCACCTCTTAGCTCATGAGTTTAATCATACAGCTCCATTTGGTGAGATTAACGTTTGTGGTGAGCTTTGGACAACTAGAACAACCTCTCACATCCCAATAAAGGATGTAAGTGCTGCTCTTAGTGTTAACTCAATTATGAGAGCTATTACACTTGCTAACGTTTCCTTAAAGAATAGTGGTATCGAGCGCCCAAGACTTGCTATTGCAGCTTTAAACCCACACTGTGGTGAAAACGGTCTCTGTGGTAGAGAGGAAATCGATGTAATTAAGCCAGCTATCGAAGAGGCTATAAAGCAGGGTATCGATGCTTCAGGTCCATATCCATCAGATATTACATTCATCAAGGCATTTAGAGGTGAATTTGATGGTGTTGTAACAATGTACCATGACCAGGGTCAGATCGCATTAAAGCTTAAGGGCTTTGAACAGGGTATTACAATTGCCGGAGGACTTCCTGCTCCAATCGTAACATGTGCACATGGAACAGCATATGATATCGCAGGTAAGGGTATTGTTAAGACCAGCGCATTTGAAAACGCTGTAAAGATGGCAGCTAGAATGGCTAACCACCTCGCAAAGTAAGGTAAAAAATGGATCTTAAGAATAAAGTTATTAAGGTTCCAACTAAGATAATTATTCCGGTAATAACCTTTATTATCGGAGCAATATTCTTCTCAATTGGAGCTTTTGAATATGGATTCTGGGATAGCGTAGGTCAAAAGCCTACTAAGGGCTTCTTCCCTGTAATCATAGCAGTCGGCTTAATGGCTCTCTCAGTTCTTGCTTTTGTAAATGGACTTAGAGACAAGAATAAGATGGTTGAGTTTAGACTTGAAAACTGGCTAGTACCAATCGCATTAATTTTGATGATCTTATCATCTATGGTATTTGGCCTTGTACTTACAGTTGCAGCATTCATCGTAATCTGGCTCAAGGTCTATGAAAAGCAATCATGGAAGATAGTTCTAATTGCACTTGCAATTGTACTATTCATCGTTGTTGGATGTTTCAATATCTGGCTTGGAATTGATTTCCCAATGGGATTCATATTAGACATGATCATTGGTTAAGGAGGGAATATGGAAAACTTTCAGATGCTATTTCACGGCTTTACAGTAGTATTGTCCCTTCAAAACATTGGCGCATGTCTCTTAGGTGCGGTTTTAGGATTAGTAGTTGGTGCTATGCCAGGTATTGGTTCTCTTGCAGGTGTTGCGCTCTTGCTCCCTTTAACATATAAGTTCAACCCTACAACAGCTATCATCATGCTTGGTGCACTCTACTATTCAAATATGTATGGTGGCTCCTTCAGTGCTATTCTTCTCAATATCCCTGGTGACTCTCCAGCTGTAATGACAGCTCTTGATGGTTACCCAATGGCTACTAAGAGAAAGAGACCTGGACAGGCACTCTTCACAGCTAACATGGCATCCTTCGTAGGTGGTACAATCGGTATGATTATCCTCACCTTCATGGGGCCAGCTCTTGCTGATGTAGGTCTTCACTTTGGTCCTGCAGAAATGGCTGTACTACTTCTTGTTGCAATGACAAGTATTGGTTGGCTTGTTGGCTCTAACCCTACAAATGGTGTTGTACTCTCATTAGTTGGTATCTTAATTGCTTCAATCGGTATGGACCTTCAGACAGGTTCCCCAAGATTTAACTTTGGCAATATCTACCTACTTGGTGGTGTAAAGTTCATCCCATTCGTAATTGGTACAGTTGGCTTTGCTCAGGTAATGAGACTTATGGATGAAAAAGAGGATACTACTAAGAGTGAAATTACAGAAAAGCTCACAATTAGAGGCTCCTTACTAACTCCACATGACTTCAAGCGTCTCCTTCCTCCAGCTATTAGATCTGGTATCATGGGTACCTTCGTTGGTGTACTCCCAGGTGCAGGTGCTACAACAGGTGCATTCCTTGGCTATGCAATGCAGAGAGCATTCAAGAATGAGGATCCACTTGGCTCTGGCGCAGTAGAGGGTATCGCAGCTTGTGAAGCAGCAAATAACGCAGCAGCAGCTGGTTCCTTTGCTCCTCTTCTTGCTCTTGGTATCCCAGGCTCAGGTACAGGCGCAGTTCTCCTTGGCGGACTTATGATGTGGGGCTTAAACCCAGGACCACTCTTGTTTACTAATGAACCAGAGTTTGCATGGGGACTTATCGCATCACTATTCTTAGCTAACCTACTAACTCTTATTATTGCACTTGGAATTATCCCAGTACTTATTAAGATCTTGTCAGTACCAGTTAAGGTAATTATCCCAATTATCATGGTTGTATGCTTAGTTGGTGGTTATTCAGATACTTACTCAATGTATGGTGTAATCATCATGCTTATCAGTGGTATTTGTGGCTATGTCTTAGAGAAGAGTGGCTTCTCAACTGCTCCAATGCTTCTTGCATTCGTACTCGCTCCACTTTTGGAAGACAACATGAGAAAAGCATTTGTAATCTCTGGTGGTAGTGTTTCTGGAGTATTCTTCAATAGCGCAATTTCAATTGTATTAACAGTAGTATTTATTGCAATTGCAGCAACACCAATTGTAAGAGCAATCTTAACAAAGTGTGGTGTATTAAAGGTTAAAAAAGCAAAATAATTTGCTAGGAGGTATAAAATGAAAAAATTTTTGGCAGTAGCATTAGTAATGATGCTCTCATTAGCACTCTTTGCTAATGGTACACAGGAAGGCGGCGCAGCTAGTGGTTTCACACCTACTAAGGATGTTGAATGGACATGTACATCTAAGCCAGGTGGTGGTTCTGATATCTTTACTCAGCAGATTAAAGATGCACTCAAGACACAGGGTATTACAGATGCAAACGTTGTTATTAGCTACGTTACAGATGGTGGTGGTGAAGTAGGTAGACTTCAGGTTGCTATGACAGGTAAGAATAAGGCTGACTACACTCTCCTCACATTTAACTCTGGTGACCTTATGCCAATGGTTAAGAATACAGATAACAGAATTGAGAACTTCACACCTCTCGCAGTTATGGCAGTTGATAAGCAGCTTCTCTTCATCGGTGAAAACGCAAAGTATAAGACATGGCAGGAAGTATTAGATGCTATTAAGGCTGGTAAGAAGGTAGTTATCGCTGGATCTAAGGGTGATGATATTGAGACATATAATAAGCTTATCGCAGAGCTTGGTGTTTCAGAGGCTCAGCTTTCATACATCACAAACGACTCAACAAGTGGTGCTATCACATCACTCCTCGGTGGTCACGTTGATCTTTGTATGAGTAAGCCAGCAGCTGCTGCACAGTATGTTGAAGCTGGTAAGATGAAGGCAGTTCTCGCATTAAGTGAATCAAGATTCACAGCTCCTAGCCTTAAGGATGCTCCAACTCTCTCTGAATTCGGTTATAATAACGTTGAAGTTCCAGTATGGCGTGGTGTTGTAGGTCCTAAGGCAATGAGCGAAGAAGCTGCAGCATTCTGGTCAGAATGTCTCCGCCAGGTTTCTGAATCTCAGGTATGGCAGGAAAACTACATTGCTAAGAATGGTCTTGTTTCAGAGTTCAAGGATTACAAGGCAGCTAAGGAATATATGACACAGTACCAGGCTGACTATCTCAAGAGTCTTGGTAAATAATTAAGCATTAATATCAGGGAGAGCGATCTCCCTGATTAAATGGAGATGAATATGAAAAAGGTAACATTGCTACATACAGTCAAGAGCGTTTATTCAACATTTTCAGATGATCTTAAGAGGGCATGTCCAGAGGAAATCGAGGTAGATAGCTTAGTAGATGAATATCTAGTAACTAATGCTAAGAAGTGTGGCTACTTTCCTGAGAACAATATGAAAAAGCTGAGGCTCGATTTACAATCTGCTACATTGGAATATCCTGACTTAATCATTGTTACCTGTTCATCCTTAACTCCATTTGTTAAGCAAATGCTAAATGAGTTTACAACTCCAATTCTCTCTATCGATGATGAGATGTGTCGTCAGGCAGCTTTGAGTAATGGAAAGATTTTAGTAGTAGCTACCGCTCCTACAACTGTTGGACCAACAGTTGATAAAATTAAGAGTGAAAGAGAGAGTGCTGTAATTGAAACTCTCTTAATTGAGGAAGCTATGGACCGCTTAAAGAGTGGAGATGTCTCTGGTCATGATGCATTAATTGCTGCAAAAGTTCGTGAGTTTACAGATGTAGATGTAATTGTATTAGCTCAAGCAAGCATGGCAAGTGCAAAGCACCTAGTTTATGAGACTACCGGTAAAAAGGTATTAACAAGTCCTGAAAGCTGTATTAATAAGGCTGTTAAAATGCTATTTGGAGAAAATAAATGAAAGACGATATCCATTCCTACTGCTTATTATCAATAGTTCACTCCCAGGCTTTTCCATTTATTAAAAGTAAAGAGGAGTTTATCTCAACATTAAAAACTATTCTTTATGATGATTACTTTGATTGTGTTGAAATTTCACAAAATCCTTACGAAGGATTAATTGGTGAGGTAGTAGCATTAATTAAAGCATCTCATATGGATTTTACCTACTGTGGCCACTCAAGACTCTTTAAGAATAAGCTAAATATTAACTCTTTAGATGAAGGTGAAAGAGTAAAGGCTGTTGAGGAGCTAAAGAGGGGAATCGATGAAGCCTATTCAATTGGTGCTAAGGAATTTCAATTCTTGTCAAGAACATATGATAAGGCTAAAATAGATGAGCATATACTCTCATTAGCTAAGAGTACTCGCGAGCTATGTGAGTATGCAAAGAAATTTGGTATTACTGTGACACTTGAGATATTTGATCATGATATTGATAAGTGCGCTTTACTTGGTCCAATTGACAGAGTTACTGCATTCTTGGAAAAGGTAAAGGATATAGATAACTTTGGGTTCATGTGTGATTTATCACATATCCCAATGATAGGAGAGAGTATAGAAGAAAATCTGACACCTATTAAGGATTATATCAAGCATGCGCATGTTGGTAATACCTCTATTAGAGATAAAAACGATATTGCATATGGTGATATGAATCCAAGATTTGGTTACGAAAAGGGTGAAAACGATGTAGAGGAGCTAGCATGCTTCCTACAGCATCTAAAGGATTTTGGATATCTTCATGAGAATGGCAAAAACTATCTAGGATTTGAGGTTAGACCAATCCCTGGTGAAGATGAAAGAATTGTAATAGCGAATGCAAAGAGAACCTTAAGAAGGGCTTGGCAGCTAGTTCACTGATGCATTATATGCTCCCTGATAAGCTTTTTAGCAGAGAACTTATCATCACTTTTAAGTAGCATTAATATGTTAGTGTGCTGCTGAAGATATGAAAGTAATGCTTGTGGCTCGAGATTTTGTTCAATTCTAAGAAGCTGTATCTTAGCATCTAAACGGGTATAAACCTCAGTTAGTGCTTGGTTATCAGCACATTGAATTAAGAGAGAGTGGAATGCACTATCAAGCTCAAAGGCTTTATCTCTTTCTCCATTGGCAAGCTGCAATTGACAGTCGAAGGCGAGCTGACTGAGCTCAAGATAATTCTTCTCAAAGAGTTCCTTTTGAAGATTATCGATAGCAAAGAACTCTAAATCGATTCTGAGTGATGCAATATCTAGTGCTACCTTGTCACTAATTTTGACAACAGCAGCATGAGATCTTGGGGATAGGGTAACAAGGCCATACTCAGAAAGCCTTCTAATAGCTTCCCTGATAGGAGTTCTGCTAACACCAAATTGAAGAGCTAACGCATCCTCACTGATTTTGCTACCAGCTTTAATATTTCCCTTTAGTATCTCGCTTTTAACAAGTTCGTAAACCTGGTCAGATAGAGACCTTGAAACGATTTTCATAAATACACCTCACAGCAATAGCTTAACAGAATAGTTGTGAGACGTCAATTTTGCATTTTGTATTCAATATATAGGCTGTATTGATAAAAAAATGTTGGACTAAAACGTTATTTTATTTGACAGATAGAAAATATCATGGTATGTATATTGTATACAAAATACAATTTAAGGAGATGAGAATGAGCGAAATTATCAACAGACTCCTATCAGATACAAATAGGAAGTTTAATGCAGCAGAGCTTGATGTACTTTCAGCTTACTTTAGAGAGATGATGTTTACAGTTCTGCATGAAAGAGGAACAGGACACTGGGGAGGTGCAAGTAGTGCTGCTGAGTTAGTAACTAGCTTGTATTTTAACAGACTTAACATTGACCCAAAGAATCCAGGTTGGGAGGATAGAGATAGATTTGTTCTATCAAAGGGACATGCTAGTGTAAACCTCTATACTGTCCTTGCTCACAGAGGATTTTTCCCAGTTGAGGATGTACACTCCTTCAGAAAACTTGGTTCATACCTACAGGGACACCCTGCTATGAACAAAATTCCAGGAGTTGATATGTCTACTGGTGCACTTGGTCATGGAATTTCAGTTGGTCTTGGTATGGCTGAGGCTGCAAGACTTTCAGGTAAGAAATATACAACCTATGTATTAACAGGTGAGGGCTGCTTAAATGAGGGCTCAAGCTGGGAAGCATTAATGGTTGCATCAAAATATAAGACACCAAGATTAGTATTAATGGTTGACTACAACAAGGTACAGCTCGATGGTACAGAGAATGAAATTCTTCCACTCTCTCCACTCGATGAAAAGCTTAGAGCTTTTGGCTGGAACGTATGTCCAAACAAATATGATGGTAATAACAGCGCTGATATCCTTGCATCCTATGATTGGATCGATAGCGATGATAATTGGCCAAAGGCAATTATCTACGACACAATCAAGGGTAAGAATGTTTCCTTCAGTGAGGGTAAGAATACATGGCATGGTGCTGTAATTGATGATGAACACTTTGAGATTGGTATCAAAGAGCTTGAAGCAGATACAAAGGCTAAGGAGGAAAGACTATGAGCGTTGCAATGAGAGAAGCATTTGGTCGTCATTTAGCAGAAATGGGTAAGACACATCCAGAGCTCGTAGTGCTCGATGCGGATGTATCTTCATCAACAAAGAGTGCCTTCTTTAAGAAGGAATTCCCAGAAAGATTCTATAACGTTGGTGTACAGGAAGGTAACTTAGCTGGTATGGCAGCTGGTCTTGCTACCTGTGGCTTCCACCCAGTTATCAACGCATTTGCAATCTTCTTATCATTAAAGAGTACTGACCAGATCAGAAATGATATCTGCTACAATAATCTTCCAGTTATTATTGCAGGTGCATATGGTGGTCTTTCAGATAGCTTTGATGGGGCATCACACCAGGCAATTGAGGATATCGCAATCTTAAGATCTCTTCCTAACATGGAGGTTATTGTTCCATCTGATGCACGCCAAGCAGAGCTTGCTCTTGAGTATGCATTAACAAGAAAGAATCCTGTATATATCAGATTAAATAGAAACGCTATGCCTGATATCGATACAGATAGAGATGAGTTCTTCAAGGCTAGAGCAGTTAAGATTAGAAGTGGTAAGGATGTTACTATCGCAGCAAATGGTATCACAGCTTCTGCAGCTGTAGAGGCTGGTAAGCTTCTTGAGGCTGAAGGAATCGATGCTGAAATCTTCTCAGTTCCATTTGTTAAGCCATTAGATAGCACATCTATCTTTGAGTCAGCTGAAAAGACTGGTGCTTTAGTTACTGTAGAGGAGCATCTCTTAGCTGGTGGCTTCTATTCAGCAATTGCAGAGGATGGCTTAAAGAGAGGCTTAAAGGCAAAGGTTGCACCTATTGCAATTGAGGATAAGTTTGGTGAAACAGGTCCATATCTTGATCTTCTTGCAAAATATGGTCTTGATAGCAAGTCAATTGCTAACGTTGTAAAGAAATTATTAAACAAATAAGGAATTACTAAAATGGATTACATTCAGAGAAGTTATGAATTATTAAGAAATTGGAAAAAGGACAGCTACATCGTAGGTGTAGGCTGCTTAGATAAGGTAGGCGAAGTAGCAGCTCGCTATGGAAAGAACGCATTAGTAGTATCAAATACTACATATATGAAGAGTGTAGCAGATGAAGTAGTAGCAGCACTTGAAAAGAATGGAGTAGCACTTGCAGGTGGAAAGATTGCAAATGATGCAAAGCCAAATGCACCTAGAGAGGATGTATACCGCTTAACAACATATGTACTTCAGTATAAGCCAGATTGTATTGTAGCAATTGGTGGTGGTTCAACAATCGATGCATGTAAGGCAGCATCAATGCTTGCTGTCCTTGGTGGCGATATCACACCAGAAATCGATGCATACTTTGGAACAGGAAAGGTAACAGAGTACCTTGCAAAGACAGGAAAGAAGCTCGTACCAGTAGTAGCAGTAGAGACAAGTGCATCCTCTGGAGCACACCTCACAAAGTACTCAAATATCACAGATCCAGTTGTAGGTCAGAAGAAGCTTATCGTAGACCCTGCAATTGTTCCTGAAGTATCAGTATTTGATTATAAGGTAACATGCTCAATGCCACTTAGTGTAACAATTGATGGCGCATTAGATGCAATTGCTCATACATTTGAAGTATTCTGTGGTGCAAAGCCAGAGGTATATGATCTTGCTAAGGAGCTAGCAGAGTGTGCAATTGGTCTTGTAACAACATATGCAAAGGATTTAATTAAGGATCCAAAGGATATTAAGGCAAGAGAAGCAATTGGTCTTGCAACAGACCTTGGTGGATATGCAATCATGATTGGTGGTACAAGTGGTGCACACTTAACATCATTCTCATTAGTTGATATCGTAGCACACGGAACAGCATGTGGAATTATGAACCCATACTATGCAGTATTCTATAGTAAGGCAATTCAGAAGCAGCTTAAGGTAGTAGGAAAGATCTTTAAAGATCATGGATACTCAAATGCAGATATCGATTCTCTTGAAGGCAGAGAATTAGCAATAGCAGTTGCATCAGCAATGATTGAGTTTGGAAAGTCAATCGGAGCACCAACAAAGCTTTCAGATCTTAAGGGCTTCAAGAGTGAGGTACATATCACAAGAGCACTTAATGCTGCAAAGGATCCAGATTTAAAGATGAAGCTACAGAATATGCCTGTTAGTATGACAGCAGATGATGTAGATGAGTATATGGCTCCAGTATTAAATGCTGCAGCTACTGGTGATCTTTCAATTATTAAGGAAAAATAAGAGGTAATAAAAATGATCAGTGTCCCTAATCCACTATCTACGAGATTTAATAATATTAATCTTCCTGATAATACTTTCATTGCTCATATGGCAACTCCAAGGCGAGTTGAAAATGTTGAAGAGGAATTAAATAAGGCTTTGCTAGCACCAATCAATTCAAAGAGCTTAATTGAGATTGCAACAGAGAAGAAGAGCAAAAAAAGTGGTGCAAAGGCTTGTATTGTTGTCTCTGATAATACAAGACCAGTTCCATATAAAGGAAAGGATGGGATACTGATTCCTATTATCGATACTCTTACTAAGGCAGGTTACCAGGATAGTGATATTACTATCTTGGTAGCAACCGGTATGCATAGAGCTATGGGTGATAATGAGCTCAGAGCTATGATCGATGAGAGAGTCTTTGAGCGTGGAATTAGGATAGTTAACCACGATGCAGATGATAAGGATAGCTTAACATTTGTTGGTAAAACTCAAAGAGGGACGGACGCTTTTATAGACTCTCTCTATATGTCCTCAGATTTAAAGATTTTAACTGGTTTAGTTGAATCACACTTTATGGCAGGTGCTTCTGGTGGTAGAAAATCAATTTGCCCAGGCTTAATTGGAAAGGAATCCACTTATATTTTCCATGGCCCAGAGCTAATGGCCGATTCAATGAGTAGAGATTTAGTAATTAAGGGTAACCCTGTACATGAGGAATCACTTGCAGTTGCTAAGCTTGCAGGTGCTGACTTTATTGTAAATGTTACACTCGACCATGACTTTAAGATCACAGGTATCTTTGCTGGCGAGCTTGAAAGTGCACACCTTAAGGCTGTAGATAAGATTAGAGAGAGTGTAGAAACTGAAATCCCTGAAAAGGCTGATATCGTAATTACTCATGGTGGCTTTGTTGGTATCAACCACTATCAATGTGCAAAGTGTGGTGTTGCTTCAATTGGTGCATTAAAGAAGGATGGATACTTAATTGCTATTAGTGATGCAACAGACCAAAAGGATGTAATTGGTAGTCCTAACTATAAAACTACTCTTGCGCTACTACACCTAGTAGGACCAGATGGCTTTTTAAGAATGATTAAGTCTCCTGATTGGACATTCCTCCCAGAGCAGTGGCAGGTACAGCAGTGGGCTAAGGTCTTTAAGCAGACAGATGAGAAGAACTTCTATTTCTATGCTCCACAAATTAAGTCTAAGGAGTTCTGCCTACTTCCTGGTATCGATATTAGACTACTTGATGGTGATAAGCTTGATGATGATTCAGTTGATGTCTTTGATAAGGCTATTTGGAATGCATTAAGAGATATCGAAAAGAGAAGTGGAAAACGCTTGGAGGAAATGAGCATATGTTACCTTGCAGAAGGTCCATATGAGATACCAGTTGTAAAAGGGGATAAATAATGAAATTAGGTGTTGCTATAGCTAGTGATAATGCTCTTGCTTCTGCATTTGTTGTAATGAGAGGCTTAGAGAAATCAATAAAGAAGGCTCATGAATTTGGATATGATGGTGTAGAGCTTGCTCTTAAGGATCCACATGAAATTACAAGTCAGGAGCTTGGAAGAATCTTAAAAGAAAACTCAATGAGTGTTAGCGCAATTTCATCAGGACAGGTGTTTGCTGCTAGAGGCTTAATGTTCACAGATGAGAACAAAGAAAATAGAGAGCTTTTATATAAGGACTTCTGTGGCTTTATTGATTTAGCTTCCGACTTCGGACAGTTAGTTAATATTGGAAGAGTAAGAGGCTTTATTAAGGGACGCGATAAAGCTCTTTGTGAAAATCTCTTTATCGATATGGCTAGTAAGCTTTCAGATTATGCTGCAGGACGTGGTGTAAAGCTAATACTTGAGCCAGTAAATCGCTATGAGATTGACTACATCAACAATACAGATGAGTGTGTTGAATTAGTTAAGAAGGTTAATAAGCCAAACTTTACTATGATGCCAGATGTATTCCATATGAATATTGAGGATGCTCATATAGGGGAGGCTCTAATTAGAAATAGAGAATATGTTGAGTATGTTCACCTTGCAGATAGTAACCGTCATGCACCAGGTGATGGTCACTTAGATTTTGATGATATTTTCTCAGCCCTTGGTAAGATTGGATATAATGGCTGGACTACAGTTGAGTGTCTTCCATATCCAGAGCCAGAGGAGGCTGCAAGAAGAGCTGTTACCTTCTTAAGAGGTAGATATATTTAATAAGGTTTTATCATAATATGGCTATATCGCTTGCTCGGTATAGCTTTTTTTATCTAAAATGGTGGCATGAAAAAAGCAATTCTTTTTGATCTTGATGGAACATTAGTCGATACAGTGGAGGATATAAGATGTGCAATTAACCACTGTATGAACCTTACATATAATAGAGAAATTACTAGAGATGAGTGTATGAGTGTTGTTGGTAGAGGCCTAAAAAATGCTCTAAAGGGTGCTTTAGCATATTCATCAGCAAGATATCCTGATGATGAGCTAGATATACTATACCACGAATTAATCTCATATTATTATATTCATCCTTGTGATTATTCAAAGCCATATAATGGTATAACGGAATTATTAAAAACAATGTCGCAAAAAGGTTATGCGCTAGGTATTTTATCTAATAAAAGTGATATTTTAGTAAAGGAAATAGTAAAAAAGCTATTTAGCGATATAAATTTTGCATTTGTACAGGGGTTTTGTGATAAAATACCTCTAAAGCCAAATAGGGCGGGTGTTGAGAGCTTTTCTTCCTTAGTAGACGTCCCATTAGAAAATATTTTTTATGTTGGTGATAGTGAAGTAGATGGGGAAACTGTAATTAACAGCCAGCCTGTTAAGGGTATTTTAGTTTCTTGGGGCTTTAGACCAAGAAGCGTTCTTGAGAAGTTTGAAGGTAAAAACATAAAAATAGTAAACACAGTGGAGGAGCTAAAGAATGGTATTAACTGACGAAATGAAAAAGGAAGTCGTCGAGAAAGCAAAGGTCTACCTTGATAGCGAAAAGAATGAGGTCTTTAGAGCAGAGGTTGCTGACGCTTTGAAAAATGAGGATTATGAATCTCTCTACGACAGATTCTACACAGCACTTGCTTTTGGTACTGCAGGTATGCGTGGTGTTATTGGTGGTGGTACAAACCGTATCAATACCTTTATGGTAAGAAAGGTTACTCAAGGCTTAGCAGAGTATTGCTTATCTGTTGGACCTGATTCAACTGTAGTAATCGCTTATGATTCAAGACACTATAGCCCAGAGTTTGCAAAGGCTGCTGCTTTAGTATTAAGCGCTAACAAGGTAAAGACATATCTTTATGATACACTCCATCCAGTTCCAATGCTTTCATTTGCTGTAAGAAATATGAAGGCTACAGCTGGTATCGTTATTACTGCTAGCCATAACCCAGCAAAGTACAATGGTTATAAGGTTTATTGGTCAGATGGTGGTCAGGTTACACCTCCACATGATATTGAAATTGCTAAGCTTGCTAATGCAGTAACAGCAGATAGAATTAAGGATATCAGTGAAGAGGAAGCTAGAAAGAGCGGCTACCTTGAAAGTGTTCCTGCATCTGTTGATGAAGCTTACTATGATATGGTTATTTCATCACTTAGACGCCCTGAGCTTGTTAAGGGCTCTCCAATTACAGTTGCATATACTCCATTACATGGATCTGGAAATGTACCTGTAAGACACATGCTCTCTAAACTTGGTATTAGATGCTGTGTAGTTAAGGAGCAGGAGGAGCCAAATGGTGCATTCCCAACTGTTAAGCTTCCTAACCCAGAGTCACATGAAGCAATGAGTAAGGTAATTGAGCTTGCTAAAGAGGTTAAGGCAGATATCGTTCTTGGTACAGACCCTGATGCTGATAGAATGGGCCTTGCAATTCCTACAACTCCAGAGAAGACAGATTATCTATTATTAACTGGTAACCAAATTGCAACTCTCCTTGCTGATTATTTAATCACAACCTCAAATGAGATGGGTATTGGCAGCAAGAAGCCATTAATCGTTAAGAGCTTAGTTACAACAGACCTTGTTGAGAAGATTGCTAAATCTAATGGTGGTGATTGTAAGGACGTTCTTACAGGCTTTAAATATATCGCTGAGCAGATGGATAAGATTGATAAGGGTGTTAACAAGGACAACTTCTTCCTCTTTGGCTGTGAAGAGTCATATGGCTTCTTAACTGTTAATGATGTACATGATAAGGATGCTGTATCATCAGCAGTTGCAGCTGTTGAGATGATGTGTCACTATGCATCTAAAGGTATTACTCTCCAGCAGAGACTTGATAGCATCTATGCTCACTATGGCTACTATACAGAGCTCGTATTCTCAAGAGATTATGAGGGTGCTGCTGGTAAAGAGCAGATGAAGCAGATCATGGCTGATATGAGAAAGCTTAAAGCTGGTGATACCTTTGTTAATAGAACTATTGAAAAGGTTGAAGATCTTCTTGGTGAGAACACAGGCTTCCCTAAGGCTGATGTTATTATCATCCGCTTCACAAGTGGTGAAAAGCTTGTTGTAAGACCTTCTGGTACAGAGCCAAAGATCAAGTACTACATCTTCTTACTTGAGGGTAAGGGTGGTAGAAGCGAGCTTGAAGCTAACCGTGATAAGATCTTAGAGGAGTTTAAGAGTGCTCTTTGATGTTGAAGCTTATATCCTTAAGCTAAAACACTATGATTTAACTCTATCTAATTTAGAGTATAGAAATGTGAATCCTGAAGATATAAAATCCTTCAGGATCCACAGTGCTAATATGCTTGATGATGAGACACGTGATAACCTTGATAGCTATTTGATATCAAAGAGTGAGATTACTGTGTCTCATTTTTTACAGGATAAGCACTATATCCCGCGTTTATTAATTAGTGCATTAGTATTTTTACTTGTTTATTTCTTTTTATCTTTAGTTGTTAGAGATCCAATACCGATGCTCGATGAACTAATAGCTGCTTTATTACTTTCAGTATTAACCTTCCTTGGAATGTCTAAAAGAGATATTCGTCTTGCAAGAGAGAGTAAGCTTATGTATGACATTAGAAAGGAATTAGCTAATGCAGAATTAATACAAGAAGATTATTTAAACTCAATTGAAGAATATATTTATGAAATTTCATCTAAATATTCTATTTTAGAGATAAGTGATATTTTATCAAAAACAGATGAGCTAACACAATTAGAGGATGTATCATTTACTCTTCCTGAAGCTTTTATCCAAATTATGAAAAGCTATCTTCATAAAACAAATAAGGCTCTAGATTATTATTTAAAACAGGTTAAGGATTGTAAGAAAAGAGATGAAAAGCTTTCTGCAAGACTTGTTCGTTCAGCAACCAATGAGTCTTTAGATTTATATCTACTTGCGTTTCTGTTTAAAGCTGGATTTTAATTACTTATTTTATATAATTATAAGTATATAAAAGAAAGTAATTATCATTTTTTATTCTTAAAAAAATTTACATCTTGTCCTTTGTGAGTTATATTAAAGACGTAGAAATCTTATTTATAGGTGGTGAGATTTTATAGTTCTTTTTCTCCCTGTAAATATTATTTCTCAGTGGTGTTTTATAATATTACATAGAGAAGCTTTTAGCTTTTTTATGAAATAAAATAAAATAGGGGGATAAAAATGAAGAAATTATCCATTTCGTTATTAGTAATGCTTTTAATAGCATCACTATTTACATCATGTAGCATGGGTTCTGATGATGCTAGTGATGTACGCGTTAAAGTCAGATTAACCCCATCTGGGGGGGGCAGAAGCCTAACTACTGATATTGAAACAATTAATTTAGATGATGACAGTATCACTTGGCACTATTCTGCAACAAAAGAAAGTGAAACAAAATTTAATTATGGTGCAACAAGTGATTCAATACTTCCAAAGGATGGAATTGTAACTTTATCTCAAGGTGATTGGACTATAAGCCTTAGGGGATTTAAAGATGGTAAAAAGGTTTATGCCGGTACTACCAGTAAGGTAACAATCAAATGGAATTTCTATGAACCAAATGTAACAGTTCCTGTACCAGTTAAGCAAAATACAGGTGATAATGGTTATATTGTTTTAAATAATGTTCTAATTTATGCTAATGATGAGTATAAGAATCCTAATTATGCATCTATAGTTGATAATCAAAATAATAATAATAAAACTGAAATATTAAATCTCAACGGCGCAAACATGAGAATTGAATGTGCTCCAGGTGCTCACACAATAACATTCGAATATAGAAATAATAATTCTACTATATCATCAAAATCTTTAGTTGTAACTGTTGTAAGTGGTAGAGAAACTACAATTAGTGGAAATATAGAAAAAGGTGAAATAACTAATGGTGGAAGTAGTGCTCCAACTTCAGATGTACAAGTTATCGAAGTTAAGAAAGAAGCAGAAGTAAAAGTTGAAACATCTGTTGCTCCTGCTACTACAAGTACACCAGGAACTAACACAACAGTAACATTCCCTGCTGGATCTTTTAATGACGATTCTTCTAATGCAGTACTTAATTTAAGTGTTAAATCTGCAGGAAGTGAATTCTCAGTAACAAGTTCAGGTACATCTGTTCCTGTTGCTGGTATTGATATTTCTCTTAAAGTAAATAATCAAGAAGTAACAAGTTTTAATGGTAAAGAAGTTGTAATTGAAACTTACATTGCTAAGAACCTTAATAATGTATCTGTTAAGTATAATGGTACAGATGGTGGACAACCTACTGATGTAGTCTATGATATTGGAACAGGAAAACTTGTATTTAAAACAACTCACTTCTCTGAGTATTATGTTCTAGCTGACGAAGTTGAAGCATATAATACTAAACAAAATAAAGTATATGCAAAATTAAAAGATGCTATAAATGATGTTTCTGAAGATAAATCTAATATAGTACTCTTAAAAGATATTTCTCAAAATGAAACAATAAATATTCCAAATGGTAAGAATTTAATACTTGATCTCAATGGTCATACATTAACTGTAAATGGGACTGCAATACTAAATAATGGTACTTTGGAAATCAAAAATGGTACAGTTGTATCTAAAACCAATGTAGCAATATGTGTAGGAAATGCTTCTAAAACAACAATTGAGTCCGGAAACTATATAGGTCAAGAAGGTGCTGTAATAACAGGATATGCGACAGGTGCAACCATTAATATAAATGGTGGTACATTTACTGCAATTGACAATGCTGTTATCTCTGGAAATGGTAAAAAAAGGACTGGTGATTCTAATACAATTAATATTTCTGGTGGTACATTTAATGGTGGAATCACTTCTACTGGTTATGTAGCTTGTGGTATATATGCACCTTGGAAGGATAATATTAATGTTTCTGGTGGTACTTTTAACATTACAGGTGGTGCAGGTATTGTAGCACGTGCAGGTAATGTAAATGTAACAGGAGGTACTTTTAATTGTACAGGTAGCGTAACAGGAAAAGTTGGAGACTCACGAGTTGTAGTTCCTTGCTCCACAATTGTTTTTGATAGTGAAGCTAATTATCCTGCAATGACTGATGAATCAAAGATAACTATTAGCGGAGGAAGTTTTAAGACAGATTCTTACGTAAATTGTATTACGTTTGTTCAAAAAACTGGAGACACTAATAAACGTATTGAAGTATCAGGTGGTTCTTTTACTGATATTGCATCTGCAATGAATTATTCTACTGATGGTGCAATAATAAAGCTTGCTTCTGATGTATTAGCCAATGGAAGCTCAATATCCTCAGGAAAGAATGTAATAGTCGACTTCGGCGGTCATACTTATACATTAAATAAACCTGGCGCAGGGTCTACTAATACTGAAACAAATGGTTTCCAGTTACTAAAGGGTTCTACAATTACCTTTAAGAATGGTACTATTACTATTTCTGAAGAAAATAAAACTCCTGCGACTGATGGAAGAAACATTCAACGTATAATTCAAAACTATTCTAATTTGACTTTGGAGAACATGACAATTGATGGAACCAATCAGTATGGTGGTGCTTCATATGTTATGAGTTTCAATAATGATCCAGTAACTATTTCAGGAAATACAAATATTATTGGAGAAGAAGGAAAGATTGTTTTTGATGCAGATGGAAACTGGAGTGTTTATAATAGAAGTCGTGTAACTATCGATACTACCGGAACAATAACTGGCGATATAGAAGTAGGTAGAGGATACCTAACAATTATTAATGCAAATGTTGTTGGTGGTGTTGTACCATATAGCCCTGATGTTGACAAGAAGAATAGAGTATCAATTACTGGTGGAACATTTATGAAAGATCCTTCTGTTTATGTTAAAGATGGTTATAAAGTAAACAAAACTGATGATGTTACTTGGACTGTGTCTAAAAATAACTAGTTTCTGTAATGCTGCCCCTCAGCATTTAGGATAAAATCTTTCTCCCTTGGTTTCTATGTGAGCCAAGGGAGATTATCATCTTAGTTAATTCTTTGGAATAATATCTCTTCATCACCACCACATATCATGTTTAAGTCACCTTGTGGGTTTAGAATATATTCCTTAAGCATTACATTTTCTTTTAGATTTAGAGCTTCTTCGATAACTCTTTTTTCTAATGCACCACCACCTACAGTTGCATAGACCTTTTCTTTAGTTACGAACATGCTAGTTCCAATTTGTCTTGGTGCAGATCCTTTCTTTGAGATAATCCTACAAAGGACTCCTTCCTTCTTTGATAACACCTTTAAAAGCTCTATATCCATAACACTTCTATTAGGCTTAGAGCTATAGGTTTGAATTATCTCTGCCATAATTGAAACTGCAATTTCTTGAGGAGTATCTCCTCCTATAGTAATTCCAATAGGAGCATGTACCTTTGCTAATTGCTCTTCTGTATAACCTTCTTTAAGTAGCTTTTCAAAGGTATTTTTTACTTTACCTTTACTTCCAATCATACCAACATACTCAGTTTTTTGCTTTAAGCACCACTCTAAGCATGCTTTATCACCAAAGTGACCATGAGTAAAGATACAGAAATATGGGTTATAAACATTTAACTTAAGAGCATCCATATTACTATAGTCAACCTTAATTAGCTCTGCATTAGGAAAGTCCTCCTGCTTTAATATCTCATCTCTTGAATCAATTACAGTAATATCAATATCTTGTAGGCGTGCAAGATGGAATAATGCTTTACCAACGTGACCAGCTCCAAATAGTACTAAATGAACTGGTGGTGTTAAGTTTTCCTCTAAAACTCTACCTTTAAAGTTATTTATATTTAAGCTTTCTTCTCCTAAAGTATCACCTTCAAGGGAGGTATAGCGCTTTATTGAGCCATTCTTTAATTCCTCTAAAAGCTTTTCATAGTAAATCTTTTCCATTTAAGAACTCCTTTATCACATTAGCTGTAATATCTAATTCATCAGTAGTATTAAAGTGTGAAAATGAAAATCTAATAGTACCTTCAGGGTAGGTAGACATATATTTATGAGTCATTACATTACAATGAAGGCCTACTCGTGTTTGAATATTTTTGCGAACTAAATAGTTTGCAAGCATAGCAACATCAAAGTACTTTGAACCAATTGATACTATAGGAATTTCCTCTGAGTAAGAATAAATATCAAAGTATTTAATATCTTTAATTAAAGAAAGAAAATATTTCTTTATTTCTCTTTCTTTATCTCTAATTTCAGCTTTATTTTGCTTTAAATACTTTATTGCTGCTTCTAAGCCTATAAGACCTATAATATTTTGTGTTCCACTTTCAAATTTGTCAGGAAGGTTTTCTGGCTGTGTTAATAGATCACTAAAGGAACCAGTTCCTCCAAATATTAATGGCTTTATCTTTGATATTATTTCTTTTTTAGCAATAAAACCACCTGTACCCTGTGGGCCCATTAAGCCTTTATGGCCTGTAAAGCATAAAATATCGATGTTATCCTTTATCATATCTAAATCGATATGACCAAGAGCTTGAGCGCTATCAAGAATTAAAGGAATATTAAAAGTCTTTAATACTTTACCGATACTATTAATATCTTGGATACATCCATTTACATTATTTGCAACCTGGATAATACAAGCCTTTGTTTTATCAGAGAGCTTTTCCTTTATTAATTCTGGAATAATATGACCAAACTCATCTGAGGAAAGCGGAATATATTTTATTCCTCTTTCTACAAGAGGCCTCATAACAGCATTGTGTTCTAGCTGAGAGATTAATACTTCATCACCACTTTTAAATAACCCATTAATTACAGTATTTAATGCTGAAGTTACATTTTGAGTAAAGATAACACAGCTTGGATCATTATAATTTACAAGCTCTGAAAGCTCTTCTCTAAGATTAAAGATAATATCCTCAGCATCAAAGTTATAGTTACTTTCACCTCTTTGAAGGTTAGAACCATTGTTATAAAAGTAGTTATTCATAGCCTTTATTACTACTTCTGGTTTAGGGTATGATGTTGAGCTATTATCGAGGTAGATTCTATTCATAAGGGTAGAATACAACAAAATGCATCACTTTTCCATTGAAGAGTAAAAAATATAATGGTAGTCTATTAATATGAAACTACTAAAAGACAAAAGAAACTTACTAATTGGAGGTATCATAATAGGTGTTATTGCCTTTATGCTACCATTGTTCGGTAACCCAAAGAACATGGGTTTTTGTATTGCATGCTTTGTACGTGATATCGCTGGTGGCTTAAAGCTACATAATGCAGCTGTAGTACAGTACATTAGACCTGAGATTATCGGTCTAATATTAGGATCCTTCCTAATAGCTGTTGTTACTAAGGAGTTTAAGCCTAGAGGTGGTTCTTCTCCTGTTTTAAGATTTATCATTGCTGCATTTGTTATGATTGGAGCACTAGCATTCTTAGGCTGTCCATTCAGAATGATTATCAGACTTTCTGCGGGTGACTTAAATGCTCTAGTTGGTTTACTTGGATTTACAGCAGGTGTTGCAGTAGGTGCATTCTTCTTAACAAAGGGTTTTTCACTTGGTAGATATCAAAAGCAAAGTAGTGTAGAAGGAGTTGCATTACCATTTGCAAACATCGTTCTTTTCGTATTGTTTTTAGCTATCCCTGCATTATTTGCATTCTCTGAGAAGGGACCAGGCTCAATGCATGCTCCAATTATTATTTCTCTTCTTGCAGGTCTTATTGTTGGTGCTTTAGCACAGAAAACAAGACTTTGTATGGTAGGTGGAATAAGAGATACAATCCTTGTTAAGGATACAACCTTATTATTTGGATTCGTTTCAATCTTTGTAGTAATGCTTATTTTAAATATTGCTACAGGTAATTTTAATCTTGGATTTGCTAACCAGCCTGTTGCTCACTCTGACCATCTATTTAACTTCTTAGGTATGGCTCTTTGTGGACTTGGCTCTGTAATGCTTGGTGGATGTCCATTAAGACAGCTTATTCTTGCTGGTGAAGGTAACTCAGATAGTGCTATTTCCGTACTTGGCTTATTAGTTGGTGCTGCAATTAGCCACAACTTCTCACTTGCAGGTGTTGCAAATGAGGGTGTTAAGACTAATGGTAGAGTTGCTGTAATCTTCGGTCTTATTTTCTTAGTTAGTATTGCACTTATTAAGATTTACCAGGTAAAGAAGGAGGAAGCTAGATGAAAACAGTAGATTGCAGAGGCTTAAGCTGTCCTGAACCAATTGTACAGACTAAGAGAGCTATTGGAAAGGAAAAGGAATTAACTATCTTAGTTGATAACGTTGCCGCAAAAGAGAATGTATCAAGACTAGGAAATGCTCTTGGCTTTAACGTTACTGTCAAGGAAGATGGTAGTGATTGGTCAATAATATTTAAAAAATGAATAAATACATTATTACATTCTTCTCTCATTATGAGGCTTTACAGGCTAGAAGAGTTAATAAGGAGGGACGCTTAATAAGCGTTCCTCGTGCTCTCTCATCCTCATGTGGCACTGCAATGGAAATTTTTCTTGATGAAATTAATCCAACATTTAATTATGAAGCAATATACATTGAGGATGGGAATAACTATAAAAAGGTTTATTAATGGTTAAATTAACATCTATGGTGAAGACTAGTGGGTGTGCTGCTAAGCTTTCACCAAAAGAATTATTTAGTGTAATAGAGACTTTACCTGTTTTAAAGTGTGATAAGCTGCTAAATGGATATGAGGGTGCAGAGGATGCTTTAATATATGACCTTGATGATGGAAGAGTCCTACTTGAAACTGTAGATTTCTTTCCTCCAATGGTTGATGACCCATATACATTTGGTCAAATTGCAGCCGCTAATGCTATATCTGATATCTATGCTATGGGTGGTAAGCCTGCTGTTTGCATGAACTTAGTATGCTTCCCAGCATGCTTAGAGCTATCTGTGCTATCAGAGATATTAAAGGGTGGTATTGATAAGGTTAGGGAGGCTGGCTGTGTAATTGGTGGAGGCCACACTATTAGTGACCCAACTCCAAAATATGGCTTATGTGTTACAGGCTTTGCAGAAAAGGGTAAGGTTTGGAGAAATAAGGGTGCAAGAGTAGGGGATGTGCTAGTATTAACTAAAGCATTAGGAGTTGGAATCATAAATACAGCTAAGAAGGCTGATATGTGTGATGACGAGGCTTTTAATATTGCAGTTAATAGTATGACTACTCTTAATAAGAGAGCATATGAGTGTGCAAAGGAGTTAGATATCCATGCAGCTACAGATGTAACTGGCTTTTCATTAGCTGGACACTCTAATGAGATGGCATCAGCATCTGGTGTTAAGATAGTGATTGACACAAGTAAGCTTAATATTATTCCTAGTGCTTTAGAGTATGCTCGCTTTGGACTTCTTCCTGAAGGCTTATACAATAATAGAGAGTATTTAGCTGATAAAGTAGACTTTAGTAATACTATTCCTTTAGAGCTACAGGATCTTTGCTTCTCTCCTGAAACTAGTGGTGGCTTACTATTAAGTATGTCTAAAGAGGATGCTGAAAGGTTTATAAAGCTTTTTGGAGAGCCTGCACGTATTATTGGTTATGTTGCAGACGGAAGTGGTGTTGAAATAATTTAAATTACATTTGGAACCATTTATTTGGTTCCATTATTTTTCCTAATAATGTTTGCTATCTTTAACATTAATATATATAATGTTTATGATAACAAACATTATATGGTGGTATATGAAGAAAGCTGAGTATAATTGTGCAATTAGTACTGAAAAAATATTGAAGGAATTAGGACTTCAAATAAAGAATGCAAGACTAAGAAGATTGATTTCTGCTCAGCTTGTTGCTGATAGGGCAGGAATAAGTAGGTCTACTCTTTGGAAGGTAGAAGCAGGGAATCCTGCTGTTGCTATGGGTAATTATGCAGCAGTATTGCATGCAATTAATGGACTTGATAAGGACTTGCTTTTAGTCGCTAAGGATGAAGAGTTGAAAAATTATCAAATGGATAAAGGAATTATATGTAAAAAAAGAGCTCCTAGAAGATAATATGGCTGAAAAAAAGATTTTTGTATTTGATAGCTTCTCAAATATAAATCCTATATTAATAGGATATATGTATATTGATATTGTTAGAGGTAATGAGCTCGTATCCTTTGAATTTGATGAAAATTATCTTGATACAATTATGCCAAAAGTAAAGCTGGATCCTGATTTATCATATCGTAGTGGCAGACAATATGCTTATGGAAAAAGGATATTCGGTTTGTTTGCTGATTCTTCTCCAAATATATGGGGAAGAGCATTATTAAAGAAAAAAGAGAGAATATTAGCAGACAAAGTCGGGAAAAAACCATCAAAGCTCTTTGAAAGTGATTTTCTTTTAGGTGTATATGATGAAACAAGAATGGGTGGGTTAAGGTTTAAAACACACCTTGATGGTCCTTTTATTTCTAGTGATATTGATAATACTATACCACCCTGGACTAGTTTAAGAAAGCTAGAAGCAAGTGTAAAAGCTTTTGAGAGTGATGATATAGAAAATGATGATAGTTGGTTTGACCAGTTAATTAAACCAGGCTCTTCTCTTGGTGGTGCAAGACCTAAGGCTAATGTTTCTGATACATCAAACAATCTTTGGATTGCAAAGTTTCCTTCAAGAAATGATTCCTATGATGTAGGTGCGTGGGAAATGGTTGTCCATGATTTAGCAAAGATGTGTATGCTAAATGTAGTAGAGGCAAAGCTTGAAAGGTTTTCAAAATTTGGTAGTACATACCTTGTTAGAAGATTTGATAGAGATAAAAATAAGAGAATTCATTTTGCTTCTGCTATGACGCTACTTGGAAAAACAGATGGCCAAAGCTCTAGCGATGGAATAAGCTATTTAGATATTGTAGATTTCATTAAAGAAAATGGAATAAATCCAAAAAGAGATTTAAGAGAGCTATGGAGAAGGATAGTTTTTAATATGGCTGTCTCAAATACAGATGATCATTTGAGAAACCATGGATTTATATATAATAGGCAAGGCTGGTCTCTTTCTCCACTATATGATGTTAATCCTATTCCTTATGGTGATGAGTTGTCATTAAATGTCGATGAATATAATCCAAATATAAGTTTTGAATTAGCGATAGAGGTTTCAAATAAATTTTCAGTTACTAAGGCTGAAGCTACAGAGTATTGTGATGAGGTTTCAAATATTATTAATAGTAATTATAAGAATATTGCAAAGTCTTATGGATTATCAAATAGAGAGATTGATGATATGAGTCCTGCATTCTATCTTTGCTCAAAAAAGAATTGAATAGAATATGCAACAAACTGCAACAATTATACTTGCAATGGGTAATTTCCCATGATAAAGTATATGTATAAAAGAATTTTTCAAATATTAGGAGATTTTTATCTTATGAAAAAGACTAAGGCTGAGATCTTAAGTATGATCGAGACTCTTAAGGGTCTAAAGACTGAGAATATGTATCTCAATGATTTTTTCCATACTTGGAAAGAAACAGATGATGAAATTAATGCTGTTTTTGAAGTTGCAGAAATTCTACGTGCTATGAGAGAGAATAACATCTCTACTAAGGTATTTGATTCTGGCCTTGGTATTTCTGTTTTCCGTGATAACTCAACAAGAACACGTTTCTCCTTTGCTTCAGCTTGTAACCTCTTAGGTCTTGAAGTACAGGACCTCGATGAAAAGGTTTCTCAGATTGCACACGGTGAGACAGTTCGTGAGACAGCTAACATGGTTTCCTTCATGGCTGATGTAATTGGTATCAGAGATGATATGTATATCGGTAAGGGCCATACATATATGAAGACTGTTTCTGAAGCAGTTCAGGAAGGCTATAACGATGGAGTTCTCGAGCAGAGACCTACACTTGTTAACCTTCAGTGTGATATCGACCACCCAACACAGTCAATGGCTGATATGCTCCATGTAATTAACTACTTTGGTGGTGTTGAAAACCTCAAGGGTAAGAAGATTGCAATGACTTGGGCTTATTCTCCTTCATACGGTAAGCCACTCTCTGTTCCACAGGGTATTATCGGTCTCTTCTCAAGATTCGGTATGGATGTTGTACTTGCTCACCCAGAAGGCTATGACATCATGGGTGATGTAATTGAAGTTGCAAAGGAAAATGCTGCTAAGTCTGGTGGTTCCTTTAAGATTGCTAATACAATGGAAGAAGCATTCAAGGATGCAGATATCGTATATCCAAAGTCATGGGCTCCATATGCAGTAATGGAAGAGAGAACAAAGCTCGTTGGCGAAGGTAAGTTTGATGAGCTTAAGGACCTTGAAAAGAGATGTCTTGAAAATAATGCTAAGTTTAAGAACTGGACATGTACTGAAGAGCTTATGAAGACAACTAAAGATGGTAAGGCTCTATACATGCACTGCTTACCAGCTGATATCTCAGGTCTTTCATGTAAGGAAGGTGAGGTTGATCAGAGTGTATTTGATCGCTATCTCGTACCTCTCTATAAGGAAGCTAGCTATAAGCCATATATTATCGCAGCTATGATTTTCCTCGCTAAGTTTAAGGATCCAAGTGGAAAGCTAACTCAGCTATTAGATGATGCTAAGCCTAGAATAAAATAAACAATACTCCTTAAAAGTTTTATGGGACTGTTAAATTACTTTAGCAGTCCCATTTAAATTATCTTGAAAGCTCCTTAATTTCACTTTCTGTTAATTCGTGTTTATAGAATAGTGAATAGAATTCTTTAGCTTTTTCGATGTAGTTCTCACTTGCAAACTCTGGATAGAGCTTTGATACTGTGTAATAAATACCAATAATTCTATTAACAGCTGGAGGGCCATCAATAAGTGGGAAAAGTACATATGGAACCTTATATACATTACCACTCTTAACAGCTGGTAAATATGACCACTCTTTATTATTTACTACTGCATTATAAGCACTTTCTTCGAGTACAAAGATGTTATCGACAGGAAGCTTATATAGCTCCTCTAAGTTAATTTGGTTGTTTCCGCTAGAAATAGTTGTATCAACAACGTTGTTTCCACCAATAGTTTCTAATACTTCACCATGGAAGTTTCCAATTGGAATTGCGTTTAAGCCATCATAACCTATTCCATAGTAGAAGTTCTTCTTACCACTTTGTTCTGCATTTTTAGCAACACTATTTGCATAGCTTACTGCAGCTTCAGCAAACTCAGCTAGTTTGTTTCCTCTCTCTTGATAGCCTAAAGCCTCCCCAAGTCTTACATAAGTAGATCCAATATCCTGTAGATATGACTCAATAAATATTACTGGAATTCCGATATCAGCTTGAAGCTTATCAAGATCCTTGATCATATCTTCAACGTTACCCTTAATCTCTCCAATATCAATAACTACTTGAGGATTAGCTACAATTAAGGCTTCCTTATTTAAGTTAGCTTTCTTTCCATAGAAGGTTCCTAAAATAGGTAGGGATGCAAATTTCTCACCAAAGAACTCCTTTTCTATTTCAGATGGCTTAGTTGTAACACCAACAAATAAATTCTGGTCAAAGCTTACTAAGAAGGCACTAGCCATACTTCCTGATGGAGCAACTCTAGTAACTACACTTGGAAGTGTAACCTCACGTCCAAGATCATCTATAAAGGATACATATTTTATTTCATCTGCTTTCTCCATTTGTCCTTGAGCAAATAGGACGGAAAATGTAGTAAGTAAAATAAGTAAGATAGTTAGCAGTTTTTTCATCTAATTATTCTCCTTTTATAATTTCAAATAACCCAAATGCCTTATTGTTTCTTGCAATAAAACCATTACTTGCTTTTTCAATTTTTATATTTATATCTCTAGTCTTATAGTTTTCACTTAAAAAGGTAGATAGCTCCTCTTCATCCTTTAATGGCTGGTCAAAGGAGAGACGGTGTGTAGTGTAAGAGAAGGTAACTCCTCTTTGCTTCAAAAATTCTGCTGTTTCCTTTGATCTCTCAAACTCTGTCTCTAAAGAGCCTGCGTGCTCATTTTGGATATAAATTATTCTTTTTTTACAAAGAGAAAATAATTTATTTAAATTATCTTCCTCCCTAAGACGACCAAAAAATACACAAATTATTACATCTACACTTATATCAAGGTTAAATGCATCACCTAAGATATAGCTTGCTAAAGGGAATTTATTTTTTGCAAAGCTAATTGCCTTATTATCTGAATCGAGACCTGTAATATTATAGCCTTTATCATTAAGACGTGATGTAATGTATCCAAGTCCACACCCAAGCTCGTAAATAGTTTCATCTTTATTTAGATGCTGAGAAATTAAAGAAGCTAACTCATCATGAAAGCATGACGCTGAAGCTGCAATTTCATAAAGCCTTATTTTATCATCACTCCACCACATCATACACCTTCCTTTAGCACGATGTATTGGTTTTTATATCTTTCGATATTCATCTTAGTTTGGTAATACTCTGAAAGTATCTCAGAGCTAAGCTTATCAACACTATCATTAAAGAATACTTTTCCTCTATCTAAGATTAAAATGCGGGAAGCAATATTTAGCGCTTCAGTAATATCATGCATAGTAATAAGTGAGATATATCCCTCTTTACTTAACGCTTTTATATGGCGAATTAATATATCAGCATTCTTTAAATCAAGATTAGAGGTTGGCTCATCAAAGAGCTGTATCCTACTATTTTGAAGTAAAGCACGAGCTGCTGTTGCAAGCTGTCTTTCACCACCAGATAGAGTAGTGATATCTCTATCTGCTAAGGCAGAGATTCCAAAGCGTTCAAGTGCATCAATTGCCTTTGCATCATCCTTTTCTTTAGGTGATGAGAGTGTAGATAGTGATGGAGTTATTCCCATTAATACATAGCTTTTAACAGAGTATGACCAAATATTTGATGGGCTTTGTGGAATATATGATAATAATTTACTTCTGTCTCTTACTGATAGCTTAGATAAATCCTTATCATCAACAAGAATAGTCCCACTACTTGGTGTTAATAAGCCTAATATATTCTTTAATAGGGTAGTTTTTCCACTACCATTCTTTCCAAGTAATGCGATGATCTCTCCATCGTTTGCATTAAATGAAATATTATTTAAAACATTATTATCCTTGTAGCTAAAGGATAGGTCCTTAATAGTTAATGTCATAGCTTCTTAGCCTCCCTTACGATGAGGTATAAGAAGAATGGAGCTCCTATTAAGGATGTAAGAATACCAATTGGAAGCTCAACTGTTGCAATTGATCTTGAGATAGTATCAACAAGAAGAAGGAATGAAGAGCCTAATAGTATTGATGCTGGTACTGTTTTTCTGTAGTCACACCCTGTAATCATCCTGACTAGGTGAGGGATAACAAGGCCTACATAGCTAATCATTCCACATAGAGAGGTTGCTGTAGCTGTAACTATAGTTGCTGAGATAATTGAAGCTAATCTAACAGCTTTAGTATTTACACCTAGTGCCTTAGCTTCCTCCTCTCCTTGAGTCATTATATTAAGTGACCATCGTAATATAACAATAGGAACTATTGCTATTACTATTAAAATAACTACAGGAAGGATGTCCTCCTTCCTTACTGAGCTAAGAGAGCCCATTAAGAAATATGTTATTTGTGGTAAGGCTTCCTCTGGGTCTGCAATTAGCTTAATAAAGCTTATTAGTGCAGAAAAGACAGATGAAACCATCATTCCAGATAAAACTAGAGTAAGAGTAGGATTACCTCTTACTCTAGAGGATATTAAAAGGACGAATGAAACTGCTAAAATGCCAAATAGAAAGCTTACTAATGTAATTTCTAAATAGCTAAGTCCTAATAAGATTGCAAGTGCGGCACCAAATCCTGCTCCACTAGTTGAACCTAATAAATCAGGTGAAACCATTGGGTTTTGAAAGATTCCTTGGTAGACAAGACCTGATAGCGAAATACCAGCTCCCAAGAAGGTTGCTATTATAATTCTTGGTAGGCGTAGATTAAAAATTATAGTTTTTTCCTGTGCTGTAATAGTAAAACCAAATAGAGCCTTAAGCAAAGAAATAGGAGAAATACTATATCTTCCAATAGCAAAAGAAATTATTAGAGCAAATATAAATATTAAGGCAAAAATAGCTATATTATACTTCTTCATATAGCTCCTTAAAGTTCTTTTGAATTAGCTCTTGAGTTCTATCTAATAAAATATCGTATTTATTCATGAATATTTTAGCGTGCTCAGTAATTCTCGCACTTCCACCGCCAATACCACCCGCTTGGCTGATAATTGCATCATGACCTGTTTGCTCTTTATAGTTTTTTATCATCTTACGGGCCTTTGAATATGATAAGCCCATAGATTCAGCTGCAGTTAATAAAGATCCCTTTTCCTCTACATATTTTAATAATGTATAGGTACCAGGCCCAAAGAATGCTTTTTCATTTTCTATAGTAAGCTTTACTGATAAACGCATATTACACTCGATTGTTTTTTATAAACTATTCGAATTGTAACATGATGTAAATCAATATGTAAATAAAAAAATAATGGAAAAGCACTAATAGTTAATCGTATTCAGGATCTATTGTGAATTCAAAGGTGTAATCAGGCCACTTCTGATTTAAAGCAGAAAGTATTTCCTTCTTATATAATCCGTAGTTTGATACCTTAAAATCTACAACTACATCGAAGTGAACTAGATTAGAATCCCAATGGACATGAAATGCATGTAAGGATAGTACATGAGGAGTCTTTTCCTTAAGGTAAGTTAAAATTTCACTCTTAAGCTCTCTTACATCCTCTCTATAGTCATTTACAGCAAAGAGACCAAATGTGAAATAGATCCCTAGCTCATCCTCAATTTCTTTAGCTGTATCTGTCATAGCATCGAAGATGTTTTCAGCATGAGCTCTAGTTGGAACCTCAACATTACATGTTCCCATACATCTTTCAGGGCCATAGGAGTGTAGCATGATATCATAGCCACCCTTTAGTGGAGGGTGCTTTTTGATAATAGCTCTGATCTTCTCAACTGTTTCTTTATCTGGGCGCTCACCCATTAAAGCAGAGTTAGTCTCAAAAAAGGATGATAAGCCTGCATAGAAAATAAATATTGAAACTACAATACCCATTACACCATCAATAGGGAAGGAGGTAAACTTTCCTGCTATTAATGAAATAATAGTTAGTGAAGTAACTAATACATCAGAGAGAGCATCCTTACCTGAGGCCTTTAAGGCTTCACTATCAACCTTCTTACCTGCTTTAGTATTTAGTATTGATAAGCCAATCTTTGTAAGAACAGAGATAAAAAGGATAATTAGTGCTATTGGAGCAACTGTTACTTCAGCTGGATTTTTTAATCTATCGATTGAGCTTAATAAGCAGTTATATCCAGCTACTAAAATAATTACAGATATTATCATTGCTGATAAATACTCTGTCCTACCATATCCAAGAGGATGCTTTCTAGTAGGCTTCATCTTTCCCATTCTATAACCAAGTAATGTTATAATTGAGGACATTGAATCTGAGAGGTTGTTGATTGCATCATTTGTAATAGCAACACTCTTAGTTATTGTTCCCGCTACAAATTTTAATACTGAAAATATTAAATTTGCTAGGATGCCGGTAATACCGACAGTGTTAATAACCTTTTGTCTTGTTGCATCTGTTTTCATAAACCGAAATATTATTCCACAAGCTATAGCGCGTCAAGTAACAATAATTTATTTTTACATAAGTAGTTAATTCTAACTAAGTTAAGACGAGACTAACCTTTGTCAAAAGATATTGTTTGATATATACTCAAATTTGGTTAGGAGATACCACAATGGACGAATTAACAAAGAAAGCGCTAGAGTATCATGAGAGAGCTCCACATGGAAAGCTAAGTGTAGTACCAACAAAGCCATGCATGAGTGCAGAGGATTTATCATATGCATATACACCAGGGGTAGCTAAGCCTGTATTAAAGATCGAAGAAAATAGTGATGATGCATATCGCTATACCTCAAAGGGAAATTTAGTAGCTGTAATCTCAAATGGAACAGCAATACTTGGCCTTGGGGATAGAGGAGCATTAGCTAGTAAGCCTGTAATGGAGGGTAAGGGAGTACTATTTAAGAGATTTGCAGATATAGATGTCTTTGATATCGAGGTAGATGAGAAGGACCCTAATAAGTTTATAGAGGTAGTAAGAGCTATTTCTCCAACCTTTGGCGGAATAAATCTTGAGGATATTAAGGGACCTGAATGCTTTTATATTGAGGAAGAGCTAATAAAGAGATGTGATATCCCAGTATTCCATGATGACCAGCATGGAACAGCAATAATTGCAAGTGCTGGATTAATAAATGCAGCTAAGGTAGTTAATAAAGAGCTTAGTAATATGAAGGTAGTAGTAAATGGAGCAGGTGCTGCAGGACTTTCATGTGCTAAGATGTTCTTAAGTGTCGGTATTAAGAAGGAAAACCTAATCCTATGTGATAAGGAAGGTGTAATAAGATCTAATTATCCAGGCGGAGTTAGAGATGTATGGAAGCCTTTTATCAATGATAGTGGAATAGAGACTCTTAGTGATGCAATTAAGGGTGCAGATATGTTTATGGGGCTATCTGCTAAGGGCGTATTAAAGAAAGAAATGCTATTAGCAATGGCAAATGACCCAATAGTATTTGCTATGGCTAATCCAGATCCTGAAATTACATATGATGATGCAAAGGCAACACGTGATGATGTAATTATAGCAACTGGAAGAAGTGATTATCCAAACCAAATAAATAATGTCTTAGGCTTCCCAGCAATCTTCAGAGGGGCTCTAGATGTAAGAGCAACTAGGATAACAGAGAATATGAAGAGAAGTGCAGCCTTTGCACTTGCGGCTCTTGCAAGAGAGGATGTTCCTGAATCTGTATTTAAAGCTTATGGTGGAGAGCATTTTGCATTTGGTAGAGATTATATAGTTCCAAAGCCATTTGACCCAAGAGTAGTACCAGTAGTAGCAACAGCTGTTGCTGAAGCGGCAATTAAGGATAAGGTTGCAAGAATCACAATAGATGACTTTGATGAATATAAAAAGAGTCTTGAGAAACGCTTAGGCTAAGAGAATTCTTTATAGGCTAATGCTTTAGAAAAGAAGGGGGTTATTTCCCTTCTTTTTTTATCGTATTTATATTCATATTTATTATATAAAATAAAAGATATTAGATTGACGATTTTTAATAAAAGAGTAATATTTCCTCTTTTGTATGACAAAGTCTAGAATATTATGTATTAAAAATTGTGTTATCGTGTTAATTTCTTTACTTTTATTAATTACATCATGTCAGCAAACTGAGCTAGAAGCTATAGTAAGCACAAAGACAACTTCAAATGTAAAAATTGTAATTGATAATATCGGTTCAAGAACAATTACTCCTACTCGTCCAAACTTTAATTCCTTTTCAATATCTTTAACAGAAAATGTAGAAGAGAATGCAAAGACAATTTCAAAGAATGTTACTTTTGCTGAATCATCACTGCCTGTAGAGTTTGATAGTGTTAAAATTGGATTATATACAGTTAGTGTTGATGCTTTTGATGAGAAAAACATTAAAGTTGCTCATGGAGAGTCTGTGTTAAATGTTCAAGCTAACTCAGATAATAGTGTACATGTTAAGCTTGATTACTTAACAGAGGGTACAGGCTCCTTCAAGGTAGATATTTCATGGGGCTTATTTAGTAATGAAAATCCATTTACTAAAGCTCTAAAAGCTGGGAATATTGGTTTTGTTGCATATGATGTAGAGAATAAATGCACTCTTAATAATGCAGAAATAACCTGGCTAAGTGCTGATCAAATAAATTCAAATGGTTTTACTTACATTCAAACTGGAGTTCCTGCAACAAAGGGTAAAGTAATTTCCTTTAGAATTTATACAAATACAGATGAAAATGATATTCAATGTATTGCAGAAACCTTTACAACTGTAATTCAGATAATACCTAACTTAACCTCAACTCCCGATTTAAATGAAGAGGATAATTTTATTATCACAGAGGATAGAGTTAACTTCTATGTAAAGAATGTAAATCCATCAACTATTAAAGTTACATATGGAGAGGGTGCTGAAGCCTCATCAAAGATTAATATTTCTTGGAAATATCCTAAGCTTTCAAATGGTAACTATAGTGGTACACTTTATGTCTACTTGATGAATCAAAATGGTGTTCAAATTGAAGATAAGCATAAGTTTGATTATACTCAAGATGATGTAACTGGAAGCGTTGTTTTCAAAGGCTTATCAACCTCTGAAACATATTCTGTATATTTTTACAATGAATGTGAAACAGGATACTCTACAGTTCTTGAAGGCTTAAGTGGTATTAAAACAAAGATCCTTGTTACAGGAATTAATTTTAAAACTAATATTCCTAGTAGTTTTACAATGGGTAGCTATGTTGATATTGAAGCAGCAGTATTACCATCTAATGCTTCAAATAGCTCATATACACTTTCTGTTTCTGATGGCTCATATGTAAGTGGAAATAAAACTGTAGTATTTAATAATGCAGGTAAGTATAGAGTTACTGCAACAAGTGATGAAAACCCAAATATTACAATTACAAGTAGTCAAATTGTTGTAAAGCTTGCAGCACCTATTGTAAAAACCTCAATAGTTGATGAAGGCTTCTTAATTGAATGGAATGAAATTGCTGGTGCCACTAAGTATATTTTAACGAAAACTAATAATTCAGCAGATAATGCTCCAAAGATTATTGAGTTAACGTCAAATATATATATCGATGAGGATACAAACTTCTCTGGTGTTACTTACTACTATACTGTTCAAGCTATTTGTGATGATAGAGATTTAGATTCAGCTGTATCTGCTCCATCAGCTATTGCACTTGCATGTCCTGCTATTACAATCGAGCTTCCTAACGAATTTACAGATGTAAGTCTTAAAGCTTCATTAGACAGTGCAACAGCTAATTCTCCATATATGACAGAAAAGGATTCTTTAACTCTAAACATTGAAAATCCTGATAGCTCTATTACAGAATATGCTTGGTACTTAAATGGTCAAATAATAGCTAGTGGAAATTATGATGCAATTAAGAGTATTACGATAACACCAGATAACGCTTATCTTGATATATCCTCTATCGAAACATCTAATACTCTTATGCTTACAGTTGTTAAGGATGGCTATACCTACAGTGCAACTACATACTTTAGGTATATTGAAAATGATCCAGGTAAAATCTACATCTCACTACCTAGTGGTAGAGGTGACACTGTGGTTTATAATGAGCCTGTACAGCTAAGCTATACTACAGATAATTTAGTTAATAATATTGAAATTAGATGGACCTCCTCTGATTCTAATATTGCATCTGTAGATAATGGTATAGTAACAGCTCATAGAGATGGTTCAGTTGATATTACAGCAACCATTGTAGCAACAGGAGAGAGTGCAACAATTAGCTTAAAAACATTTATTCCAATTAGTGAAATAAGGTTTGATGAAGCAAAGCAATTACCTACAGAATATCTAGTTGCACCATTAAGTAGTGGAGGACTTGAGATTTTAAATTCTGCTTATACCTCTGTTGATCTTAAAAACTATGTAAAGGTTATAACAGCTGATGGTACTATCTACTCTGTAGAAAATCAAAACTGGGACAAGATTAAGGATAGAGTTGAGTGGTATGCATCAGAAAATGATTACAATAACCTTATATCAAAGGTAGAGCTCTTAAATGGTACAATTACTCCAATAATTGATTCTTTAGGTGGTAATGCTACAGTCTTCTTAAAGACAGATGAATCTGATGCTATTGCTTCAAAGAGAATTGAGATTAGAAAATATACTATGAAGGAGGGTAATGATACTATAAATGGTAAATCTATAAGGTTTAGAAGTTATAGTGATCATATACTTAACCTTGGCTTAAATGGTAGTAATGTAACTACAAAGGACTCAAATTCTACATTTAATAAATTAGGAATATATTTAGACTGGTGCTTTAATGGAAATTTAGGTGAACATGAATATGGTGTAACTGATTTAAGTCGTCTTAAATTTTCTCCATATGATGCTGCAGAGACTGAATTTACGTTAAAAGGTAATGGAACATACCCTACAATCGATTTATATATTTTAGATCAATCAAGAAACAAGGTATGTAGGCTGTCTTGTCAAAGATTAATATAAAATAGCCACTAAGTTGCAGGATTTTTCTCGGTCCTGCAATTTTTTTATCCTTTTTTTGTATTATTAATATGATAGAAGGATTATTACTTTCACTAATTATTTACTCATCACTATGCTTTAATAAAGCTTGGATATTTATCCTGCTTTTAAGCTTTGTTTATTTAGTAAGGTATAGAAAGAGAATTATAGCTTTAGTTTTTATATGTTTAATAACCCTCTTATTGCTATTTAGAGTTGGAACTCTGCAGCTAGAGGAGTTTACATCATATTCTTTTCCACTTGATAAAGTAAGAGCTATAACAGGCGTAGTAAGAGAAGATAGTCGAATAGACTCTTGGGGCCAAAAGAGATGTGTTATAAAGCTATATGAATGTAATTTAAGTAATGGTGATGTTGCAACTGCTAAAGGAAGAATAAATGTTACATATACAGGTTCTCCCTTATACTATGGTGATATCGTTACCTTTAGTGGTAAACTAACAGATAAAGGCTTTCAAGCTAAGGATTATAAGCTTGTAAATAGAAGTAGCCTAAACCGCACTAGAAGCCGTTTTATTAGCTTTATTTCATCAAAAATTAATAATGATTTAAGTATGATGCTAATTCTTGGAATTACACCAAATGTTGATAGTGAAATTTCTCTTTTAGCAAGAAATAGTGGAAATAGCCATATTTTAGCGCTATCGGGAATGCATCTATCATTATTTTCTGCAATTTTAGTTTTTATTTTAAAGCCTATATTTACAAATCGATATGCAAAGCTAATTTCATTATCAATATTAACTCTCTATATTCTAATGATCGGTCCAAAGCCATCACTAATTAGAGCATATATACTTAGCTTAGTATTTACTATTTTCAAGCTTGAAAAACCAATTGATTACTTAGTTATTTGCTTTACTATCCAAGCACTATTTTTTAAGGACAGTATAATGACGCTTTCAACACTACTTTCCTATGTGTCTCTTTGTGGAATAATGACAGTTCCAGAGCTACTATTAAATGCAATAGATGAGTTTATTGTAATTCCCAAGCTTTTTATAACACCCTTTCTCGTAACGATAGGAGCACTATTATTTACTATCCCGATATCATTTAATTTCTTTGGCTCCTACCAGCTTAGCTCGATACTCACATCCTTTATTGCAGGTATAGTCGTCTATATTTATATGCTTCTTTGTATATTAAGTATTTTTTCAAGTAAGCTTAATTATATGCTAGATAAGGTATACACAATACTTGTATTTATTTTAGAGAAGGGGAGCTATTTTAAGCTTCAGGAGAACTTAAATGCATATTACACCTTAGTAATATCAACTTTAGCTATCATATTAATTGCACGATTGAAAAGGCTTTGTAAGTAGAGTATTCTTTTTAGCTATGTGGAATTTAAACTATGATAGCGTAAAAGAAGTAATAAGTGTCCTTGAAAGTGAAGGTCTTGCAATGAGTAAGAAGTTTGGTCAAAACTTTTTAATTGACCACAATGCAAGAGAATCTATAAGAGAGAAAATAGCTTATAAAGAAAACCTAAGTGCCTGGGAAATAGGTCCAGGTATGGGTGCTATTACTTCATTAGTCTTAAATAGTGGAATAAAGGTTAAGGCTTTCGAGATTGATAAGGGCTTTTGCAGATTATTAAAGGAAAGAGCTTTTAGCGATGAAGCTAATTTTACATTAATCGAGGGTGATGCTTTAAAGACTATAGCAAATCAAAGTGAAATTCCTGATATTATCTATGGAAACCTTCCATATAATGTTGGCTCAATAATAATAGCACGCTTAATAGAAAATAGTATTTTACCAGAAAGAATGGTTTATACACTTCAAAGAGAGGTTGTTGAGAGAATTTGTGCAAAGGAAAACTCTGATGATTACTCATCTTTTTCTGTGCTTTGTCAAATTGATTACAAGCCAACACTCTCCTTTGTAATTAGAAAGGGGTGCTTCTACCCTGAGCCACAGGTTGAAAGTGCTGTAGTTGTAATGGAAAAAAGAAAAGAAAGCTTAGTTCCAAATGACTTAAGAGAGACCTTTTTAGAGGTTAATAGAGCACTTTTCTCTCAAAGAAGAAAAACTATAAAAAATAACCTTAAGGCTTTAAACCTTAAGGATATCGATAGAGTTATTGCTTCATCAAATCTTGCTGGTAATGAAAGAGCAGAAACACTTTCAATTGAGAAAATAGTTGAAATTGCTAAAGCAGTTAATAGTGATAAGCTTTCTTCTTTGTAAGCAGGAAGAATATCGAGATAAAGAAGGAGACAAGCTCTGCAATTACTATTGATAACCAGATTCCATCAACACCTAAGAATGGTGGGAGTACTATTACAAATATAAATTGTAATACAAAGGTTCTCATAAAAGAGATAAATGCAGATACAAAGCCATTATTTAAAGCTGTAAAGAAGGAGGATGAGAAAATACTAATTCCCGCAAATATAAAGGAGAATGAGTATATATAAAATCCTCTTACTGTCATCTCATATAGCTCTTTATCATAGCCGACAAATAGCTTTGAGAGAGGAGCTGCCATTAATAAGCTGAAGGCTAGCATTAAAGCAGATGAGATTATAATCAAAAAGATTAGCTTTCTAGTTATGCTTTTTAATTCTTTATTATTTTCAGCACCGTAGTTATATGATACTACTGGGCTTATTCCACCTGAGAAGCCTATGAATATAGCAACGAAGACCATACTTACATACATTAATACGCTATAAGCAGCAACTCCATTTTCACCTACATATCTTAAAAGCTGTGCATTAAAAAGCATACTAATTATTGCAGCAGATGTATTTGATAAAAGCTCTGAAAAGCCATTAGAGCAGCTTTTTAGGAGTGCACTTTTATCATATTTTGTTTTAGTAAAATGGAGTCTACTACTTCTATTAAATGTAAAGTAGGTAAGTGGAATAATTCCTCCAATAGCTTGGCTTATAGCTGTTGCAGCTGCAGCACCTGGAACTCCAAAGTGGAAAACAGCACAAAATAATCCGTCTAAGATAATATTTGTTCCACAGCTAAGTACTGTCATTACTAAGCCAAGCTTTGGCTTTTCAGCAGTTACGAAAAAAACTTGTGATTCCATTTGAACTACAAATAGAACAACTGTTGAAAGTAATATTCTTCCATATGTGATACTGCTTTCTAAAAGCTCTCCTCGAGCACCTAAAAAGTATGCAATTTTATCGAGGAAGATGAAGCTTGGAATTGTTAATACTCCTCCAATTATAATAGATGCGATATAGAGCATTGTGAAAAGCTGCTTTGCTCTATCGTCATCACCTTCACCCATAGTTTTTGCAACTAGAGCACTTCCACCAGTTCCAAGCATAAAGCCAAGGGATCCAATTATCATGATAACTGGATATATCATATTTACTGCAGCAAGAGCAGTTTTACCGATAAAGTTCGATACAAAATAACCATCTATAACTAAGTATATAGAGGTAAAGAGCATCATTAATATAGAAGGAAATGTAAATCTTAGTAATCGCTTAAAGGAAAAGTGGTCATTTAATTTGATTTGCATATATTATTTAATCCCTCCTGCATTAGGTTGTTATACTCTCTAGTCTCTTCGATGTATCTATCGCTTTTTTCCTCTCCCCAAAGAAGGAATATACTATTTTCAAGCTCAATTACTTTAATTACAGTTTTTAAGCAAAGCTCCTGGCCGAGCTTTGTTAGGTTTACATTTTTCTTCCTTTTCCCATTTAAGGTAAGAGTAATTATTTTTCCTTCTTCAAGCTTTCTTAAGGCTGAATTAACTGTTTGCTTAGGAAGAGCTGCATATTGAACTAATTGGTTTAAAGCACAGCCATCACCCTCGACACATAGTGTATAAAGGATAGAAAACTCACTATCTGTAAGCTTAAAGCTTAGAGCTGCTTCATGATATATATGGTCTAGCTCAGATATTAGATGGTTTATTCGTCTTAATTTAGGATGTGAATATCGCATACTACAATTAAGTACGATATCGGACTTAATGTCAAGGTCTTCAGAAAAATTCAAAATAAGGTAAGTGGTGTACTATTGCGAATAAGAGCAAATTGCACGATAATAATATGTGTTTAATTAATTGGAGGATTATCATGGCAAATCAGTTTATCGTTGAAACAAGTGCAAGGCACGTTCATGTAACACAGGAGACACTTGAATTACTCTTCGGCGAAGGTTATCAGCTCACAGTTAAGAAGGAACTTTCTCAGCCTGGTCAGTTCGCTTCTAATGAAAGAATTACAGTTGTAGGACCAAAGAAGGAGCTCGCTAATGTTTCTATTCTTGGACCATGTAGAAAACTTAATCAGGTAGAGCTTTCTGCAACAGATGCTCGTTCAATTGGTATCGATGCACCAATTAGAGAGAGTGGTGATGTAGCAGGTTCTGGTGCTTGTAAGCTTATTGGACCTAAGGGTGAGGTTGAGCTTAAGGAAGGTGTTATCGTAGCTAAGCGCCACATCCACATGACAGAAAAGGATGCAGCTGACTTTGGTGTTACTAATGGTGAGATCGTTAATGTTCTTATCGAAAATGGTAATGGCAGAAAGACTATCTTTGGTGATACAGTTATTCGTGTTTCAAATAGCTATGCTCTTGCTATGCACGTTGATACAGATGAATCAAATGCTGCAGCATGTGCAAGAAACCAGATGGGTACTATTGTAAAATAATAAAATCTTATTAAGACAGATAAATCGCTACTAAAGAAAAATAGTAGCGATTTTTTATCAAATGACTTTAAGATATTTCTGATACTACATTTACTTTTTTACCTGAAAAAGCAATTGCATACTTTAAAACTTTTTCAAAACCATATTGTTTAAACTCTGAATCATATCTTAATAAATTAATTTGAGATAATGCTTGGTGTGCAAGAGCATTAAGCTTATCTTCTGTAATATTCTTTTGATATTTTAGCTCAATAATTATAGCTGGATATTTTATTTGTCTTGGCAATAACGAGATATCATATCTTCCATCTCCTGCTTCTCTATTAGACTTAATAATATATTGATTATCCATCAATGCAAGAAGTCCTAACATCAAGCCATGATAAAAGCTCTCAGAGCTTTTGTCAAAAAAGCTAATTGAATTATTTAAGTACTCTGATAAAGCAAGCTGTAACCTCTCATAGCTATTAGAAAATAGGCTTTCTACTATAGTATCCATAGTAGTTCTCTTGATTACTCCACTTGTGACTAAGCTTGATAAGACTTCACTTCTATATACAGCTTCAATTTCTTTATTAGGAATCTTTACTTCACATAGATAATTTCCATCTTCTTGAATATATTTAGTTACAGGCTTTAAATACCCAGCAACTATCAACAAGCTATAAATATATTGAGAGTTTTCTTTGATTGAGCGATATATTACATTCTGATCAATCCTAGCAACTACCTTTTCACCTTGAAGTAGTGCATTTAAACGTTGAACACTATCATCATTTAAGGTTTGCATTACCTCATGTAAAATTTCATTGCTTCCACTATTTGCCCAATATGCTTGAGGAATACAATCGCGAGAAATGTAATTAATAACAGACCATGGATTATAAATTTCTTTTTTACCAAATAAATATCCATCATACCAATTCTTTAATTCAGTTTCTTTATCTAGTTTTCCATAGTATGAAAGCATATTTTTTACTTCATCTTCCGTAAAGCCAAAATAGCTTTCATATTCTTCATCAAATAGTGAGTGCACTGAAATATTGTTCATACCACTAAATATGCTTTCTTGAGAGATACGCAAAATTCCAGTTAAAAAACCATATGAAAGATATTTATTATCCTTAAAGGCTCCTGAAAAGAAATTTCTCATAAAGCTGATTATTTCATCATAAAACTCTTTTATATAGCCTTCTTGAATAGGTGTATCATATTCATCAATTATAATAATTGGATTCTTTTTATAGTGGATAGCGAGTATTTTTGAAAGCCTCTCAAGTGCTGAGCTTATATCAACCTCATTAGCATTACCATTAAGTATTTTTAAAAAGTAGTCTTTTTCATATTGTGATATTTTATTGCTATCTAAAACCTCAATATGTCTTGCATATTCTTCCTGCAGTAATCCTTTTATTTTATCTAGAGTTGCGGTCCAGCTATCAAATTTAACATCCTTAAATGTTAAAAAGATGACAGGGTATTTTCCTTGATGAGCTTGATACTCTTTTCCGCATTTCCAAATTTGTTTATTAATAAAATATTTTGATGTATCTTCATCAGATATCTCAAAAAATACTCTGAGCATATCCATGTTTAATGTTTTTCCAAACCTTCTTGGACGAGTAAACAGAGAAACTAATGGCTTTTTATCTAGAAAATCCTTAATTAATAGTGTTTTATCAACATAGTAATATTCTTCCTGAGCTCTGATATAATCTGAAATACCAATTGGTAGTGGCTTTAATTTAGTGATGCTTTGTTTACCATTAATTGTTCTGCCATCTATAGGCTTTTCAGCATTATTTGGGATCATCCAAACACCCTTTTCTTTTTTAACACCTTCAATTTTTCCACTTTGGCACATTACGTTAACTGCGCGTGTAGAAATATTCCACTCTATAGCCTTCTCTTTACAAGTTTTCAAAATAATCACCTTTATTATGAAAGATATATACGAAAAATATAACATTAAAACGAAAAATACAAAACAGATATTTTTCGTTCGAAGAATATGTAGTTAATTGAGAGGATAAAAAGGAAGGAGAAGATTAAAAAAGAAAAATTTTATCTTTATTCTTTTGTCCATTTTATATTGAGTTTTATCCATAAAGTGTTATTCTGATAATGCAGAAAAATTTCTGTAATATTGTAGGAGGTTCTAGCATAGGCTAGGTAAATTTTATGAAGAAAATTTTAGTTTTTGCTCTTATTGCTCTATGTGCTTTCTCCCTTTTTGCTAGTGGTGCAAAGGAAGATGCTTCATCAGATCAGATCAAAGCAGTTCTTTTAACAGACCAAACAGGTATTGATGATAAATCCTTCAATGCAGCTGCTTGGCGCGGTATTTTAGCTTTCTATGGCGATGAAGGTGCTGGTAGAGGTACTCTCTATGAAAACATCACAGCTCAGAGTACAGATGAATATATTCCAAACCTCAAAAATGCAGCTGAGGGTGATTGGGATTTAATCATCACTACAGGCTTTACATGGGGCGATGCATTAAATGAAGTTGCAGCTATGTATCCTGATCAGAACTTCATCATCGTTGACGTAGATTACTTAACAGATAGAGAAAATCTTATCCAGTACATCTATGAAGAGGAGCAGGGCTCTTACTTAGTAGGTGTTGCAGCTGCAATGCAGGCTAAGAAGGATGGAATTGAAAATCCTAAGTTTGGCTTTATCGGTGGTGTTCCAGGTGCTACAATCACAAAGTTCGAAATTGGTTACTTCGAGGGTATTAAATCAATTTATCCTAATGCAGAGTTCGTAGACTACTATGCTAACGACTGGGGTAAGCCAGAGCTTGCTAAGGCTATGGCTAAGAACTGGTACGATAGTGGTGTATACTGCATCTTCTCAGCAGCTGGTGGTACAGGTGGTGGTACAATTGCTCAGGCTAAGGAATATAGAATGGCTGGTAAGAATGTATGGGCTATCGGCGTAGACTCAGATCAGTATGAGGATGGCTTATATGGTACTAATGGTGAATCAGCTGTATTAACATCAATGATTAAGAAGGTTGAGAACTCAACATTTGATGCTCTTACAAAGACTAAGGATGGTACATGGAAGGGTGGTGTTGTAACTCAGAACCTTGCAAATGAAGGTGTTGGATATTCAAAGGCTAACCCAGCTCTCTCTCAGGAAGCTATTGAAGCAGCAGATAAGGCTGTTAAGGGTATCTTAGATGGTTCTATCGTAATTGATAAAACTTATAAGGCTGCACTTGCTAAGGGCTTAGTTCCAGCAGGTCTTTCAGCTATTGACGACTGATAAAAGCTATGCGGGCACTGTTTGTGCCCGTATACTTCTTTCTTCAAGACTTGAGGAAAGAAGTATACCATAAAGGAATATTTATGAGTGAATATGCTATAGAAATGCTTGGAATTACCAAGACTTTCCCTGGGATAATCGCAAATGACAATGTTGACCTCAGAATAAAGAAAAATGAGGTCCATGCTATCTTAGGAGAAAACGGAGCCGGAAAAAGTACTCTAATGAGTATTCTATTTGGTGCATATGCCCCAGATAGTGGACAAATTAAGATTAACGGACAGGCTGTTGATATTAAAAATCCAAATGTTGCTACTGCCTTAGGTATCGGTATGGTACATCAGCACTTTAAACTGGTTCATAACTATACTGTTACTGAGAATATCGTACTCGGCAGAGAGCCTAGAAATAGATTTGGAATTGTATCTCTTAATCAAGCTGAAAAGAGAGTACGTGAGCTATCTGAACGCTATGGCTTTATGGTAGATCCAAGAGCGAAGATAGATGATATCACTGTAGGTCAGCAGCAGAGAGTAGAAATTCTAAAAACCTTATATTCTGACTCAGATATTATCATCTTAGATGAGCCTACTGCAGTACTAACTCCACAAGAGATCGACGAGCTTATGGAGATTATTAGAAAGCTTAAGGCAGAGGGAAAGACTATAGTATTAATTACTCATAAGCTTAAGGAAATAAAGGCAGTTGCAGATAGATGCTCTGTTCTTAGACGTGGAAAGTTTATAGGTTGTATCGATATTACTCCAAATACAAGTGAGCAGGAGCTTGCTACTATGATGGTAGGACGCTCTGTTAAGTTTGATATCGATAAAGCACCATGTAAGCCAGGTGAAAAGGTCCTTGAGATTAAAAACCTTTGTGTAAAGGATAGTATCGGTACTATGAAGGTTAAGGACCTATCTCTCGATGTAAGACGTGGTGAGATAGTTGGTATCGCTGGTGTCGATGGTAATGGTCAAAGTGAGCTTCTATATGCGCTCTCCGGCTTAAGTCCTATACAAAGTGGTGAAGTTATTCTATCTGGAAAGGTAATTAATAAGGACACTATTCGAGAAAGAATTGAAGAGGGTATGGGTCATATCCCTGAGGATAGACAAAAGCATGGCTTAGTTGCGGGCTTAACAGTTGCAGAGAATATTGTCCTTAAAGATTTCTATAGTCCAAAGTATACAGGTAAGTTTGGCGTTCTAAACTATAAAGCAATTGATGAAAGTGCAGTTAAGCTTATTGAGGAGTTTGATATTAGAACTGCACAGGGACCACATACTCCTGCAGGCTCCTTATCTGGTGGTAACCAGCAAAAGGTTATTGTTGCTCGTGAAATTTCTCTATCCCCTGATGTATTACTCGTTGCTCAGCCAACTCGTGGTCTTGATGTAGGTGCAATTGAATACATTAGAAAGCGTGTAGTTGAAGAGCGTGATAAGGGACGTGGTGTATTACTAATTTCCTTTGAGCTAGATGAGGTAATGAATCTTTGTGATAGAATTGCAACTATTTCAAAGGGCTCTATCGTTGGTGTATTTGATGCGGGAGAGGTTACTAGTCAGGAAATCGGCTTGATGATGACAGGTATTAAAGCAAAGGAGGGTAAGTGATGAAGAATAAAGAAAAACAAAGCTTCCTTGATTGGTTTTTATCAAGTCAGGGAGCAACCTCTGTTGCTGTAGTTATTTTAGGCTTTATAATTGGTACTATTCTAGTTTTATTAGTAGGTAGAAATCCTGCAGGATTATTTAAAGCAATTGGACAGTCAATTATTGGTAAGGCAGGTAAGAATGGTGCTTGGAACTTCAGAAATGTTGGTGAGACACTAGCTTACTCTATACCGTACATCCTCTGTGGCTTATCAATGGGCTTTGCTGCGAGAGTCGGACTCTTTAATATTGGAGCTGAAGGTCAGTACATAGTTGGTATGCTAGCAGCTCAGGCTGTAGCAGTTTGTATTCCTTCATTTCCTTTCCAGTGGTTAATCTGCTTATTAGTTGCAATAGTTGCAGGTGCTATTTGGGGTGGTATAGTAGGCTTTTTAAAGGCTAAATATAAGGTTAGTGAGGTAGTAGCTACAATCATGCTTAACTACATCGCACTATATCTATTTAGAATTATAGCATTTAAGATGCCTGCAGGTCTTACAAATAGAACATATCAGACAGCACCACTACAAAGTGGAGCCTTATTATCAAAATTCTTAATAAAGACTTCAAACCTTAATATTGGCTTCTTCTTTATGATAGCTGCTTGCTTAATCTATTGGTTTATCATGGAAAAGACTAAGATGGGATTTGCCTTTAGAGCAACTGGTTATAATAAGGATGCTGCAAGATGCTCAGGTATTAATGCAGATAGTGCAATTGCCTCCTCAATGGCTATCTCAGGTGCATTTGCTGGCTTAGCAGGTGCATGTGTTCTTCTTGGAGGAGCATATACAACAGGAAGAATTATTCAGGGAATGGATAACTATGGCTTTATGGGTATTGCTGTTGCGTTAGTTGGTAACTCTAGAGCATTAGGAATCTTCCTCGCGGGCTTACTCTTTGGTGTTCTTAAGCAATCACAATCAATAATGCAGGGAATGAATATTCCTAAGGAGATTACATTTATCATACAAGGCCTAATAGTAATCTTTATCGCACTTAGAAGCGGGCTCGAGCTAGTTAAGGCTTACCGCTCACGTGTTCTTGTGAGAAAGGAGGCTCAAAAAGTATGATGATTTTTCAATCAATTCCAACAATCATGATGATTGTTGCACCAATATTAATCACAGCAATCGGCGGTATGATTTGTGAAAAGAGTGGTGTAGTAAATATCGCTCTTGAGGGCTTAATGAGTATTGGAGCATGTACAGCAGCAAGTGTACATTTTCTAATGGAAGCAGCTGGCTGCGGAAGATATTCTCTAGCTGTTGCACTCCTTGCAGGTATGGTAGTATCTGGATTATTTTCACTTATTCATGGTGTTGCTGCTATAGATCTAAAGGCTGAGCAAACTATATCTGGTACAGGTATTAACCTTCTTGCAGATGGTATTACAGTATTTGCATGTCAAATTCTCTTCTCTCAGGATCGCTCTAAGGAGTTTAGAGTTGGTATGCTAACCGATAAGCTTGGCTTCTACCCAACCTTCTATATCGCAATTGCAGTAGTTGCTATTAGCTGGTTTATGCTCTATAAGACTCCATTTGGAATGCATCTAAGAGCATGTGGTGAACACCCTGCAGCTGCAGATAGTGCTGGTATTAATGTTAGAAGAATTAGATATACTGGTGTATTTATCTCAGGTATCTTAGGTGGTCTTGCTGGTGGCTGTGTTGTATTAACACAAACTATTCAGTTCACATCAAATTTAATTAATGGTAGAGGCTTTATAGCTCTAGCAGCTGTTGCTTTTGGCCGTTGGACACCATGGGGTGTTACTGGTGCTGCTTTACTGTTTGGTGGAGCTCAAGCCTTAGCAGTTCTTTCAACAAACTTTACAGCACTAAAGGCACTTCCTTCAGAGGTCTTCAATATCCTTCCTTACCTCGTAACACTGCTTGCATTAGTCATCTTCTCCGGAAGAGATTACGCACCTCAGTCATGTGGTAAGCCATATAATAAGAGTTCATCATGACACCACATAATAGAGCAAAAATTAATGAAATCGCTAAGAAGGTCCTCCTACCGGGGGACCCTAATAGAGCAAGGTTCGTCGCTGAGAATTTCTTTGAAAATCCGAAGCTAGTTACAGATGTTAGAGGGATACTTGGCTACACTGGTAAATATAAGGGAATTGAGGTAAGTGTAATGGCATCAGGAATGGGTGGTCCTTCCTGTGGCATCTACTCATATGAGCTATTTACTCATTACGATGTTGATACAATCATAAGAATCGGAACCTCAGGCGGGCTTCAAGAGGAATTAGAGGTTGGAGAGCTTGTATTAGCTATGAGTGCCAGTACAGATTCTGCTTGGGCTCATCAATATAACCTCTCCGGAACACTATCTCCATGCCCAAATGCAAAGCTATTTACTTTAGCTTTAAAGAAGGCTGAGGAGCTAGAGCTAAAGCATAGTGCAGGTATGGTATTTTCCTCTGATTACTTTTCATCCTACAACGCTCTTGGAGCAGATGAGTGGAAGTCTTGGGCTAGAGTTGGTGCCTTAGTTCAAGATATGGAGACATATGCTCTTTATTCAACTGCGATGTATTTAAAGAAAAGAGCGCTCTCAATTCTTACAATGACAGATAACTGTGTTAATGGAAAATCCTTTAAAGATGAAGAGAGAATGGAAGGAAACAGAAATATGATTAAGCTTGCTCTTGAGACTATAGTAGAGGATGCAAAATGAGTAATGTAAATACTATTCTTCGTCATCGCTTTGCTTGTAAGAAGTATAAAAGTACTATGCTTTCAAGAGAGGTTATAGATGAGATTTTAGAAGCAGGAAGACTCTCTCCAACCTCCTTTGGCTTAGAGCCTTGGACCTTCCATGTTTGTAAAAGTGAAAACCTCCTATCTTCCTGCTTTTACCAAGAGAGTATGAAGAGCGCTCCTATTACTGTAGTTATTACTACTAAAAGAGGACACTTTTTTGATCCAATGAGTGAGTTTATCAAGAAAAGAGCTATAAGATTTCCATCAACTCTAGATGAATTTATAGATGACTATAAGGGGTACTATGAATTTTTAAGAGATAATAACTCACTTGATTCATGGTCTAGAAGCCAAAGCTATATTGCATGCGCTAATATGATGACTAGGGCAGCTGAGCTTGGTGTTCAAAGCTGTGCTATAGAGGGGTATGATAATGATAAGGTTATCTCTGCATTAAAGCTTGATAAAGATGATGAAGAGGTCGGTATCGTTATTGCCTTTGGCTATCCCGATGAAGAGGAAAGAGAGAGGATTAGAATAAGTGCTGAGGAAGCATTTGTTTATCATTTATAAGCAATATGGAAAAGATTATTTTTGATGTTGATACAGGTCATGATGATGCAATTGCTATTGCAATGGCAGCTGGACTAAGAGATGAAATTGACGTTTTAGGATTAATTGCAACTAATGGTAATGTTGCTCTCTCTAAAACGCTAGAAAATACATTAAATGTTGCAGAGGCAGTAGGCCTTGAGTGCCCTGTATTTTATGGCTCATCAAAGCCTCTTTTAAGGGATGTAGTTGCTGCAGGTGATTTCCATGGTGAGAGTGGACTCGATGGCACTACCTTTGAAAAGAGAAAGAAGCAGGAGTGTAAGGGTAATGGTATTCTTTGGGCAATTAATACAGTTTTAAATAACCCAGGAGAGATTACCTTCGTTTCTGTTGGTCCATATACAGATTTAGCAATTTGTATTAAAGCTCATCCAGATTTTGCTAAGAGCTTAAAGAGAATAGTTGTAATGGGCGGCTCTATGGGAAGAGGTAATGCAACTGATAGTGCAGAGTTTAATATTTGGGGAGACCCTGAGGCTGCTGAGATAGTCTTTAACTGTGGTGCTGAAGTAGTTGCTATGCCTTTAGATGTTACTCTTAAAGTAATTCTTGATGAAGAAATACTTGAAAAAATAAAGAGTGAAAAGGATAGTAGCTATAAAAAGCTTTTGCTATCACAGCTTGATTTCTATATTAAAGCAAACAAGATAAATAATAACTCAATGCCTCATATGCACGACCCATGTACTATTGCATATTTAGCTGACCCTACAATATTTAAATTTGAACAGCGTAATGTACATGTTGAGACTAAGGGAGCATTAACATATGGTAGAACTGTTACTAGTGATATCGATGAAAATGCTAAGGTCTTTTTAGGTGTTGATGCAAACCTAGAGAGGTTTTGGGAGCTCTTCTTTAAGGCCTTCAGAGCTTTGAAGTAGTAATAATTGTATACAATTTTATTTAGATAATTGTAAAAAAGAAAGAATAAATATATCTTTGTCCTATGCAGATTGGTGTATATGGACTTGGTAGATTTGGTTCCTTCTGGGCTTCTATGTTAGCTCGTCATCCATTTTCAAGCGATGCTAAAGTAGTTGGATACTCAAGAAGTAATCATAAATTACCTTTTGGTGTTGAAGCGGTGAGTGAGGATGAGGTCCTCTCTTCAGATATATTATTCTTTTGTGTTGCTATTTCATCTTTTGAGGATGTGTTAAAGCGTGTCTCTTCAAGAATTAAAAAGGGTGCAATAGTATTAGATACTTGCTCTGTAAAAACATATCCAACAATGTGGATGCAAAATAATCTTAATAAGGATGAGTATTGTTTAATTGCATCACACCCAATGTTTGGCCCTGATAGTGCTAAAAATGGAATTAAGGGATTACCTATTGTACTTTGCAAAATTAGTGAGGATGAAAGATATACCTTAATTAAGGATTACTTTGTACGTATTGGTCTTGATGTACTCGAGATGACTCCTCGTCACCACGATAAGGAGGCTGCTTACTCTCAAGGCGTTACACACTTCGTTGGTCGTACCTTAAGTGAGCTAGGAATGTGCCCAACTCCTATTGCAACTCAAGGATATAAGTCTTTGATGACTATAGTTGAGCAAACCTGTAATGACCCAATTACACTATTTTATGATCTTCAAAAATATAATCCTTACGCTAAGGAGATGAGATTATCACTTCAGGTTGCGATAGAGAAGGTATTAAATACTCTAGCTGAGCAGGAGGGGGATCATTGAAGGTTTGTGTTTATACTCTTGGCTGTAGACTTAATCAATGTGAGAGTGAAGCAATTTGTGATAGCTTCTTAAAGGAAGGCTATGAAATTGTAAAGGAAAATGATGAAGCCTCTCTTTATATTGTAAATACCTGTACTGTAACGAGTAAGGCAGAGCAAAAGGCTCGTAGGATGATTAGAATCTTTTCAAAGAAGGGTGAAGCAGTAGTTGTCACTGGCTGCTATGCTCAGATGAATGAAAAGGAGATAAAGAGCTTAAGCGATAATATTATTTGTATTCCTCTTGTTAAGAAGGCATCTCTACTTGATTTAGCTAAGCATATAAAAACCTCCCTAGTAGCTAATATCTCTTTATTTGATAGTGTTTCATCATTTGCAGAGGTTGAAACCTCTCCATTTAGCTACAATGCTCAATCATTTTCATACCACTCTAGAGCATATTTAAAGATTCAAGAGGGGTGTGATAATGAGTGTGCCTACTGCCGTGTTCATATTGCAAGAGGTAAAAGTCAGTTTTTAGATCCTAATGAGGTTATTGCTAGAGCCTTAGAGCTAGAGCGCTCTGGCTTTAGAGAGATCGTTCTAACTGGTGTTAACCTTACTATGTATGACCATGAGGGAGAAGGTCTTGGTGGTGTATTACTACGCTTATTACCAAAGCTCTCTCTTAATACAAGATTAAGACTATCCTCTATGGAGCCTGACCATATTGATGAAAAGCTAATTGAGGCTTGTAGTGATGTAAGAATGCATCCTCACTTTCATATTCCTCTTCAAAGTGCAAGTGATAAGGTATTAAAGAGAGTAAATAGAAAGTATTCAGCTTCACACTTAGAGTGGGTTATATCTAATTTAAGAGCTGTTAAGGATGACCCTTTTATAGCTTGTGATGTAATAACAGGACTTCCTGGAGAAGAGGAAGAGGACTTTGAGATCACAAGACGCTTCTTAGAGGAGAAGCAATTTGCAGCTCTTCATGTCTTCCCATTTTCACCTCGTCCTGATACTCCATTGATGAATGCAAAAGATAGAGTTGAGGAGCGAGTAAGAGATGAGAGAGCTTTAATTTTAAGAGAGCTTTCAAATAAGCTAAGTGATGCTTATATCACTCGTCAAATTGGTAAAAAAAGCGAGGTACTATTAGAAAGTAGGAAAAATGGTGCGTTCTATGGAACTACCGGAAACTACTTAAAGGTAAAGATAGATAGTGTTCCATTAAATGCTCAAAGAGGTGAGATATTAAAGGGACACATAGAAAAAAAAGGTGTATTTATTGTAGATGAAAGCTGATTTTGATTCTCCAAAAGTAAAATCAACAATAATAAGACTTGCGCTTCCTATGATCGCAGCGCAATTTGTTAATCTATTATATTCTATTGTCGATAGAATATTCATAGGACACATTCCAGGTGTTGGGCCAATTGCACTAACTAGTGTTGGTCTCTGCTTTCCTATCATTCAAATTGTTGCTGCTTTTACAAACCTCTATGGCTTTAATGGAGGAAGTCCTCTATCGAGTATCGAAAGAGGAAAGGGGAATTTAAAGGAAGCAGGATTAATAATGGGAAATAGCTTCGCTCTATTAGTAATTACTGGAGTAGTCTTAACTATTATTACACAGTGCTTTGCTTCTCCACTTTTATATATTTTCGGTGCTAGTGAGAAAACAATTAGTTATGCAATTGAGTATTTAAGAATATACTCAATTGGCTTTACATTCTCTTTAATTGCAACTGGAATGAATGCATTTATTAATAGCCAGGGCTTTTCAAATATTGGAATGAAGACTGTTTTAATAGGTGCACTATTAAACTTTATCCTTGACCCACTATTTATCTTTATTTTTAGTTGGGGCGTTAAGGGTGCAGCCCTTGCAACTTGTATCTCACAATGTGTATCAGCACTATGGGTACTTAAGTTCTTAACTAGCTCTAAGCCTATATTAAAGCTTAAAAGAGAGGAAATGATTCTTGAAGCAAAGAGAGTAAAGAGTATAGTAACTCTCGGAACCTCTGGCTTTATTATGGGTGCAACAAACTCTGCAGTACAAATTGTTTGTAATAGAATGGCACTCTTATATGGTGGAGATCTTTTAGTTGGTGCATTTACTATTATTAACTCTGTAAGAGAGATCTTCTCAACTCCTGTAAATGGCCTTACAAGTGCTACTAGCCCTGTAATGAGCTATAACTATGGAGCTAAGCGCTTTGATAGAGTTATGAAGGCAAGTAACTTTGCTATAATGGTATCTGCGACATTTACATCTATTTTTACACTTACTATCTTGCTTTTCCCGCAGATGTACATCCGCTTATTCTCAAGTGATACTCAAATGGTAGAGGTAACTACTAGGGCGTTAAGAATATATTTCTCACTCTTTGTATTTATGAGCTTCCAGCAGGTTGGTCAAAGCACCTTTGTTGCACTTGGAAAAGCAAAGCAAGCAATATTCTTCTCCCTCTTTAGAAAGATAATAATTGTAGTTCCACTAACAATTATACTTCCACTCTTTATGGGTAGTGATGGTGTAGTTGCTGCAGAACCTATTAGTAACCTTGTTGGAGGTATGGCTAGCTACCTTACAATGAGATATATAACTAGTAAGGAGTTTAAGAGGGCTGCCTCTTAATTCTTTCTGTAATAATTATTTCAGGGTCTGGGATCATAACACGAGAGTTGGCTGGAATTGAGGTTTTAATCCAGGTTGAGGAGCCAATTGTTGTATTGTCCCCAATTGTTATATCACCTAGTATAGTTGCATTTGCATAAATTGTTACATTGTTTCCAATAGTTGGGTGTCTTTTTGCTCCCTTTAATAGCATACCACAGCCATCCTTTGGAAAGGATAGTGCTCCTAAGGTAACACCCTGATAGATTTTAACATTGTTTCCAATAACTGTTGTTTCACCAATTACTACACCTGTTCCATGGTCAATAAAGAAGCTTTCACCAATTTGAGCACCTGGGTGGATATCAATACCAGTTTCTCTATGCATAAGCTCGTTCATCATTCTTGGAACTAATGGAAGCTTCTCTGTAAATAATAGATGTGCAACACGATGGACAGCTAATACCTTTAATGCTGGATAGCAGAGAATTATTTCGTGTTGGCTTCTAGCTGCTGGGTCGCCCTTAAAGCCAGCTTCAGCATCTTTTTTTATAAGTGTTCGAATATTTGGAAGCTCTGTTAATACTATATCAACTATTTCTTCAACTCGTTTTTTAGCTTCCTCTTGGCTTAAGCCCTCATAGAGGAGAGCTAGTAGAGCCTCTTCCTCTAAGATAGATGAAAATCTTTCCATCTCGGCTTTAATAACACATTCAAGTGTTTCACAGCAACTTTCTTTAGCTCTTCCGGGAAAGAGTAGCTCCATTAGGGATTTTATTAATGTTGCTACATCCTCCATCCTAGGAAGAGCCGTTAAGCCTTGAAAGTGGTGTACTCTCTTTACTCTATCAAATGATGCTAAATAATTGCAAATATATCGCTCAACATTCATGGACGAAATATAACACCAAAATCGAGTGAATAAAAAGAGAAAAACTAATTATTCTTCTTCGTTTTCGCTTAATAGCTTGCCAACATAGTCACGAAGCTTAAATGCAACAAGTGAGCTTACTATCATTTTTAATACATCGCCAACAATAAAAGGAGTGAGTCCTCCTGCTAACGTTTGAGCAAGTGTTAGATGTCTTGAGTATCCAAGCCAGAATAAGCCAGGTATGTAAATAACTACAGTTGCTACGATAGAAACGATTAAGTAGTAGATAAAGGAGTACTTCTTATTCTTCTTAAGCATTAAGCCTGCAACTATTACAGCTGGTAGAAGACCAATTAAGTAACCACCTGTTGGTCCTGTAAGAGCTGCGATACCACCACCAGATGTAAAGATAGGTAAGCCGATGGCACCTAAGAATAGATAAACAAATACAGAGGCTGTACTAATTGAAAGAGGAAGTAGTAGTCCTGCGATCAAAGTAAAGAGTGTTTGAAGTGTGATAGGAACTGGTGGGAGAGGAATCTTGATGAAGGCTCCTACTGCAATTAGTGCTGCAAAGAGTGCGATTGTAACTGTCTTTAAAATCTTTGTTCTATTCATTGTAAACCTCCAAAGAACGAATCAGAGTTTACAAATAATTGTATGTTTTGTCTATCGCCAATTTTACAAATGATTTATTATTTAGCTATGTCAACAAAAGAAGAAGTTTTAAAAATATTAGAAAACAATCGTGACAGATATATCTCCGGCGAGGAGATGGCAGAGCTCTTAAAGGTTAGTAGAGCATCTATATGGAAGGGTGTTAAGGCTCTTTGTGATAGTGGCTATGAAATTGAAGGCTTAACTAAGAAGGGGTATAAGCTAATCAGCGATGATATCATGAGTAAGGAGACTCTAGAAGGCTTAATAAAAATTCCAGTTTTTTACTATCCTGAAATTGATTCAACAAATACAGAAGCAAAGCGATTATTAAGTAGTGGAGTAAAAGCTCCATTTGTAGTTATTGCTGAGGTTCAAACAGGTGGAAGAGGTAGAAGAGGTAGAAGCTTTATTTCAAATAAATGGGGAACCTACTACTCCTTAGTTATTGAAAATGATGATAGCTTCAATACAGAAAGTGTTACTACACGTTCCTGCTTAGGAACTGCCGATGCAATCGATAGCTTAGGCTTTAATACAAAGATAAAGTGGGTAAATGATATTTATCTAAATAATAAAAAGTGTGTTGGAATATTAACTGAGGGTGTAATTAGCTTAGAGGAAAATAGAGTTAGTGAGGTAATAATAGGAATCGGAGTAAATTACTTAACTAAAGTCTTTCCTGATGAGTTAAAGGATATTTGTATCTCTCTCTATCCTAATGGAAATGCTCCATTGACTCGCTCTGAGTTCTTAGCTTTGCAAATTGAAAAGGTACTTTCATCTCTACATGAGGAAAACTACATTAAGCGCTACAGAGAAAAGTGCTTTGTAATTGGCTTAGATATTAATGTTATAAAGCTCGATAGTATTAAAAAGGCTAAGTGTTTAGATGTTGATGATAATGCTCATCTTGTAGTTATGTATGAGGATGGTGAAATAGAGCACATTTCTAGTGGAGAAGTAACTATCCGTCCCTGTTGAGAAATAAGTATTAATTTTATATATTTAGCTTGGAGTTATTATGTTACAAAAAATAAAAGATCAATGGAAAGCGCTAGTTGAAAGTGAAGTTAAAGAATTAGCTTTAGAGAAGGGTGCAGACATAAGTGTAGATATTCAGGTGCTTACCCCTCCAAAGCCAGAGATGGGTGATGTTGCATTCCCAATGTTCTCATTTGCAAAGGCCTTTAAGAGTGCTCCACCTGTTATTGCAAATGAAATTAAAGCTCGTTTAGAGAAGAGAGAAGATCTTCCTCAGGGAGAGCTTTTAGTTGCAGGTCCATATTTAAATTTAAAGTTAAATACCTCATCCTTAGCTAAGGAGCTTTATGAGAAAGTCCTCAGTGAAGGAGAGTCATTTGGTAAGAATTCATCTCTTTCTGGAAAGAAGGTTATGATTGAATTCTCATGCCCAAATACTAATAAGCCTTTACACCTTGGTCATATGAGAAATGACTCTCTTGGTATGAGTGTATCTGAGATATTAAAGGCAAATGGTGCTGAGGTTATGAAGGTTAATTTGATTAATAACCGCGGTGTCCATATTTGTAAGAGTATGTGGGCTTATAAAACCTTCGGTGGTGATGAAACTCCTGAGTCAACAGGAGAAAAGGGTGACCACTTTGTTGGCCGCTACTATGTAAGATATGCTCAATATGAAAAGGAGTGTGTTGAAAAGGCACTTCTTGGTCATGAAAATGATGATGAAAAGGTTAAAGAGGAAATAAAAGCAGAAGCAGTAAGCAAAGCTAATGCAGAGCCACAGAGCATGCTTAAAAAGTGGGAGGATGGTGATAAGGAGGTCATTTCTCTTTGGGAGAAGATGAATGGCTGGACACTTGATGGCTTAGCTGAAAGCTATAAGAATATGGGTATTTCCTTTGATAAATATTACTATGAGTCAAATACCTATAAGCTTGGTAAGAGTGAAGTAATGAAGGGCTTAGATATGGGTGTTTTCTATCGTGAGACAGATGGCTCTGTCCAGGTTGATTTAACTAACATCGGTCTTGATAAAAAGGTTCTTCTTAGAAAGGATGGAACCTCAATTTATATTACTCAGGACCTTGGTACAGCTGTTTCAAGACATGAGGATTATCCATTTGATTCACTTATTTATGTAGTTGCTTCAGAGCAGCAATACCACTTTAAGGTACTCTTCCAGTGCTTAAAGCTATTAGGCTACACTTGGGCTGATGAGCTACACCATCTTTCATATGGTATGGTAAATCTTCCAAATGGTAGAATGAAATCTAGAGAAGGTACAGTTGTTGATGCAGATGACCTCTTAGCTAACCTTTCTGAGCTTGCAAAGGCAGAAATTATTGAAAAAGAAAGAGAGGATATGGTTGGCGATATCGATGAGACAGCAAGAAAGATTGCTCTATCAGCGCTTAACTACTATCTATTACAGGTAACACCTCAGAAGGATATGATCTTTAATCCTGCTGAATCTATCGCATTCTCAGGAAATACTGGACCATATTTGCAGTACATGGGTGCTCGTATTTCCTCAATGCTCTCAAAGTTTGATGAGGTTAAGGATGAGTATAAGGATACTCCATTTGATCCATCACTATATACATGTGATGATGAAAAGGCACTAATCAAGCTAATTGCTTCCTTCCCAGAGGTAGTTAAAAAGGCTGGTGAGGGTTATGACCCAAGTATTATTTGTACTCTCTTATATGATATTAGTAAGACCTTTAGCCACTACTATCATGATAACCAAATCCTAAAGGCCGATAGTAAGGAGCTAGTAGTTGCAAGAATTAATCTAGTTAAGATGGTTCTTCAGGTCCTTAAGAATGCATTTAGCTTAGTTGGTATCCCATTCTTAGAGTCAATGTGAGAATGAAGAGATAAAGTCCTCTATAAAGCTTTCACTCTCCTCTCTTTTTAAGCTTTCCTTTGCTGAAGCAGAAAAAAGAAAGGAGAGTAATTTTTTATTAGGAAAGAAAAGCTTTTTTCTCTCAATTAGGTTCTCTATTACAGCATCGCTTTGAGCTTCGATCATTAGATCTAGTGAGTTCTTTATTTCAAAGGCTTCATCATCGATCATATATCTTTGCTCTATAAGTGATAGATATAAGCTAAACTCCTTATCGTTATATATTTTTTCCCAGTGAGTATATACAGCAGTTAAAACTTCTGCTGAAGAGAGTGAGAAGTTAATATTAAATGTAAAGCGCGATAGTATTTTTTTTGCATTTTCATATAGTGAAAGTATTATTTCATCCTTTGATGAAAAGTAGTAGTATATTGAAGCCTTCTTTACTCCTAATTTATCAGCAAGTGTTGAGAGTGTTAGCTTTTCAAAGCCTTCTAATGAAATAATTGATATTGATGCATTTAAAATATCTATTTTAGTCATGTTTTAATTCTATCTAACGTTCGGTAGATTATCTAGTGGAAAAAAGCTTAAAAAAAGAAGTTTTTATTTTTATTCTTATTGTTTGAATTAGAAAAAATATTAATAATAGCCAAAGAAAAAACAAGAATACAGAGGATACTTTAGATATGTACGCACTCGTTGAAATTCTCGGCAAGCAGTATAAAGCTGTTGAAGGTGAAACACTGCAGGTCGATCTTCTCTCTCTCGCAGAGGGTTCAGCTTATGAAACAGACAAGGTTCTCGCTGTTGTTGACGGTGATAAGGCTACTTTCGGTACACCATATGTTGCTGGTGCTAAGGTAGTTGCTACAGTTGGCAGCGAAGTCAAAGGTGATAAGGTTAAGGTTTATAAGTTCCACAGAAGAAAGGGTTACAGAAGAACTCAGGGTCACAGAGAACAATATACTTTAATTACAATCAACAAGATTGAAGGCTAAGGAGGATCTAACATGGCACATAAGAAAGGTGGTGGTTCATCACGTAACGGACGCGATTCAAACGCACAGCGTCTTGGTGTTAAGAGATTCGGTGGTCAGGATGTAAAGGCTGGTGAAATCTTAGTTAGACAGCATGGTACAAACATCCACCCAGGTCAGAATGTAGGCCTTGGTTCTGATTACACACTCTTTGCAAAGGTTGCAGGTAAGGTTGCTTATATTGAAAGAAACAACAGAAAGTATGCAACAATCGTAACTGAGTAATCTAGTTAGTTAACAATTATTAATAACGTAGTAGTAGATTTTCCTATTACTACGTTTTTTTTTGCTAAAACGAAGTAAAAACTCTTGACAAAAGCATACCGGGGGGGGGTATTACTAAACTAGGTAAAACCTTTGCCAAAGCAGATACTTAATGTATATAGCTGTAGCCCGTAGGAGTAACATCCCACTGACTTAAATCATATATGGGGGAAGTATGAAGAGAGTCATTTTACTTTTGTTTTATTTACTATTTTCATTAGCAATACTATGCGCTTCTACTGTATCCTTTGTCGTTCCAAGCAATATTAAAGCTTATTCTTATGATAAAGCTGTTAATTGCTCTATCCCTGAAAATAGAGTTGTTACAATTAATCTTACAAGCTCTGATGTAATTTACTTCACTGATAGTGATGGTAATGAGTTTTCTTCAAAAATATTTAAAACAAAAAAGAAAGCAGTTGATGCTTCCTTTAGCTGGAATATTAATAATAGTAATCTTCGTTATTCTTTAGATGGCTCAGAGCCAACTGAGATAAGTGATAATAAAGTATTACTTTCTAACTTTAAAACAAATAATTTATCTATCTTTACACTTGAAGAGCAAGGTAATGATGGTTCCTGGAATGAGAGGGGAAGAGTAGGCTTTTTGCCTGTAAAGGAAATAAATGATAAGAAGATATCCTTACGAGTTACAGCATCCCCATATAGTATAGCTATCTACGATTTTATTCATGGTCATAATATAAAGGATGCGAAGTACCTTACTGTTACAAACTATGGCTATTCAATAGATAGTGAGCTTGGATACCAAATAAGTAAGAAAGCTTTACTTTATTTAGGTAGTGGATATGGCTACCAAATGAAGAAAGAAACAGTAATACCTTATGCCTTTAAGGTTACTTACTTTAAAGCTTATGGTGGCTTTGATTATAAGTTTTTAAACAAAAACAAAGTAACTTCATCTATTGGTATATTTGCTGGTGCCTTAATGGGTATTAATGCAAATGTTTATAGTATTAGCTCTTTACTTGGAGCTAGGCTTAGACTTGACTTAATAATCAACTCACATCTTAGCTTTGGGCTGCAAACACGATTCATAGCATCCTATAGTAAAGCCGAAGATAAGTACTACTCATCCATGTCTTATTTTATCGACCCAATAGCACTTTCTGTAGATATAAGGTTTTAGAGGGGTGTTAAGATGATTAAAAAAGTACTTCTTTTACTATTATCAATTTTAATACTTTTAACTTCCTGCTCTGGAGAGCTAAACAATGTGAGTAAGGGTGAAAATGATGTTAACTACTTTATTTACCCATATTTAAAATTTACTCTCTCACCTGATAGAACCTACTATATTGCATCGGTAGTTGAAGGTGCAAAACTCACTACTGTATCAGTTCCTGGGTATGTACATACAGACTTCGGTGCGATGCCAATTAAAGAGTTTGCAGGCTTTGAAAATATTAATGACTCAGTAAATCTTAAAGAGCTTACTCTTGATGTAAATGTAGAGAAGATTAAAGAAGGCTCCTTAGCTAAGGCAGAAAATCTAAGTATTGTTAAAACTACTGGTGATAAGGATGGGCCTAAGTGGGCTAATCTTCCAACCTTAATGAAGAGTGGTTATCACTTTATTGGTTGGAAGGCTGGTAATACTTTTGTTTACAATGGTATGCCAATTGATCCTAATAATAAGGATGCAGTTCCTGTTTGGGGTAAGCTAATTCATCATGCAGAAGTAAAAGCCTCATGTACAACTAATGGTTCTATCGAATATTGGCAGTGTGATGATTGTAATAAAATCTTTACAGATAGCTATGCTCAAAACTCAGTTAATGATGTATCTGTTCCTGCTGTTGGACACTTCTATCCATTAGTATGGGTTGAGCCTACAGAACCAACTTGTCTAAGTCAAGGTAATATTGGCTATTTTAGATGTGACCGTTGTGGTGGTGCATTTAGTGATGAAAATGGAACACAAGAAATTAGCGATGTTACAATTCCTAAGGTTGATCACCATGTCTCTGATAATATACTTCATCAAAGTGAAACCCACCACTGGTATCAGTGCATATGGTGTGGTACAGAAATTGATAAGAGCGAACACACTTGGAAGGATTGGGTAATAACAATACATGCAACACTTCACACTAAGGGTGAGAAATATCATGAGTGTAGTGTTTGTAATAAGAGAATAACAGTTGAAATTCCTGAACATGACCATATACCAGGTGTAATACTTGAAAAGCATGAGGCAACTTGTACTGAAGGTGCATACTACATAGAAAGGTGTGGAAATCCTGAGTGTGGTGAGAAAGTTCGCTTTGAAATAGAGAATGAACCAGCATTAGGCCATATTGGTTATATAGTAAATTTTAAAGAGTCAACATGCCAGGAAGAAGGTATATTGCAGCACTTCCACTGTACACGCTGTAATCTAAACTTTGAAAATCAATCTAGTGTAACACCTCTTAATAGTGTTGTAATTCCAAAGAAAAACCATGTCTTTAGTACAATATGGAGTTATTCTGAAACTGAACACTACCACTTATGTATTAACTGTAATATAGCAAAGTCAAATGTTTCAAACCATGTTTATGATCAAGAAGTTACTACTACGGACTATCTAGTTTCATCAAGTACGTGTGAACATGCAAATATCTATAAATATAGTTGTATATGTGGAAAAGCCGGAAATAATACATTTACTTCAGGTGTTGTAGGAGACCATGAATACACAAAGTGTGTTTCCCTTGATTACCAATATCACCAAAAGGCTTGTAAATGGTGTGATGAAATTCTTCCTAATTCTAAGGAAAAGCATGTATTTGATGAAACAAAATGTAATAAGTGTGGCTACGAGGTAATTAATGGTTCTGGAGGCTTTACTCCAATAATAACTGACAAACGTCCACAGGCTCATCTTACTTATTCAAAAGAAGGAACAACTTTTAATTTTACACTGGTTGATGATCGCCCAACTTATGCAATTGATGAGGTTAAATGGTATCTAGACGACAGACAGCAGGAAGAGACGGAATGGACTTTTTCTTTCACTGCACCACATAAGATGACCTATAAGGTCCTTTGTGTTTATTCAAATGATTATGGTAAAGGTTCACAGACGATAGTTGTGAATGGAGGAATATAACTAAGTTTTCAGTTGAGGGGATGTCATCCTCTTATGAAATAGAAATTAAAACAGGAGGATAAAATGAAGAAATTATCCATTTTCTTATTAACAGTGTTGCTGATAGCATCTCTGTTCGTATCATGTGATAACAGTCCTAAAGTGATGACTGATGAACATGTCAAAGTTACTTTTTCTGTTGAATCAGGAAGCAGGAGCCTCGGATATGATATTGAATCAATACCAGACAGCAAGCTTCAGTGGTATTACACCGCAGAAAAGAGTAATACTAGTGATCCATTCAAATTTGGTGAAGTCGCAGATAAATCGGTTGCTCTTGGTGAGGAAATAACCTTTTCTCAGGGACTTTGGGATTTCACTTTGTACGCAAAGAGGACAGATGTTGCTGGTGAGCCGCCTATTGTATATTACGGTACTTCATCTGACGTATTAATTACTCGTGCTGACAGTCCTGTTCCAATTTACATTCAAGTTTCTTCAAGCACTGGAGCAACTGGTACTTTAGTACTTAATAATGTAAGTATTAAAACATATGCAGGCTCAGGAACTCATGTAACATCTTCCGTTAAGGCTAACACAGCTGTCATCAAGAACTCTTCAGGAGTAATAATTGATACTTTGAATTTATCAGACGGTTCAGGAACATATAACAACTTATCTGCGGGTAACTATAGTGTAGTAGTAAAGTATTGCAATACCAATGGTAACGTTGAAAATGCTTCAGAGGAAATCTTTATTACAGTTTGGAGTGGTAGAACAACCACAATCAGTGGTAGTATTGACGAGATTACAGGAAGCGGTACAATTGGAGCCTACTATACTGAAACTATAACCAACACAATTGATAAAAATACTATACCTGTATTTGATGCAAATGTTGCTCCTGCAAACAACGAAACTACTTCAGAAAACTCTACTACAGTAGCATTCAACGCAGGCAAATTGGTTGCCACAGATGACTCTAAAACTGTCTCTCTGGAAGTGTCTGTAAAAGATATTGAAGCGGCAGGGAGTGATAGCACATTTACAGTTGAAGGAAATCAAAGTGCTGTAGCTGGTATTTCACTGAACCTTAAAGTTGGAGAAGAAGAGAAAACTGGTGAATTTGGTGATGCTGTAATTACTACATATATTGTAAAAGGTCTTACATCTGTTAGTGTTAAGTATAATGGAACAGACTATACAACTGAACCAGGTGAGATTCAGGTTATTAATCAAGGTGAAACACCAAATGATGTCAACAATTATTATGAATCTTATACTGGTAAACTTGTATTCACTACAAACCACTTCTCTGAGTATTATGTAGTTTCAAATTCTGTTGATGCATTAAATGTAACAACAAATACTGCATATGCAACTTTGGCAGACGCTATTAATGCTGTTCCTGTAAATGCGAATGAAACTACTAATATTCTAATACTAAGAGACGTAGCAAATGCCGAAGGTCTGTCTGTAGCAAGTGGTAAAAACTTTGTTGTGGATTTTAATGGTCATACCTATACAATAGTTGGACCAGGTGCTGGTTCTACAAACACTGAAACAAATGGCTTTCAGTTTCTAAGAAACTCAACTATTACTCTGAAAAATGGAAAAATTAATCTTTCAAAAAGCAACAGAGATGTTTTAAGAGTTATCCAAAATTATGCTAATTTAACATTAGAAGATTTGGAAATTGATGCAACGAATCAGTATTATTACAAAGATTATGTTATTTCGTTCTGTTGCGGAAATAATAAAATTATAGGAAATACTTCAATATATAGCAACGCGTCTTCTTTTAATCCAGATAAGTCAGTAATCTTTGATGTGTATGATTGGGCTGATGGAGGATATCATGGTGTAAATCTTACAATAGATACAACTGGGGATATAAGAGGCGTTGTTGAAATTGATCTTGCAGAGCAAGGCGATGAATGTGGCTCATATTTCAAGCTTACTAATGGTAATGTTAATAAGGTCTCGATTACAGGTGGAATAATTAATAACCTTAATGAAATCAACACACCAAATATTGTGATTACTGGTGGGCAGTTCTCTACAGATCCATCACAATACGTTGATGCGTATTATACTGCAGTTGCTAATGATGGTAATACAAGCTGGACTGTAAGAAAAATGAATTACGAAGAATTAGCAAATGCCGGTTATGTAGCAAGATATTATGAATCATCATACTATAAAAGTATAACGGAAGCATTTTCTAATTATGGAAGTGGTATTCATCTTATTAACAATGCACAGGGAGCAATCAGCAGAACTGGTTATGTTCAATTATATTGTGATGATTACACCTTCGAAGGTACTATATCCTGCACACCTACTCCAAATACTTCAGGTAATGTTAGTATCTATACTGGAACTGCAATTTTGAATAATATAGAGTGTTCATCAACCTTCTATTGTGGATCAAGCTCAAATTCACCAACTATAACTATAAAAGATGGTTCTATAAATAATTTAGAAGCTAGAAAGAATGCAAAAGTTATCATCGAGGGTGGCACCTATACTGGTACAATAACACTAAATACTGGAGGAAATGGATCGCTAACAATTAAAGGTGGAACATTCTCAGCTGATCCAACCATTTATGTACCTGAAGGATATGCTGCAACTTTTAATGGCCAAACTTGGGAAGTCTCCGAACAATCCAACTAATTCTTAATGTTGCCCCTCAGCATTTAGGATAAAATCTTTCTCCCTTGGTTTCTATGTAAGCCAAGGGAGATTATCATCTTAGTTAATTCTTTGGATTAATATCTCTTCATCACAACCACATATCATGTTTAAGTCACCTTGTGGGTTTAGAATTTATTCCTTATGCATAAAATTTACTTTTTGGATTAGAACTTAAATTTGAATTGTCTTTGCATTAATTGAAACAGCAATTTCTTAATTGATAGGAATATGTTAATTACAAAGAGTTTTAGTGTTTTATGAAATATAATATTCTAGATAAGGTTTTTAAGTAATTTTTTTTCTATTACTTAGGATTTATTGTTTATTGTGAAAATAGTTTTTGTGCAAGTTTGTTGCATATATATACGGAATATTGCATAGAGATAATTGAATATAAGAGTGGTTTTGTAGTATATTATCCCCCTAGGGAGGTAAGAAATGAAGAAATCACTTATCGTATTATTAACTTTATTAGTTGCACTCAGCTCCCTTTTTGCTCAAGGCGCTGCTGAAGCTGCAAATACTTATCCGGAAAAAGCTATCACCATGATTATCCCTTATGGAGCTGGTGGTACTACAGACGTATCAGGAAGAAAGTTCGCAGCTCTTCTTTCTAAGGAACTTGGCGTAGCCGTTACTGTTGTTAACCAGGGTGGTGCTTCAGGTTCTATTGGTTGTCAGGCTGCACTTGATGCAAATCCTGATGGTTATACTGTACTCTTTACAGCTGAAAGCCTTGGAACTCAGAGAGTAATGGGCTTAACAAATCTTAGCTATGATGATTACAAAATCATTTCAACAATGGTAAATGATCCAAAGGTTCTCGTTGTTGCAAAGGATAGTAAATATAATACACTCGCAGACCTATTAGCTGACATGAAGGCTAACCCAGGTAAGATTAAGATGAGCTACACTGGACCTGGTGGATCTGGTCACGTTCAGGGACTTATCATGGAGAAGCTCGGTTACGTTCCAGCTTTAACTGCATACTCTTCAGGTGCTGATTGCTATCGTGCTGTTCTCTCTGGTGAGGTTGACTTTACTAACTCTAACATCTCAACAGTTAAGGCTTTAATCCAGAGTGGTGATTTAAAGCTCTTAGGTGTAAGCAGTAATGTAAAGCTTAGCATCTACCCAGATGCACCATTATTTGAAGAAGTAGATCCTAATGCTGCTCAGTATATGAAGAATGCTTTCACACCTCTCAACTTCCTCGTAAGCAACAAGGTAGATGATAGTGTTGTTGAAGTATTAAGAAATGCAACAAAGAAAGTTGTAGAAAGTGCTGAATGGAAGAGCTTTATTAAGGATAACGCTCTTGAAGAGCTCTATGTACAATATCCAACTGTAGAAGCTACTAAGGAGTTCTATAAGAACTGGGAAAGTATGGTAAGCTGGATGCTTTATGATGCAGGTGTAACAAAGTATTCTCCTGCTGACTTTGGTATTGCTAAACCTTGAAGCTTTAGTCTTTAGCATTGACCGCAGAGAAATAATAGTATCTGCGGTTAATATTTTCTTTGGAGGTTTAAGTTGGAAGAAAAGAATAAAAAAATAAATCCAGTTCTTATTGAAGGCATCGTACTATGTGCTCTCTCTGTGCTTGGAATTATTTTTTCTATAATTTGTCACTATGGCTTTAAGGTTGAATGGAAATTATCACCATATTTATTTCCATTATTTATTTCAATCATGCTATGTATGCTCTCTATTTCTCTCATACTTAGTAGCTTCTCAGGCCTAAAGGAAGCTAAAAGAGAGAAGGGTGATAGAAAAACATTTTTAATATTTTTATTAGAATGTGCAATTTATTTAATTGTACTAAAATATTTAGGCTTTTTAATTTCTACTATGCTTTTACTTGGTGCAATAGTTCACCTTCTTGGTGAGAAATCATGGTGGAAGATAATTTTAATAAGTGTAGTAACATCACTAATTATCTACTTCTTATTTGGTGTTTATTTGGGTGTTATGCTTCCTAAGGGTAAGCTTTTATATATGATAGGAATAAGGCTATGAGCTTAAATTATATGATTCATTACTTTGCAGATCCAAGATTTATATTATTAGTACTCCTTGGCTCTGTGCTTGGTCTATTTATTGGTGCTATTCCAGGTCTTTCAGTTACAATGGCTACAGCCTTATTAGTTTCTGTTACCTATTCCTGGGGAACCTCTGATGCTATGGCTATGATCATGGGTCTCTATGTAGTTGGAGTATTCTCTGGAGCTTTATCTGCAATATTAATTAATATACCAGGTGCTCCAAGCTCTGTTGTTACAGCCTTTGATGGCTATCCATTAGCAAAAAGAGGGGAAGCATATAAATCATTAAAGTATGCAACTATATACTCATTTATTGGCTCAGTATTTGGCTTTATAGCTCTTTGGCTACTATCTGGTCCTATTTCAAATATCGCTCTAAAGTTCCATCCGATTGATTACTTCCTCCTCTCATTCTTTGGACTATTAGCGGTTGGTAGCTTAACTAGTAAATCCTTTACTAAGGGGTTAATTAGCGCTGCTGTAGGCTTACTAATTGCAATGGTTGGTATGGATAGTGTTATGGGACGCCCAAGACTAACTCTTGGAATTAGAGCCTTGCAGGGTGGTATTAACGTTGTACCAGCTCTAGTTGGATTATTTGGTATGACAGAGGTACTCTCATCTATAATGCAAAAGAAGATGGGTGCAGAGGTTAGTGAGATGAAGAATGAGAAGGTGCCTATGAAGAATATATTAAAGCACTTTCCACTCTCTATGATTTACTCTGCAATAGGAACCTTCGTTGGTGCTCTCCCAGGAGCAGGTGGCCCTGTTGCTTCCTTCTTAGCTTATTCAACAGCTCAAAAGGTTGTCAAAAAGCCTTCACGTGAGTTTTGTGATGGAGCAGTTGAAGGTATTGTAGCTAGTGAGAGTAGTAATAATGCATGTATCGGTGGTGCTTTAATTCCTATGCTAACCTTAGCTGTTCCAGGTGATGCAGTAACAGCTATTATATTAAGTGTATTTATAGTACATGGAATGCAGCCAGGACCACTCTTTATTAAGACTCAGCCTGATATGTTTGCATCTGTATTAGCAGGCGGCTTCTTAGGATGTGTATTTTTATTAATTCTTGGACTATTAGTTGCTCCAAAGCTTAGTAAGCTAATTCTAGTTCCAAAGAGAATACTCCTTCCTATAGTTACTGTTCTTTGTATTATTGGTAGCTTTGCTTGTAACAATAGAATCTTTGATGTTGTCTTAATGTTTATCTTTGGTTTAATTGGATACTTTATGAGAAAGCATGATTACCCAACAGCTCCAATGGTTCTTGCTATAGTTTTAGGCTCAATGATGGATTCTAACTTTAGAAGAACAGTATCTCTTCTTGAAAGTGAGGAGCATAAGATAGCATACCTATTCTCAAGTCCAATTACTGTTATCCTTTTTGCAGTTACTGTGCTTACTTTAATTTTCAGTATTCCTGCAGTTCAAAGGTTATTTAAGAAGAAAAAATAAGGGTTTTAATATTCTCTAAGTCATATCAATTAGATGGTATGACTTTTTTTACAAAAAAGATAAAAAAATATCGATAAAATAGTAGTTATTTTATTCTGATAGTGATATAACATAAGTCAGCTAGTTAAAGCTAACTTATTTGTAATTTTTTGGAGGTCATGTATGGCACGTTTTACATTACCAAGAGATTTATATCACGGTAAGGGTTCATTAGAAGCACTTAAGTCATTTAAAGGTGAAAGAGCAGTTATTTGTGTAGGTGGCGGCTCAATGAAGAGATTCGGTTTCTTAGATAGAGCAGTTAATTACTTAAAGGAAGCTGGAATGGAAGTAGAGCTCATTGAAGGTATTGAGCCAGATCCAAGTGTAGATACAGTAATGAAGGGCGCTGCAAAGATGCTCGAGTTCAAGCCAGACTGGATTATTGCTATGGGCGGTGGATCTCCAATCGATGCTGCTAAGGCAATGTGGATTAAGTATGAATATCCAGAAATCACATTCGAAGAGATGTGTAAGGTATTCGGTATTCCATCACTCAGAAAGAAGGCTCACTTCTGTGCTATTTCTTCAACATCAGGTACAGCTACTGAGGTAACAGCTTTCTCAATTATTACAGATTATGCTAAGGGTATTAAGTATCCTATTGCTGACTTCGAAATTACTCCAGATGTAGCAATTGTAGACCCAGATCTCGCAGAGACAATGCCTAAGAAGCTTGTTGCTCATACAGGTATGGATGCTATGACACATGCTATAGAAGCATATGTTTCAACAGCTAACTGTGAGTTCACAGATCCTCTTGCAATCCACGCAATTGAGATGATCCAGAACGACCTCGTTGATTCCTACAATGGTGATATGGCAGCTAGAGATAGAATGCACTATGCACAGTGTCTCGCTGGTCAGGCATTCAGTAATGCTCTTCTCGGTATTGTTCACTCAATGGCTCACAAGACTGGTGCTATCTTCCAGGATTATGGTGCACACATCATCCATGGTGCAGCTAATGCTATGTACCTTCCAAAGGTAATTGCATTCAATGCTAAGGATCCAGTTGCTAAGAAGCGCTATGGTGTAATTGCTGATTACATGAAGCTTGGTGGTAAGGATGATGATGAGAAGGTTAAGCTCTTAATCGCATACCTCAGAAAGATGAATGATGATCTTAACATCCCACACTGCATTAAGAACTATGGTGCAGACAGCTATCCATGTGAGCAGGGCTTCGTTCCAGAGAGTGTATTCCTTGAAAGAGTTGAGGATATCGCTAAGAACGCTCTCTTAGATGCTTGTACAGGTTCTAACCCACGTCAGCCAAGCCAGGAAGAGATGGTTAAGCTCCTCAAGTGCTGCTACTACGATACAGAGGTTGATTTCTAATAATTACCTAAATTAAAGACTTAAGGCGCCGTTTGGCGCCTTTTGTCAGTTTACTATTTTTATTTTTTTTGCTAAAAAATAATTACAAATTAAATATTTAACTATCAAAAGAGACGGATAAAATGTACAAAATTGCAAGAAAAAAAGTATTAAATCCAACAGTAACACAGATGGAAATTGTTGCTCCTCTTGTTGCTGCTAAAGCTAAGCCAGGTCAGTTCATTATTCTTCGTGTTGATGAAGATGGTGAAAGAATCCCTCTTACAGTTGCTGGCTGCAACCAGGAAGATGGAACAGTAAAGATTATCTTCCAAATCGTTGGTGCAACTACTGCAAAGCTCAACCAGAAGGAAGAGGGTGAGTATATCCAGGACTTCGTAGGTCCACTTGGAGTTGCTACTCATACAGAGGGTATTAAGAAGGTATGTATCATCGGTGGTGGTGTAGGTTGTGCAATTGCAATGCCTGTTGCTCAGGAATTTCACAGACTTGGTGCAGATGTTACTTCAATCATTGGTTTTAGAAATAAGGACCTCTTAATTTGTGAAGATGAATTTAGAGAGGCTTCAAATAAGCTTGTTGTTATGTCTGATGATGGTTCATATGGTAGACATGGTAATGTAACAGTTCCTCTTAAGGAAATGCTTGAAGCTGGTGAGAAGTTCGATTTAATCATCACAATTGGACCAGTAATTATGATGAAGTTCGTAGTTGCTACAGCTAAGCCATTTGGTATTCCTGTAACAGTATCAATGAACCCAATCATGATCGATGGAACAGGTATGTGTGGTGGCTGTCGTCTTACATTAAACCAGGATGGCAAGAAGGTAACAAAGTTTGCTTGTGTTGATGGTCCTGATTTCAATGGCTACGAAGTTGACTTCGATGAAGCTATGAGCAGAGGTAGAATGTACTCTGATTTCGAACGCCATGCATATGGTGAAGCATGTAACCTATTTAAAAAAGCTTGAGGAGATTTGAGAGATGCCTATTAATCCAAAGAAACATGAGATGCCTACTCAGGCTCCAGAAGTTAGAGCTCATAACTTTAAGGAAGTAGCTCTTGGCTATGATGTTCAGACTGCTGTAGATGAAGCAAGCAGATGTTTAAATTGTAAGAACAAGCCATGTGTACAGGGCTGTCCAGTAAATATTAGTATCCCAGAGTTTATTACACACGTAAAGAACCAGGATTTTGAAGGTGCATATGAGGTAATTACTCGTTCTTCATCTCTTCCTGCTGTTTGTGGTCGTGTATGTCCTCAGGAAACACAGTGTGAGAGTAAGTGTACTCTTGGTATTAAGTTTGAGCCAGTTGGAATTGGTCGTTTGGAGAGATTCGTTGCTGATTACCACAATGCAAATTGTAAGGCAGAGGTTCACGTTCCTGAGCAGAATGGCCATAAGGTAGCAGTTGTCGGTTCAGGTCCTTCAGGCTTAACCTGTGCAGGTGATTTAGCTAAGAAGGGTTATAAGGTTGCTGTATTTGAAGCTCTTCATACAGCTGGTGGTGTACTTGTTTATGGTATTCCTGAGTTCCGTCTCCCAAAGTCAATCGTAGCTAAGGAAGTTGATGGCCTAAAGGCTCTTGGTGTTGATATCGACACAAACGTAGTAATTGGTAAGACTCTTACTATTGATGAGCTTTTTGGTATGGGCTATGAGGCTGTATTTGTTGGTTCAGGTGCTGGTCTTCCTAACTTCATGAACATCCCAGGTGAAGCTCTAAAGGGTGTATATTCAGCTAATGAGTTCTTAACAAGATCTAATCTTATGAAGTCTTTCAAAGATCATCCAGATACTCCTATCATGAAGGGTGGTAAGGTTGCAGTAGTTGGTGGCGGTAACGTAGCTATGGATGCTGCTAGAACAGCTTTACGTCTTGGCGCTGAAAAGGTATACATCGTTTATAGAAGATCCTTAAAGGAATTACCTGCTAGAAAGGAAGAGGTTGAGCACGCAATGGAAGAGGGTATCGACTTCAGACTTCTTAACAACCCAGTTGAGATCCTTGGCTACAACAATGCTGATGACCCACGTGATCCAAAGAATGGCTTCGTTACTGGTATTAAGTGTATTAAGATGGAGCTTGGTGAGCCAGATGCTAAGGGTAGAAGAAGACCTGTTCCAATTGAGGGCAGTGAGTTCGTTCTCGATGTAGACACAGTTATTATGGCTATTGGTACTAGCCCAAACCCATTAATCAAGAATACAACTAAGGGCCTTGAGGTTAATGCTCATGGTGGTATCATTGTTAATGAGGATGGTCTAACTAGCCGTGAGGGTGTTTATGCAGGTGGTGATGCTGTAACAGGTGCTGCTACAGTTATTTCTGCAATGGGAGCTGGTAAGGTAGCTGCTAAGGCTATTGATGAGTTCCTCTCAAAGAAGAACTAATACTACTTCTTTTTAGAGATGCCGGGATTATTATATTCCCGGCATTTTAAGTATGTGCTAGGAAAAGCAAAAAAAATCATATATATTTGACTATTGATTTAGGAGTTATTTAATGTTTGGTTTTTCAGATGAAACTTATATCGATGTAGCTAGTGGAAATGGTGGTGCTGGTTGCGTATCCTTTCACCGTGAGAAGTTCGTACCAAAGGGTGGTCCCGATGGGGGCGATGGAGGACGTGGAGGCGATGTAGTTTTTGTCGTCAAAGAAAACCTGAGAACTCTTGGGCATTTAAAGATGGTCAGAACCTACAGAGCAGAAAATGGAAGAAATGGACAGGGTGATAGATGCTTTGGTAGAGATGGTCAGGATGTCGAGATTCCAGTTCCACCTGGAACTGTTTTAAAGGACCCAGATACAGGCGAGATCATTAAGGATTTAACAGGCCTTGATAGATATGTCTTTTTAAAGGGTGGAAAGGGTGGACAGGGTAACTGGCACTTTAGAACCGCTACTCGCCAAACTCCACGCTTTGCACAGCCTGGTGAAAAGGGCGTTGAGTGTAGAGTTGGTGTTGAGCTTTTAGTAATCGCAGATATTGGCTTTGTAGGCTTTCCAAATGCAGGAAAAAGCTCTCTATTAAATCTATTAACAAATGCTAGAAGTAAGGTTGCTGGATACCCATTTACAACAAAGATACCTCAGCTTGGTGCAATGCGCTATGATGATCAGGATATTATCCTTGCCGATATCCCTGGTATTATCGAGGGAGCTAGTGAGGGTGCTGGAATGGGCTTTAAGTTTTTACGCCACATTTCTAGAACTAAGGGCTTAGCCTTCTTAATTGATCTATCAGATGAAAATTATTTAGATTCATATAGCATATTAACTAATGAGCTACATTCATATGCTCCAGAGCTATTGAAGAAGCCACAGGTTATTATTGCTAGTAAATATGATGAGGATAATGCTGAAAAGCGATATGAAAAGCTTCAAGAGCAATTTGGTGATAATCCAGTACATAAGCTCTCAATATATATGGATGAGACAGTTGAAGATGTTAAGCATGCCTTTATTAAGATGGTTGCTGATTCTGGAATAAAAGAAGTTAACGATAATGGTGGTTTTACCACAAAGGTAGATAATGATGCTTACTACAGAGATGAAGAGTAAGACTACATGTATATTTGGTGGTACCTTTGATCCTATTCATAAGGGACATCTACATATTTTAAATCAGCTAGAGGAATTAACTCCATATGAGCGTGTAATTGTTATTCCTGCAAGAATATCTAATTTTAAGCAGGAGAGTGTACCTACACCTGCTGTTGATCGCTATAATATGGTTAAAATCGCTCTAAATGAGTATTCAACACAGCACCCAACAAGACTTGAGCTTTTAGTAAGTGATGTAGAAATTAAGCGTGGTGGTGTAAGCTATACATATGATACTGTAGTTGATATTTTAGAGAGATATCCTGTTACTGGTAGACTTGGTCTTATAATGGGAGATGATTTACTCCCTGATCTTGATAAGTGGTATAGAATAGATGAGCTTAAGGAGCTTGTTGATTTTATCTGCTTTACTCGAGATAAAATAGTTGCACCAAAGAGAGAAGGGTATCATATTCGTCAAATCAACACACCTGTTTATAATGCCTCTTCTACAGAGGTTCGTGGAGGTGATTTCTCATCACTAACAGAAGGAGTAAGATCATATGTCGAATCTCATGGATTATACAAAGCTTGAAAGCGTTGTTAAAAAGCATTTAAAGCCTTCAAGGTTTGAACACTCTAAGGGAGTTGCAAAGGTTTGCTCTGAGCTCTCAACAAGATTCTTACTTGATAAAGAGGCAGGTCTATATACAGGTATATTCCATGACTATGCTCGATATTACAGCGATAGTGAGATATTAAAGGCTTGTAGGAAGGGTGGAGTTGATATCTCAAAGGAAGAAGAGGAAAAGCCAATGCTACTTCATGGTGCTGCGGCAGCCTTAGTTATGAGAGATATCGTAGGGGACGTCCCTGATAGCTATTTAATTGCTATTAGAAACCATACACTTGGCTCAATTAATATGGGCCTTCTTGGTGCCTGCTTATATGTTGCTGATTACACAGAGCCAAATCGGAAGCACCTTGATGATAAAGATAGAAAGGAAATCCTTTCTCTTCCAACTCTAGAAGAAATGGTATTAAATATTTTAGAGCGAGAGAAGAAATATTATAAAGAAAAGGGTATGACCTTTGCAAAGCGCACTATAGAGCTATATAATTTTCTGCTAGGTGGAGGACTTTTTAATTCTTGAAAAAACTTATCCTCATTTTCTTATCATTACTTTTATTACTTAGCTGTAGTGATGAGACTAAAGCTTATTATCTTGAGTCGGAAAATAATAGTGTAGCTTACTTAATAAATAGTAGGCACGCTGTTAAAATCGATATTGATTCACAAACACTTTCCTTTCTTGAAAAGGAAAGTGGGATAAGCGGTAAGGAGCTACTTGAGGATTTCTTTGGAGTTAATGTTTTAAGCTATTCCTTTGTTTCAGAGAATTCATTTTTAGAAAGACAGCTACTATTTAATTCCTTAAAGGAAGTTACTTCCTCTCAAGATACTCTACATAGCTTTGCTGCTTTTCGTGGGGACTTGAGAAAAACCGATTTTACAGCTACAATCAACAACATCTCATCTGACTTTGATGACGTAGGACTATCGAAAAATATTAAGAAGAAAACAGCCGTAAATGAATATCATCTAAAAAATGTTGTCTCCACAGCACATTCCTATGATGAGAATAAGAGGTTCGCAATAAAGTGGGTTGAGAATATATTGGGGAATATATGAGAGATATTATAGAGAAAAAAGCTAAGGTTGTTGCCTCATTTTTAGAGGAGCATAACTGTAAGGATGTCGTAATTGTACCTCTTGAGGAGGGTGCCTTTACCGATTGTTTTATTATTGCGACTGTAACTAGTGTCGGTCACTTAAAGGGTGTAGTTCACCAAATGTGGAGCCTTTTAAATGAGAATGGTTTAAATGTTAATAACCGTCATAAGACTCCAGGTGAAGATGGTTGGGAACTTATCGACTGTGGTGATATCGTAATTCACCTAATGTCAGCAGAGCTAAGAGAGTTCTACTCCCTTGAAAAGCTTTGGAAAGCAAGTGAAAGATAAAATATTGGCCGTCAATTTGACGGCCATATTTTTAACCTTTAACTGCTCCAAGAGCAATACCATTAGTAAAGTATTTTTGGAACATAATAAATATTGTTACAATTGGTACAGCGCCTAATGTAGCACCGGCCATAATCAAACCATAGTCTGTACTTAACTCTGCTTGTAATGTTGCAATACCAAGAGAAATAGAGAGATTATTTCTACTTGTAAGCATAACAAGTTGTAAGAAATAGTCATTCCATGTATTGATGAATGTAAAGATAGCAAGTGCTCCAAATGCAGGCTTTAGCATAGGACATACAATTTGTGTAAATGTTTTTACTTCTCCTGAACCATCTATTTTTGCTGCCTCTAATAGCTCTGTTGGAATTCCTTCTGAAAACTGTTTCATTAAGAAAGTACCAAAAGGCCAACCAACGGTACCTAAAATAACTGCCCAAAGGGTATTATACAGTGATAGTGCATTCATCATTCTAACAAGTGGAACTAAGATAACTTGCTTTGGAAGAGCCATAGCCATTACAAGAATAGAAAATATTATTTTTCTACCTGTAAATGCCTTTTTAGCAAGCACATATCCTGCCATAGAGGATGCTCCTAAAACAAGAATCATAGACATGATTGACATAAATACTGAGTTAAAGAACCAAGTCCATGCTGGTTGTTTAAAGAGTTTTTGCCAATGCATTATTGTCCAAGTCTTAGGAAACCACTCAGGTGGAATCTTATTTGGTTGAGTTTTAAAAGATCCTGTAATAATCCAATAAAATGGGAATAAGAAAAGTAATGCGATAATAATTAATACAATAAGCGTAAAGTAGTTATAGCTCTTAGCTTTAACTTTATTCTTTTCAATTTGATTCACAACTTACCTCCTTATTCAGTTTTCATAGATTTAAATTGAAGTGCAGAGAATGCTGCTATTACAATTGCCAAAATAACACCCATTGCATTTGCATATCCATAGTTATAATAAGTGAATGCCTGCTCATATAAATAATACATTACTGTAGAAGTTGAATAGGAAGGGCCACCACTTGTAAGGAGTTGGATCAAGGCGAAGCACTGGAAGCTATTAATTGTTGTAATTACAACAATATAAAGAGTTGTTGGCATTATAGAAGGCCACTTAACTTGCCAGAAGGTTCTTAGTTTAGATGCTCCATCTACTTCAGCAGCTTCTGTAATTGATTTATCAACATTACCTAGAGCTGCAATATAAAGAACAATTGGTTGTCCTATACTTGTTGTAAATAGAATTGTTAATATACACCAAATAGCAGTGCTTTTTTCTCCTAACCAGTCAAAACGCATGTTCTGTGGCATAAAGTTTAAAGCTTTAAGAATATAATTTAAAATTCCATAATATGAATTAAAAATCCACTTCCATACTACAACAACAGGTACTGTACCCATTACTACAGGAAGGTAGAAAACACCTCTAAAGAAAGATGTTGTTCCCATACTTTTTTCATTTAGTGCAGATGCTACCCAAAGTGAGAAAATAGTAACTAAAGGTACTGATACAATTACTATTACTATGGTATTACGCATACTTCTCCAGAAAACCTTATCTGTAAAAAGTTGTAGATAGTTTTTCCCGAAGTTAAAATCAAATACACCCATTCGATAGTTAAAGAAACTTGTAAAAATTCCTATAACCATTGGTGCTAATACAAAACAGACAAAAAATACTGCCATTGGTAATAGAAATAAATAACTAACTCTATCTATTTGACGTTGTATAGCATGGCTAACACCCATAGTTTGTATCTTTTGCTTAGCCATTTTTACCTCCTTTTTTTGATTTTGGTAAAAAAAAACTTCCTGTCATCAATTTGACAGGAAGCTTGGATTAGTTACTATTATTTGTTAGCTTCTGTATCGAAGTCAGCAACTGCCTTAGCAACTGTCTTATCACCAGTTGAAACATACTGTAGCATGTTCCACCATTGAGTTCTCATTTGAGCGAACTTAGGACGAGTGTTGTAGTAAGGACCATAGTACTTTGTCCATGAAGCGAGGAGTGCATATTCTGCATCGTTACCATAGAGGTTGCCAAATGAAGCACGAGCAGGGAATGCTGCAGATGCTTTAACTGCATATGGACCCCAAGTTGGATCATCACAAACAAACTTTATGAATCTGATTGCTGCATCAGCTTTAGCTTGATCTTTGTTATCAAAAACACAGAAACCATTTGCGAGGTATTCAAGTTCAGGAACTCCATCCTCTGATGGGAATGGTACTGAGAACTGTGTATAAGAATCACTCTTATAGTTCTTAGCATTTGATGTTCCCCAACAAAGTGTTGAAGCGATCATTTCCTGCTGGTAAAGCTGGAGTTCGTCTGCAGCTGCAATACCACGACCAAAATCGATAGCACCATTTTTGTAAAGACCAACTAAGAGTTCAAGAGCCTTTTTGTTACCATCTGTATTAGCTGTCCACTTTCCATCCTTATAAATTGTTGATGAGTAAAGGTTATTAACTAATGCTCTAGTACCTTGGTCACCACCTTGGCCACCGCAATATACGTTACATCCGATGTAACCTGCTTTTCCTAAAGCTTCCATTGCTTTTGCCCAGTTTTCTGTAGTCCAAAGTCTATCACCTTCTGTATTAACATATTGCCAAGCACCAGCTTTTTCCCACATCTCTTTATTTATGCTCATCCAGAATGGAGCTGATGAAAGAGGATACATGTAGTAGTGGTTACCATCTGTACAAGCATTAGCAAGACCACCAATATCAGCTAAATAATCCTTTGTGAAAAGGCTATCAAGATTAACGAGTCTACCATTTGCTCCATATTCAATAATTCTACCCGGAGCATCAAAGAGAACATCAGGTGCTGCACCACCTTCAATAGCTGCTGTTAGCTTTTGAGGACCTGATGTAAAGTCGATTGTTTCGAGGTTTACTTTAACATCTGGATTTGCTGCTTCAAATGCCTCAATTAAAGCTTTCTCTGTTGCACCATTGTCAGCAAAGGTTGGGAATGCCCACCATGTGATAACAGTCTTTCCGTCACTTGAAGCTGCTTCTTTAGATCCCTGTGCAAAAAGCATTGAGAAAGAAACTAGCATTACTAATGCAAGCAGTAAAATCTTTTTCATAAAATCTCTCCTTTTGTTGATTTTTTCCTTTTTTATTTTACCTACTTGTATACTAGTTTGGTTTTTCTACTCCTGTCAACAAATATTTTTTATTTATTTTTTTATCAAGATTTTGAATCTTCTTTCAATCTATCTCTCTTCTTCCAAAGATGATTAATCATAAATGCAGTACCTTTAACGGCATCACCATACTTAAGATAGGTATAAATGAGAGCATGTTCCTCAATAGTTGAAATAATTTCATCTCTATTCATATTCTTGTAAATTAATGCAGTAGCACTATTTAGATGAAGTGTTTCATACATAGAAATTAAGATAGAATTGTTTGATAAATTAACAATTTCCTGATGAAAAGAAAAGTGTGCTTTACCATATCTTGTAAAGTCTGGACTATCTAATACTAAGCTTTCTTCCATTTCTACAAGATAAGTATTTAGCTTTGTAGTATCTGCCTTTTTCTCTGCTGCTAGACGAAAAGCTAATGCTTCTAAATAAGCTCTAATTTCTGTTATTTCGATATTTTCTTCATCAGAAAACATTTTTACATATGTACCAGAGTGAGCAATAATTTGAACAAGTGAGACTTGTTCTAGGCTCTTAAAGGCTTCTCTTACAGGAGTTCTTGAACAATTAAATTCTTGTGATATAAAATTTTCCGATAATTTATATCCAGCTGGATATTCTCCAGAAACGATTCTGTGAGTTAATGTATCTATAATAGTTTCTATTAAAGGATTATTTTTTTTCATTTACTTTACCAAAAGAAATATTATTATAGAAAAAACATGAATACAAGTTATAATTCCAATAAAAGGAGAGTAATTATGGATTTTCTTGAGGTTAAAAAAAATTTTAGTTATGAACTAACAGAAAAAGTACTTCCATTTTGGCTTAAACATGGAATGGATAGTGTAAATGGGGGAATTTATACATGTCTTGATCGAGATGGAACGCTATTGGATACAGATAAATCTGTATGGTTTCAAGGTAGGGCTCTTTGGACCTTTTGTGCCGCTTATGAAAAAATTGAAAAGAGAAAAGAATATCTTGATGCTGCAACAAGTTTGGTAAAGTTTATAGATTCTCACTGTTTTGATAGTGATGGAAGAATGTTCTTTAAAGTCACTGCCGATGGAAGACCTGTTGTAAAAAGGCTTAGATATTTCTTTAGTGAAACCTTTGCAATTATCGGTTATGCCGCATATTCACGTATCACAGGTGATTTATCATATCGTGATAAAGCATTTAAACTATTGGAGTTTGTTGAATACCTCAGAACAACAAAAGGTATCCTAATTCCAAAAGTAAATCCTGAAAATGAACCTTCCATCGCATTTGGTGGTCCAATGATTTTATTAAATGTTTTATCTGAGTTAAGACAGTCATTTCCGGAAAAAGAAGAGTGGTGTAACTCTTATATGGCAAAGCTTTTAACTGAGGTTGAAACCTACTTTGTAAGAGATGATTTAAAATGTGTCCTAGAAATAGTTGCTCCAGATGGAAGATTTTTAAAAGAGCATTATGATGGAAGAATTATAAATCCAGGTCATGCCATTGAAGGTGCTTGGTTTATCATGAATGAGGGCTTAATTAAAAATGATGATCATTTAATTAAGCTTGGATTAAAAATGCTCGATTGGCACTGGGAAAAGGGTTGGGATAAAGAGTATGGAGGAGGAATAATTCAATATAGAGATGCTCTTGATCTCCCATTAAGCGAATACCATCAAGATATGAAGTTCTGGTGGCCTCAATGTGAAGCAGCTATTGCTACATTAATGGCATATGGTATTACCAAAGATGAAAAGTATTTATCTTGGTTTAACGAAGTTAATAAATACATTGATGATAGATTTGTTGACAATGAATATGGAGAGTGGTATGGCTACTTCCATCGTGATGGAACATTAGCTACTAGAATTAAAGGTAATTTCTATAAAGGACCATTCCATATTCCAAGAATGTATATGAAGTGTATAGAGTTAATTGATTATTTTAATCTTTAAATAATTGGGGGCATTTGCCCCCAATGCTAAGTTAATACTTGATTTTAAATACTATTTTCCTGTTTTCCTTTCTGTAACCACTATCAAGACCAGGTTTATGTAATTCTCCAGGAAAAAAGATTGCAACATTACCAGTATCTAAGTATAATTTTGCAGATTCTTTTTCTATATACTTAAAAGAAATATCTTTAATTGATGGGTCTATTGTATTTAAATCCGCATCTGTATTAGACCAAAGACATACTTCAGAGCCTGAAAGCATTACTTGGACATCAATATACTTCTTATGAAATTCATACATCATATCGTTATTTTCTGATGAAGTGTATAAATTTACCATATAAAATACACTATCTCCAAATAATTCATATCTTCCTTCATCAAGAGATAATAGTTTACTTTGTTTAAGCTCACTACATACTAAATCAAGAAGTGGTATTTGAGGTATATAATTTGATAATTGGTCAATGGTTGTAATAATCATGCGGTTATACCCATTTGCTAATTGCATTATCAATTAGTTCAATAGCTTCTACTACAACACTTTCATCTTCAGGATAAAGTGGTGCAAGAGGAAGACGTACAGATCCTAAGTCTAAACCTTCACGGCGCTTTATAATTTCTTTCATTACAGCATAGAGATTACCTTTTGCTGAACACATCTTATAGATAATTCTATCAATATCTGTTTGAATATCACGAGCTTTTTCATTTTCACCATTATTAACAAATAAATCAGCTTTAATGAAAAGTTCACTCATAACAGCATAAGTACCTCCAATACCACCATCTGCACCAATTAATCGTCCTGAAACAAATTGCTCGTCAGGTCCATTGAAGACTGTAAACTCACTTCCACCATACATCTTAAACATTTGGATATCTTGGACTGGCATAGATGAGTTCTTAACACCCTGAACCATTGGGTTTTTAAGCATCTCATTAAACAAAGACATCGTTAAACTTACGCCTGCTAACTGAGGTATATTATAAATAATAAATGGTGTCTTTGGTGCAGCAGATGAAATATCATTCCAATACTTAGCAATAGCATGCTCTGGAAGTTTGAAATAAATAGGTGGAATAGAAGCAATAGCATCAACACCTAAACTTTCTGCGTGCTTAGCAAGTTCCATACTATCCTTAGTATTGTTACAAGCAACGTGTGCAATTACATATAATTTTCCTCTTGCTTCTTCCATTACATTTTCAAGTACTATTTTTCTTTCTTCTACACTTTGATAGATACATTCACCAGAAGAACCTCCGACATATAGTCCATGAACTCCTTTTTTAATTAGATGCTTTGTGAACTTTCTAACCATATCTGGATTGATTTCACCATTTTTGTCGTAACATGCATAAAAAGCCGGTGCAATTCCATGAAATTTACTCATAGTGTTCTCCTTTTTTCTTATCTGAGTTAATAAATCTTGCATACAAGTTTTTTAAATTATAATTCATCTTTCGAATTTGTAAATTTATTTCTTCTAGATTAAATTACTTTTTTAGTCATCCATTTGCCCTTAAGCCAGCGTGATGAGAACATAATACTTCTAAAGCACCAGTCTATAACCATTGAGATATTAACACCAAGTAAGCCAAGACCAAAGTATTTTCCAATAATATAAGAAAGTATTACTCTAAAGGACCACATACTTATCATAGAGATAGTCATTGTGAATCGAGCGTCCCCTGCAGCTCTTAAAAAGTTTGGTAGAGTAAATGATATTGGCCAAATAAGAACTGTACATATTAATAAGAAGCGGTTATTAATGATGCTTATTCTCATAGCTTCCTCTGAGAGATTATAAAGTGATGATAAGAATGGAGTAGTTACATAGAAGAAGGAGCAGGTAACTATAAACATTCCAAATACAAGTAGTAATAGGTTTCTTGCATAGTATTTAGCTGCGTCATAGCGTTTTGCTCCTACGCACTGTCCAATTACTGTTATTGATGCCATACCAATTACTGCACCTGGAAGATTTGCAAAACCACAGATATTGTTTACTACAGCATTAGCAGCAATAGAGGCTGTTCCAAAGGAAGCGATTAATGATTGAACTAAAACCTTACCAATGTGAAACATACTATTTTCTATTCCACTAGGAAGTCCTATTCTAAGAATTCTCTTAATCATTGAGGATGAGATTTCAAATTTAAAGAGAGAGTCTAAATGAATTGGTAGCTGCTTTTTTGAAATAGTAGTTAGCATTATTACTGCTCCTACTACTCTAGATGTGAGTGATGCGATACCAGCACCCATTGTGCCTAGCTTATAATAGTAAATAAGTAGAGCATTTCCTCCGATATTAATGATGTTCATTATAATAGAAACATTCATTGTTATCTTGCTCTTACCCATACTTCTACAAAGTGCGTTAGCACTATTAGTTAGAGCTAAGAAGGGATATGAGATAAGTATAAAAATAAAGTATTTTACTGCATGGTTCATTACATCATCTTCGATGTGTCCGAAGATAAGAGCTAATAGTCCTCGATTAAAGATTAATCCTATTGCAGTAATAATTATTGAAAATAGTGCAGTAATATAAACAAGCTGCTTAGCAGCCTTACATGCAGATTCCTTATCCTTTCTACCCATATATTGGCTTGCAACTACAGCACCTCCAGTTGCGAAGGCAGCAAAGAGCTGGATAAATAGTGTTGATAGTGAGTCAACGAGTGAAATACCACTTACAGCGCTTTCACCAACTGTTGCTACCATCATAGTATCTGCCATACCAATAGTAAGAGTTAATATTTGTTCTATTAAAAGAGGCACTATTAGTGCCTTTAAAAAGCCTTTATTAAATAGGCTTGAGGTATCGATTTTATTTTTCATTTTGCATACTTTAATACCATAGAAATAAAGTTTCAATTAGTGTTTTTGACTAAAAGCTTTTTGTATGAAATATCCATTAAAAACGCACCAAGTGGAGCTGTAATTAATATCGATAGCACTGCAATTGATAGCACTAATGAGCCACAGGATAGTCCCATCGCTAGAGGAATTCCTCCTATAGCAGCTTGTACAGTTGCTTTAGGTATGTATGCAAATATAGTAAATAATCTTTCCTTTTTATTAAGTGGTGTAAATAGTAGTGCTAACAGAACTCCTATTGATCTTATTAAGAGTGAAATAAATAGTAGAAGTATTGCAGAGTATCCTGCATTTAATGTGTATCTAATATCAACAGCGGCTCCAATTAGAGTAAATAGAAGAGCTTGAGCTCCAAGCCATAGACGACTATGGTCCTTAGCTATTTCATTAGTTATTTCTTTGCTACTTTTTAGCTTTATAGTTGCTGCCATAGCAACTACTGCAAGTAGAGATGAGAGTGGAAGATAAGCTTTTATTAATTCCTCTAACGCAGTAAGTGCAAATGCTAAAGCAAGCACTACTATTGTTCTTGCCTCAGAAGCCATACTATAGCTTTTAAATATCTTTGAGACTATTAAGCCAGTTAATATGCCAAGAGCTACTCCTGAAATAATAGAAATTGGAATAGAAGTAAAGGAGAGAAGATCTATAGCTCCACTTTGGTTTGCAGAAAGAAATGATGAAAATAATACTATTACAAAGATATCATCAAGTGAGGCTCCTGCTAATATCATTTCAGGAATACTCTTATCCTTTCCATACCCATTTTCTATTAGCTCTGTCATCTTTGGAATTACTACAGCAGGTGATACAGCTCCTAATACTGCTCCTAACAGAGCAGCTTCGAGCCTTGAGATATTAAATATAATAGGTGCAAAGATCGTAATTGCTATTACTTCAAAGGTAGCTGGTAAGAAGGAGAGTAGTAGTGCAGGTCTTGATGCTTTCTTTAATGATGAAAGCTCAAGTGTTAAGCCTGCTTTTATTAATATAATTATCAAAGCAATCTTTCTTAATTCAGCTGATATATTCAAAATAGCAGGTGAGAGCAGGTTTAATGCATATGGACCTATTACTATTCCTACTAATAGCATTCCAATGATTTTTGGAAGCTGTACTTTATGAAATAGCTCTCCTACAAGTAGTGATAATAAAAAAATTAGTGCTAATGATGAAATCATATTCACTCTCTTATGGCATATTTGTTTTGCCATCTACTCCCTGAAACTCTTATTGTATAAATTAATCCTCTAAAGGCCCAATCGGAATACATAGCATACCATACACCACTTACTCCAAGCTTTAGAACTCTAATAAAGAAAAATACTAGAGCAACTCTGAATATCCACATGCTAATAATTGAAACAGCCATTGTGAACTTCACATCTCCATTAGCATTTAAAGCATTTGGGACGATAAATGCAAATGGGATAAGGAAGGTACATGCGATGAGACAAACTCTACATATAGGAATTGCTTCTAATGTTGTTGCTTCATTTAGGGCGTATATTGAAACAACCTGAGGTGTAAAGATGTACATTGGAATTGCAAATAGCAATGTAATTATTATCGACCACAGAATAGACCATCTAACCCAATAGCGCTCCTCATCCTTTCTATTTGCTCCTGCAGACTGCCCAACTAGAGTGATTACTGCGAGTATAAATGCATTTTGAGGTATGTTGCAGTACCCATTAAAATTACAAACAATTGCATGAATTGCTAGAGAGGAAGTTCCTAGAGCTGCTATTTGAGCTTGAACTATTAGCTTTCCAACCTGAAAAAGAGCTCCATCTAAAGCAGATGGAATAGCTATTCTAGTAATGTTCTTTACGTGCTTAAGCTCTATTTTAGTTCTTAATATACCTCTTAGTGAGCACTCTTCATCTTTTCTCATCATCAACAAGAGCATTAATAGAGCACCTATAATTCTAGAGATTAATGATGAAATACCTGCACCTAGTGCGCCAAGACTAAATAGATGTATTAATATGTAGTTCCCACTAATATTGATTATGTTCATCAATAGCGATGATAAAAATATTCTTTTTGTTTTAGCTTCGCTTCTTGATATTGCAGTAGTTGAGTCAAAGAGCGCTAAAAATGGATATGATAGCGCGATAGGAATATAGTATAGAGCCGCATCATTAATTACACTGCTTTCGATATCACCTAGGACGAGACCTATTATTAAATCCTTTGCTATGAGCATTATTATAGTCATAGCGATAGAGATAAGGACTGTAATAGCTGTTAAATTCTTAGCAGCGATAGAAGCATTTTTAATATCTCTTCTTCCTATGTATTGACTTACAATAACAGCTCCTCCAGTTGAGAAGGCTGAAAATAGTGTGATAAATAAATATGAAATTAAATCTACAGAGGAAACAGCAGATACAGCACTCTCTGAGTAGGAGGAGACCATTATTGTATCGGCCATTCCAATTGCGATAGTTAAGAGCTGCTCTAAGCCCAAGGGCAGTAGTAGTGCAAAGAGCTGCTTAGTAGTAAATAGGTGACTATTACTACACCGGTCGTTACCCATATTAATATTCCTTATTTTATGCTTGAAATAAAATATCACAGATATGCTCTGTGATATAGTAGGCTTTAGTGAGTTAGTAGCCCTTCATCTGAGGTATATTCCTTTTTACTAAGGGATTTAAACCTCTCTATTAATATCGGTATCGTTAGATTTTTCTTTTCCTCTCCGCTAACATCCATTATGATATGACCTTCATCCATCATAATGAGCCTATTACCAAATTCAATAGCAAATTGCATATTATGTGTGACCATCATAGCAGTTAGCTTTTCTTTAGTAATGTATTGCTTAGTTAGCTCCATTACTATTCTTGCATTCTCAGGATCAAGTGCAGCTGTATGCTCATCAAGTAGAAGTAGCCTTGGCTTACTTAGACATGCCATAATAAGTGTTAGTGCCTGTCTTTGACCACCAGATAGAAGCCCAACGTTATCCTCTAAGCGATCACTGAGATGAATTGGCTTTAAGAGCTCTTCAAATTGAGCCTTCTTCTTATTGTTATATGAGAACTTTAACCCCTTCATACCCTTAGTTAAGGAAAGTGAAAGATTATCCTTTATAGACATATTTCCACTAGTGCCCTTTGTTGGGTCCTGGAAGATTCTTCCCATGTAGAAGGCTCTTTTATATTCCTTTTCCTTAGTAATATCCTTTGAATCGAGCTTAATTGTTCCACTTGTAACTGGGAAGGTTCCTGCGATCATATTGAAGAGAGTTGATTTACCACTACCATTTGAGCCAATTACAGAGATTACATCTCCCTCATTAACCTTAAGATTGATATCTTCTAGTGCAACCTTTTCGTTAACAGTTCCTGGAAAGAATACCTTAGTTACGTGATTAATCTCTAACATTAGTTATCCTCCTTAATTCTTAGTAGTGCCTTCTTTCTTGCATTTTCTTCAGATGCTCTCTGTCTTGTGGATGCAATTACTAAGGAAATAATTACTAATAGACCTGTTAAAAGCTTAAAGTCATTTGGTGTAATTCCTACATAGTGTCCATACTTTCTTCCAAAGTACATCAAGGCTTTATAAATTATTGAGCCAAGTATTACTCTAAGTGTGATAAGACTAATCTTATTTGTATTAAAGATAAATTCTCCAAGCATTATAGCTGCTAAGCCCTGGACAACCATACCTGTTCCAAGGGAGGTGTCTGCGAAGCCCTGGTATTGAGCAAGTAGGGCACCTGATAGTGCAATAAGTCCATTTGAAAGTCCAATGCCAACATACTTTAAGGTAGAAGGTGACATTCCTAAGCTTATTACAACCTGTTCATTACCACCCATTGCACCAAGTGAAATTCCTAAGTCTGAGTGGAAAAATAAATCGAGGATTATTTTTAATACAATAATTAATATAAGTGTTCCAATTAATGATGCGACCTCTGGTGATAAAAAGCTCATCATCTTAGGCCAAACCTTATATAGTGTGTCAACCTTAATTAGTGGTAGGTTTGCTTTATTACCTAATATTCTTAAGTTTATTGAATAAAGCATAGTCATTGTCAAAATACCAGCGAGCAAGCCTGGTATTCTTAGGTGGTTATGTATTGCGGCAGTACAAAGGCCACAAAGTACTCCTGCTAAAAAGGCAAATAGCATTGCAACAGGAATAGCTACTCCATTTACTATCATGATTGCTGCTACTGCAGCACCTGTAGAAACAGAACCGTCGCATGTTAAATCAGCTAAGTTTAGTAATCTAAAGCTTATTAGAATACCAAGGGCCATGATACTAAATATCAAGCCTTCAATAAAAATACCTTCAATCATTCTTTCCTCAATTAACAAAAATGAACGGGGTTGTGCCCCGTTTCATTTTTATAACACTTTACAGTTTATTTAATGTTTTTTCCATCCTTAATTAAGTAAGCTGCATTAGCTTTCATATCTTCAGGAATTGTAATGCCAAGCTTATCAGCTACATCAAGATTGATATAGAGCTCTAGGCTTGCTTCATCAAGAAGTGTCATACCTATTTCAGTTGGCTTTGTACCCTTGATAACCTTCTCAATTAGCTGACCAGTTAAGAGACCACTCTTGTAGTAATCAAAGCCACCAGCTAAGAGTACATCTGTATCAAAGGAAGAGGTTGTATCTGCTGAGAATAGTGGCACCTTAGCTGCGATACATACATCTGAAAGAGCTGTGATAGCACTGATTACTGTGTTATCTGTTGCAACATACATTGCATCAACTCTATCAATAATTGACTGTGCTGCAACTCTTACCTCTGCAGAGTTAGCTACTGCAACTGTGATAAGCTTAACTCCAGCTGCTTCAGCTGCTGCCTTCATAGCCTCCATTAGTGAGATACCGTTAGCCTCTGATGAGGTATAAACCATACCAACTGTTTTAGCACCAGTTAATTTCTCGATAAGCTCTAGGTGAGTTGCTACAGGAACCATATCAGAAACACCACAAACAAGGTCATTACCTGTTAAGCCTGCACTTACTGGATCTGTAACTGATGAATATACTTGAAGAGTATTAGGAAGTGCATTGAAGATTGCTTGAGCTGTTGGAGTTGCAATACCAACTGCTACATCTACCTTTTCTTCCTTGAAGAGAGCTGCGATAGAAGCACAAGTTGAGATATCACCATTTGCATTTTCTTCCTTAATTTCATAAGGAATATCTGTTGTTGCCATGTAATCTGAAATACCCTGTGCAATAGCATCTAGTGCTGGGTGTGTTAGTAGCTTTGATACACCAATTTTATATGTTTTAGGTCCTGTTTCTTCCTTTGCACCTGAAGCAAAGATAGTTGAGACTGTTAAAAGAATTAATAAAGCAATAGTAAGTAGTTTTTTCATTTTTTGTCCTCCGATGTATGTTACTATACGAAGAAACATAAAAAATGTAAAGATACTATTTACAGAAACATTGGATATTTTTATAAATAATTTTTAAAAATTATGATAACTATATTTTACATAAGAAAATAAAAAAGATAAAAAATTTTTAAGGAGCAACTAAATTGTTGCTCCCGAGTCGAATTATTCAAAATCGAATGCTTCATCATCCTCATCTTCATAGAGAGAATCCTCGTCATCCTCTTCATCATCGTCGAAGGAAAAACCATCAGAGAATTCATCCTCGTCATCATCATCCTCAAAATCCTCTTCGCCATCCTCATCCCATGAAATAAAGTCATTTCCATATTCCTTATCATCATAGGTTTCATCTTCTTCATTATAGCTATCGGAGAAATATCTTTCCTCCTCAAGATCTAAATCTTCATCGTCAAAACGTTTCTTCATAAGCCCTCCAACATATATCCTAATTTATATAAGTATTTTGTACCACATTATTCGTCAAGAGAAATGTTAAAACATTTGAATCGTAATGCAAAAAATAGTAGTATTAGCGCATGGTAAGATATATAGCACTTCCAATGGGTGAAGCTAGTGGCGTTGGACCTGAGATGATAATTAAAGCACTTCAGGTAGTAGACCATAAGGTTTATGGCGGTATAATTGTCGTAGGCGATTTAAATCTATTTAAAAAGGTTGCACGTGATATTGAATTACCTCTACCTTTTACTGCCTATGTATCTTCTGATGAGGATTTAGCTAGTAGGCAAAAGGAGGGTGAGAATCATATCTTTTATGATCTACAGCTAATCGATATGGATTTATTTAAGTATGGAGTTATTTCTGAAAATACAGGAAGAGCTACATATGCTTGTACAGCAAAGGCTGTACAGCTAATCCAAGATTCCTTTGCTTGCTCCCTAGTTACAGTTCCACTTGATGCTAGAGCTATTACAATGGCTGGCATAAAGGAAAATAGATACCAAACTATGCTACCAGAATTCTGCTCTTCTGCTAGAGGACTTAACATGCTAGACTCCTCTGGTGTTAAGATATTTTCACATACACACCATGTTCCATTAAGAAAGGCCTTAGAGGATATTACCTTTGAAAAAATATTAGATACTATTATTCATGTTGATTCATTAACAACTAATGAAAGAGTATTTGATGTTGAAAAGCCTTTAGCTATTGCATCTGTAAATCCACACCATGCAGATAGTCTCTCCTATGATGATGAGGAGAGGGAGGTTTTAATCCCTGCAATAGAGGCAGCTCGAGCAATTGGAGTAAATATTGTTGGCCCAGTTAGTGGGGACCATCTTATGCATAGAGCCAAGAAGGGACTATATAGAGCTGTAATTGCTTTATTCCATGACCAAGCTCATATCGCAGCAATGTCATTTGATTTCGAGCATACTGTAACCATTACCTGGGGTCTTCCATTTTTAGTTGTAGGTGTTGATAGAGGTGCAATGCTTGAAAGAGCTGGAAAGAATATGATGCAGCCATATAATCTTATCCAGGCTTTAAAAATTTCATATGAATATTTATTAGTAGGAGTAAATAGTTGAAAAATAAAATTTTAATTTATTTAGTTTTAGTGTTAACAATCTTATTAGCTGTTTCCTGTGCTTCAGGTATTAGTATTTACTATAACGTGCCAGCAGAGATTAATATGGGACCATATAGAAATATAGCAGTTAGCTCAACTGTCCCATTTAAGGGAATGGCTAATCCACCATTTTTTGTTAGAGCAATTGATTTAGATGCCTTATGGGATACCTTAATAACCTCATCCTATGATGTTTCTATTAATAATAAGGTAGCTAATTATGCGACAACTAAATTAGTAAATACACTTGAGAAATCTGGTTTCTATAATGTTACAGGACCTGAAAAGACAGATGTTATTTTAAATGCATCTGTATTAGGTGTATCCTCAACAGAGGCTTTAGCTAAGAATAATATAGATGCTGTAATTATTCCAAAAATTACAAGCTTAACAATTAACGAATTTATTCAAAGCAGAAAGATTACAGAAAATGATTATAACAAGAAAGATAAGGATGGTAACCCAACCAAGGTAACTAAGATTCACTACTATCTTTATCAGAATGTTGATTTAGGCTTTTCATACACAATAATTGATGCAAAAACTCAAGCAGTTATTGCTGTAAAGAATTTTAACTCAAGTGATTCTAGAAGCTATGAGGTTGATAAATATGGCTTCCTAGCCCCAGATCCATATTACATGATTCAAACCATGATTGATTCCTATCAATATTACATTACTAAGCAGCTAGTACCTACTACTGCAAGAAAGAATGTTTCCTTGATGGCTAATAAGCCAAAGATTAATTCTTTAGAAGCAGCATATGATGCAGCAAAGAATGGTTATACAGATAGAGCCGCTGAGCTATTTTATAAGGAATATGAAGCATCTGGTCATTTACCAAGTGGATATAATGCGGCACTATTAATTGCAGCAACTGGTAATTTAGATAAATCTATTGAGCTACTAAGAGAGCTTAGCAGAAAATATACAAGTAATGATGTTGAAAAGCTGCTATCAAACTTATTAGTAATGAAGCAAAAGAATGATGAAGCTATGGAACAAATTGCTGGAAAGGTAAGTATTGATTACCAAAATAATACTCAAGATATATATCAAGTAATTATGGGTAATTAAAATGAAAAAGATAATTTTCAAAAATGATGATATTAAGTCATTAGTCGAAGGGAAGAAATGTGCAAGGCTTAGCTTTGGATTAAGTGATATAGTATTAGAGGGAGTTTTAACAAAGCATTTTTCTCCAGCAGATACTAAGAAGGGCTTTGAGATGCTTAAAAGATATATATCCTCAAGCTCCTTTGAGGTTATAGTCTTAGATGACTTTGGCCATTCCTTAGCTTCCTCTAGCTATAAGGACGATATAATCATTTGGCTAAATGATCATCAGTGCAATGATGATTTCCCACTTTTGATTATAACAGGTGGGGGACAGGAAGAATTACCTAACTTAATAGCAGATTATACCTAAAAAAGTTTAGGATAAATGGTATTAATTTTTCTTAATAATGTCCTAATAAATTTATAAATATCAAAAAATGAGGGTAAATTGGTAGTTTTTACCCTCGTTTTTTTTATTAGTTTATAGTTTTTAAGGCCATAAAATAAAGAAAAACTGGTTTTTTCCTTTTTTCTTGAAAGTTAAAAACTAATTAAATACAATTTTCAAAGACAATAATTTTTTAATAGTAGTTTTAAATTGAGGAGCAGCTGCTCTAACAAATAAGGAGATATCATATGTTGCTGAACATGACTATTGCGAACTTTAAGTCCGTAAAGTCCCCTCAGACGATAAGCTTTGAAGCAATTAAGGATAATCGTTTGAGTGAGAGTAAGGTTGTTAAGATTAACGAAAAGCTTAAAGCTATCAAAACTAGCGCAATTATTGGACCTAACGGTGCAGGCAAAAGCTCATTTGTTAGAGCTTTGGAGGTTCTTAATCGTGTAGTAACTGCCGATGAAGAAAATGAAAATCCTCTAGCTGGAGCTCTTACGGGAACTGTATTTGCTTATGGCGTTGATAAAACAACACCTGCAACTATTTCTATTGATGTACTTTTGGAAAATGGTGATGGTAGTGATGAGAATCCTACTGTAATTGCTAGATATACCTTAGCAGCTAGTAAGGATAGAGTATTTGAGGAATCTCTATATCATATCTTCAATACATCTAAAAAGCTCATGTTTGAAAGAAAGTATGATGAGAGTGATAACACATATTCTTATCGCTATGGAAAGATGTATAGAGGTGAAAAGAAGCGTCTTGCAGCTAGAATTCCAGATTCAGCAGCTTTCCTTGGCTGGGCCGCAAAGAAGGGTGGTGAAACCTGCTCTCAGCTTTATTCTTGGTTTACTAATAGTCTTCACATATTGCCAATGGGTGTTAGTGCAGCTACTGAAAGCTATATCGCTCGTATGCTAACCCTCCATCCATCTTGGAAGGAGCAGCTTACAAACTTCTTCTGGGCAGTAGATATTACAGATATTAGAAGAGTTAATGTAAGAGATGATGGCAAGGTTGCATTTACTCACGTTTATATTAATGATAAAAAGGCAGATGGATATGCAAATCTATTCTCTCTTGAGAGCCTTTCCTTAAGACGTTTAACTTTACTCGCTGTAGCATTCTTTGAGTGCTTTACTTCTCGTAAGACTTTAGTTATTGATGATTTTGGAATGCTTCTACATCCAGATGTTCTATGTCATCTTGTTGAGATTTTTGAAAGCTGTAATAAAGAAAGCCAAATGCTAGTTGTAGACTGTAATCCATCCTTATTAAAGGAAGGTTTATTAAGACGCGATGGTATTTGGTTTGCTCAAAAGGATCATGAATCTAGTACAACATATTTCTCACTTTCTGATTTCAAGGTTTCAAGAGGAAAGGTACAAACTAGAGAAAAGTATCTACAGGGTGCTTTTGGTGCACTACCTATCACAAGTGAGTTCTACTTTGTTGATTCAAAAGAGGAGGATAAGTAATGGCTACTAGAAAGAGAAGATCAACACCTTCAATGGGAACACTTTTACTTGTCACTGCTACTGAGGCAGAAGCAATTTACTTCTCTCAAATGAGAAAGGATTGTAGATATGCAAATCTTACTGTAATGCATAGTGGTGCAAAGACCCTAGCTGAGCACATTAGCTTTACTTCTAAAGCAAAGTTTAAGAATCGATTTGATGCAGCATTTGCTCTCTTTGGTTTTGATGATGTTAATACTAATGTAGAGGAGGTTAAAAAGGCTGAGGAGGATTGTAAGAGTAAGAAGATTGGCCTTTGCTATTTTAATCCATCCTTCCACCTTTGGGTTTATCTACACCTTGCAAAGCCAAACTCATTTATTATTTCTTCAGATGCTATGGCAAATGCTATTGCCTCTAAAATTGAAGGCTATGAAATAAGTAGTGAGTATTTAATGACAAAGGGCCTTAACCTTCATATGCAGCTCTTCCCACGTCATGCTCAAGCAGATATTAATGCTAGAGATTACAATGTTATTGCTATGAGAGCCACAGGCTTAAAGGCAACTACTATGCCTGAATTAAATCAAAAGATAACAGAAATCTGTGGACAAGCAGATATGTCCCACAACACAAAAATATTTAAATAATTTTATTTGGGCCCATTTCCTTGGGCCCTTATTAGGTAGGTTAAATGACTTCGACATCAATACATCTTTTATTAACTATCATAGCTTTATCCATAGTATGTATGGATTTAGCATTAGCTATAGTCTATAGCTGGTTTAAGAAAGTACCTTGGACAAAGATTTATATAGTTTTTGTTGCAAGTCTTTTAGGATGTATTGGTATGCAGATGCTAGTATATTGGTCAGATATATCCTTTAATGGACTTACTAGCTTTGTTTTAATGACAATTTGGCGCTCTATCTTAGTCGCAGATGGTGCCTTTTTATTAACCTTTATACCTTATTTCACAACGTGGATTATAGCTCACCCATGGAGAAATCCATATAAATCGATATTCTTCTCATGCTCCGCTATATACCTCGTTGTAGGCATAATATCAATTGTCCAGCCATATAATATGATGATTGATGTTATTGAATTTATCTTAGGTGGCTTTGTACTCTTTTTCTGTCTATTTGTACTACTTAAAAACTATAAGGGAATAGAAAATAGATGGGTTAGGCTAATTTCTAGAACAATTATTATTGCAGGCTTAATTATGATTCCAATCTCTCTATTTGGAATATTTTTTAAAATAGTTAGAGAATCATTGTCTTCAATAATATATTTATGCTTTGGAATTATTATGCTTGTCTTCCTATTTATCGCAAATAGAAAGCACTTTGTTGAAATGAAGAGTGAGCCTGAAAAGCCAAGCATTGATGATTTTTTTGAGCATTATCACATTACAGATAGAGAGGCTGAAATAATTAAGCTAATTAAGCAGGGTAAGACTGCTAAAGAGATAGCAGCTGATTTAGATATCAGTGTTAATACTGTAAATAACCACATTGCTAATATATATTCAAAGACAGAGGTAAGGAGCCGAATCGATTTATTAAATTTATTCCAGGAGGGATGGTGATGGATTTTAATACTCCAGCTTGTTGGTATGAAGGAGTCTATAGAGATAAAGCAAGAGTCGTAAGTGCAGCAAGACCCTTTATGATTTGTAATAATAATAGCTCTGCAGTTTTATTAATCCATGGCTACGCAGGTTATCCTGGTGAATTAGTTCGTCCAGCAATAGATATTGCAAAGTTTGGCTTTGATGTTTATTGTCCACGCTTACCTGGAATGGGAAGTAGTGGAAAGGATTTTTTATCATCTACTAGAGAGGATTGGATTAAGACTATAGATAACGTACTCTCTTATTTAGATAAAAAATATAAGAGTATTTCTATTGTCTCTCACTCTATGGGAACGTTACTTGCTCTAATTGCTACTAAAAAGCATTCTATTGATAAAATTGTATTAGCAGCTCCTGCATTTAGTATGCCTCAATTGAAGAGCTATCAAATGAGACTAATATCAATTTTTAAGAAGGATATAAAAATAGATTGGAAGCCAGATAATAGATATAAGCTTTACTATGAAAATGCTCCTTGTGATGATCTTGAGCTAGGTAAAGAGTATTGGTCTCATCTATATCCAAAAAGATTATTAGATTTACTTGAATTAAAAAAAGAAGCTTTAAAGCTAGATAGCTTTAGCTCTAAGGTGCTTATAATAAAATGTGGAAGGGATGTAGTAACAAGCCCAAATGGGTGTGATGATTACATACATTCCCACAATGTTAATGCGTCTATAGAGTATATAGAAAATGCAACTCATTTTGTTTATTACGATATTGATAAGGAGGCAGAGGAAAGAGCTGTAAAGGCTACAGTTGAATTCCTTGCTAGATGACCTGCTTCTAAGGTTGTATCTTTTTATCAAAGATAATATTATAAAAACCGAAAATTTTTTTAATTAAGGAGCTTTTCGATGGAAGTTCGAGTTCGCTATGCCCCGTCGCCAACTGGGTTACAGCACATCGGAGGTGTGCGTACAGCACTGTATAACTATTTCTTTGCACGTTCTATGGGCGGCAAGTTTATTCTTCGTGTAGAGGATACAGATAGAGAGAGATATACTGAGGAATCTCTTCAGGATTTATATGATACTCTTTCTTGGTTAGGAATTAAGTGGGATGAGGGTCCTGTTGTAGGTGGCCCTTGTGGTCCTTATATCCAGTCTGAAAGATTGGAGCTTTACCAAAAGTATGCTAAGAAGCTAGTTGAAGATGGTAGAGCATATTATTGTTACTGTTCCCCTGAACGTCTTGAAAAGGTTCGTCAGGAGCAGATTGCATCAAAGAGTGAATATCAGGGATATGATAGACATTGTGCTAACCTTACTGCAGAGGAGAGAGCTGAATTAGAAAAGCAGGGAATTAAGCCTGTTATTAGATTAAAGGTTCCAACAACTGGTAAGACAACCTTCCATGATGTTTTGATGGGTGATATCACAAGAAGAAACTGCGATGTTTCTCCAGATCCTATTCTCTTAAAGAGTGATGGATATCCTACCTATCACTTAGCAAATGTAATTGATGACCACCTTATGGGTATTACTCATATCATGAGAGCACAGGAGTGGATTCCATCTGGACCTCTTCATATCTTACTCTACCAGGCTTTTGGCTGGGAGCCACCTGTATATTGCCATTTACCGATGGTAAAGGGTAAGGATGGTCAGAAGCTATCTAAGAGACATGGAGACACAGCTGTTCGTGATTTCAGATTAAAGGGATATCTTCCTGAAGCAATCTTAAATTATGTTACATTAGTTGGTTGGTCCTTAGATGGTCAAACAGAGTTCTTTACTAAAGAGGAGCTTGAGAAGTGCTTTAAGCTTGAAAATATCCACGTATCAAGTGGAACCTTTGATTATAAGAAGCTTGATTGGTTTAATGGTCAATATATCAGAATGAAGTCTGATGAGGAGATCGTTGAATTAATTACTCCATATTTACAGAAAGCAGGGTTTATTTCAAAGGATGTAAGTGAGAGTGAAAGAGCTCTAATGCTTAGACTTGCTCCAAGCGTTAAGGAGAGAATGAAGGTTCTTTCCGATGTAGTTCCACTTTCTGCATTCCTATTTAAGGATGAACCAAATCAAGATAAGAGTGCTTATATCGCTAAGGGTATGAGTGAGGAGCAAACAGCTGAAGCATTTAAGAGGGGTGCTGAAATTATCCTTAACAATGAAAAAGCTGGAAAGCCTTTTAGTGAGACTGAGAGTGATATTAAGAAGCTTGCAGAGGATATGGGTATTAAGATTAATGGTGTATTCCAGCCTGTAAGAGTTGCTATAACAGCATCTGCAGTTTCATTACCACTTCATGATTCTATTGCTCTCTTAGGCTTAGAAGAGACAGAGAAGAGAATCAATAGAGCACTTAATTTATTTAATTAGGAGGACTAATATGTCAGAAGAAAAACAAGTTGTTACTATGGATAAGATTATTTCTCTTTGTAGAAGAAGAGGCTTTATCTTCCAGTCATCAGAGATTTATGGTGGCCTCAATGGTGCCTATGACTACGGTCCTCTTGGTGTAGATTTAAAGAATAATATTAGAGACTTCTGGTGGAAGGAAATGACTCAGATGCACGATAATATCGTTGGTCTTGATGCTTCTATTTTAATGCACCCACGTGTTTGGGAAGCAAGTGGTCACGTTTCTAACTTCTCAGACCCAATGGTCGATTGTAAGGTTTGTAAGTCTCGTTTCCGCGCTGACCAGATTGACCTCAACGCTCCATGTCCTGTTTGTGGAAATAAGGATAGCTTTACAGAGCCAAGAAACTTCAACCTAATGTTTGAGACACACATTGGTGCAAATAAGGATAGTGCAAGTGTTGTATACCTTCGCCCTGAAACAGCTCAGGGTATATACGTTGACTTTAAGAACGTATTACAGTCATCACGTGTAAAGATTCCATTTGGTATTGCTCAGGTTGGTAAGTCCTTTAGAAATGAGATTACAACAAAGAATTTTATTTTCCGTTCCTGTGAATTTGAACAGATGGAAATGCAGTTCTTCTGTAAGCCAGGCACAGAGGATGAGTGGTTCCCATATTGGAGAGAGCAGAGAATGAACTTCTATAAGAAGATGGGTATCCATCCAGAGCACCTCAGATGGCACCAGCATGGACCAGATGAGCTTGCCTTCTATGCTAAGGATGCATATGATATTCAGTTCCTATTCCCAATGGGCTGGCAGGAGCTTGAGGGTGTACACTCAAGAACTAACTATGACCTTACTCAGCATGAGAAGTTCAGTGGTAAGGATCTTACTTATCTCGATCCTGAGACTAACGAGAGATATATCCCATTTGTTGTTGAGACTAGTGCTGGTTTAACTCGTAATGTTCTTATGGCTCTTTCTGATGCATATGATGAGGAGAAGACTCCAGAGGGTGATGTTAGAACTGTACTTCACTTCCATCCTCAGATCGCACCAGTTAAGGTTGCTGTTCTTCCTCTTGTTAAGAAGGATGGTATTGCAGAGTATGCTTCTAAGCTTGAGCACTCCTTAAGAGAGGACTTTGTTACCTTCTATGACCAGTCAGGTGCTGTTGGTAGAAGATATAGAAGAATGGATGAAATTGGAACACCATATTGTATTACTGTAGATTATCAGACTCTTGAGGACCACACAGTTACAGTTCGTTTCCGTGATTCCATGCAGCAGGAAAGAGTTGCTGTAGATCAGATTGTACCATTCATTAAGAATGCTATGAAGAACTACAAGAGAGTATAAAGTGAATAAAGCATTACAGACATTAATTGACCGAGAGTTTATTAAGGATTGCACTGACTTTGAGGGATTGTCAGATTTAATGGACAAGGAGAGTGTAACCTTCTATGTAGGTGTTGATCCAACTGGACCTTCGGTTCATATTGGCCATGTTGTGCCTTTCTTTGCTATGCATCATCTACAGGAGGCTGGACACAATCCTATCGCTCTTGTAGGTGGTGGTACTGGTTTAATTGGAGACCCATCTGGAAAGACTGAGATGAGAAAGATTCTTTCAGAGGAGACAATTGCAAGCAATGCTAAAGCAATTGGTAACCAGCTTTCTAAGATCGTTGATTTCTCTGAAAATCCAAAGCCAGGCTATGGAAAAGCTATTCAGATGAATAATGCTGATTGGCTAGTTAATCTTAATTACATCAAGTTCCTTCGTGAAATTGGTTGTCACTTCTCTGTTAATAGAATGCTTACCTTCGAGGGTGTTAAGCAGCGCTTAGAGAGAGGCTTAAGCTTTATTGAGTTTAACTACCAGCTACTCCAGAGCTATGACTATTACATGCTCAACCAAAAAACTGGTTGTAGATTACAAATTGGTGGTGCAGATCAGTGGGGTAACATTGTAGCAGGTATCGACCTTATCCATGATATGCAGGGCCCTCAGTGCTATGGCTTAACCTTTAACTTAATCATGAGAGCCGATGGAAAGAAGATGGGTAAGAGTGAGAAGGGTGCAATATTCCTCGATAAGAACTTAACCTCTGTTTATGATTTCTATCAATATTGGAGAAATGTACCTGACCAGGATGTAATTAGGTTCATGAAGATTTTTACATTTATGTCTCTCGATGAAATTGCTGAGTATGCAGATCCAAAGAGAAACATCAATGAAGCTAAGGAGCGTCTTGCATTTGAGCAAACTAAGATTGTTCATGGTGAAGAGGAAGCTATTAAAGCTCAAGAGGCTGCTAAGGCACTCTTTGCTGGTACAGGAGCTTCTAAAGAGGGTATGCCAACTGTCGAAGTAAGTAATGATGAGCTTAACAGTGGTATTGGTATTCTTTCTCTCTTTGTAAAGGCAGGCTTCTGTAAATCTAATTCTGAAGCAAGAACTATCGTTATCCAAGGTGGTGCTGAGATTAATGGAGCTAAGGTTACAGATTTCAAGTATTTAGTCTCAGATAAGGATTTAACTAGCGATAATGATATTCTCATTAAGGCTGGTAAGAAGAAGTTTGCAAGAATAATTGTAAAATAAGAGTTTATCCGACTTCGCTTGAGGTCGGATATATTTTATCAATATATGTAAAATATACTTGACAATATGTGATGTAACTCATATATTATGTAAATCATAAAGGATGTTAAAATGAATATGAGTTACATAGCTGGTGTTTTAGTTGGAATTGTTATTGTTTTATTTGCTTTTTGCTTTACAAAGATATTCTTAAAGAAGAAGGGGCTTATTAAAAAAGAGTGCTACGATGAAAGACAGGAAAGAGAAAAGGGTAAAGGCTATAAGCTTGGTTTCTTTGTTGCTCTTATTTACTATCTACTTTTAATGGTAGTTCAGCTCAGTGGTCTTGAAATCGATAATGGATTTTTTACCTTTTTAGGTATTTGCCTTTCTGTTGGAGCATTTGCAATTTACTGTATTATTAAAAATGCATATTTTGGATATAATCAAACTCCAAAGGGCGTAACAATATTACTATTCGTTATAATGCTTACAAATCTTATTCCATGTATTACGGCATTAATTGAAGGAAAAATGCTTAGAACAACTGGTACAAATATTGTATGTGTTATTTTACTATTAAGTGTTATAGTCGCATCTATTGTAAAGAACCATATCAATAATAAGGATAGTGAAAGGTGAAAAACTTAAAGATAAAGGCTGCTAGAGCTTTAAAGGATATGTCTCAAGGAGAATTAGCAGAAAAAGTTGACGTCTCTAGACAAACTATTGTTGCTATTGAAAAGGGTGACTATAATCCTACAATTAATCTTTGTATTAGAATTTGTAAGGCTCTAGATAAGACGTTAGATGACCTATTTTGGGAAGATGAGGCATAACCTCATCTTCTTAAAATATCTTCCCACTGTCTATTAACATTTTTAATTACATCGTCTTCATCGATAGTTAATAGCTTTCCATTTCTCATAAGCTCTCTACCACGACAATAAACGCTATCAATTGCTCTATCTGGTAGACTGAAAACAAGAGCTGAGAAAATATTATTTAAAGGTGTCATTTCACATATATTTTTATTTATTAAAACTATGTCTGCTTCCTTATTAACCTCTAAGGATCCTATTTTATCAGAAAGTCCTAACGCTCTTGCTCCATTTATAGTTGCCATCTCAAGTATTTGATATGGTGTTGTTGATGCCGGTCTCATAGTTGATACAGTTGCTATCATAGCAGCAAGTCTCATCTCCTTTATCATAGATAAATTATTGTTAGAGGAGGCTCCATCTGTACCTAAAGCAACATTTATACCCATCTCTCTATAGTGACCAATTGGACAAATACCTGAAGCAAGCTTACAGTTAGATGATGGATTATGAATAACAGAAACATTTCTCTTCTTTAATATCTCAAGCTCGTTATCATCAAAATATACACCATGTGCTAAATAGGCTGGAGCAGAGAATGCATTAATAGACTCTAAATACTCAACAGGACGAAGACCAGTTTGATTGATACAATCATCGACCTCCTTTTTAGTCTCTGAGAGATGAGTATTCATATAAGTTTTATTTTCTAAGCAAAATTGAGCAACTCTTTCATATGTTTCCTTTGTACATGTATATATTGCATGTGGTGCTGCATGTACACTAATTAAAGGATTATTGTTAGCTGCCTTTAATATTTTAGAGTAGTTAGTCTCAATTCTTCTATTTGTCTCATCAGCATCTCCAAAGAAAGTAATACCGATACATGCTCTAATTCCTGATTGTATTACAGCTTCAACAGTCTTCCATTGCTGGAAGTACATATCAGAGAAGGTAGTAGTGCCACTCTTAATTAATTCAGCAACACCATTTAATGAGCCATAATAAATATCTTCCTCATTTAGCTTATCTTCAATTGGAAAGATCTCAGAGAGCCAGGCTTGAAGGTTTTCCTGGCTATCCTTGTAATTTCTCATTAAAGTCATTGCTAAGTGTGTATGAGCATTTACAAAGCCAGGTAAAGCTATATATGAGGACGCATCTACAAATTTGTCATATTCACCTTGATATGATGGACCAACATAATATATTTTTTCATCTTCAATTACTAAGTCCCCGTGGAAGAAGTAATCTTCCTTTGTCATTGGAATAATTGTTGCATTCTTTAAAAGTGTTTTCATAAGTTGAATATATAAAAAAAACAAGCTCCAAACAATAGTGGAGCTTGCTTAAGTGAATGGGTTATTTTACAAGATTACGTTTAATCTTCTTTGTTGTTGTCATATCCATTGGTTCATCAAGGATAGTAATCTTCTCGATCTTCTTGTAAATCATTAATGAAGCATTAACTGTCTTTACAGTCTCTTCGATATCAGCTTTAATCTGATCCTTATCAAAGCCCTTTTCCTTGTAATAATCCTTAGATGGATAAATTACAGCTTCGATACATTCACAAGGTACATCCTTCTTCTGCTGGAAGCCTCTTACAAGAATCTGCTCGATATTAGCATAGGTTTGGAAAGCATCCTCAATTTCTTCAGGATAAACATTCTTACCACCCTCTGTTACGATTAGGTTCTTAGCTCTACCCTTGAGGTACACATAGTTTTCACTATCCTTATAGCCAAGGTCACCTGTCTTAAGATATCCATTTTCATCAAAGAGCTCTTTAGTGTTTTCTTCATCCTTATAATAACCTAGAGTTACATTTGGTCCCTTTACTCTAATTTCACCAATTCCAGCTTCATCCTTATCTGCAATGATTAAATCCATTTGACCGAGTACTCTACCAACTGAATCAAGCTTAAAGTGCTTAATTGGATTTAGTGTTAATACAGGAGCTGTTTCTGTTAATCCGTAGCCCTGCAAAAAGTCTAAGCCAAATTGCTGGTATTGCTTAAATACTGTAGGAGATAGTGGACCTGCACCACAAATTAATATCTTTGAATGGCCAAGACCAAGGTTAGAGAGGATTTTCTTATTAAAGAAGCCCTTTAATGGAGCTGTGTGGAAATATTTCTTGAAGATACCGTTAATCCACATAAGAGCTCTGATAAGGCCATAAGTAAATGCACCCTTATCCTTAATTTTCTTCATGATACCAGCAAGGAGCTTGTTGTAAAGAAGTGGAATACCCATAAATACTGTGACACCACCTCTCTTAAGATCGTTGATCATTAATGAAATGACAATACCATGACCAAATAGACAGCTAGCACCATGCTTTACAGTCTCTAATAATACTGTTGTACAGCAATATGAGTGGTGAAGTGGAAGAAGTGCATATAATACATCTGTTTCATCAACACCCATTCCATCTGCAACTAAGTAAACATCACTTATGATATTTCTATTAGTAAGCATTGCACCCTTTTCATTACCAGTAGTACCACTTGTAAATAGGATAGCTGCTAAATCATTTTCAGTAATTCTTACGTAATCAATGATTTTTTCTGTTTTAACTGTGAGTACATTTTCAATGCCTTCAACCTCACCACTTAAAGAAAGCTTACCATTAATTGAATTATACCATTCGTTATCACTTGGAATCTTTGCAAAAACATCACCATCTGTGATTAAGAATTTTGCATCAGCAAAGGCTGCAAGTTTTAGCATTCTTTCAATTGGAAGCTGTGCATCGATAGGAACTACTACAGCACCAGCGTAGTTAATAGCAAAATAAGAAACACCCCATCCAATAGAGTTCTTTCCTGTTAATACTACCTTATCACCTCTTTTAATACCTTTTTGATTTAAATAAGAAGCAACATTCTGAATAATCTCATGAGCCTGAGTGTAGTTAAAGCTTATTTTCTTTGATTTTTCAAATACTGTAAAACATGTTCTTTCAGGAAATCTAGAGAGTGTAATATTGAACATCTCTGTAATGGTTGGCCATTCTCCTTCAAAGAATTTTCCTTTATATGGAGCAAGCTCTTGAATTGTTTCGCTCATTTTCTTTCCCTTTATATATGATAAAGAATTACTATAGCTTGTATTCTTACAATCTAATAGAATTTTGTCAATAAAAAAATAATTCAATGTCTGCAAAGGAAAAAAATAAGTAGTGATTATTCACTATTAGGGTAGTTAATCGCCTGAAAATATCCTTTTATCATTATTTAAGCACTTAATATCATCATAAATGATATGTGCACCATGCTTAATTAAGCCCTCTCTATCCTTATTACCTGTCATGAGTCCTATAATGTATCCACAGCTTCCATTCTTAGCAAAATCCATATCGCTTGTAGCATCACCAACGACAGCAACCTCCTCAGGCTTTAAATTAAAGGCATTACAAAATTGCTTAATAGCCTCTGGATTTGGTTTCTTGCGACAGTTACTTTCCTTTGATCTAAGAAATTCAATATCATCTGTGATCCCCATCATCTTAAAGCAAACTCTTGCACTAGCTGTTGTATCATTTGTGACGATACCAATTTTAATATTGTTTTTCTTTAAGCGATCCATTAAGTCTTGTACTGGTTTAAAATCGATTAAATCAAGCTGCTCTTTAATCATATCTGCAGGACGGAGCAAAAGCTTTTGCATCATCTTATAAAATGAAAATGGATTTACTTTGTATCTAAAACAAAATCCAAGGAGCTTGAAAAAAGCTCTTACGACCTTATGATGATTAAATACAATACCATCCTTATAGATATTGTAATTATTATCTATACCTATAATCTCATATAGCTGTGAAGTTGCTTTTTCACTATGCTCTATATTTAATGATATAAAGATGGTTTTAACAGCATTATTTATAACTGGTGCCCATACCTGGACATAGTCATAGAGCGTTCCATCTTTATCAAATATTATTCCCTTTATATTGGTGCTAGCCATAGCTAAAGATTACATAAATAATTAGCTTTGTGCTATAGTTCAAGGACTATGAGTGCAATATATAATGAAAGAGCTTATGCAAAGGTTAATTTAGGTTTAAGAGTACTTCAAAAGAGAGAGGATGGTTTTCATCCTGTAAAGACAATCTTTCATAAAATCAATTTATTTGATGATATTACTTTAAAAATTAGTGATAGTAATAATTTAAAGGTTAAAATATTTGGAAATGAAGAGTATATTGGCTCTAATGTAGATTTAATGGAAAAAGCCTGTATCCTTTTTTCCGATAAAACGAATATTTACTTTGATATTGAAATAAAGATAGATAAAAAAATCCCATTCCAGGCAGGTCTTGGGGGTGGCTCAAGTGATTGTGCTACTGTTTTATTAACCTTAAATAAGCATTTTAATAATGTATTAACAAAAGCAGAGCTATTAAAAATCGCATTAATGCTTGGCTCTGATGTTCCATTCTTTATTACAGGCTTTGATGCAGCGTATGGAGAAGGTAGGGGAGAGCTATTAAAGGAGGCTGAGGGAGTAAGCTATCCTATTGTAATTTTAAAGAAGAAGGGCTCCTTAGTATCAACAAAGGAAGCGTTTAAAAAGCTTGATGAGAGAAAATGTATTTCAAGCAGTTTTCCTTCATGGCCATTAAAATTAGAGCTATGGAAAAACAATTTAGTTAATGATTTTGATATTATTCAGCCAATTCGTGCAGAGGATGAGTTTAAAAAACTATCATCAAATGCTTCTTTTGATTCAACCTGTGGTAGTGGAAGCTGTCAATTTTTAGTTTTTGAAAGTGATAAGCAATTAAATAATTTCCTCTCTTTGAGGTGTAGTTATGAAATGTTAGTAACAAAGCTTCGAAAAAGCACTTTACATTAAAAACTTCTTCTGATATCTTTTCATTTGAATTTGGGAAGTCGCCAAGAGGTTAAGGCTCTGGTTTTTGGTGCCGGCATCGTAGGTTCGAATCCTGCCTTCCCAGCTTATTGGCCCGAGCATATTGCTTTGGGCTAAATTTTTTTATTGTAATTTTTTTTATCTTTTTGTATTATCCAATATTGTGCTTAAGCACATTAATTAATATCCATGGTAATTGGTATTTACCAATGAGAGTATAAGGAGAAAAAAATGAGCGAAGAAAAAAGCCTCCAGGCTCGCCTAAGAACTGAAGACTTCGGTTCAGCAGGTTCACGTCGTCTTGTTCGCGCAGGTTTTATCCCTGCAGTTATCTACGGAAAGCAGGAACCAATCCACGTAGTAATCAATGCAAAAGAGTTTATGATGAAGAAGCATACCTTCAGTGAATCAACTCTTATTTCATTGAATGTTGATGGTACTGACCACAAGGTATTTGTAAAGACATATCAGGAAGATTTATTAAAGGGTATTGTTAAGCACGTTGACTTCTACGAAGTTACATTTGGTGTTCTTGTTAAGACTCACGTAAGAGTTGAACTCACAGGTACTCCTAATGGTTGTAAGGTTGGCGGTGTTCTTGATCAGGTTATCCATGAAGTTGAAATCGAATGTTTCCCAAGACACCTCCCAGAATCAATTACAGCAGATGTTACTTCTCTTGAAATCAATGAAGGTATCAGAGTATCTGACCTCAAAGTACCTGCAGAGATTAAGATCCTTACAGATGCTAATGCTACAGTTGCAACAGTTAAGGGTGTTAAGGAAGAAGCAGCTCCTGCTACTGATGATGCAGCAGCTACAGCAGCTACAACAGCTACAACAGCTACAACAGAAGCAAAATAATGTTTGTAGTATTTGGGCTAGGTAATCCTGGTCTTAAATACGAAGGGACAAGACACAATGTTGGAGTGGAAACACTTCAAAAGATGGCAGCGTACTTTCAAGTAAAATTGAAAAAGCGCTGCTTTTCTTCTTATGAAGAAGCAATAGCTAATGAAAATATAAAGCTAGTCTTTCCCTTAACGTATATGAATAGATCAGGTAAGGTTGTAAATAGGACTGTAAAAGAATTTGATGAGCTAATTGTCATTTGTGATCAGATGGACCTTCCTTGTGGAAAAATTAGACTTAAACGAGGCGGCTCCTCTGCTGGACACAATGGCTTAAAGAGTATGCTAGAAGCTTACCCTCAAAACTTTATTAGAATGTACATTGGAGTTGGTCGTCCTCAGGAAGGAATTAGTGTCCCAGACCATGTACTATCACGCTTTAGCGAGCAAGATAGAGCTTTGATTGAAAAAGCTGAGGATAAAGCCGCTGAGATATTAGAAAAGCTACTATGTAATGAGCAAACCTTTGCTATACTACAGGGTGAAGCTAATAGCTGGAGTTGTTCTTGATTGATTTAGAATTAAAGGTCAATTCTTATTTAGAAGCATATAGAATTGCTAAAGATGAAAAAATATATGTTGCATTCAGTGGAGGCGCTGATAGTCTTGCTTTACTTGCTATTCTATCTAAAGTAATGACTACACCTCCTATTGCAGTGTATGTTGATCATAATCTAAGAAATAGAGCTGAATTAGACCTTGAAATTCAAAGAAATATAGAAAACTGTCATAAACTTGGGTGTAAATTAATTATTCATACATTAGAGCAGGGTGAGGTTAATAAGCTTTGTAAAGCTGATAGAATTACAGTTGAAGCTGCTGCAAGATTATTACGCTACTCCTACTTTGACTCTCTTGATTCATTTGTTGCAACTGCACATAACTATGATGACCAGGTTGAATCTGTATTTATGCGCTTATTATCTGGTTCAACATTTCAATCCTTAGCTGGGATTAGAAGAAAAAGAGGTAAATATATAAGACCACTTTTAGATATTAAAAAGAGTGATATCGAAAGCTATTGTCTTAAAAATAATCTAACTTTTTCTTATGACTCTACTAATTCTCAGCTATTTTGCTTAAGAAATAAAATTAGACATTTAGTAGCTCCAGCTCTTAATGATGAATTAAAGCAGTCCTTAGTAAATATTAGTAATAATATATCTGCCTTTTTAGATAGAATAAATATTTTAGCTTCAAGCAATAAGGGCTTTTATAGAACACTTGATAGAAAAGAATTTTTATCATTAATTGAGATAGAAGCTGATATTACAATTTTAAATTTTATCTCCTTTTATACTCAGGATAGGGTATCAAAGAGAGAGCTTGAGAGTATTAAGGACAATATTAAAAAGAAAAAAGCTATTGAAAATAATGACTATATAATTACTTGCACTGAGAGTGAAATAAGAATTTATCCTCCTAAATTCTACTATTCAGCTCGGTTAAGAGTTGATGATGAATTTATGGGGTTAAAATTCATTAAAAGCGATAGTAAGGATGCTTTAGTCCTTCCTTGTTATGATTTTATAATAAGAGTTAATGAGGAAGGTGATGAAATAGAAACTGTAAAAGCTAGGACAAAAGTAAAGGATTTACTAAGCGCTATGAAAATACCTTACTGTTTAGTTGTTTGCTCTAAAGAAGGAATTGTTGGGGTTTTTGCAGCCTGCTTTGGCGGTAAAAATAGAATTTCTAAAGAATTTTACCTTCCTAATTATGAACAACACCAACGTTATGATGTGATTTCTTCAACGTTGCTTGAATTCTGATACATATTTCTTTATATTTAGAATATTATTGAAATCTTATAGGAAAGCTAATGGACGAAAATAAAGATAAAGAACCAATAAAGGACCAAGAGCCTAATAGTAATGGTCCTGAGAATACTCCTAAAAAGGGGTCTGACGAAAAAAAGAAAAAAGATAATGTCTATGACCAATATAAATATTGGGGTAGTGATAAAAATGATGATGGGTTTTTTAAGGGTGGCCCTAAGGGTAAGCTAACTCTTTTCATTTTTATTGCCTTAGTATTAAGCTTTGGATTTTTATTTTTCAATGAATCACGTGCTACAAAGCCACAGGAGGTAACCTACTCCTCCTTTATTAAGGCTGTAGAAAATGGAAGCGTAATTAAAGCAGATATCAAGGATGAGGCACAGGTAACATTTACAACCTTAAATGGTACTACTGCAATTTGTAGAATACCTTACTATGATTCAAGCCTAATGGAGCTTTTAAAGAATAATAATGTAGAGGTTGTAGGCTCTGTACAGGGTGTATCCTTCCTCTATATATTCTTACAGCTCTTCCCTTGGCTTATCTTTGGCTTTATTATGTTCAACCTCTATCGCCAAACAGGTGCTGCTGGTGGTAAGGGCATGATGGGCTCTCTTGGTAAGAGTAATGCTCATCAATATGGCTCAAAGGATAAAAAGGTTACATTTGCAGATGTAGCAGGCCAAAAGGAAAGTAAGTATGAGCTACAGGAGGTTGTAGAGTTCTTAAAGTCCCCTGAACGCTTTGTAAAAATCGGTGCAAGAATTCCTAAAGGTGTTTTATTAGTAGGTCCTCCAGGAACAGGTAAGACCTTACTTGCTCGTGCAGTAGCAGGTGAAGCTGGAGTTAATTTCTTCCACACCTCAGGCTCAGACTTCGTTGAGATGTTTGTAGGTATGGGTGCTGCTCGTGTTAGAGATTTATTTGAAACAGGTAGAAAGAATGCACCATGTATTCTCTTCATCGACGAGCTTGATGCTGTAGGTCGTTCTCGTGGAAGTGGACTAGGTGGTGGACACGATGAAAGAGAGCAAACTCTTAACCAAATACTTGTTGAGATGGATGGCTTCTCTTCAGACCCTGGTGTAATTGTAATTGCTGCAACTAACCGTCCTGATGTACTTGACCCAGCACTACTTCGTCCAGGTCGTTTCGATCGTCAGGTAGTTGTTGATCTTCCTGATGTTCAAGAGCGATTAGATATTTTACGTATTCACTCAAAGAAGGTTAAGAGTGAGGGTGATATAGACCTTGAAAGAATAGCTAAAGCAACACCAGGCTCCTCTGGTGCTGACTTAGCAAATCTTGTTAATGAAGCAGCTCTTTTCGCAGCTCGTGATAATAGAGAGACAGTTTCAATGGCAGATTATGAAAAGGCTAGAGATAAGATCATCCTTGGTGTTGCAAGAGAAAGCCGTTTCATGACTCAGGATGAGAAGAAAGCTACAGCCTACCATGAAGCAGGACACACCTTACTACACTACTACCTTAAGTATACAGATCCTCTCCATAAGGTTACTATTATCCCTCATGGCAGAGCACTTGGTCTTACTATTTCACTTCCTGAAAAGGACCAGTATACACTGCGTAAGGGTTATCTCTTAGATAGAATAGTAATTTGTATGGGTGGTTATGTTGCTGAGGATATCGTTTATGGTGAGACCACAACAGGTACAAGCAATGATATCAAGCAGGCAACAGATCTTGCACATCGTATGGTAACAGAGTGGGGTATGAGTGACCTTGGATTCATTTCATTAGCTAGTGAGGGCGAGCCTTTATTCTTAGGTAGAGAGATTACTCAGAAGAAGGATTTCTCAGATAAGACAGCTACTAGAATTGATGAGGAGGTTCAGAAGATTCTTACCTCCTGTATGGCAACCTGCCGTGATATTCTTACAACTCATCGTGACCAGCTTGATAAGCTTACAGATGAGCTTTGTGAGAAGGAAACTCTAGATGATAGTGAAATTAGAGTTTTACTTGGTTTTGAACCACATAAAAGTGAAAGTGAGTTAGTCTGATAATGGATATTAAACACAAAAGAAACTTCTGTATCATTGCTCATATTGACCATGGTAAGAGTACTCTTGCTGATAGATTCATAGAGAAAGCCCGCTTGGTAACTAGTAGAGGTCCAATGGGTACCCAGCTTCTCGATAATATGGATATCGAGAAGGAGAGGGGTATTACCATTAAAAGCCAAGCTGTAACTATTCCTTATACAGCAGCAGATGGCCAAGAATATGAGCTAAACCTGGTTGATACTCCGGGACACGTTGACTTTACATATGAAGTAAGCCGTGCGATTTCATCATGTGAGGGTGCTTTATTACTTATAGATGCATCACAAGGTGTAGAGGCTCAAACCTTAGCAAATCTATATCTTGCTATGGAGCATAATCTAGAGGTTATTCCTGTAATAAATAAGATTGATTTGCCTAGTGCAGATATCCCAGCGTGCTTACATCAAATTGACCATGACCTTGGCTTAGACCCTGATATGACATGCTTTGTATCTGCAAAGACAGGTGAGGGTGTTGATAGTCTTTATGAAGCAATAGTAAAGAATATTCCTGCTCCTGAAGGAAGTGATGATAACTCACTAAAGGCATTAATTTTTGATAGTCACTATGATCCTTATCGTGGTGTAATAGTACATTGTAGATTATTCTCAGGAACCTTAAAAACTGGTGATGAAATTAAGTTTATGCACTCTGATGCTGTATACAAGGTTGAGGATTGTGGTATTTTCCAGCTCCAGCTAGTAACTAAGGGTGAGCTTAAGGCTGGTGATGTTGGTTATTTCATTGCTGGTATTAAGACAATAAGTGATATTAGAGTTGGTGATACAGTAACTGGAATTAAAAATCCAGCTTCTGAGCCATTAGCTGGCTTTAAGGAAGTAAAGCCTGTAGTATTCTCATCTATCTACCCAGTTGATAGCAATGACTATGAGGAGCTTCAGGAAGCTATTGAAAGATTAAAGCTTAATGATGCATCCCTTGTCTATGAAAAGGATAACTCTGCAGCTCTTGGCTTTGGCTTTAGATGTGGATTCTTAGGAATGCTACACCTTGAAGTAATTCAAGAGAGAATAGAGAGAGAATTTGATTTATCAATTGTTTTTACATCTCCATCTGTACGATATATCGTTCATATGAAGAATGGTGAAACTCTCTATATTGATAATCCTCTAGAGTATCCTGAGGTTATGAGAATTGATTATTCTGAGGAGCCTTATATACAAGCTAATATCATTACTCCAACACAATATGTTGGTCCTATTATATCTCTTTGTCTTGAAAAGAGAGGTGTTCAGAGTGCAATGAACTACCTCGATGAGAAGAGAGTTGAGCTTGTTTATGAGATGCCATTAGCAGAGGTACTATTTGATTTCTATGATCGATTAAAGAGTATTTCTCGTGGATACGCATCCTTTGACTATGAAGTCATTGGGTATAAGAAGACAGATCTAGTAAGACTCGATATTCTCGTAAACTCAGAGCCTGTTGATGCTTTATCACAACTAGTATTTAAGGATAATGCTCAATCACGTGGTAGAATGGTTTGCGAAAGGTTAAAGGATGAAATTCCTCGTCAGCAGTTTAAGATTGCAATACAAGGTGCTATTGGAGGTAACATCATTTCTCGTGAAACTATTTCTGCATATAGAAAGGATGTAACTGCTAAGTGTTATGGTGGTGATATCTCAAGAAAGAGAAAGCTCCTTGAAAAGCAGAAGGAAGGTAAGAAGAGAATGAAGATGGTTGGTAACGTCGAAATTCCACAGCAGGCCTTCTTAGCAGTTTTAAAAACTAACGAAGATAAGCAGTAAATTAATGCTCCTCAGTTGAGGAGCTTATTTTTAATAGACTTTTATTAATAATTTAATATTGTTCTCTAATTACATAATCGTTTGGATTTTGAATATCAAAGCTTCCACTTTTAATCTTGATTACTGATATTTCATTTTCAGGAGTGTTTCCTGGATAAGTTTTCTCAACTACTACTTCTCCAACTTTTTCTCCTGGTAATTCAGTGGCTTCACCTGTTAGAGGGTTAGTAATTTTACTTCCTCTTTTGTATATATCAAAGGAACTACCAGCCTTAATACCGATAGACTCTCCTCCAAAAATATACATCAGACCGTTATCAACGATTACATTCGATTGCCAAGGATTTTCATTACATTTTTCAATAATATTGTTAATCAAACTATCAATAGCAGCTTCAATTGCTTTTATCTCTAAAGAGTTAGGATCATATCCTGAACTTTGTACAGATATACCCATTACATTTAATCCAGCAGAAGTATTTTTAGAAGTACCTTGTCCTTCTTCTGCAAAAATAACTTGATTAGTTTCTGTATCAACTAATCTAATTGTAACAGAAGCTTCTACAGATGTAGATTGTGATGAAAGCCCCATAAAGCTTCCGCCAGTAGTTTTGCTTGCAACTGAGTTTACTGAACCGATGAGCTTATATTGTGTATAAGTATTTCCACTAGCTGTATCAAATACTAGAAATTTTCCACTAGCCTGTAACATGTTTACTATTGTATCTTGAGCAGCCTTTGCATATGCAGCGCTATTATTAGCTGACATTTCAGTTGAAAACTCTTGAACATAGATAGACTTTTTGAGATTAGGAGCAGTGTTATCAATACTTCTGTTTATAGAGCCACCTTTTTCTGCTTTAACACTTGTTGAGGAGCTAGTAGCACAAGAAGTAAATAAAAGAATAACCGATAATAAGAGCACAAAGCTAACATTGACTTTAAATTGTGTTTTTGACATTTTTTCACCCTCAAAAATAGTTTTTTACTTTAGATGATCTTGGAAAGCTGTAATACTTTTATTAGTTCCACATATATACATACTATCTTTAGAGTAGAGCATAGTATTTGGAGTAATATTACCTGTTGCCTTTCCATCATGTACTATTGCAATAAGGTTTAAATTATATTTTTGTCTTAAGTTAATTTCACTTACTGTCTTAGAATCGAAGATATAAGGAACCTTCATTTGGACGATTGAGAAATCATCAGAGAGAGGGAGTATATCCTCTGTTAGTGCATTTGAAACTGAGTATGCAACTCTAGTTGCGATATCAATTTCAGGAAAGATTATTTCTGCTCCAATCTTTTCAAGAATCTTTGCATGGTCATCACTGTTGGCTTTACATATAACTCTTTTTACTCCAAGCTCTATAGCATTTAATGCAGCTAGGATACTTGCTTCGATATCCTTACCGATACCGATTACTACAACATCTGCATCCTTTACTCCACACTCAGTTAGAGCATCCTTATTAATGCTATTTATTATATAAACATCTGCACCAAATTTACTTATAGCTTCCAAAATTGTTTCATCTTTATCGATTGCAATTACATTTTGTCCAATCTCAAGAAGTGTTTTTGCAACCTGGAAGCCAAATCTTCCTAATCCAATAACTGCAAAAGTTCTATATTTTTTCATCCTACAATTACCTTTCCTTCAAGATATTCTATATGCTTAGCTTCACTAGAGAAACAGCTAAGAATAGTTAAAATACCAACTCTACCTATATACATTAAGAATATAATTATTATTTTACTAGTTGCGGAGAGTAAAGATGTAATATTTTGACTTAAGCCAACTGTAGCTAGTGCGCTTACTACCTCATAAAATAGTGCTGAGAGAGGTATATCTGGTTCACTAAAGGATAAAATCATGCATGAGAAAAAGATCATCAATACTGCAATTAAAAAGATAAAGAGGGCTTTAATCACAGTGTCCTTACTAATGTAGCGTTTAAATACGATAAAATCCTTTCCCTTTAAAAGAGAGAAGCATGAACCAAGTGCTGTAAAAAGAGTAGTTGTTTTAATACCACCACCTGTTGAACATGGGGATGCTCCAATAAACATTAAAAATATAGTTAATACATATGCTTTAGGAGTTAATATACTTTGGTCAAAGGAGCAAAAGCCCGCTGTTCTAGTAGTTACTGCTTGGAAGAAAGCTTCTAACACAGATAGCTTTTGAGTAATGATAAAGCCCACTGTACCTAATAGTAATAAAATAATTGTCATTAATAGTACTATTTTTGTGTGGACACTTAATCGAATTCTATGGCGCTGAGGAATTATTAACTCTTTAAGAACTAAAAAGCCTAAGCCACCAATAATAATTAAGCTTGCAACTGTAAGTAGAACTAAAGCACTATTATTGTAAGCGATTAATGAGTTACCAAATAGGTCAAAGCCTGCATTATTAAAGGCTGAAACTGCAGTAAATAGTGCAATAAATATTCCTCTATTTCCATATTGGGGAAAGAAAGCAACTGAGAGTAATATAGTTCCTAAGGCTTCACAAATAAAGGTTGAGATTAATACAAACTTAATTATTTCCTTTGTATTAGTTCTGTTATCAACACCAAAGGATTCTCTTACTAGAAGCTTATTCTTAAATGAAAGTGTTCCATTAGTGATAGATATTAAGCTAACTAAAAGAATTGCATAACCTAGTCCTCCAATCTGGAATAGGCTCATTAGTACAATTTGACCAAACAGCGTTAGAGTTGAGCATATTTCAATTGGTGATAATCCTGTAACACACACAGCAGAGGTTGCTATAAATAAAGCATCAATTGGAGATATAGTTTTAGTAGCTGAGAAGGGAAGCATTAGAAGAAATGTCCCTAAAAGGATAATACAAAAAAATCCTAAAGCTAAAAGCAAGGATGATGGCAGCTTTTTAAGCTTTTGATGTATGTGTGAAATACCCATGAAAGCTATTATAGCTTTTTTTTAATTTAATGTATAAGTATTTGTTGTTTAAGAATGAAAAGTGCGTAAAATATTAGTGGAGGTTAAATATGTTTGGAACACTTCAAGATAATAGAGAAGTAGAAAAAATTACTATTAAAGATGGTAACTGTGAAGTATCAATCCTTACACTTGGCGCTATAATTCAGTCCTTTAAATATAAATTATCAGATGGATCTGTTAGAGAAATCATTTCAGGAAGTGATTACTTAGATAGCTATGTCGATGATTCAACATATAAGGGCCAGATAGTTGCTCCATTTGCTAATAGAATTAGAAACGCAACCTTTTCTATGAAAAATGAAACATATAAATTAGAAAGGAATAATGGAAAAAATAATCTTCATAGTGGTAGTGCAAATACTGGATATGATGTTTGGAATGTTTTATTCAAAACGCCTAATGGTGTTGTATTAAATACCTCTACTAAGCATCTAGGTGGTGGTTTCCCTGGTAATATTGGTATTACTGTAAAGTACACATTATCAAATAATACACTTTCGATTAATTATACTATGTCAGCTGATAGAGATTGTGTAATTAATCCTACTAACCACGTCTATTTTAACTTAAATGGTGAAAATAGTGATGCACGTGAACAAAGCATCATGATTGATGCAGATAGATATACAAGAACAGATGAAGATTTAATCCCTCTATCTGTTGATCCTGTTAATGAGGATTATGATTTTAGGACTATGAGGAGAATTAGAGATAGAAGAGATGGTATATATGATACCTGCTACGAGCTTAATTCTGGTAGAGCTGCTATTTTAAGAGGAGATGACCTCGAAATGACAGTTACTACAGATAGACCTTGTATACAGCTATATACTGGAGAGTTCTTTGATTCTCGAAAGGCAAGAGGAAATGGTGGTGCGTTTGCGGCTTTAGCTCTTGAAACTAGTTCCCACATAGATCCAATGAATTGCGATAGAATTGAGGAGGTACTGCTAAAGCATGGTGAGATTTTCAGATCCATAACCTCCTATTCTCTAAAGGAGATTAAGAAATGAATGTAAAGCTCATCGGTATTACTGGTGGCTCCGGTAGTGGTAAAAGTACAGTAGTAAGAAAGATTTCAGAGGCTCATCCTGATAGTATTTGTATTGCTCAGGATAATTACTATAAAAGTGCTTCCTTTGTAAATAACCATAATATTTTGGCGTTTAACTTTGACCATCCAGATGCCTTTGATATGGATTTGATGGTTGAAAATCTTAAGGATCTAAAGGCTGGTAAGGCTATTGATATGCCTCAATATGACTTTGTTAAGCACCAAAGAAAGCCAGAAACAAAGCATATTGAGCCTAAAACAATTATAATTGTTGATGGCTTGATGGTACTTTACGATAAGAGAATTAGAGATTTACTGGATTTAAAGCTCTTTGTTGATACTCCATCTGATATTCGCTTTGTTCGTCGTTTACAGCGTGATATTAAGGAAAGAGGTAGAACAGTTGAGTCTGTAGTTGAGCAATATATAAATGTTGTTAGACCAGGACACTTTAACTTTATCGAGCCTTGTAAGGAATATGCTGATCTTATTATCCCTGAGGGAGGATATAATGAGCATGCATTGGATGTAATAATTAAGTACATTCAAACTGTTGCTAACCAGCTTTAATTTTTCTTTTTAAAAATAATAAATTGTTCTTTAATTTGCTTAAAGGAAAAGCTTTCTGGGACCTCATCTACACCTCCTAGAAAGCTATTTCTACATCTAAGGAGTCTAGAGGCTCCTAATATAGTTCCTTTTATAATTCCATGCTTTTCAACTGCTTGAATAAAATAGCTACTACAGGTAGGTATATAACGACACTTACCTATACCCATGATTGGAGATAGATAGAGACGATAAAAATATATTGGAATTAAGAATATCTGTCTAAGGATTCTCTTCATTACCCTCACAGTAAGATGTTTTTTCTTTTGTTGCAACACACCACTCTTTGAAAGTATCATCAAATATATGAAGTTAAGTGATAGGTTGATAGATTCTCTTTATAGCGGTGAGCATAGTGTTATTTCAGTTAGCGGGGCAGGTGGAAAGACCTCAACGTTAAGGTTGTTAGCAAAAAAATTTAAAGAAAGGGGACTTTCTGTTTTAATTACTACGACAACTAAATTCCAAGGTCCAAAGCAATTTGATTGGGATTGTGATTACTATTACTCAGATGAGGCTAGTGTCTTAAACCATGAAGTAAAGAAGGGGAAGGCTGTATATTTTGCACACTTTAATTTAGTTGATATGAAAAAATATACATCTCCACGTTTAGAGATTTTATCAATATTAGTAAATAGATTTGATGTAACAATAATAGAAGCAGATGGATCTAAGATGCTTCCTTTAAAGCTTCATAGTGAAAGAGACCCTGTAATAATTGATGAAACTACTGCAACCTTAGCAATTATGGGTGCCTCTGCATTAGGGTGTAGCAAGGATAATGTATGCTTCGGTTTAGATGGTGAAGGTATTGTTGATATAGAATTTTATCAAGAGCTAATAGACAATAGAGAAGGAGTTTTAAAGAGAGCTAAAGGAAAAACATTAATCTTAATAAATGGGTGTGATGCTGTAGAGAATAGAAATGCTTTTCTTTCTCTTCATGCTCCTTGCCCAATTATCTTAGGTTCAATATTAAAGGATGAAATATATGTTTGAAATTGCTTCTAAGCTTGAGAGCTTAAATTTATCCTTTGCATTAGTTACTATCGTAAAAACTAAGGGAATAGTTCCTAGAAAGAGTGGAAGAATGGTTGTACTTCCAGATGGCTCTTCATATGGAACTGTCGGTGGTGGTGACTTAGAAAGAAATGCAATAAAAGAGACACAGCTTGCATTTAAAGCTAAAGAGAATAGATATATTTCTCATAAGCTTCCAAAGGGGGAGGTTGAGATGGTTATAGATTTAGTAAAGATGAATAGAAAGCTATATATAATTGGATATGGACACGTTGGAAAAGCTATTGGAAAGCTTATGTATGATTGTGGATATAGTATCCACATCCTAGATAGAGAGGAAAAGGTGTGTCCATATGCTGCAGCTATAAAAATTGCAAATAGCTGGGATAAGCTATTAGAGGGCATAGAGCTTGATGAGGATTGTGCAGTAGTAATTACTACACATGAAAAGGAAGAGATTTTAAAGCACTTAGATTTATCAAAGGCTTTTTATGTTGGTTTTTTATCATCAAGAGCTGGTGCGATAAAGTATGAACCAAATTATTTTGTTCCTATGGGCCTTGATATTGGAGCTGAAAATCCTGAGGAGATAGCAATTAGTGTTGCCGCTGAGATATTAAAGACTGAGAATAAAAAGAGTGGTGTAAGTATATCTAGAGATATTAGAAAGTGTATTCTAGTTCGTGGATGTGGTGATTTAGCTACTGCTGTTATGATAAGGCTACACAATGCGGGCTATAATGTTCTTGGAGTTGATTTAGAAAAGCCTACTCAAATTAGAAGAAATGTTAGCTTTGCTGAAGCAATCTATGAGGGTGAAATGAGTGTCATGGGTGTTAAAGCAAAGAAAATAAATAATGTTGAGGAGCGTTTTGACCTTTGGAAGGATAGTATTATTCCAATATTAGTAGATGAGAAGCTTGAGAAGCTAAATGAAATAAAGCCTGCTGTAATTATTGATGCAATAATTGCAAAGAGAAATTTAGGAACTAAGCTTGATATGGCACCTCTTGTAATTGCACTTGGACCTGGCTTTGAGGCTGGTGTTGATTGCCATATTGTAATTGAAACTAATAGAGGACACTCCTTAGGTCAAATTATTAAAAAGGGAAGAGCTCAAGATAATACAGGTATCCCAGGCTTAATTATGGGCTATGGAAAGGAAAGAGTATTACGAAGTCCTTGTAAGGGTGTGTTTAAGGGAGTTAAGACCTTTGGCGATATAGTTAAAAAGGGCGATGTAATTGCTTATGTCGATGAAACTCCAATTTTAGCTACAATCGATGGAATGGTTAGAGGTATGCTTAGAAGTAATCTTGAGGTAACTGAGGGCTTTAAGGTTGCTGATATAGACCCAAGAGGAGAGGGCATTAAATATAATGAGCCTAGCGATAAGGCTAGAGCTATTGCAGGTGGAGTTCTTGAGGCTGTTGATTCATTTTTCAATAGAGCAATGTAATTGTTAAAAGATATAAAAAGGAATATGCTTTTTAATATGGAAACACAACAAAGGATTAAGGATGTAAGAAGGAGTGCTCTTACTCTTTCTTTGATGAGTGATCAAGAGAGAAATTCTTTAATCGATAAAATTAAAGATGCATTAGATTCTAATAGAGAATATTTGATTGAAGAAAATAAAAAGGATTTATTTAGTGCTAAGGAAAAGGGAATTAGTGATTCTGTTTTGCATCGTTTAGTCTTTGATGATTCAAAAATTAATTCCTGTATATCATCACTAATAGCAGTAAAGAAGCTTGAATGCCCTACAGGTAAGATAATAGCTAAAAGAGAGCTCGATGAGGGATTGATACTTGAAAAGGTTACTTACCCGCTTGGTGTTATTGGTATGGTATTTGAAGCTCGTCCTGATGCGATGGTTCAAATTATATCGCTCGCATTAAAAAGTGGAAATGGAATAATTCTAAAGGGTGGAAGTGAAGCATTTAACACAAATAGAGCAATTAGAAAAGTTATCCATGAGAAGCTAAAGAGTGATGATTACATATTACTTTTGGAGAGTCATCAGGATGTAGATGATATGCTTAAAATGGATAAGGATATCGATTTAATTATTCCTAGAGGCTCAAATAAATTTGTTAAGTATTGTATGGACCATACAAATATTCCTGTAATGGGGCATGCTGATGGTATTTGCTCAATCTATGTCTCTGATAAGGCTGATTTAGCGCTTGCAACTCCTATAATTGTTGATAGTAAAATACAATACCCTGCTGCCTGTAATGCAGTTGAGACAATATTGGTTAATAATAATATTGCTTCATCATACCTTCCTGTTTTAAAGAAGGCTTTAGAGGAGAAGGGTGTAAAAATTCATGGTGATGAAGAGGTAAGCGCTATTATCGATTGTATTCCTTCATCAGAGGATGAGTATGATAGAGAGTATTTAGCTTTAGAGCTTAATATTAAGATTGTTGGGTCTATCGAGGAGGCAATAAATCATATTGCTGCTCATTCCTCTCACCATACAGATTGTATAATAAGTACAGATCAAAAGGAAATTGATACTTTCTATTCATCTGTTGATTCAGCAGATGTATTTTCAAACTGCTCAACTCGTTTTGCAGATGGCTTTAGATTTGGTCTAGGTGCTGAGGTTGGTATTTCAACTGGTAAGCTACATGCTAGAGGTCCTGTAGGTCTTGAAGGACTAACTACATATAAATATCAGCTAAGCGGTAGTGGTCAAATAGTAAAGGATTATGCAGCTGGCACTAAACAATTTACTCATAAGGAGCTAATGTAATGCGAGATTTTTCCTCCTTTAAAAGAGTTGTTGTTAAGGTTGGTACCAATTTACTATCTTCTGCCGATGGAATTGATGAAAGCAGAATAAATAAGCTATGTGCTCAAATTGCTAAGCTAAGGGAGATGGGCTTTCAGGTTCTACTCGTTACATCTGGAGCTATTGGTCTTGGAGCTAAGGAAATAAAGCATAAAAATAGAGTAGTTCATATTCCAATTCGCCAAGCCTGTGCAGCGATTGGACAACCAATATTGATGGATCATTATAGGAGGGCCTTCAGTGAGCATCATATAGTATGCTCTCAGGTTCTATTAACTAGAAATGATTTAAATAATAGAAAGACTTATAATAATTTAAGAAGCAGTGTTTCTACTCTATTAGCACTTGGAATTGTACCGATATTTAATGAAAACGATGTAATTTCAACTGCTGAAATAGGTTCTGCCTTTGGTGATAACGATAGAATGAGTGCAATGGTTGCATCAAAAATCGATGCAGATTTATTAATATTACTTACCGATATTGATGGCTTATATACTGGTAATCCAAAAATAGATAAAAAGGCTGTTTTAATTAAGGATATTAATAAGATAGATCAAACAATTATGGCATATGCAAAGGGTGCGGGCTCAACCTTCTCAACAGGTGGTATGAAGACTAAGCTTTTAGCTGCATCAATTGCATCTATGGCATATTGTGGAACTATCATTGCTTCTGGTTATGTTGAGGATGTATTAATTAAAATTATGAATGGAGAGGAGATAGGTAGCTATATCCATCCTGGAAGACGCCTAAACCAAAGAGAGCGTTGGATAATTAATAATTCTCATGTTGGAACGATTGTTGTTGATGAAGGTGCAAGACAGGCTCTATTTGGTCATAGAAGCCTACTACCTTCTGGAATAATTAAGGTCGAAGGAATTTGGGAAGAGGGGGACGTTGTTGCAATAGCAGGCCCAGATGGAAGACTATTTGCAAAGGCTGTTCCATATTTTAATTCTACTGAGGTTGCTTTGATGATGGGACATAAAACTCATGAAATCGAGGCAATATTAGGAGAAGGTAAAAAAGATTGTATCTTTAGACCTGAGGATGTGGTATTTTTAAACGATGCAGAGTCATTATAGAACAGAAATAAGAAAACAAGATATTGGCATGCGTATCTCTGCACTCTATAGACAGCAGCAGCTATCTATTGGAATCTTTGATGTGTCTAGTGTCGATGAGCTTAAGGAAACTATAGATTGGTACATTCAAAATATGAATTGTGCTATTCATGTTATTATGCAGGAGGATAGGTTTGAGGAGTACTCCTTTGGAGAGCTCTATCCTGATGTATCCTTTATTCTTTTTAAATCCTTAGTAAGCCTCGGAGAGCAGATAAATGTCTTTGCTAATGAGTGCTATGCTACATATTTCTTAGTTGTTCGCTCTGATATCCAAATTATTGGTTTTACTGGCTCTTCATTACTAAGTCTAATGCAGGATAAGAGACATCCTGCATGTATTACTCCTATTATGCTTAACTGCGATATGGAGGTTCTACCAACAATAAGAAAGCCTTATATTAAGGGGCGTGAGCTATGTCCACTTTCCTTTGAGCCACCACTCGAAATAGGGCAGACAGTATTAAATCTATATCCAGTTATGGGTCTTGGGCTCTATGATAGAGCGCTGTTTCAGCGTCTTAGAGGTTTTGACCAAGAGATTATGGGAGAGTATTACCAGCTACTTGATTTAGGAATTAGAATGCACCTCTTTGGCTACTGCATTTTAACATTCTCTGATTTCGCTATTCGTTTTTCTACTAAGCATTCAATAATTGAGGATAGAACTCAATGTGAGGGTATGGAAAGATGCTATACTAGAGCTTTATCAATTCATAGAATAGCTGGTAAGAATGTAGTAGAGAAGTGGAAGCCTTATGTTGATAAGAAGCTTTTAAAGGAAGAGGTTAAGAGTAAGCAGGTTATTTTACAAAAAACAGATTTCTTCACCTTAATTAAGGATTGGGACCATGAAGAAAATTAATCTTTTCTTAATTCTCTTTATTTTTATTTCATCCTTTTTATTTGCAAATCCCTTTAGTGGAAATGTATCTCTTATTGTTATTGATGCAGGACATGGTGGTAAGGATCCAGGTGCTTTAAGTGGGGAAATAAATGAAAAGGATATTGTCCTTGCAGTTTCTAAATATTTATATGATAACCTAAAGAGTGATTATAATTGTGTATTAACAAGAGATAATGATATCTTTCTAGAGCTTCAGGAACGCTGTGATATCGCAAATAGCCAAGCCTTTGATGTTAATGGATACCCAATATTTATCTCAATTCATGTTAATGCAGCTACCTCAGAAAGTGCAAATGGATTTGAGCTCTATATAAAGGATGATGAGAAAAAGCTATCTCTTCTTTCAAAAGCTACATCCTCAACTCTTATTAGCAAATACTCTTCATACAATAATATTATGGTTAATCAATATATAAATAAGGTAAATGAGTATCTTGCTTCTACTATTGAAAGCTCTATAAAAAGAGCCTTCCCTCTATATAAAAACCGTGGGATTAAGGAAGGAAATTTATATGTTTTAAACCAAACCTTTATGCCTGCAGTTCTAATAGAGCTTGGCTTTATTACTAATTCAGATGATAGAAGTAATTTAATTAATCCAGAATGGCAGAAAAAAATGGCAGATGCTATTGCATCGGCCATTAGATCACTTTAATTATTCTGTTCTGCTTTGAGCTCTTTAATTAAATTGAGCTTTAGCTCCTTAAGATTTTCAGAGAGTGAAACCTTATAGATATGAGGGTTTATCTGTCTCTTATAGCTCTTATGGAACTGAAGTAAGGATACTTGAACAAAGTTTTGAATTTCTCTTATATCTCTCTTTTGACTTACTCTCTTACCATCCTTCATCTTTAAATTTAAAAGAGGTCTAATTGTATGGTAGTTTTGTGGCTTCATAACGAAGTAATCTGCCATACTAAATGGATGATAGAAGGTATAAGCCTTACCACATTCTATCTTTTCATCATTTAAAGCAATTAGATCTGCTAATGCATTTCCTGAAGCATCGTAGAATCTATAGACCTGCTTAATACCTGGGTTAGTAGTCTTTTCAAAGCTATTACTCATCTTCATAGTTGGTTCAAAGACACCATCCTTCTCTTTAGCTGCAAGCTTATAAACACCATTTAAGCTAGCTTGACTACCACCTGTTACTAGGTGAGTACCAATTCCCCATGAGTCGATAGGAACACCATCTGAAACTAGAGTTTGAATAATTTCTTCTGTTAAATCGTTAGAAACACAAATTGTAGCTTCATCTAAGCCTGCCTGGTCAAGTCTATCTCTGATTACTCTAGGTAGATATGAGAGGTCTCCTGAATCGATTCTAACACCCATATTCTTACCCTTAGCTTTTAATTCAAGACCAACCTTAATTGCAGCATCAATACCACTACCAAGTGTATCGTAGGTATCAATTAAGAAGATTGCATTATCTGGATATATCTCTGCAAACTCTCTAAAAGCCTCTTCCTCGCTATCAAAGCTCATAATCCAGGAGTGTGCCATAGTACCAGCTACAGGAATGTTGTACTTTCTTCCTGCATATGTGTTACTTGTTACCTTAGTACCTCCAATAAAGGATGCACGAGATGCAATGTGAGCACCATCCTCACCTTGAGCTCTTCTTAAACCAAATTCCATGATTGAGCCCTTACCTTTAGTTGCATATGTCATTCTACATGCCTTAGTTGCAATAAGAGTCTGGAAGTTAAGCTGGTTTAGGATAAAGCTTTCAATTAGCTGAGCATCCATCAGGTTAGTTTCGATTCTAACTAATGGCTCTCCAGGAAAGGCTGGAGTTCCTTCCTCAAAGGCATAGAGGTCACCAGAAAAATGATATGTTGATAGATAGTCTAAGAAGTCCTCTCTAAAAAGATTTAAATTCCTTAGATATTCAATATCATTATCTGAAAATCTAAAGCCCTCGAGAGCATCGATCACCTCCTCTAAGCCTGTGAAGATGGTGTATCCTCCATTAAATGGATTATTCCTATAAAATACATCAAATACAACTCTAGGGTTGTGCTTCTTAATGAAGTAACCCTGCATCATTGTTAGTTCATAAAAGTCAGTGATCAATGCAGATTTCATATTATTCAACCTTTCTTAGAAATTTTGTCAAAACCACAATATGGTACGAGAACTGGAGGAATAGAGATAGAGCCATCTTCATTCTGATAGTTCTCAAGAATTGCTACCATTGCTCTAGAAAGTGCTACAGCTGTTCCGTTGAGCATGTGTACAAACTTGATCTTACCATCATCGTCTCTATATCTAATGTTCAAGCTTCTTGCCTGGTAATCTGTACAGTTACTAGTACTTGTTACCTCACCATATTCACCATTGTCACCTCTACCTGGCATCCAAGCTTCGATATCGAACTTACGATAAGCAGGAGCACCGAGGTCACCTGTTGCTGTATCTACAACACGATAAGCAAGTCCAAGGCCAGAGAAGATTTCTTCCTCAATAGCAAGAATTTGCTGATGGAAGTCATCACTTTCTTCAGGAAGACAGTAAATAAACATCTCAAGCTTACTAAATTGGTGTACTCTATATAGTCCCTTTGAATATTGACCTGCACCACCTGCTTCTCTTCTAAAGCAGTGTGAGAGTCCTGTCATCTTTATTGGAAGATCCTTTTTGTCGAGGATTGTATTTTGGTAGTAGCCACCAAGTGTAATTTCAGCTGTACCAACAAGACATGTACCTGTTCCTTCGATAGTATAGATATTTGACTCAGCTCCTCTAGGGTTAAAGCCAATACCATTAAGGATTTCTTCCTTAGCGATATCTGGTGTGATAAATGGTGTAAAGCCATGCTTGATTACGATATCCATAGCATATCTCTCAAGTGCCATCTGAAGGATTACTGCTTGGTTCTTGATGTAGTAGAACTTCTGTCCTGCAACCTTAGCACCACTATCGAAATCGAGGATGTCTAATGCTTCACCTAATTCAACGTGGTCCTTTGCCTTAAATGAGAAGGTTGGAACCTCTCCATGGAATTTAACTGCTAAAGAATCCTTATCCTCTTTACCAATTGGAGCATCCTTATGTGCATAGTTAGGAATTGTTCTTGCTTCCTCAGCAAATTCTGTGTCGATCTTTGCAAATTCAGCTTCCTTTAAAGCAAGCTCATCCTTAATTGCTTTACCTTCGTTAATTAAAACACTTCTTTCCTCAGGAGTGAGCTTTGCCTTCATCTTCTGAGCTGTTTCATTTCTCTTTGCACGAAGTGTCTCGATCTCAAGGAGAAGAGCGGCTCTCTTATCCTGGTCCTCGATAATTTTATCAAGGTCTACCTTCATATAACGGTTTTCAATGTTAGCTTTAATCTCGTCGTAGCGTGATTTAAGTTCCTTTACATCTATCATTTTATTACTTCTCCTTAGCTATTTGCTCTAATTCTTTACTTTTTTCACTTGCGCTGATAACTGCCTTTATAACAGCATTATCAAATCCATTAGAATATAACTCATTCATGCCTTTTATTGTAGTTCCCTTTGCTGAACAAACCATACTCATCAGCTCAACTGGATTTTTACCACTTTCCTTTAAAAGTGATGCAGCACTTAATAGAGTATCTGTTGCAATCTTTACACTTTGAGTGTAGCTAATGCCTTGATCTGTTCCACCCATTGCTAATGCATGAACAAATTCAAATACATATGCTATTGCAGAGCCTGATATACCGATGAAGGCTGGGAATAGTGCTTCATCTAAAATAAATGCTGAACCAAAGTGATTGGCAACATCTAATGCAATTGAAAGAAAATCCTTATCACATTGCTTTGCTGCTGCAACAGCTGTTACTGCATTTTTAGATCTAGCTGCAAGGTTTGGCATAAATCTTACGATATTACTTGAGCCAATTTTTCTTTCTAATACCTCAAGAGGAACACCAGCTGCAATTGAGATAAATTTCTTATTTTTATAATTACTAAGCAAATCATATAAGATTGGTAATATTTGTGGCTTTACAGCAATTAGGATGATATCAGCTTGAGAGAGCATTTCATCTACATCTGAAAATACTTTGGCACCTGTAATAGCCTTAGCTTTCTCAATATCTGTATCAAATACTAGAGTTTCATATTGTCCTATTAAGGATAGGGCAATAGAGGAACCCATATTTCCACACCCAAGAAAACCTATTTTCATATATTTTCCTCCCAAGAATGTCTATGTAGCTCTCCCTTTAATGTAAAATTATCAGAAAAACCATTTTGCCTATAATATTCATATGCAGCAATTGCAGCTGAATTAGATAGGTTTAGACTTCTTGTTTCTCCCACCATTGGAATTCTTACACATCTTTCTTTATATTGAAGAAGGATTTCTTCTTCAATACCTCTGCTTTCTTTTCCGAAAATTAAATAAACATCTTTATCTTGTGGATATTTTACATCGGAATAAGTTTTTCTTGCCTTGGTAGTAAAGAAGAAGAGCTCATCAGTGCCATGCATTGATAAAAACTCGGCTGTATTTTTGTACGTTGTAATAGTTACATCCTTCCAATAATCAAGTCCTGCATGACGAACTGCTTTTTCACTAATATCAAAGCCTAAAGGATATACCAAATCTAAACAGGTATTAGTAGCTGCACAGGTACGTGCAATATTACCTGTATTTTGAGGTATCTCTGGCTCGAAAAGAACTATATGTAGCATATAGCTATGATACACATTTATCACTTTTTTGTAATCTAGCAATGGTATACAATTGATGATATCATCAACAATATGATTGAATTTATTAAAGTTTTTATGCTTGGTGTTATTCAGGGAATTACTGAATGGCTACCAATTTCATCTACAGGACATCTTCTTCTATTTGATGAGCTATTTCCTTTAAATGCAAGTGAAAGCTTTTTAAGTGTTTTTACTGTAGTTATACAGCTTGGCTCAATATTAGCTGTTGTAGTTTTATATTGGTCTAAGCTTTGGCCATTTAAGAGTGATAAAAAGGAGATGAAGAAATCCTTTATCCTATGGTCGAAGGTATTAACAGCTTCTATTCCAGCTGCTATTGCAGGCTTACTGTTAGATGATATCATCGATTCAAAGCTATCAACATGGTATGTAATAGCTCTTGCGCTATTTGTATATGGTGTTCTTTATATAATTTTAGAAAAGAAGATTAAATTTAAGACAAGAATTAATTCTTTAGAGGAGATAACTTACCTCGATAGTATTAAGATTGGAGCCTTTCAAATGCTAGCACTTATTCCTGGTACTAGTAGATCGGGCTCAACAATACTAGGTGGAATTATTTGTGGTATCTCAAGACCAGTTGTTGCTGAGTTTTCATTCTTTATGGCAATTCCAGTAATGGCAGGAGCCTCTCTCCTTAGATTACTTAAATCAGGTTTAGGCTTTACCGCAATTGAGTGGGTATATCTACTACTTGGTTCTCTAATTAGCTTTATAGTTTCTTTAATAGTGATAAAAGCGCTTGTTAAATTTGTTAGAGAGCACGATTTCTCTGCCTTTGGTATATATAGAATTATTCTATCAATAGTCGTTGTGCTTTTCTTTAGCTTTAGATAAAGATGCTGCACGAGTAATATTATTACCCTTCTTATTAAGCTCGAGTATAACCTTCTCGAGCTTTCTTTCTTTTTCTTTATCAAAAGCGAAGAGCTCAGGCTGCTGAACCTCCTCTCCTTTATATAAGCCATATAGACCAACACCTAATAGTCTTATACCTTCACCTGTATGCTTCTTTTTAAATAGCTCCTTTACAGCAATATAAACATCCTTTGAGCTATAAATACCACTTTCAGGTGTTACCTGTAGAGTAAATGTCTTAAAGGAGCCATATCTAATTTTAATTCCAATAGTTTTTGCAATTAGCTTCTCCTCTAGGGAGCGAAACATTACCTCCTGTGATAACTCAAGGAGGAAGGAATCAATTGCATTTTGATCAAATAAATCAGGATAAAATGTTCTCTCACTTGATATAGAACGAGTTTTACTGTCTCCTGAATATATTCCAGGATCTATTCCTCTAGATATTTTATATAGATATTGACCACTTGCACTACCAAATAGTGACTCTAGGTGGTTTAAGGAAATAGATCTTAGCTCTTCTGTTGTATATATTCTATGGTTATTAAGATTTTCTAAGGTTGCTTTTCCTATTCCCCAAAGCTTCTTTAATCCAACTGCATCTACAAAATCCTGCTCTAAGCCTGGTGGGACTACTGTAAGGCCATCTGGTTTTTTGAAATCAGAGGCAAGCTTTGCGATAAATTTTGAGGATGCAACTCCGATAGAGGCAGTTAAGCCAGTTTCAGCTTTAATTAAAGCTTTAAGCTTTCTTGCACTTTCAACGCCATCACCATAGATTTTCTCAGTTCCACTCATATCAAGATATGCTTCATCTATGGAGGCTTGAGTCATCTCTGGTGCAAAGGAGTGCATTATTGACATTACTCTGTGACTCATTTGGCTATAGCGCTTCATGTTTCCAGGAATAATTATTGCTTTAGGGCATAGCTTTACAGCTTGAACCATTGGCATCGCAGAATGTACACCATATTTTCTTGCTTCGTATGAGCACGTTGATACAACAGACCTTGGGCCATTGTGTCCTATTATTAGAGGCTTTCCTTTTAAATTTGGGTTATCTAAAATTTCAACTGAAGCAAAGAATGCATCTAAATCAACATGAAAGAATAGGGGATTTGCCATGATTTTTTCTCTTATATGAAATTAGTGCATTATTAATTAATAGCTCAAATAAATTATCAAAGCCAATTTCCTTTGCTAATACAATAAAGTGGCTTGTTCTAGTTAAGCCTGGAATAGTATTTACTTCATTTAAATATATTGTTCCATCCTTAGAGAGTAAAAAATCTACTCTCATATACATATTACCTTCTAGCGCATTAAAAACATCCTTTGCAAGCTCTCTTAGCTTTAGAATTATTTCTTTATCAAGTATTATCTCATCTCTTTTTAGGATTTTTAAATTTAAATCATTATATTTATCATCATAGCTAAAGAATTGGCTCTGCTTTTTTATTTCTACAGGACCAAGTACGATCTCACAATCATATTCTAAATCCTTTATTACTCCAAGCTCGAGCTCTCTTGCTTCCTCAATCCAAGGCTGCATTATTATATTATCATCTAGCTTTTTTAGATCATTTATTAATGCTTCAGTATCTATAGCATCTTTATTTTCAACTAGGTATACACCAATAGAGGAGCCTCCATTTGAGACCTTAAGCACATATTTATTTTTATCTATATCATCGATTGTTTTAATTCTTTTTGAGGGGATAACTAGGAAACGACTTTTAAGTAAATCATGAAATATTGCTTTATTCATCCCTATAGCACTAGTCATTATACCTTCACTAATGTATGGAACATTAATTATCTCTAGTAATGCTTGAATAGTACCATCCTCTCCATTTATTCCATGTAAAATAGGGAAGGCTACATCAAATTCTATTTTCTTTAAATCAATAAAGAAGCCTTTATTTGGAATAATTGAAACCTCTTTATTTTGATAAAGGTATGTACCATCCTTTGTAATAAATAATTCTTTAGTTTTATATCCTAACGAAGTAAGTATTTGCTTTATATAATCTTTACTTTTTATCGATACATCATGCTCGCTTGATGCTCCACCATATATTAAAAGTATTATCATGATAATTCCTTTACAACATCTAGTAGAGCCTGTCTTTCAAGGTATGGACGAGAATAGTCCTTATATGAAATAGAGCTTTCATGTCCCTTTCCAAGTAAGAAGATAACACTATTAGGCTTTGCAGTTTCAAAGGCTAAGCGTATAGCAGCCTCACGCTTTTCTTCTGTGTAGATATGTACCTTATTTTTGTTAACACCCTCTAATATATCTAATGAGATATCAATTACGCTTTCGCTCCTTGGATCCTCCTCTGTTAGAATTATTGTATTTGCATATTTTGAAGATACTATGCCAAGTCCCTTTCTCTTACTTTTATCTCTATCTCCTGCTGAGCCAAAAACAGCTGTGATAGGAGAGTCTTTATCAACTGATCTAAAGGAAGAGAATAGCTGCTCATAGCTATCTGGTGTATGAGCAAAGTCAATTATTACTTGATGATTTAATGCATTTATTACATTGAAGCGTCCTTCAACTGGCTTTATGGTATTACATTTTGACAATACTAACTCTACTGGTACTTTAATAACTCTAGCTGTCAGCATAGCTGCTTCATAGAGATTATTAATATTATATTGGCCAAATAATGGAACATCATATTCTCTATCATTATATATAAAGCTTGTTGAAGAAATTGTTCTCTTTGTAATAGTTGGCTTAGTTAGCTCAATTACTCTATGCTTTGCAACATTTCTAATTTTATCGAGTAGTGGACAATCATTATAGATGAATATATTAGATAAAGTATTTCTAGCAAGATTAGTCTTAGCATCATAGTAGCTTTCAAGTGTTTTATGAAATTCTAGGTGCTCACTTGATACGCTTGTATATATAGATGAGATAAAATTAATTCCATATACTCTACAATACTCTTTTGAGAGTGCATGGGAGGTAGTCTCCATTACAACGTATTCAACGTTGTTTTTCACACAGCGATCTAAAAATGAGTAAATATAAAATGCTTCAGGAGTGCTTTGTCTTGTTTTTGAAAAAGCTTTACCACTTCCATCATCAACATAAACTGTTGATATTAAGGCTGTTTTATGACCAAAGCTATTTAGTAACTGATATGTATAATCTGTGGTTGAGGTTTTTCCATCGGTTCCTGTTACACCGATTATCTTAAGCTTTGCTTGAGGATTTGAAAAAAATAGTGAGCTAGCTTTAGCATATAGTAATCGAATGCTTTCATCGCTAATTAGATATGAAACATTATCATGTATTGTCTCAGGACATTTATTTGCAACTACCATAGTTGCGCCACTTTTTATTGCATCATCTATAAAATCGTAGCCATTACAATGTATCCCATCAAATGCGAAAAAACATGAAGCCTTTTTGACTAATCTTGAATCATATTCCAAGCTTGTAAGGATGCTATCACTTGGGTTAATTAGCCTTCCTGTAAGGCTTGCTGCAAGCTCATTAATGCTTATCATATTTTTATTGTACCATGATAAGCTTTTTGAAAAAAGAACTATGTGTTATCATAATTTTATGAAGAAAACATTATCCCTTTTGATTGTATTATTTTTTACTCTTTTCTCGTTAAGTGCTGCTGTATTTACAGTCTTTCCCGATAATGTATCCTTTTATTCTGATGTATTTAATGTGTATTCTAATCCAGCTGCTATAGCATTTAGAGAGGATTTGAAGAGTAAATTTATCATTGGCTTTACCTATGGTGATACTCTTGATAGCACAATAATCAAAGAGCCTTTAGCTTTGGTACAAGCTTTAGATAGCAACCTTAATATTAGCTTTGGTGGAGCTAAAATGCTCTTTTCTGCTGCCTTTGGCTATAGAACTAGTGATAGAAAGCTATTAGATAATGGAGTTTCCTACGATTTTATTTCAAGTAATAATATTCAGCTTGATTGGGGATATAGAATAAAAGACTTTGCTGCTGGTATTAGAATTAAGGGTGGAAGTAGTGCAATTAGAGATAATAAGGTAATTAGTGATTACTTAGGCTTTTTTCAAAACTTTTTATTAGCTGAATATACAAACCTAGATGGTAGTAACTATTTTAGTATGGGTCTAGGAGCTCAATATCATATTAATATATTTTCTTTTGGACTATATACAGACTCACTTTTAACACTCGACCAATCAAAGGATTTATCTGTTAGTCTAAGTAATATTTTAGATACATTAACCTTTGGTTTTTCTGTAAGAAGAGAGAAGTATACTCCAGCTGGAGAGCTAAGCTTCTATAGACCAAGAGCAGGACTATCTTTAAAGAATATTTTCTCTGATATTTTTACCTTTGAGGCTACTGCAGAGTTAACTCTACAATTTTTACCTAATAGAAATTTAAGCTTTATAGCTTTATATGGTGATGAGAGAAGTAAAAATAGTATCTTAAAGGTTAATGATTCTTCATCTTATATTGGACTTGGTCTAACCTTAAATTATGATAAGCTTTATACATCTATCCAATTTCAAAATAGCTTCCTAAAAGATAATAAATACAAATTAATAATTAAAGCATCTCTATTTATGTAAAAAGCCCATAGACATCGCTACGGGCTTATCGATTTAAAAATATTTAGTATTAGAAGAATCTAAATTCGTTTGTATAAGTTGCTGTCTTACCTTTTTCTAGCTTAGTAATTCCATACATTTGGCTCATTTCACATGGTCTTGATGCATCACCAAAGGAGTACATTGGTTCAAGGCATAGGAATTGAGCGTTGTTATTTGGTGTCCAAGCTACAAATGTATTAAAGGATCCAAGAGTAGCTGTTACACCATGTTCTCCTAAGCTTGATGTAAGTGTTACTTCATCACTTGTAACATTCCAGAGTGCGATAGGACCCTTATCTGTTTCCTTACGTGAAAGATTGATAGTATCACCAACTAGGAAGTCCTTCTCAACATTAAAAATACCATTAACCTGATATCTTCTATCGAGCCTTTCATTATTACTAAATGAGAGTGAGTAGCTATCAAGAGGACAATCCTTTCCATTGATATCTAATGAGAATGCTGGGTGCCATCCATAAGTGTAGTAAATATCCTCACTAGGAGCTTCAACTGTACAGGATGCTTCATATGCTTGATCCTTTAATGTATATGTAACAGTTAATGAGAAGCTAAATGGGTAGAATACTCTTGTTGATTCATTATCTGTTAGCTTATAGGTTGCACTATTTTCTGTAACAGAAATTAACTCAAATTCAGTATCTCTAGCAAAGCCATTACCAGGCATCTTATATTTAACATTATTTACTGCAATAGAATCTTCTCTTAGAGGTCCTGTAACAGGGAATAGAAGAGGGGCTCTTCGTGGCCAATGAGCTTTATCACCAGACCAAATATATTCAATTCCATTTAATATATAGCTCTGTGGCTCAGCACCAAGAGTTGATATAGTTAAAGAACTATTTTGGTTTTTTAATACTGTTAACATCTTATCTCCTTTATTAAAAACAGCTCTAAATTAGAGCTGTTAAATTTTTAAACTAAAGCTTTAACCTCATTTATTAAGCTTTCTGGTGTACTCTTATCATTAAGAGCAGCTGATGAATAGTTAATAGGACCAAGATTAAACTCCTGACTCTTGATTATTTCATCAACCTCCGCCTTGTTTGCAAAGCAGAATACTAAAATAAATACATCATCCTGCTCGAAGATAAATGAGTACTCCTTAAGTGTTAGGTTGAGCTTATCTGCAGTTATTTCATTTGACTTTCTAATAGCTACTACTGTAAGGTCTGTAAAGTTTTCTCTTGCAAATGCAATTTCCTTATCAAGGAATGAATTAAGATCAAGAATCTCCTCTTTAGGTTCAACATAAACTTCTTTTTCAACTTCCTTAACAACTTCTACAGGGATCTCTCTTAATACCTCAACTGGTACTTCCTTAATAACTTCCTTGATAATCTCTTGAGGAACCTCCTTGATTACTTCAACAGGAACCTCCTTAATTACCTCTTTAATAACCTCTACAGGTACATCTCTTAAAATTTCAACAGGTACTTCTTTGATTATCTCAACTGGTACTTCTTTTATAACTTCTACTGGAACCTCGACTTCCTTTATAGTTTCAACTGGTACCTCTTTGATAATCTCTACAGGAACTTCAACTTCCTTAACTACTTCAACTGGTGGTTCTTTAACTACCTCAATAGGCTTAATAACCTCTACAGGTACTTCCTTTAGAACCTCAACTGGTACTTCCTTAAGTACCTCAATAGGAACCTCTTTAATAACCTCTATTGGAATTTCGACTTCTTTAGTTACATCTCTAAGAATTTCAACTGGGACTTCTTTTACTACTTGTTTGATAACTTCTACTGGAACTTCCTTAACAACCTCAATTGGAACTTCCTTTACAACCTCTTTAACAACCTCAACTGGAACCTCTTTAATTATTGGTTCAGTATTATCAACAGCTGTTTTTTCAATCTTTAATGAGGCCGCTCCTAAAGATATATTATCTGGGTCATCATTTGTACTTGATGAAACTGAGTTTGAATATGAATTAGGGGGTAATTTATCAATCTGATCTTTAAAATCTTCCTCGTTTTGTTTTCCTGTAATTATTCCAATTTGAATAAGAGCAAGTCCAACAAGGATTGGAAATAACTTTACAAGTACATCATATACTTGCTTTTCTGTTATATTATACACAGGAACAATATATTTTAGGAATACTAAAGTAAATATTGCCAATACTATCAAGGATAATATAACGCTTGTAATAACAAGCTTAGCCGTACTTTTTGTTTTAGACATGTAAAAGGCCTCCAAAGTTCTATACAAACATAGGTACTTATTATTATTATACATATGAGAGGAATCTATGACAATAAAAAAACTTTTATTGATGCTATTGTGTTTTCTTATTCCATGTGTATTTCTCATAACAATTTTTGGTGAAAATGGTTATTTGGTCAACCGTAGCCTAGAAAAAAGATATGAAGCTTTAAAGCAAAAGGAAGAGCTATATTTAGTTAAAGTTGCTTCATTAACTCAGCAATATGAACAGCTAGATGAAAACAGTGCTATGGATGATTTAGCTCTTTCTCTTGGCTACAATAGAGAAGGGGAGAAGGTCTTTTATTTCCAGGAACCCGATGTAGAATATAGTGAAAATACTGTATATAAGGATGATTTACCTCAAATATACCATGGTATGAGTTTATCTTTAATTTTTTTAATTTCTTTAGCAATTTGCTTTGTTTGCTCTATTTTAATTTTAGTGCTATTTAGGCACAAGAGTAATGATGAGAGTGATGTTTATAGAGGAGATAATTATCATGAAGACTATGATTTTTGATTCTTGCAATAATATAATTGATAGTGTTTGTAAGCTTTTAGTAGATAATAAAATAGGTGCTATTCCTTGTGATACTATTTATGGCTTTTCTGGTATAGCTAATGAGATTACAAAGGATTATATTTTTGAAATAAAGCAAAGACCTCAAAGTAAAAATCTTATTACACTTATGAGCCTTGATGAATTAAAGAAATCCTCTTTAATTGTACCTCCTATACTCTATGATATTTATCCTGCACCTTTAACAGCAATTTTAAGGGATGAGGATAGTGGTAATACTGTTGCAGTTAGAGTCCCTAATGATAGCTTTATAGGTGAGATTATTAAGAAGGTTGGACCAATTTGGTCAACTAGTGTAAATATTTCAGGTCAGCCAAGCTTAACTACCTTTGATGAAATATTAGCTGTCTTTGATAGTAAAGTAGATTTTATAGTTAAAAAGAATATAGGGTCGAAAGGATTACCATCGACCCTAGTTGATTTTTCAAGCAGTGAAATTAAGATTCTAAGACAAGGATCCTTTGATATAAAGCCTTATCTTATTTAATCTTTCTTGCTTCGAAATAGTATCTCTTTTCATTTGCATGCCCAATACTAAAGGTCTTTCTTGGGAATGCTCTATCATGCAGGATAGATTCAAAGAAGGTTTCCTTTGATACCTCTGGTAATATGATACCTGCATTATTGCTCTTTCGTCCAAGCTCCTCAGTTACATCCATACCATGGATATAGTCTATGTCAGCTTTTTTATTTGGAACTAAATCATCAATAACAAGCTGCATAGTACCTGCTGAGGTAGAGCTATTTGGATTTTTCATTGTATAAACAAAGTATCCTGTGCTATCGATATATCCAAAGCTTTGTGAGCCCTTGTTTATTTCACTCTTTATTTCTTCAAGATCCTTTACCTCCTTTACGCTAAAGCCTTCTGCAGTCTTTTCAAGGGAGGCATCAAAATCCTTTCTATCTAAATTAAAGAAGACTCTATGAATTGGCTCGAAGAAGAGAGCTTCATCAAAGATATTCTCAAGCTCTACTAATGCATAACGAGCAGGATTTGTTTCCTTTTCAGCTTCATTAAGATTTGCTTTTATATCTTCCCACTGGCTCTTAGCTGTTGCAAGGCTATGGTTACCATCTCCCATTGCAAATAGTAAAGGGTTATTAGGGTTTAGGGATTTAGTTAATTCTTTAAAGCCCTCGAGGATTGATAAGAAATCTTCTTCCTTATTAACTAAATATCCTTTAAGATGACCACCATTCATCATTAATGGAGTGTCATATACAACCTCTAGTGAAGCTTTTTTACTTACTAAAGGCTCTATAATCTTTCTTCTTTCGTCACTAAGCAATACCATAATGTGAGGAAGCTCTAGTGGAGCATTTTTTCTAATTTCCTTTCTAGGTGGAATTCTTGATAAAATTGTTCCCTCAGTTGCTCTAATTGGGGTTACTGAATCTGGTGCATATGAATACTTTTCTAGATCAAGTGCTGCCATTAAGCCATAACGAGTACCACTTTCTGTAGTTCTTTCAACTAAAATAAAGCAATCGTTAAGGGTTCTAAAAACACCTTCATCAAGGTATTTTTGCATTGCATCATTAATGCTTTTAATTCTTTCATCCTTATCACTATCCTCAAGGTAGCACTCAGGGAAGATAAGATTATCTGTGGATGGCGCACCCTTACAATATTCTTCTACTTCCTTCCAATATTCCTTTTGGCTAGTAAATTGGTCACATGCTACTACTGCCCATTTCTTTTGATCAATTCCAACGTTTGGAATTAAAATGTCTGTAGGAATAGCTCCAATTTGTTTGAACTCATTTAAAATTTCTTTTTTCATCAAATACCTCAACAAAAAATAGTATTTCCATAAATATCATATGCATAAATAATAGTTTTTCACAAGAAAAATATTTAAATAATAATTGAATACTATGTAATTCCTCTATTATCATATGTCTATGGCAGTAACATTGATAATCACAGGGGGTGAAGGCCCAAACTATATTCCCGTATCTTTGGACTATGACTTTGTTATAGCATCTGATAGTGGCTATGATAAAGCTAAAGAATTAAATATTGTACCGGATTTGGTCCTGGGTGATATGGATTCTACTAACTATCTTGAAGAAATAAAAGATAGTGGAGCTCTCTTTTATCCTCGAGATAAGGATTACTCAGATACTGAATTAGCAATAAAGCACATTGAAAGTGATGAATATATTTTAATTGGTGGTGGAGGAGGAAGAATTGACCACTTGCTTGCAATAATGGCTTTATTCTATCGCTATCCAGCTCCTAAATTTTGGATAACAGCAGATGATATTATTATTAGGTGTGATAAAACGGTAAAATTAAATCTTCCAATTGGAAGTGATATTAGTATTATGCCAATATCAAGCCCAGCAAAGGTTGATTCCGATGGGTTAAAATGGGAGCTAGGTGGATATACTATTTCAAATAGCTCTATATCGCTTTCAAATAGGAGTGAAAAGGAAGAGGTTGTAATTCACACAAGTAAACCTGTATTTATACGTCTACCTATTCAGCTGTTGTCTATTTTTGAAAAAATGTTATAAATATGCTGCGAAAAACCCTCACGCTTGCGTGTGGGATGGAAGCAGTTTTTTTTACCTTGAAAATTAACTAGGATAATTAAATATTCTATGTGTATAATAAATCTAGAAAGGAAATAAAAGGGGAATAAGTAATACAAGCATACACAGAAAATAGTAACCATCATAATAATCAATGAAATACTGATAATTCAGCATATCATTCAAATCGTGGAGGAAGATAATAGTAATGGCTCGTCCTAAAAGCAATAACGTACAAATCAATATTTCAGTTCCCTCTGAATGGAAAACCGAACTTGAAAACCTTGCTTGAATCTATTCAGTTGAGGAAGGAAAAACCATGATTGATGAAGAGTATAATAAGATACTAAAACAATATCATAAGGTTTCAGAGAGGCATATTTTAGCCGTTGAAAGTGATATGCCTTATTCTGATATACTTCAAGTTGTAACTCTTTCAGATAAAATACGAAAAGCAGGAAACGAACTTGTAGCTCTTATGAGAAAGAATTATGAGCAACTTCTACGTACAAAGAGATACCGCAAGCTACTTGTTTTGTATGGTAACACCGGAGATAAAAATAAACGTAAGGATTTAGCTAATCAGCTTAGCGAAATGCAGAAAGACTATAATGTCACATGGGATTATTGTAGAAAATCCATGATTCCAATAGGTAAAAAATATGGAATAGATGCTGTTTTTGCCTTAACTAAAGCTGAGGATATTTGGGGAGGTGTAGAGAAATGCTTGTATGGGAGAGGAGCAACAATTCACTTCTCTAAATACGGAGAACTGCCTTGCATCAGATCAAAACAGATAAATCGTGGTATACCAATGTCTGTAAAGGAAGAGCAGCTACAATTCAAACTTGGTAAGATTAATTTTGGAATAAAGGTAGTTGATAGATTTCAACGAGATGAGGTTAATGCAATTGTGTCCTACCTTGCTGAATCTGAAAGCATAGATAGAAAAGCGGTTAATACTTTCAAGGAAGATGGCCGTTGCATAGACACATACAGGCCATGTTATGCAACGCTTGTACCTAAAATAATAAGAGGCAAATACAGGGTATATTTACACCTGGCCATTGAAGGTAAGTCAAAACCAAAATACAACAGGGATGGCAGTCTCCGACATAAGTATGGTAAAGGTATTATAGGTGCTGATATTGGTACACAGACTGTTGCGTATACATCTAATACAGAGGTAGGCTTGAAAAATCTTTCAGAGCGTGGCAATAGTATTCAAACATCAGAGAGGAAAGAACGACTACTCCATCGTGCGATGGATAGGTCAAGACGAGCTACTAATCCTCAAAACTATAACGATGATGGTAGTATTAAAAAAGGTCGTAAGGATTGGAAATATTCAAATCATTACAAAAAGCTGAAAGACAAATATTATGAATTATGTCGAATCAATGCAGTAAATAGACAACTTGCAATAAACGAGGATGCAAATCATTTACGTAGTTTAGCTAATACATTTGTAACTGAAGAGAAAAATGCAAGCAAGCTCATGAAGCGAGCTAAAGAAACCACAAAAAATGAAAAAGGTAAATTCAATAAGAAAAAGAGATTTGGCAAAACAATAAAGAACAGGTGTCCTTCTAAATTTCAGACCACTGTACAAAAGAAATTTGAAGTGACAGGCGGTACATATATCGAGGTTTCTAATAATTATAGAGCATCACAATATGACCATACTGCGGATGATTATATCAAGAAGAAGCTATCTGATAGATTGTATAAACTTCGTAGTGGTACCGAGGTGCAGAGAGATTGGTATTCATCATTCTTACTCTATTGTTACGATTATAGAACAAACAGCATAGACAAAAATAAATGCAATATGGAGTTTGGAAGATTCTACAATATGGAGAAAAAACTAATAGAAAGGATTAAGGTTAATAAGATTAAAGTATTGAATAGTGGAATTAAAATAGGTTAAAACTATTAATAACAGGGAGAATGACTGTACTTCCTTGCTGAAAAGCAGAAATTTATCGCTAATGTGGTCGTAGGACTGCTTGATAATGAAAGTCCTGATTCAAATAGGCTTACACTTGTAACTCCAAAGTCTGAAAATGATGTACGATTACAAGATACTCTTGGTAATCAGAACCCCACCGGCTTGCCCGTGGGAGTAGTCAGTATAAATAAAAAAGAAAAAGGGAATAGATATGCTTCAATTTAGACGTGTTTTAGCATTTTCATCTAGAGTGCATACATATTTATTAGTGCTATATCTATTTTTCTTTTTAATGTTTGTTTTTACATTTATTACACCAGTTGATAATTTTTTATTAGATTTTATTTCATATTCAATGACACTAATAAGTTGGACTATGATTTTCTTTGGTGTATGGATAATCTTTGCCTCAATTTATCAGTTGTTCTATACAAAAGTATTGGCTTTTTCTCCTGCTCTATTGACTATACTAAGATGTTTGATTGTACTTTTGTTAGCAACCTTTTCTGATTTAATTGAAAAAGTAGTAAGTACAGGAGTAAGTTTATGAGTGAAGCAATTTATGCAATTAGAGGTGCTACAACTGTAGAATTTGACAGTGTTGCAGGAATCGATGAGGCTGTAAAGGAATTATTTACTGAGATTCTTGCACAAAATAATCTCACAGAAGAAGAGATTTCTTTTGTACTTTTTTCTCAAACATCTGATTTAAAATCTAGAAATGCAGCAGCTGCTGTTAGAAAGGCTGGTTTTTGCTCTGCTGTTCCTCTATTTTGTGTTCAAGAGGCTGAAATTAATGGAATGCTTGATAAAGTAATTAGAGTATTAATTCAAGTAAACCATCCTAGAAAAAGTGAACCTAAAATGGTCTACTTGAATAGAGCTAGTAATCTTAGACCTGATTTAAAGCGCTAAGAAGGATTTAAAAAGCTTTAAAAGTGCGGTGGTATCTTTAGTTCCACCACACTCATATGGTGAGTGCATTGCTAGTTGTGCAACTCCGATATCACAGGTAGGAATACTAATTTTTTGAATAGATAGGTTTCCTAGTGTAGAACCACCTAGCTGATCTGAATTATTTACAAATACTTGATAAGGTATATTATTCTTTTGGAGCAATGCTTTAAGGTATGCTCCTGTTGCTGCATCTGTAGTATATTTCTGATTTGCAGAGTATTTTATTAATATACCATTATTTAGCTTTGGTAGGTTTGTTACATCGCTTTTATCTGAGTAATTTGGATGAACACCATGTCCGTTATCTGCACTAATCATAAATGAAGATGCGATATTTATATATTTTTCATCCTCATTAAGATGTAAAGCAAACATTATTCTTTCCATAATAGAAGTTAAGAAATCAGAGAGAGCACCTTGTCTTGTTCCACTTCCGACCTCTTCATTATCAAATAATGAGATAATAGCAATTCTATCACTTGGCTTACTATCTAATATTGCTTTAAATGCAGAATAAGCACATTGTAAATCATCTATCTTTGGTGAAGAGAAGAATTCATTGTTTAAGCCCCAAATAGTAGGTTCACTCATGTTATATAGGAATAAATCCCAATCTAAAAGCTCTTCTGACTTACAATTAGCTTCCTTAGCAATAAGATCTGTAAAGGCTTTCTTATCATTACCTTGTGTAAAGATTGGAAGTAATTCCTTTTGAACTGAGTATTTTATTCCATCATTAGCTGTTCTATTTTGATGAATAGCTAAGTTAACTATTGATAATAGTGGTCTTGGAATATTGATTAGTTTTTCCTCAATTGAACCATTATTGTTAATAAATACTCTACCAGCTACAGATAGTGGGCGATCAAACCATGGAGAAAGAAGCATTCCACCATATTTTTCAATATTTAATTTAATATAGCCATTAGCCTCTATCTCTGGGTTCGGTTTTATTTTAAAGGTTGGACTATCTGTATGTGCAGATATTACAGAGAAACCTTTAAAGCTTTCTGGGATTGTAAAAGCAATAAGAGAAGATGAGTTACGAGTAATGAAGTATGAAGAGCCCTTTTCTATATTAAATGGTTTTGTTTCTATTAGTTCCTTAAAGCCTGCTTTAATAAGCTCTCTTTTCATATTAGAAACAACATGAAAAGGGGAGGGACTATTTTTAATAAATTCTAATAATTCCTTAGTATCTTGAATGTAGTTTTCCATATTATACCTCTGAAGAGGAATGATAAGTCAAAATTAAAGAGTGGACAATACAAAAAAAAGACCTCATTTCTGAGGTCTTAGCCGACTGTCGGATTTGAACCAACGACCGGCTGATTACAAATCAGCTGCTCTGCCAGCTGAGCTAAGTCGGCACTTGTTCAACTGAACAATCGAGATACTACCTGTAATCAAAAATAATTGCAACTACTTTTTCAAAAAAATTTTCAAAAAATTTTCATAATTAATTTAATTTCTTATATAATCAAATAATATACTCAAAAAAAATTTTTGAATTTGAGCTTGATATAAATAATACTTAAATGATATTCTCCCTTTTAGTTAAATTTAAAGATTATTTGACATAGGGTCTTGGTTTGTGTATTATATGCAAGACATGTCATTTACGGAGGAATAATAAAATGGCCGGTAATGTTTCTAAGAACGCTCACCGTGAAGGTGCTAAGGTATTACTCAGCAGATGGGGTGGTGAAATTAAGATGAAGAGTGTATTCGAAAATGGTAAGCTTCGCCACTACGCTGTATGTGAAAAATCTGGTAATACAGCTCGTAAAGCAAAAGATCTTATGTAATTTTTTTGCAATATGAAATTTTTCAGCCTGTCGAGACGTCGACAGGTTTTTTTGTATCAAAAATTTTCTAATTTTTAATATTTTTTTCGTATCTTAATTTGACTCTTCGTGTTATATTGTAACAGAGAACATTTTCTTAAAACAAAAATAAACAATCGTTCGTTGTTAGGAGGAAGACACGTGAATCGTTTTACTAAAACACTGTCAACTTTAGTTCTTGTCGTTATGGTTGCCCTCTCTCTTATCGGTTGTCAGAGTACATCTGCTCCAGTAGAGGTTACACCTGAAATTGTAGTTCCAGAAGCTGTACCAGTAGCTGAAGTTCCTGTAGTTGAGGAACCAGCACCAGTAGTAGCTCCAGAACCAGAACCAGAACCAGAACCAACAGTTGAAGAACAGCCTGTTTATGGATCAGTTTCTGTTTATGGCTATCCTATTTCTTATAAAGTTGTAACAGGTCAGGCTACAATTAGCTATCCTTCATTCGTTACAGATGAAGAAGTAGTTGATTTCTTAAGCTATTTTGCTGACAAGTATGGTGCTTTAGTTCAAGGTACTGTATTCGAAATTGCTGCACCAGGTACTGTAAATGTTTATTTCGATAAGGCTGCATCATATGCTGATATCGAGACAGTTGGTGGTTTAGCATTAGATACTCTCTTTGAATATGTTAACCAGTTATTTGCTGCTCCAGCAGTAGAAGAAGCTCCAGTTGTTGAAGAACCAGCACCTGTAGTTGAAGAGCCAGCTCCAGTTGAAACAAAATATTCAGGTTCAGTTTCTGTATTTGGATATCCTGTTCGCTATGAAGCTCAGCTCGGTAAGGTATTCATTGATTACCCAAGCTTTATTACTGATGAAGATGCAACATCATTCTTTGCTTTTATTGCTAACAGATATAGCGCATATGCTAATTTAGTTACATACAAGCTTACTGGTGATTCAAGTGTTGAATTTTATTTCTCAAAGGATGCTTCTTTTGATGATCTTTTAGCAGTTGCTAGCATGCTCGCTGGTGATTTAGTTGACTATGTAACTGGCTTATTTGCTGCTCCAGCTGTTGAAGAACCAGCTCCTGTAGTTGAAGAGCCTGTAGCAGAAGAACCAGCAGTTGTTGAGGAACCAGAGGTTGTATATCCATATGGCGTTAAGGCAATTGTAAAGAATGCTCAGGGTGATACAGAATTTGACCTCTTTGTAGTTCATACAAATGACGTTCATGCTAGAATTGTTCCAGCTGATGGTGGTATGGGTTATGCTAAGCTTGCTACATTAGTAAAAGCAGGTAAGGCTATTACAGATAACATCCTCGTACTTGATGCTGGTGACGTTACACACGGAACTAACTTAGCTAATATGTTCAAGGGCCAGACAGTTGGTGAGATCCTTGCAATGATTGGTTATGATGCAGTAGCTCCAGGTAACCATGACTTCAACTATGGTGCAGAGAACCTTAAAGAGCTTGCTAAGCTTTCTGAAGCAATTGGCGGACCAAAAGTTCTTTCTGCAAACATCCTTACTGAAGATGGTTACAATGTATTCCAGCCATATCAGATTTATGACTTCAATGGATTCAAGGTTTGTGTATTCGGTCTCACAACACCTGATACAAAGACTAAGGCTCATCCAAAGTATACAGAAGGCTTAACATTCTGGTCTGATGAAGTACTTGCAGCAGCTCAGTATGCAGTTGATTTAGCTAATGAATATTGTGATTACGTAATCGTACTTGGTCACTTCGGTCTTGATGAAGATGGTTCAAGTGGTATCACAAGTAAGTATGTATGTGAAAACATCAAGGGTATCGACCTCTTTGTTGATGGTCACAGCCACACAACTCTTCCAGAAGGACTTAAGGTTGGTGATACATTAATCGTACAGGCTGGTGAGTACCTTAAGAATGTTGGTCTCGTACAGATCCATGTAAAGGATGGTAAGGTAACAGCTACATATCCAATGCTCATTACAGCAGCTGATGTTCTTGACCCTGCTAATAGTGACTTAGCTAAGTCATTTGGTATTACAGAAGTTCCAGATGATCCTGAAGTTTCAGCTTATATTGCTAAGGCACAGGATCAGCTCAACGACATCCTCAATGTTGTAATTGCTGAAGTTCCTGTTAACCTTGATGGTGAAAGAGCTAATGTAAGAACAAAGCAGACTAACCTTTCTAAGCTTGTTTGTCAGGCAATGACAGATGAGACAGGTGCTGACTTCACAATCACTAACGGTGGTGGTATCAGAGCATCTATCAAGGCTGGTAAGGTAACTCTCGGTGATGTAAACAATGTACTCCCATTCACAAATACAATTGCTGTATGTGAAATCACAGGTGCACAGGTTTACGAAGCTCTCGAGTTCGGTTACAGAATGCTCCCAGAGACAAATGGTGGATTTACTCAGACAGACCTTAAGGTTGTATACTCTAAGTTCAGCCCAGCAGGTTCAAGAATTAAGAGAGTAGTTCTTCCTAATGGTGAAGTTATCGACAAGAATAAGACATACTTAGTTGCTACAAATGACTTCTTAGCAGCTGGTGGTGACGGATTTACAATGTTCGGTAAGATCGTACAGTTAGGTAGACAGCTTAATGAAGTATTTGCTGATTATCTCGCAAAGGTATATCCAGTTAAGTAATAATTCTTAATTAGAATTAAAGGCCACTTCTTCTGAAGTGGTCTTTTTTGATATAAAGCTTCCTACAATTATTAGTTTGTAATTACACTATTAATAGTATTCTCTTAGTTATAGACCTGAGCATAGCTATATTAAAGGAATTATATTTAGTTGATTATTATTAATTATTTGTAACATAATAAAATAAAAAGTAGTAATAAATTTTTTCATGAAAAGTTTTAAATATTTTTTAATTATATGTTGACACTTTTTTATGAATATTGTAGATTACTACTCGTTGCTGATAAAAAGCATTCCCCTTTAGCTCAGTCGGTAGAGCAGCGGACTGTTAATCCGCCTGTCGCAAGTTCAAATCTTGCAGGGGGAGCAAGCCTCGGATAATATCCGAGGTTTTTTATTTTTAAGCTTTAGTAATTTATTTATACTTTTTTTCATTATATTTACTGCTTTCTATAATATGCAATTGAACTTATATATTTATTTACATACACTTCTCTATAAAGGAGTTTTAAATGAAAAAACTATTATTGCTAACTTTATCTTTGATCTTGCTATTTTCATGTGCAAGTGTTGAAATGGGGCCTACAAGCCATTCGATTGCTGTTCTTTCAACAACAGATATGCACGGAAGAGCTGCAAGTAAAGATGTTGCAACAGGTAAGGAAGATATCAATTCAATGCCAAGAGTTGCTACAGCTGTAGAAGCTGTTAGAGAAAGCTTTGGTGATAGCATGCTTGTCATCGATAATGGTGATACAATTCAGGGCAATCTATTAGCTCAATATGCTATTAACTTTAAGATTGATGTTATTAACCCAATGGTTAGTGCTATGGCATATATCGGTTATGACGTTTGGACTATGGGTAACCATGAATTTAACTTCCTTCCAAATCAAAGAGATACTCAAGTACTTTTTGCTGAAAAAGAAGGTATTAGCTGCTTAAGTGGAAATGTTACTCTTCTTGAGGATGGTTTAAATGTACATGGTGACAAGGCTAAGGCAGGGGATCCATTCTATCAGCCATATGAAATCTTTACATTTAAATTTGATGATGGTTTAAAGGCAAAGGTTGCAGTAATTGGTCTTGGTAATGCTGCAAATGCTAACTGGGATTTAGCAACTAACTATCCTAACTTATCTTTCTCTTCATTAGAAAATAAAGATGGAATTCTTGCAAATGAAATTGATAAGTGGGTTAATGTTGTAAGAAATAAAGAAAAAGCTGATATCGTAATTGTTGCTGTACACAGTGGACTTGGAAGTGCTGATAGTTTTAGCTTAGAAAGTCAGACATTAATGGCTGCACAAGCAACTAGTGGTGTTGATTTGATTATTTGTGGTCATGATCACCAAGCAAATATTACAATTACTAAGAACAGTGTAGGAGAGGATGTCACAATCGTAAATGGTGGTGGAAAGGCTCTTACAGAGAGTATTTTAACTATTGATTTTGAGAAGGGTAAGGTTACAGGTCTTAGTATTGAATCATCACTTACATCTCTTGATAGTGTTACTCCAGATGAAACTCTTAGCCAGATGATGGATGAGTGGTACAACGAAACATATCAGTGGGCAAGTGCTCCAATTGGTAGCTTTGATAATGGTTGGAATAATTTTAAAGCTGAAGCAGAAGGAAAGAGTAATAATGATATGATTCTTTCACAAACTGCTTTAATGGATTTCATCCATAAGGCTCAGATTTGGTGTACATGGCAGAGTGAAGGTGTTGAAGGTGCAACAGTTTCATTTGCTTCTCCTGTATTCGGTACAAATGCTAATAAGGAATTAAGCTTTGTTCCAGCTGATGGTGATACAATTTCAACACTTGAGCTTTCTAAGCTCTATAGATATTCTAACAACCTTTTATGTGCAGTAGAGCTTACAGGTCAAGAGCTTTATAATTGGATGAATTGCGTTGCTAATATGTATAGTATTAAGGATGGAAAGGTTTCAATGGGAGAAGGTGTATCAATTTATGGTCTTGATACATTCTACGGTGTTGATTATGAAATTGATCCATCTAAGGAAAATGACTCAAAGCTTGTTAAGGCAGAGATTAATGGAGTTGATGTAAGAGAGATTAGCTCTGTTAAGGTTGCTTTAAATTCCTATAGACTCTCTGGTGGTTATGGCTTTGCTGAAGCAACAGGTAAGAGTGAATCAGATTGCTTCTGGACAGCTAGCCAGTACTTAGGCTCTGATAGAGCTCCTGTGCCAACACAGATTGGTGAATATGTAAAGGCTATGGGTGTTGTTTCTCCAAGCGATAAAGTATCACATGGATATGATTCAACATGGAGTATTATTGAGTAATCTTATTTAAATTTTAATTATACCCCTTCCTGTTTTATTGGAAGGGGTTTATTTGTTTTAACAGTTAAAAAGAAGCTAGAACGCAAAGAAAAGAAATGTATAATGCCAAAATCTTTGTAATTCCTTTCATTTCGTATAAGCTAAATCATAAGGTCATTACACTTTAATGTGGTAACTCATTCTTGAAGTTTAGAAAATAGTGAAGTGTAGTTGAGCATTGAAAACTTAAAGACAAAAAAAGGCTGCTAATTAACTTAACAGCCTATATAATTGTTTTATTAACGTTGGGTCCAATATTCTTTTGGAACAGGGTCACAGCCATCCCAAATGATTTGTCTAAAGTGCTTAGGATCTGTATTACCTTCAGTATTGATAAATAGGATTTGACTGTGCTTATCAATTCCTAGATGCTCAATTAAATCCTTACACATTTCTTTTTCTGTAAGCATTGAATATAGAGCACCAAGTGTTACTGCCCCTGATTCACCTGAAATAACCATTGGGTCATCCTTAAGAGGTGTAGCTAAAATTCTCATACCTCGTGCTGCAATATAATCAGGTACTGAAACGTAAGCATCTACAAGCTCCTTTAATACAGACCATGCAATAGGAGAAGGCTCACCACAAGCTAAACCTGCCATAATAGTGTCTAAGTCTCCTGTAACTGTATGAGGATTGCCATCATTAATCTTAGCTGACTCATAGATACATGCAGCTTTATTAGGCTCGACTACAACAAATTTAGGCATATCTTCCTTAAATAGAGAAGCGTAGAAGCCAATTACTGAGGCAGCTAAGGCTCCAACACCTGCCTGGACAAATACGTGAGTAGGCTTGAAATATCCCATTCCAGAAAGCTGCTCCTGTGCCTCTAATAGCATTGTTGTATAACCCTGCATAATCCAAGTTGGAATTTCTGTATATCCTGGCCAAGATGTATCACTAATGATTTCCCATCCATTCTTTTCTGCATCAATTGCTACCTGGCGTACTGCATCATCGTAGTTACCATTAACAACTGTGACATTAGCACCAAAGGCTTTAATAGCATTAATTCTAGCTTCACTCGTCTCTCTATGGACGTAAATATTACATTTGTGTCCAAGCATTCTAGAAGCCCATGCAATACCCTTTCCGTGGTTACCATCTGTTGCTGAAGCGAATGTAATAGTTCCTAGCTTATCATGGCAATCCTTACTTAAAAGATATTTATAGCTCATTTCCTTATCTGATAAGCCAAGCTTTTTCTGTAGGAAACGATATATAGCAAAGGAGCCACCCATTACCTTGAAGCTATTTAATTCAAGTCTCTGAGATTCATCTTTAATAAATATATTCTCTACACCTAACATATCTGCTAGCTGTGAAAGAGGATAAAGTGGTGTCTGTCTAAATGTAGGAATCTGTCTATGAAAGTTTCTTGCTGTTCTTGCAATATTTACGTTGAATAACTTATCTGCTAATGAAGTATCCTTTTTTTCATAAGATTTAAGGATATATTCGAAGTCTAATTTCTCTGCGTGCATGTGTTTCTCCTTAATAATTCCGCTATACTATAATCATATTAAAATAAAATATCAATATCAAAAATTAATTTATAGTAAAATGATGAAATCAGAAGAAATATATTAAAAAATTTATGTAAAAATAAATATTTTTGTAATAATTATGAATAATATTTGATAAAAAACGAAATTGACGTAAAAACATCAAACTAAAATTTATGATTTAGAAAATATTTAAAGAAAAAACTTTTAAAATCATAAATATATAGTAAACTAGTTGTTATGGAATCGAGCAGATTATTTGAGTTAAATGGAAAAATGCCACCTTTGAAGAATGCAATTCCTATTGCAGCTCAGCATTTAGTGACAATGATAGTAGGTTGTGTTACTCCTGCAATTATTATTAGCTCTGTTGCAGGCTTAGATGAGAAGATGAGTATTGTATTAATTCAGTCGTCCTTAGTGTTGGCCGCAATTTCAACATTACTTCAGCTATTTGGTGTTACAAAATTTTGTGGTGCAAGATTGCCTGTAATTATAGGGGTTTCCTTTGCATATTTATCTGTAATGATAGAAATAAGCACTGCCTTTGGCCTTGAGTATGTATTTGGAGCCCAATTGGTTGGTGGTATAGTTGCAATATTATTTGGTATAGCATCAAAAAAGCTTAATAAGTTTTTCCCTCCTTTGATAACAGGAACAGTAGTATTTACAATTGGCTTATCGCTCTATCCTACAGCAATTATTTATATGGCAGGTGGAAGTGGTAACCCTAATTTTGGATCCTTAACAAATTGGGGCATTGCTATTTTTACTTTAATAATCGTTACAGCTCTTAATCACTATGGAAAGGGAATGTTTAAGCTTGCATCAATATTAATTGGTATTATCTGTGGCTACATAGTCTCTCTATTCTTTGGTTTAGTTGATTTCTCTGCAATATCGAGATCTGAAATTATTGCACCTCTAAGAGTTGTACCATTTGGTATTAAATTTGAAATAAGCTCTATTATCACAATGTCAATTTTATTTGTAATTAATAGTGTCCAGGCAATTGGAGACTTCAATGCAACTACTATGGGTGGACTAGATAGAGAACCAACTAGTGATGAAATTAGAGGTGGCATTATTGGCTTTGGAGTTTCTAATGTTCTATCTTCTTTATTTGGAGGTCTTCCAAATGCTACCTATTCACAAAATGTTGGTATAGTATCAACAACTAAGGTTGTAAATAAAAGAGTACTATCACTTTGTGGAATCTTTTTATTAGTAGCCGGATTAATTCCAAAGTTTAGTGCATTTCTAACTACTATTCCTCAATGTGTATTAGGTGGAGCTACAGTCTCTGTATTTGCATCGATTGCAATGACAGGAATGAAGCTAGTTGCAACAGAGGATATGAACTATAGAAATACATCTATAGTTGGACTATCAGCTACACTTGGTATGGGAATAAATCTATTGACGTACTCCCACGGGCAAGCCCATGGGAATCTGGCCATGGTAACGAAGGTTGCACCCCAAAGGGCGTCTTACACCGTCTCTGGCCCGCGAGACCCGTCCGGCCTCGCCTTATAGTCTAGGCGTCCTTCGCCTGTTCCATTCGGTTCATGATACGCTTTGCCTCAGCGAGTATGTTCACCGCAGCATTCACGTCCCTGTCGTGATACACCCCGCATTTCGGGCAGGTCCACTCACGGACACTGAGGTCTTTGGTGCTCGGCCACACATGTCCGCATGCGGAGCAGGTTTGGGACGACGGGTAGTACCGTCCAATCCTGATGACCCTGGTCCCGTACTTTCGGGCACACCACTCCAGGATTTCTACAAACTCCGAAAACGCATAGTCGTGGACCTTGCGTCCCCAGAGCCTCGCCATACCCTTGATATTAAGGTCTTCTATGGCTATGACGCCGTACCTTGAACAGAGTTCGTGGCTTAGGTTCCAGAACCAGTCTCTTCTCCTGTTGGCGATGTCCTGGTGCCTGCGGTACAGTGCCTTCAGTGCACGGTCGTATCCGTTGCTTCCCATCACCTTACGGCTCAGGGCACGGCTGGCTTTTCGGACTTCGTTTACTCCCTGTCTGAAAAACTCCGGGGATCTGATCACACTGCCGTCAGACAGCGAAAGGAACATCTTGAGTCCGAAGTCCATGCCGACCTCACCGCGCCCGTCCCTGGTTTCAAGCATGGTGACGGGGCTGTCGGTGGTGACGTAGACGAAAAACTCTCCGAGTATGTTGCGCTTTACCGTTACGGTCTTGATTTTGATCCGTTCCAGGAGTCCGTCATAGGAGTCCCAGTATCTGTAGATGTGTCCATTTATGCTGATACGTCCGCCAGTAAGGAATCTGTATCCCGCCTGTTTGTAGGTGACGCTTTTGTACTTTTTGACCTTGCGACGACGCGGTGGCGAACATTTGACTCCCTTCTCCCTGTTAGTGAAAAACAGCCGGTACGCCCTGTATATCCTGTCGGTTATCTCCTGTACCGCCTGACTTCCCACATATCGCCAGTGGTGGTTTTCATCCATGTTGCGAAGACCACGGAGCTGTTTCTGGAGTTCGTATTTATCCATAAGCTTCCCTGTTTCGGTATAGTAGTCCTGTATAATTGTCAGTGCTGTGTTGTATATAATCCCAGCAATATTTATCATATCACTAAGGTATCCGAAGTCATCGCTATTGTACAGTTTTACTGTCAGTGTCCGCATGACATCATTATAGCACATTTTTGTGGCATTACGCATTAACGCCTTTCATCTCACGGCCAAGGCGCGTGGGCTTTTCTGGCGGTTAATTTGTAAATATGGGGCACAATTTTGTGCCCCTAATAAAGCTTAATTAAATTTATGAATAATATCAGAGATATCCTTAAGATGCTTTTCCATCTCTTCCTTTGTTTGAGCTTCTAATACAATTCTTAAATAAGGCTCAGTATTACTCTTTCTAACATTGAACCACCAGCTATCAAACTCGATTCTATAGCCATCAAAATCTAATACCTTATTAGCTTTTTCTTCTACTACATATTTTTGGTATAGAGCATTAATAGCAGCATCCTTGTTTTCAAGCTTGAAGTTTACTTCACCACTATTTTGATACTTAATTATTTCATCGATTAATGATGAAAGTGTTTTATTATTTCTCTTAAGATCTGAAACTACAGATAGTACTAATAGAGATGCTAATACACCTGAATCACAATTACCAAAATCTCTGAAGTAATAGTGCCCTGCTAATTCACCACCAAAGATACCATTAATTTCTCTAATCTTTAATTTTGCGAATGCATGTCCAACCTTCCAAGTAGTAACATTAAATCCAAGCTTCTCAAGATACTCTGAAGTTGAGCGGCTTGTTCTAATATCCTGTAATACATTACCCTTTTCACTCTTGCTATAGTAAAGTCCAATTACAGCAGTAATGTAATCTGGCTGGATAAATCTGCCTTTTTCATCGATAAACATTACTCTATCTGCATCACCATCATAGATAACACCACAATCAGAATTATCCTCTACTACTGCTTTCATTAAATCCTTACAGTTTTCAACCTCTAATGGATTTGGCTCGTGAGCAGGGAAGGTACCGTCAAAGTGATCATATAGGTAGTGGATATTATCATTATATTCCTTAAGAACATCCTTTATTACAAGGTTAGCCATTCCATGGGATAAATCCATAGATATTTTTAAATTTGATAAATCACTTACCTTGTTGCGGAGGAATTCAACATAGCTATCCTTAACATCACTTCTATCAAAAACCTGACCCTTCTTTTCAGCAACCTTTACTTCACCTTCATTAACAAGCTTTTCAAGATCCTTTAAGCCTGTTTCACCACCAACTGGGAGAGCTCCCTTTCTACTAATTTTTAAGCCATTATACTTTGGTGGGTTGTGGCTTGCAGTAATTTGTACAGATGCTGAAGCATCTAAGAATGTAGTAGCAAAATAAACCATTGGAGTAGTTGCAAGTCCTAAATCATATACATCTGCACCACTATCTGTGATACCCTTTACTAAGGCATCGTGAATCTCATCAGAGCTTACTCTTACATCGCGTCCTACTGCTACGAAGCTTGCATTTAATAATGAAGGTAGGAAATAACCAACCTTATATGCTGTATTTTTGTCAAAATCCACGTTATATACACCGCGAATATCATAGGCTTTAAATGCTCCCATTCTTTAACTCCTTAACTATTTTTTCAAATTCTTTAATACTAATGAGCTCAAAATATAGTAGCTCACCACTTGATAATTCAACCTGAGTTACAGTCTTTGCAAAAAGACTAATAAGCTTATTGGCCTTTGGAAGAGGATTAAGTGCTTTTTCTCTTATTGCTTTTTCAGCGTCCCTTTTCCTTACTAGAGTAATAGCTTTGATATCAGAGGCCTTAATAGTTCTATCATATCTAACATATTCTACTTTCTTTTTTCTTTGAATTGGATAACCTAAAAAGGTTGGTAATCGTTCAAAATCTTCAAAATATAAAGAATCATCAAAAGCGCAAAGGAATACTCCGTATTCTCTTAAAATTCCATTATTTGACCCAAACCAGGTGGAAAAGGTACGCCAGCCTATCTTTGCTCCTATTTGTGATTCCTTTTCTTTAATAAATTCTATTGCTTCTCTATCCATTTGAATATTCCAAAATCAAATTATGATATATTATATCAAAATTATGGAAGAGTATGTAAAAAAAGATTTTGCCAAGATTTTAAAGGCAAATGCACTAGAAGCAAGAAGATGGATGAACCAAAGCGATAGTGACGTTGCAAGAATTTATGATAGAAATATTGAATCTTTGCAGCTTACTGTTGAGCTTTATGGAAAGTATGCAAAAATTGTTAACTATGATGAGAACCTGAGTGATGAGAATTGTGAAGAAGCAATCGATATTGTTTCTAGAATGGTCTATGTAGAAAGAGAAAAAATAATTTTCCAGGATAGAAAGAAAAGAGAAAATAAAGAGCAACATGAGAAATTAGATGAAAGAAGTGTAGTTGTTAGTGTAAAGGAAAATGGACTTTCATTTATTACAGATTTAACAACTCATATCGATACAGGACTATTCCTAGACCACGTTAATACTAGATTATTCGTAAAGGAAAATGCCTTTGGTCTTAGTGTATTAAACTTATTTTCTTATACTGGCTCTTTTTCTGTTTATGCAGCAGCTGGTGGTGCTGATAGCGTTACTAGTGTTGATTTATCAAATACCTACTGTGAAATAGCAAAGCAAAACTTAAAAAATAATGGTTTTTTAAGTGAAAAGGCATTCCCTGTTATTACTATGGATGCAACAGTATTTATTGATAAAGCAATAGAGGAAAATAAAAAGTGGGACTTAATTATTTTTGATCCACCATCCTTTTCTAACTCACATAAGATGGAAAAGCCATTTGATGTAAAAAAGGATGCAAATATTTGGTTTTATAAAATCAGTAAGGTATTAAAACAAAAAGGGATATTGATTTTTTCCACTAATTTGGCTACTTTCTCTTTGGATAAGACAAAACTTAAAAAAGCATATAAAATCACAGAGATTACAGATGATGTAAGACCTATTGGTTTTTCCTCTAAAAAGAGTGGTAAATCAAGAGTATTTATTTTTGAAAAGATCCAGGATGCATCAACTGATATCTTTAGAGATAATGTTATAAGGAAAAGGAAAGTGGAAAGGGTCAAGGACGAGGATTTTGAGAGATTAGTTCTATCAATGGAAAAAGATGATGAGGATAGAAAGTCTTCACCAAGAGTAGACCGTAAAGAAAGGTCTAATGATAGACAAAGTAGAAGAGAAGATAGACCTAGATTTAACAGAAGTGAAGATAGTAGGAGTAATAGGAAATCCTTCTCAAGAGATGATGACAGACGCTCTTATCATGATGAAGGCAGAAAGTCTTATCATAGAAGAGATGATGAAAAAAGATCATATTCCTATGATGATAGAAGATCTAAGGGCAGAGATGATGATAGACGCTCCTATAATCGCTTTGATGATAGACCTTCATATCCAAGAAGAGATGAGGAGAGAGGCTTTAATCGTCAGGATAGAAGATGGGATGATAGACCTAGAAGAGATTTCGATGATCGTCCAAGTCGTGATAGAGGCTATGATGATAGAAGACGTAGAGATGATAGGTCCTTTGATAGCAAGAGAAATGATAGAGATTTCTCTAAGTCAAATCCTAAGAGTGAAAGAAGAAGTGTAAAGCCATATGGCTATGATTCAATTAAAAAGAGCCGTAGTAGAGATGAAGATACCTTCTTCTGGCGCGATGATGAATAATTTATTTTAATATTAAGTTTTAGGCAGTAGCAATTTGCTATTGCCTATTTTTTACATTTCAAATAAAAGCTCAGCCTTATTTTCTAAGACTAAGGAAGCTGCCCCTAAGGCAGAGCCTAATTCTCTTAATTTTGCCTGTTCAACTTGAATGTGGCTTCCAGGGAGCTCTAAGCTCATCTTTGATTCCATATTCTCTCTTAGCTTTGAAACTAGATACTGAGATGAGGAGCCTAATTGTCCTCCAATAATGAGCTTTTTCGGATTAACTATATCACAAATCTCTCCAAGCCCCTTTGATAGAGGAACAACAATAGAATCTAAGGCTGCCATCGCGCAGCTATCATATTCATCTGCTAAACGACATATAGTATCTGAATCGATTTTAATATTTTCGCTATTAAGTCTACTTGAAAGATACTTCTTTTCTTTTCTTAATTCATTTGCTTTTGCTTCAAGCGCTTCACTATTTGCAACAGTTAATAGGCATCCACGTTTTCCACAGTCACAAAGTGGACCATTTTCATCAACAACTATGTGTGAAACTCTTCCTGCAGAGAAGGTTTCACCTTGAAGTAAGCGACCATCAATAAAAATTGCAGATCTTATACCATGTCCAAGTCCAATGTAGATTAAATTCTTCTCATTGTTAGGATTTGCATATCTAAACTCAGCAAGACCTGCAGCAGTAAATCTATTTGCAGAGAAAACCTTAAGCTTTAATTCATTTTCAATTATCTCGCCGATATTAACTTGGTTATGCCACTTAAGGTCGTTTGCAATTATTATTTTGTTTTGTATTGTATCAACGATACCAGGTAAGCCTAAGCCAATAGCTGGAAGTGTATAATCATCAATCTCGTTAATGTGCTTCTTAATTTCATTAACAAGAGATTCTATCATAGTTTCAGGAGTAGGGTTTTCTACTAGCTCACCTAGCTCTTTAGAAATAACCTTACCACTTAGAGTTGTTCTTACATAGCTCCATCTATTTGAATCAAAGCTGGCTCCAATAGCGCTCCATCTTTTTTCATTTAATTTTAAGCCAAGTCCTGGGCGTCCTCTTTTTCCGTTATCCTCTGCCTCAGTTTCAACTACAATTTCTTTTTCTATTAGATTAGAAACTACATATGATACAGTCGTTTTTGATAACCCTAATACCTTAGCTACATTAGCTCTAGAGGGACTATCTATATTTTGAATAGCTTCAATTATGTTTTTAAAGTTTACAAATTCTAGATCTTCGAACCGCATAATTAATTCTAGATTACGAAAGCTTAATATTCAAGAAATAAAAGTATTTATGGATGGTTTTGAGGTAGCAAAAATATTTTGTAAAATTGATTGACTAATTAGAAATATGTGTTAGTCTAGAATTAAAGGAGCAAAAGGAGATGAAAAAAGTAGGTTTTGGTATCATCGGATTAGGTGTAATTGCAGAGACCCATTTTATTGCAATTGAAAATAATGAAAATTGTGAATTTATCGCTGCATTTGATGCTGTTGAGGGTAAGGCTAAGGCTTTCTGTGAAAGACATGGAAAGGGTAAGGCCTATGATGATTTAGAGAGCTTCTTATCAGACTCTGAGATTGAAGCAATTACTATTGCAACTCCTTCTGGGTATCATTTAGAGCCAGCACTTGCTGCTATTAAGCATAAGAAACATGTAATTATCGAAAAGCCAATGGAAATAACACCAGAAAGAGAAGCTATGATTATAGATGCTGCAAAAAAAGAGGGTGTCTATGTTACAGGTGTTTTCCAGTCAAGATTCTATGATGCACCTCAGCTAATTAAAAAGGCAATTGAAGAAAATAGATTTGGCAGATTAACACTTTGTGATGCACAGGTTAAGTGGTTTAGAAGCCAAGAGTACTATGATTCTGGTGCTTGGAGAGGAACCTGGAAGGTTGATGGTGGTGGTGCGTTGATGAATCAATCAATACATGCAATCGACTTACTTCAGTGGTTCTGTGGAAAGGCTGAAGAGGTTCAAGCATTTACTGCAACACTTGCTCATGAAAGAATTGAGGTTGAGGATACTGGAGTTGCTGTAGTTAAGTTTAAAAATGGAGCTCTTGGAGTAATTGAAGGTTCAACAAGTGTTTATCCAGGATTTTTAAAGAAGATTGAAATTTGTGGAACAGAGGGTTCTGTAGTTCTTGAGGAGGAGTCCTTAAAGGTTTGGAGCTTTAAGAATGAAAGACCTGAGGATGCCCAGATTAGAGAGCGCTTTGAGAATATGACTAAGGCTGGTGGCGGAGCAAGTGATCCAAAGGCAATTAATACACTTGGTCATGAGAAGCAATTTAATGATTTTGCATCAGCAATTATTGAAAAGAGAGAACCAGCTGTTAGTGCTGAAAGTGCTAGTGAGGCTGTAAAGATTATCACAGCAATTTATGAAAGCTCTAAGAGTGGTAAGGTCGTTAAGGTTTGAAATTATTTAAAAGGAGATAAATTATGAAAAAAAGTTTATTGGTTCTGCTAATGGCAGCAGTATTGATGTCTGGGCTTTTTGCACAGGGCGCATCAGAAGCAGCTTCTTTCCCATCAAAGACTGTTGAAGCAACAGTAGGTTGGTCAGCAGGTGGTGGTGGAGACATCGTATTTAGAGCTCTTGCTGATGTATTCCCAAAGTATGCTAATGGACAGACAATGATTATTAAGAATGTTCCTGGTGCTTCTGGTATTACAGGTGCAGTTGAATTCTTAGATGCTTCTGCTGATGGTTATGCAGTAATGCACTGGAACAATGCTTCAATGGCTAAGACACACCTTTCAGAGACAGTTATCAAGGGTGCAGACACATTTAAGACAGTTTGTCAGGTTGTTTCATCTTACAACTACCTCGTAGTAAGAGAAGATAGCAAGTACCAGTCATTACAGGATTTCCTTGCTGACGTTAAAGCTAATCCAGGTAAGATAACTTGTGGTAACGCTGGTGCAAACGGTGGTAACCACTTAGCAGCTCTTATTTTCCAGAAGGAAACTGGTATTGAATTAACACACGTTCCATATTCTGGTGGTGGCCCAGCTATTACAGGTCTCTTAGCAGGTGAGGTTGATTGTGTTATGGCTAATGCTCCAGAAGGTATTGCTAACGTACAAAATGGTCAGCTCAGAATCTTAGCAGTATTCTCTGAAAATAGATATTCAGCATTTCCAGAGGTTCCTACAGGTAAAGAATGTGGTGTTGATTGTGTACTTCCACAGTGGAGAACAGTTGTAGTTCCACAGGAAACTCCAGATGAAATCGTTGAAAAGCTCGCTGATATTTTCAAGCAGTGCTGTGAAGATCCTCAGTTTGTTGATGCAATGACATCATTAAGTGTTGAAGTAACTTATAAGGATTCTAAGGCGGCAACAGCATTTATGAAGAGCGAAGACAAGAGATTCGCTGAGCTCGCTGCAACTCTTTAAGAATTAACTATTAAGTAGTAAAGGGGGAAGGAGGCATCTTTCCCTCTTTTCTTTAGGGGACAACAATGAAGGATACAAAAAAAGCTGCAGATTTTATTATCTCTATTATTTTAATTGCACTCTCAGCTTTCCTTTATATGACAGCAGATAAGATGCCAGGAGCTACTAAAGGTATTGGTCCAGGTGATTATCCAAAGTTTATTTGTACAATACTATTTATTTTAGGTGTTATACAGCTAATTAGTGTTGTTGTGTCATGCAAAGGAATTCCATTAATAGCATTTAAAGAGATAAATAGAAAATTTTTACTTCGCGCATTAATTATGGTAGTAGCAACCTTTGCTTACTATAAATTAATGAAGCCTATTGGGTATCTATTAACTACACCATTCTTCCTATTTGGTTCATTTATGCTTTTTGGTTATAAGAAAAAGGTAAAGGGTGCAGTTATAGCAATTATTTTTACAGTAGTAGTATATCTACTTTTTACAAAAGTATTTATGATATTCCTTCCACGTGGAATATTAGGTTAATGGAGGCTATGATATGTTTGCTAATTTAATTGCAGGATTTATTAATGTATTACAGCCTTTTAACTTTTTGATGGCAGTCTTTGGAACTGTTGCTGGTGTAGTAATTGGAGCTCTACCAGGTTTAAGTGGTTCAACTGGAATTATTTTGTTGCTACCTTTAGTATATAAGATTGATGCTAGTGCAGCTCTATTATTACTTTGTGGTCTATTTTGTGGAAGTATGTATGGTGGATCAATTTCCGCAATCCTACTTAACACTCCTGGAACTCCATCAGCTACAGCAACACTCTTAGATGGATATCCAATGACTCAAAATGGAGATGCCGGACGAGCACTTGGAATTTCCGCTGTTTCCTCATTTATCGGTGGATTAGTAAGTGCTATATGTCTTGCACTTATTGCGCCTCAGCTTGCTAAGGTAGCACTATCTTTTACAAGTCCAGATTTCTTTGCCTTGTCTATCTTTGGTCTTTCAATCATGGCTAGTACAGGTAAAGATACTGTTAAGGGTTTGATCGCTGGCTTTATTGGTCTTTTAATCTCTACAGTTGGTGTAGACCAAGTAGCTGGTATAGATCGTTTTACATTTGGTAATGTAAGGTTAATGAGAGGCTTACAGCTACTCCCAGTATTAATTGGTGTATTTGCATTAAGTGAAGTATTTACAATTGTACAGAAGGGTGGAGAAAGAGAGGGTGCTGCAGCTAGCCAAAGAGTTGGAAGAGTTATTCCTACTAAAGCAGATTTCTCAGCATTACTTGTTTCTGCTATAGTTGGTGGTCTCATTGGTGTCTTTATTGGAATTATTCCTGGAACAGGTGGAGCTATTTCCTGTTTCTTAGCATACCAGGTTGCAAAGAAGATATCAAAGAGGGGAGATCAATTTGGAACAGGTGTTCCAGAGGGTATTGCAGCTCCTGAGGCTTCAAATAATGGTACAACTGGTGGTGCATTAATTCCTATGCTTTGCTTAGGTGTCCCAGGTGATACAGTAACTAGTGTTATGCTTGGTGCGCTTACTTTAATTGGTGTTAGACCAGGTCCTCAGATGTTCGTTGAGCCTGAAGGTATTACTATTGTTTATGCAATTCTTGCAGGTATGATTATAATCCAGTTTATCATGCTATTAACAGGATTAGGGTGTGCTAAGGTTTCTCCAAGTATTTTAAAGATACCTCAGACAGTATTACTACCAATTATTGCAGCACTATGTATAGTTGGTGCCTTCAGTAATTCAAATAACCTATTTGATGTATTAATTGCTATTTGCTTTGGTATCTTGGGCTTCGGTATGAAGAAGTTTGGATACCCAGGTGCTCCTTTAGTATTGGGTATTGTACTTGGTCCTATTGCTGAATCAAATCTCAATAGAGCATTGATTCTATCTGAAAATAGCTGGTCAACATTTGTAACACATCCTATTTCTTGTGTATTCTTAATCTTATCTCTTGTTATAATTGTATTCTCAGTTATAAAGAATATTAAAGATAAGAAGGAAAGTAGGTAAGGAGGGAAAATGAATAACGAATTAAGAATTAAGCTTGAAAGAGTGAGAGCTCTTATGAAAAATGAAGCTCTCGATGGAATTTATATTAAGGGCCAGGATAACTTTGCATGGCTTACCTGTGGTGGTAGAAACTATGTAGGTATGGGTGCTGTTGGTAACTGTGGACTCTTAGTTACATCTGATAGCTTATATGCTATTACTAATAATATTGAAGCTCCAAGAATGATTAATGAAGAAAAGCTTGAGGAGCTTGGCTTTAAGGTTCTCTTTGGTCTTTGGCATGATAATAGCTTTGAAAAGAGAACACTAGATGAGCTAGTTCCTTCTAAAAAGCTTGGCTTAGATACTTCTGGTGATATTTCAAAGAAGCTACAGCTTTTAAGATTTTCTCTAACAGCTGAAGAGGTTGAGCGCTACCAAGAAATTGGTAAGGATGCATCAATTTGCATGGAAGAATCTGCTATGGAAATTAAGGTTGGTATGAGCGAATATGAGATAGCAGGAATAATAATGGGTAAAATGGAAGCTAAGGGGCTTGAAATATTATCATGTATGGTTGCTGCAGATGAGAGAATTAGCTTATATCGTCACGCTCTCCCAACAAGCAAGAAGGTTGAAAGAAGAGTTCAAATTGGAGGAAACTTCAGAAGAAATGGTCTTGTAATATGTCTTACTAGATATGTATGGTTCTATGAGCCAACAGAGAAAGAGAAGAAGCAATATTATGATAACCAAGTAATTGACTGCACATATATGGCTGCATCTCGTCCTGGTGAAAGTTTTGTAAGTGCTCTTGAAAAGGGTAAGGCTAAATATACCGAACTTGGATATGATGGTGAGTTTGATAAGCACCACCAGGGTGGTCCTATTGGTTATCAGGGTAGAGATTATCGCGTTGGCTTTGATACTCCAGGCTTAATCGCTGAAAACCAAGCCTTCTGCTGGAACCCTTCAATAACAGGAACTAAGAGTGAAGATACAGTTATAGCTGCTAAGGATAAGATTATCCCTGTTACTAGACCTGTACTATTTCCAAAAACTACGATAAAGGTTGGTGACTTTACCTTCATACGTCCTGGAATTCTTGTTAGAAAATAAAATATATTTATCCTGCCTGAAAGGGCAGGATTATTATAGAGAGAATGATAATGGATAAAAAGAAATCAAGAGATTTATTATGTGTTGCAATGGTATTCTTTTGGGCAAGTGAGTATTGTCATGCCCCTTATTTTGCTCCATATCTAGATAGCTTGGGTTTTTCAGCTACTTTGATTGGTTTCATGACTGGTGTTTATGGGTTTACCCAAATATTTGCTCGTATTCCAATTGGTATGATTACAGATGCATTCTCCTGCTATAAAAAAACTATTTTATTTGGCGCTCTTTCAACAACTCTATCATCATTCTTTTTAATGTTTGCAACCTCCTTTGTGACAATTATTATTTGTCGTGTATTAGCAGGCTTAGCGGCATCAACATGGTTAGCCTTTAGTGTTTTATACAACGCTTACTATAAGGATGATGAGAGTGTTAGAGCTATGACTAATGTTAATGCTTTCTCAAATGGAGGAAAGCTATTAGCATTTTTTTTAGGAATATTAACAGCATCATTCTGGGGATATAAAATACCTCTACTTTGTTCCTTCCTAACAGGTGTTGTTTCTGTAATTGCTGTAATCTTCTTAGAGCCTATAAAGATTAATAGAGAGAGATTTAGCTTTAAGCATGCTTTTGAGGTTATTAGAAATCCACAAGTAATTCTATCATCAGCTTTAGCTATAATGATGCAGTTCTATATGCAGGGAACTGTATTTGCATTTACTAGCTCAAGAGCAAAAATGCTTGGTGCTTCATCATTTTTAATTGGTGTTATTTCACTTTCCTTTACCTTAATACAGGTAATTGTAGCTCCATATGTTGGTAAGAAGCTTCTTGTTAAAAATGAGAAGGGGAAATCACTATTTATTGGATTTTCTCTTTTAGCTTTTGCTGCAATTATTATTGGCTTTGTAAAGAGTCCTATAGTTTATATAGCAGCAAATATCCTAGCTGGCTTTGGCAATATAATTATTAATGGTCTATTAATGGCAATGGTTGTTAGCTGTGTAAGTGAAGAAAAGAGATCAACAGCGATGGGAGCATACCAAGCTATTTATGGAATTGGAATGAGTCTTGGACCTGTTGTAATTGGTAAGCTTGTATCAGCCTATAGCTTTGAGAGTGCATACTTTATTGCATTTATATTAATGGCAATAACAGCAATAGCTGCATGGCCATTAACTAGAAGAATTGGAGTTAGGTAATCTTTTTGTAAAGAATGATAGCATTCCTTTCTTTTTGACCTCTTCTTTTTCCTTTAGTCCTAAAAAGCTCATTGGATTTGTTGATACTATTTTATGTACAAATTCATCTGAAAGAGGAGAGGAATCAAATATGTAGTAATAATTTAAGTAGCTCTCTACTCTTAATAGGTTAACAGAAAAGTCAGAGCCAAAGAGAATTCTATCTTCAATTTTTTTTCTTTTTTCTAAACTTATACTATCTAAATAGTTAAGAAATTGGATATAGAACTCCTTATAGCAGCCTGTGAATGAGATGTCACTATAGACATTATCATATTCATTAATCATATCCATAAGAGTATAGAACCACTCTCCCTGAGGAAGTCTCTTAATTCTTGAGTGAACATTTTCAATTATATTTGATCCACTATTTACTGCATATTGTCTACCGACATGTGCAAAATCAATAATTAGCTTTGGATAGTTTTCTAATACAGTTTTCCACGATGCTGGATCTGTAAATTTCCAAGCTTCAAGAGGATTAATCCCTTTAAAGCCTTGATCATCACAATGAGTAATAATAGGGACTCTATTTTTCTCACAAAATGAGTATAGATATCTAACCTTCTTAAGCTCATTACTATCCTGTGGCCATGGATCAAAGCCTAGTGGTGGATATAGCTTTACTCCAAAGAAAACTCTTTCACTATCATTTAATTTATGTCTTGGATGCATAGTGTGAGTTATATCTACAAACCTTGATAGGTGGTTTACTAAAAACTCATATGAATGTGCAATTGGATTTATTCCTATAAATGGATAAAACTCAAATAATGAATTTTCATCCTCATAGTACTTATTAATTGCACTTATCGTGTCGAGTGCGTATGGTGTAATTTTATCAAAGGCTGGGAATGAGTAATATAATTTATCGATATTACTTTGTGTTTGAGAGAAATCCATTAATAGCGGAGATAGGATTATTGTGTCATAAGCTTGAGAGCGGAAATATAGCTTTGAGTCTCTAATATATGGCACCGAAGGATACTCTCCTTTATTATTGCTTTTTCTATACTTTCCTTTTAAATCATCCTCCATCATATGAAAGGTCTCATCGATAGGACGAGAGAAAGCTGTAAGAGTATTCTCAATTTGTGAAAATAGCTGTCCCTTTAATATTCCATTTAAGGTTAAGATATAATCCTTTGTAATATTACCTTGTAATAAAGAAGCTGGAGAGCTATCGAGGGATGATAAAAAAGCTGCAAGATTTGGCTCTTTAAAGGTCATTACATGAAAATGGATATCAAAAAATGGATTCATATTATTAAAATAACAAAATAGAGTTTTTTTTAAAAGAAAAAAATTGGGAGTCAGCGACTCCCAAATATTACTTAATTCCCATCTTAGCCTTTTGCTTAGCCCAGCTATCTTTAAGTGTACAGGTTCTATTGAATACCATTTTACCTGGCTTACTATCCTTAGAATCAACACAGTAATAGCCATTTCTAATGAATTGGAAGTAGGAACCAACCTTCGCGTTCTCAGCTTCCTTCTCAATATAAGCCTTTGGAATTACAACTAGAGAATCTGGATTAAGGTCATCAAGGTAGTTACCTGTTTCAGCACCTGGGCACTCACTCTTGAATAGCTTATCATATTGTCTTACTTCAGCAACTGTACAGATATCACGGCATACCCAGTGGCTAGTACCCTTAACCTTTCTCTTATCAGGAGTATCTCCACCACGGCTTTCAGGATCATAGGTACAATGTACCTTGATTACATTACCGTTTTCATCCTTCTCGATGCTCTGTGCAGTGATGTAATAAGCGTACTTTAATCTAATTTCATTACCTGGATATAATCTATGATAGCCCTTTACAGGAACCTCCATAAAATCCTCTCTTTCGATATAGAGGTGCTTAGAGAATGCAATTTCATGAGTACCACTATTAGGATCCTCAACATTGTTTTCAGCTGTAAAGTATTCAACCTTTCCATCTGGGTAGTTATCGATTTCGATCTCAAGAGGATCAAGAACAGCCATTAAGCGTTCTGCTCTCTTATTTAAATCCTCTCTAACACAGAATTCCATTAGTGAGTAATCAACAACACCCTCAACCTTAGCAACACCAACTCTTGCGACAAAATCCTTCATAGACTCTGGTGAATAGCCTCTTCTTCTAACACCACTAATGGTAGGCATTCTTGGGTCATCCCAGCCAGTTACAAAGTTATTGTTTACAAGGTATAAGAGCTTACGCTTACTCATTAAGAGGTAGTTAATGTTAAGTCTTGCAAACTCATATTGATGAGGTGTGTGCTCAATACCATCGATTGAGGTTGCCCAATCATATGCAGGGCGGTGGTCCTCAAACTCAAGTGTACAAATTGAATGTGTAATATTTTCAATTGCATCAGAAATAGGGTGAGTAAAGTCATACATTGGGTAAATGCACCACTTATCACCTGTTCTTGGGTGAGTTGCGTACTTTATTCTATAAAGAGCAGGGTCTCTCATATTGATATTTGGACTAGCCATATCAATCTTTGCTCTAAGAGTATAAGCACCCTCAGGGTACTTTCCTTCCTTCATCTCCATAAAGAGTCTAAGGTTCTCTTCGATTGGTCTATCTCTATCTGGAGAGTTCTTACCAGGCTCTGTGAGAGTTCCTCTATACTCCTTCATCTCCTCAGCTGAGAGAGAGTCAACATATGCCTTTCCTTCCTTAATCAATCTAACTGCAATTTCAAATAGCTGATCATAGTAGTCAGAAGCATAGTACTCATGTTTACCCCAGTCAAAGCCAAGCCAATGGATATCCTCTTTAATAGAGTTAATGTACTCCATATCCTCCTTAGCTGGGTTTGTATCATCGAGTCTTAGGTGACATCTACCATGGTATTTTTCAGCAAGACCAAAGTTAAGACATATACTCTTAATATGTCCAATGTGTAAGTAGCCATTTGGTTCTGGTGGAAAACGTGTAACGACTGTGTCATTAGGTAGACGGTGGTTTGCTAAATCATCCTCAATTATCTTTTCGATAAAGTTTAATGGACGATCCTCTGTAGTTTTAATTTCTTCCATATTAACCTTCCTTGCCCTTTCAAAGGGGCCCTTGGGTGAATTTATTTATTGAAGCATTGTAACAGAATAAAAAAAGTATGTGAACAAATTTAGAATGTAATGTTAGCTATTCCACTTCCAAAAAGAAGAATTGCAACAGTAACACTTTGCTCTATAGGCTTAAAGGAGAGAGAGACAATTTCCTCATTACCATTATAAAAGCTTACAGTGTCCTCCTTCTTTTCAAAGGAAAAGTGAGTTTTATCAACTAAATTAATATATGTTTTTTCCTCTATTCCCATAAAGGAAAGCTTTTTAATGAGCCTTTGACCATCTGTTACTAAGCTCATTCCTTGATCAGTATTAAATATAATACCTAGTCCATAGACTAAAGAATCTGAATTAATATTTAAATCAACTCTTTCAGGTGCATCAAATGTATAACAAAGAGCACAGTCATGAGTAGTTTCTATCATCATGCTCCTTGAGGAGCTTATCTTTACTTTTTCAGGTTTTCTAATCCATTGGAGTTTTTTTAGTTTCACAAATAGATTATTATTGAAAAGTAAATTATTTATCAAGGGGAAAGTGTTAATTGCTAGTTATTTATGGTGAAGCTTCATATAAGGATAATAGTGCCTTACAGCATGTTAGAAATTTGAGAAAGGAAATTCCTCAAGTCTGCTTACTTTCAAGGATAACTTTAGATAGTGAAGGAGAGAAAATACTAAATACTCTTATTGAAGAGCTTATCCTCTTTGATCCTTCTTCAATAAGGGATGATGATAAAAAGCTAGATAGAGCTGAGATTTTAGATATTCTTAAAGAGCATGGTGATATAAAAGCTATCTTCATTAGCCATGAATGTGATGACTATATGATAGATGAGCTATTAGCAGCAGTTAGTGAGCTTGATGTAAAGCCTATTTTAATTAGTGAGCGCTACATTGATAGAGCTATTGATTTATTCATTGGTAATGATGAAGAAATATTGAAGGCTAAAACACACATAGCTTCAAATGCTATTGAAAGCTGTAAGTCAACAGATGATATTTTGAAATATCTAATTTCTCATCATTGCTTTGGACCTGATTTTGAAAAGCCAGTACTAGCTTTGTTTAATTGCTCTAATAGCTAAGTAGCACTCATTTAAATAGCTATCTATAGGCTCAAAGTCACTAGGGGAGGTGTCAAAGCCTGTAATAGCAAAGCCTAAATCTATTAGTGAGCCAATTAATGTATTTAGTGTGTGGCTATACTCAAAGGTTCCAGAGGTTTTAATAAGCTTCTCTCTTTGTTTTTCAGATAGTGAGATATCTGCATCAAAGGGAAGTGTATATTTAATCTTCATCTTACCTCTTTCAAGCTTATTGATATCAAACATATATAGTGCAGGGTTTGCAAAGGCTGTAATAAAGGCTCCACCAATCTTTAATACTCTATGAACCTCTTTATAAAATGGTAGAGGAGACTTTATAAAATTAATACTAACTGGGTTAATTACTCCATCAAAGGAGTTAGCTTCAAAGGGAAGAGGATCGCTAATTGAGCCTTGTATTATCTTAAAGCTTAGCTTATCTCTTTGCTTTACATACTCATCCTGCTTAAGCTGTAAATCTGAAATATCTATCAGTGTTACATCCTTTCCATATGCTGAAAGCAGAGGTGCCTGCTGTCCGCCTCCTGCTGCAGCTAATAGTAGCTTATTACCAAGCTCATTAATCCATTCCTGCTTCATTGGCTTAGTAATTAAAAATGGAAGTGTTAAATCTTTATTTTTAGCTCTTTCTATTTGCTCTTGACTAACTGCTTTAGTCCAATAGTTATGCTTAATAACCTCACTATTCCAAGCAGACTTATTTAGTTCTTCATTATTTTGCATGAGTCCATTATACACCTAAAATATTTTTTAGTTATTGCCTTTAAATGTATTCTTGACTTATTCTGCTAATGAAGGTGAAAAGTGAATAGAAAGAATATTTCTAGAATTGTATTAGTATGTGCATTACTAATTGCGATAGTAACAATTTTATCTCTACTATTGTTTTGGACCTCTAAGCTTAATGAAGAAAAGAAAATAGATGAGCTAAGAAGAGAGCTAAGTAAGGTAGCAAGCAAGGGTGGGGAGGAAGCTCTTTTAAGCTTAGCAGGTGTTCCTTTGAAGGGAATATTTTATACAGAGGATGGAGTTGTCCTATTTGAGGATGATTCCTCTTGGTCATATTCTCTTGAAGAGAAGGAAAATATGAGAGCCTTTGATAAGGCTAAGGCAAGTGTTATTGAAATTGTACAGGATAAGAGTCTTTCATCATCAATTAGTGGGTGTGGAGTAATAATTTCTAGTGAGGGATATGCTGTAACTAATGGCCATGTAGTAGGCTCAGGAAAGGATATTAGTGTAAATCTCTACGATGGAACGAGTGTTAATGCAACTCTTATTGGTGTTGATTCCTTAACAGATATAGCAGTAATAAAGCTTGAGAAAATAGATAGAAAATATGTACCTCTCGAGATGTATTCGGGACAGCTTAATATCGGTCAGAAGGCTATAGCAATTGGTTCTCCATATGGCTACTCCTGGTCTATGAGTGTTGGTGTAGTATCGGGGCTTTCGAGATTAGTTTATACATCTAGTATGCTACCTTTAACTAATATGATTCAAACAGATGCAGCTATTAACCCAGGAAATAGTGGTGGTCCTCTATTAAATAGTAGAGGTGAGATGATTGGCTTAAATACAGCGATTTATTCAACTAGTGGAGAAAACCAAGGACTATCCTTTGCTCTTCCTTTAGAGACTGTGCTTGATGTTGCTACATCATTAATTAAAAGTGGAAGTGTAAATCGTGGTTGGCTAGATGTTTTAGCTGTTGAGCTAAATAGTCAAATTGCCGAGTACTTAAAGCTTGATTTTGATCAGGGTGTTTTAATTTCTCAGGTTGTACCTTCTGGTGGTGCAGATAGAGCAGGCTTAAAGGGTGGCTCTGAGAAGGTTCAATATGGACAATCGATAATATATCTTGGTGGAGATATTATTACTGAAATCGATGGAAAGAGTATAACGGGCTATAGTGATTACTTAGCTGTTTTAGGTAGCCATAAGAGTGAAGATAAGGTCGATATAAAGGTTTATCGAAATGGGAATACACTCCTAATTAAGGATGTTGTTCTTACAATGAGAAGTGAAGAAAATAGTAGGTGGATTATTAGATGAGTGAAAATATACCAAATGCCTCTTGGGGTGGAGAGAGTATCGTTAATATACATGTGGGTGCTAACGGGGTTTCAAAGCCCTTTAAGGTAGTTGCTCCATATGAGCCCTCAGGAGACCAGGGGCCAGCTATAGAAAAGCTTGCAAATGGTATTTTAGCTGGTGATAGAGCTCAAACTCTTAAGGGTGTTACCGGCTCGGGTAAGACCTTTACTATGGCTAAAATTATTGAAAAAATCCAAAGACCAACTCTAATTTTAAGCCACAATAAAACGCTAGCTGCACAGCTTTATCGAGAGTTTAAGCAATTCTTTCCTGAGAATGCTGTAGAGTACTTTGTATCAACATATGATTATTATCAGCCAGAGGCTTATGTACCTGGTAAGGACTTATATATTGAGAAGGAAACAGATATTAATGATGAAATCGATAGATTAAGACTCTCTGCTTCCTTTTCTCTTATGGAAAGAAGAGATGTTATCGTTGTTGCAACTGTAAGCTGTATATATGGTCTTGGTAATCCTGTCTCCTTAAGAGATATGATTCACTCATTTCATGTTGGTGAAATATTTGATCACAAAAGTGAATTAGAGCAATTAGTTAGAATGCTCTATGAGAGAAATGATTTAGTATTAACTCGCGGCTCCTTTAGAGTAAGAGGTGATATCATAGAGGTTTATCCTGCATATTTAGAGAGTGCATTTAGAATTACTCTTGATTGGGATGAAATAGTATCCTTAGAGTGGTTTGATCCTGTATCTCTAGAAAAGCTAGAGAAGGTAAATGATATTACACTCTATCCTGCTAAGCAGTTTGTTATGCCAAAGAGTGCGATAGACCAAGCAATTGGTAGAATTGAGAATGAATTAGCTGACCAGGTTGAGTTCTTTTTGTCTCAGGGCAGACACCTTGAGGCTGAGAGACTAAAGAGTAGAGTTGAGTATGATATTGAGATGATTAAGGAGGTAGGACACTGCTCAGGTATTGAGAACTACTCAAGGCAATTAGCTGGTAGAAAGGCTGGTGAAAGACCTGCAGTCCTGCTTGATTATTTCCCATCTGATTTTCTCTGCTTTATCGATGAGTCTCATGTTACTATACCTCAAATTGGTGCAATGTATGAGGGCGATAGATCTAGAAAGACAAATCTAGTTAATTATGGTTTTAGACTTCCTTCAGCACTCGATAATAGACCTCTTAAATATGATGAGTTTGATAAAATTGTTGGCCAAAGGATATATGTAAGTGCAACTCCAGGTAACAGAGAAAAGGAGGAGAGTACTCAAATTGTTGAGCAGTTAATTAGACCAACTGGACTTTTAGATCCTGTTATTGAGATTCGTGCAACAGAGGGCCAAATGGAGGATTTATATGGTGAAATTAGAAAGACTATTGCTAAGGGTGATAGAGTTCTAGTTACAACTCTTACTAAGAAAATGGCTGAAGACTTAACCTCATATATGGAGGGCTTAAGCTTAAAGGTAAGATATCTTCATAGTGAGGTTGAGACAATAGAGCGTGCTGAAATTCTTCGTGATTTAAGACTTGGTGTATTTGATGTTTTAGTTGGTATTAACCTTCTTAGAGAGGGCTTAGACCTTCCTGAGGTATCATTAGTTGCAATATTAGATGCAGATAAAATTGGATTCTTACGCTCTGCTACCTCTCTTATTCAAACAATTGGTCGTGCTGCTAGAAATAGTGAAGGGCGAGTAATCATGTATGCAGACCAAATGAGTGATGCAATGAGAGAAGCTATTGTTGAAACAGAGCATAGAAGAGAGATCCAAAGCCAGTACAATATAGAGCATGGTATTACACCTCAAACTATTAAGAAAGCTATCTCTGATTTAATTGAAAGTGAGAAGGTTGATAAGTGTGAGGCTCAAAAGGAGGATTTGAAGATAGAGCGCTCTGGCTATAATCTATTAACTCAAAGCGGTAGAAATAAATATATCAAGGCTCTCGAGAAAGAGATGAGAACTCTTGCTGAAAGCCTTGAATTTGAGAAAGCTGCTGTTATAAGAGATGAAATAGAAAGTATTAAGAGTGGAAAGTTCTTAGAGTCTTAAAAAGTAAACAGCACTAAATCTCTCTCTGTTACTGAGGTTACAGGTGTTTGCTTTCCTATCCTTTTAAACTTATCATTTATATATTTCCAAGCATCTATAACAGATAGCTGCTTGGAATAAGGCATTCCCGGTCCCTCTACCTGTTCTGCATAAAAATTATACCCTAGATATTCTAATAACTCCTTAGTGTATTTCCCATGTGCCTTGCTATCCTGTGTCTCCTCATTCTCATATGCAAGGCTATCAGCAGTACATGCGCTTAGCTCCCAAACTAAATCATTTCTACTCTCATAAGTAGCAAATAAATTTTGATATGAATCTTTTATATCGGTTGATTTATCAACTATATCATTTTTTACTATTGCGCCAGAGTGGCATGAGTCGATAAAAATAACCTTGTTCCCAGTAACCTGAGAAAAATCATATCTTAGCTCTTCTAGAAAATAGATTCTCGATTTATATGAATTGGAGTCAACTGAAAGTGCTGAGATATCTCCAAGCACTAAGGCTCCTAAGCGTTCCTTTTCTGATGAGCTTAGACCATGACCTGCATAGAAGAAGATAATTAAATCATTTTTCTTACTCCCTAAGGTTGTAAAAATATTTTGAATTTCATTCTTTATATTGTTTAAGCTTATATCCTTAATAACTTCGATCTCTTCCCCTCTACTTTGCTTTGTGTAATATCGATATAAAATATTATTACCCTTTTGAGTAATTTGATAGGAATAAATATTCCTCTTACTTTGCTCTGCAAGGTAATCAATTTGGTTAATAATTGCTTCCTGGTCATTTAAGGTTCCACTCAATGTATTAACACCCATTTTATCGTAATCAAAGGCAACAGATACTAGATAAATATCACTTTGAATATTTGTAGGGCTAAAGCAGCATGATGTTAAAAAGATTATTGATAAGATTAGTACTATTAGCATATCAGCGCTCCTTTATAAATGGCTTATAGGCGATAGAAAAGGTGAATGGTATCTCAAAGCGTTCCTTTTTATAGATAAGTCCACAATTAAGCGATAAGCTAACATTTTTAGTAATGAAATATGAATTTGATAATCTGCACTCTAAAAAGGCACTTCCTATCATAAGCTTATTTGTAATCGAATAGCCTGTACCTAGCATTAAGCCTATCGTATAGCAATCAGTAATGTAATAGGATGTGGTTAAACCAAGTGATAAAGCTGTATATCCAATTAGCTTTGCGTAATTATTGATATTGGTATCTCCTTGATAGGAAAGCTGGAGATATATTCCTATATCAAAATTAGAAACTATAAATGATGCGGGCTCTAGCTGTAATTCACACCTTAAAGCTTCTCTTAAATCAGATTCATAGTTTAATGATCGATTCTTTAATACAGATTGACCAAAGCTTGCCTTTACACCACCTGAATAATTAATTGAAAATACAGGTAGTGAAATGAAAATGAATAAAACAGTAAATAAAAATATTTTTTTCATAAATTTTACCTCTATTAATAATAGAGATAAAAATTAAAAAAATCGCAAAACGCACTTTAGAAGAGGATAAAGTCCTTTATTTCATTACCCTGTGGATGCTGTAGGCTAGTTATATATTTTTGAACATATGTTACTAGCTCACTAAACCATAGCTTACTATATCTTCTTCCAGGCATTTTTGTAGATGTATTAAATCCTAAAGCTTCTAAAAAGCATTTTGATAATTGTCCATATCCCGATAATTCTTCAGCTAACTCTGTTGAAGAGGAAGCAGTAAGTGTAAATATATTTCTTCTTAGCTGAGGTGCTTCAAAAAGATATTTAATTGAACTCTTATTATATTCATTTGCAATTTCATTATAGTGAACACCTGAATAGCAGCTATCTAAAAGTAAGAGCTTAACACCCTTATACCCTTTTATTGCATTCACAAGGTCATCATTTGAAATTGTTAATACGTTATGCTTATGTCCAGTATTATTATTATCAAGCTCCTGAATATGATATACTAAGCCTCCATCCTCAATTCCATGACCAGAGTAATGGAATACAAGAATATCATTTTCATCCATACTAGCTGAGTAGGTACTAAGCTTCGAGAGAACTAAATCCTTTATTTTATTTGATGGAGCAAAAAAGCTAATAGCTTCTTCTGCTATATTTCCATTTTCATTTATTGTAAGTTTTGTTCCATCCTCAGTTAATAAATAGTAGTTAAATGGGGAGCTTGTGTCATGAGATAAGTATTTTATCTCAGTAAAAATACCTTCTTGGTCATTAAGAGTATAGTTTAAACTATGATTAGAAGTTTCATAGTTAAGAGCTAAAGAAATTAGATATACATTTCTTTGACTATTATTTTGTTTAGTTGTTAATTCACAGCTAGTTAATATAATTAAAGTTGCTAATATAATAAGTAATAATTTTTTCATCAGTAAGCTCCATTTTCAAGACCAATTCCTACGTGAGCAATTACATGCATGCTATCTCTTTGGTATCTTAATAAGGATCCAAGATAGAGCTTTACGCTATCAAATTTAAAAATAAGTGAGGAGCCTGCCTCAACAGCAATAAATGTAAGTGTTTTACTATTATTAGTAGCTTGTTGCCAAATTATTTCAGGAAATGGAACAGTTCTGTAGTAGCCAAAAACAATTCCTGCATATAGAGATAAATCTAAGCTCTTTTTTATTCTAATATTTGCATTTAGACCTGCAGCTCCTGCAAAGGAACCAACGAGTCGTGTATTATTAAAGGTCAAGGTATGAGTTGTAAAGTCTCCTCTTACGTAGGGATTAATGTAGAAGGAGCTCTTTGGCCAGGTAGGGAAATCAACTCTTAATCCGAAGGTACCAGCACTTCTAAAGGTTATTTCCTCTTTAAATAAAAAGGAGTGAACTAAGTCTACACCTGCGGTAGTAGATAGTGATAATGATGCATAAAGTGATGCTGTAATAAGTAGAAGTGAAATTATTGAAATAAGCCGTTTCAAATACTTATCCCCCTAAACCAAGTAATCGTTTTTATAAAATTTCATACCATTTTTTCTAATGTATGCATTTATATATTTATTATTAGGTTTAGTTTCACTTTCTGCAAGTAATTGATGACCTTCATGAGATAACATTAATAAATATCTTGAACCAAGATAGTCGATAGAAAGTACTTCTGCATTCTCTAAAACGACATATTGATTAATATCACCCCAGAATTTTCCATCTTTAACAATAACACTCTCAGGGCGGAAGAAGATTTTATCAACCTCATTAGTTTCTAGACCAAAGGAGCTTGGAGTTAAAATAGTTCCTTCTCCTGTAAAGAGGGCTGTAAATAGTGTAGGTGGGTTATTATATAGCTCTTCAGGAGTACCTGTAGCTTCTATCTTTCCATCCTTCATAATTATTATTCTATCGGAGATGCTGAAGGCTTCCTCTCTATCATGAGTTACATATATTGTAGTCATGTTATCCCGAGAGTCATGAATTCTTCTTAATTCTCCTTTAAGCTTTTTTCTCAGTGCTGCATCTAATGCTGATAGAGGTTCATCTAATAAAAGAATTTCAGGCTTCTTAGCTAGCGCTCTCGCTAATGCAACTCTTTGAGCTTCACCACCAGATAGTGTTGTTACCTTTCTCTTTTCATATCCCTCTAAGCCAACTAAGCTTAGTAAGTCTTTTACATCTTTTGCAATTTCTTTTTTACTTTTCTTTTGAATCTTTAAAGCATATGCAACGTTTTTCTCAACATTCATATTTGAAAATAAGGAATAGTTTTGGAAGACCATTGCCATATTTCTATCTTGAATTTTTGCTTTAGTAATATCCTTCCCATTTAATAAAAGCTTACCCTCAAAGGTCTCATTTAAGCCTGCTAATATCGATAATACAGTGCTCTTTCCTGATCCAGAGGGACCAATGATTGAGACAAATTCACCCTCCTCAAGAGTAAATGAAAGGTCTAAATTAAAATTCTTATATTTAACCTTTAGTCCATCAGCTCTCAGTTTTTCCATTTTTGCCTCCGATGAGCTCTGATATAAAGAAAACAATTAGAGCTATTAATATTAAGATACTACCTACTGCGCATGCACCCTGGTAGTTATATGAATTAATTAATCTATATAGTAAAAGTGGTAAGGTTGTAATCTTTCCCTCTGATAGCGTCATAGTTGCATTTATTTCTCCAATTGATAGAGCAAAAGAAAAGCTGAAGGCCTTTATAACTACATTTCTTAAAAGTGGTATCTCGACACTCTTTGAGGCTTTTCTAGTTGAGGCTCCAAGTAAATATGAGGAGTATAAAATATTTTCATCGATAGCTCTTGCTGCAGGAAGAATTGTTCTAAGAGCAAAGGGAAGAATGATTACAAAGTGAGCTAGCATTATAAATATATATGAAACAAAAACACCTCTAACTGGTATTTTTGCTCTAACTAATGTAAAGCCCAAAGCTACAGTAACAGATGAAACCATCATTGGTAGCATAGAGCAAATCTCACCTAATGAGCTTTTCATTCTAGTAATATAAAGTGAAAGCTTTAATGAAAGAAGGGTTGCAAAAAATGCACTTGAAAAGCCTATGATAAGACTATTTAAGAGCGCCTTAAAAGCATCCTTCATCGATGAAACACTAGTTTTTATGCCAAATAATTCTTGGTATGACCTAAATGAAAAACCAGTTCCCAGTCTATTTGAGGTTGATACAAATGAGCGATAAATAACTCCAAGCATTGGTCTTAATATAAATATCAGTAGGAGAGTAATATATATAAATAGTATAACTTTCGTTGATAAGCTCTTTACCTTCCTTAAGTGGTCTCTCTTTACACCTTCAACTGTTTTAACTCTTTTACTAGCTATAATACATAAAACGACAATTATAATATTATATAGTAGTGCGAAAACAGATAGAGCTGCTGCCTTAGTACTATTTCCAACTATATTATTAGTTCTATATATTTCTACCTCTAATGTAGTAAACTCAGGACCACCACCTAAGATTAAAATAATTGAAAATGAGGTAAAGCAATATAGGAATATCAAAAGAAATGATGATATTAGAGAAGGTAATATTCTTACAAGAGTGATTGAAAAAAAGGTTTTAAGCTTAGATGCACCTAGTAGCTGTGATGAGTACTCTTGATCTTTAGAGATATTACTCATATATGTTGTAAGCTGAGTTAGTGCGATAGGGAAGTTTAAGTAGGCATGAGCTAATATAATTGCTTTAAATGAATAAAGAACTTTAATTACAGGCTCATTAGAAGAAAATATTGCTTTTAATATTTTATTTAATATTCCATTATTTCCATAAAATATTACAAAGCCAAGAACTACTAAAATTGATGGTAGTACAAAGCATAGGGATGCTAGGGATAATATTATTTTTTTCCCCTTAAAGTCATATGTAGAAAATAGAATAGCTCCAGGAAGCGCAATTAATATTGATATTATTGCTGAATATACAGATTCCTCTATAGTAAAAGCTAATATTTTATAGTTATAGGATGAAGTAAAGGCTTCCTTTACAAGATTTAAGGTAAAGCCCTCGCTTGTAAAAAAAGCCCTTGATAAAGTAAAACAAAGTGGTAAAAGAAATACTATTAAAAGTATTATTCTTGCTAGAATTGAACTTATTTTATAGTAGTTTCTACACGTTTTTACCATTCGTTAATTAACCATTGCCTCTGTCCATTCATTTAACCATTTTTCTAGATTCTGAGCAATTACCTCTGAATCTAAGTGTAATAGCTTAGGAACTGGAGCGTAATCATATGCTGAAGGAAGCTCTGTATTCTTATTTACTGGGTACATAGAATTTGCAATAGCTGTTTCCTTCTGTCCCTCGGTTAAGATAAAGTCGATAAACTTTTCTGCATTAGCTCTGTTTTTAGCATTCTTTAAAATACCAATTGACTCAATAGTTGTAGAGTGACCTTCATCAAATACTAATGCCTGATATCTTGTTGTGTCTTCCCAAAGAACATGGTAAACAGGGCTAGTTGTATATGAAAGTACGATTGGTGCTTCACCCTCTGTAAATAGTCCATATGCTGATGACCAACCATCTGCAATAGTAAGAGCATTCTTACCTACTGCCTTCCACCAATCAAGGTAGTCCTCGCCATATACTTCGATAGTCCAAATTAATAGACCCATACCAACAGAGCTTGTTCTTGGATCAATTAAAATAATTTTATCCTTATAAATATCCTTCTTTAAATCCTCTAATGAGGTTGGCACCTCGATACCACTCTCTGAATCATATACAAATGCAAATGCACCGTAGTCAAAAGGAAGTAATCTATATTCCTTATCGAAAATTAAATCCTCATCAATGTCCTTGAGAACAGGGGACTCATAGGAAGCAAAAAGACCTGAGCTATATGCCTTTGATGCTGTATCATCTGAAATACCCATAACTAAATCTGCAGGGCAGTTATCACCTTCAAGAATAGCTTTGTTAAGCATTTCAACTGCATTACCTGTGCTAATAACATTAACCTTAATACCAGTCTTTTCCTCAAATAGTGGAATGAGTGTAGGACCTGAACCCCATTCAGATGCGAATGTGTCATAGCAGTAGAGTGTAAGCTCATTGCTATTTTCTTTTGCGATAGTTTCTGCAGCACCCTTTGCAAAAAGTGAGCAAGCAAGTAGTGCCAGAATTACCAATGTAAAACAATGCTTCTTCATTTAAAGCACCTCCATAAATAAATCTGCCACGGGATTAAATCAGACGCGCTCCCTACGCTGGTATTATCCAGATCAGGTAACGGGTATAATCTCAGGCAATATTAGCCACCCCGGACAAAAAAAGCTTAGAGTAATGATAAGAATAAGTCAATCTCTTTTATAATGATAAAAAAGGTTGTAAATTCTTAAATATGAATAATCTTATCACCTATAAAAGTGCAAAAGAATTAGATATCTTAAGTCAGGAAAAATATTTAATACCTTCCCTTAGCTTAATGGAAAGTGCAGCTAGATGCTTTTATTCAGCTATTAAGGATAAACTTATTAATAGTAAGCTTACTATTTTTGTTGCTGGAAGTGGAAATAATGGTGCCGATAGTTTAGCTGTAGCTAGAATGGCTTACTGCGATGGAATAAAAAATATAAATATTTACTTTGTTCCAGGTCATCAAAGTAAAGAAAATAAGGTTCAATATGATATTTGTAAGGCTTTAGAAATACCTTTTACAGATAATCTTGACTCAGAGCTTATTGTTGATGGGTTAATTGGTGTTGGCTTTAGTGGTGAGTTATCACAAGAAAAAAGAAATATAGTTGATGGTATTAATAAAGCAAATTATATAATTAGTATCGATTGTCCCTCTGGTTTAAAGGAGGATGGTAATTCATATTGTGTTAAAGCAAATGAAACAATAACCTTTGGCTATGAAAAGGTAGCTTTTTATATTGGTAGTAATATTAACTATGTTGGAAAAATTACAACATTAAACCCTTCCTTTCCACTTACTAGTATTTCTTTATCAGATAATTACAGGAGAATTTCTTATAGTGATATTAATTTAAGAAAAATTGATGATAGAGAGTATAAGAACAAGAAGGGACACGTTGCAATTGTTGGGGGAAGTAAGGAGTATAGCGGGGCCGTAAGACTCTCAGAAAGAGCTGTCTTTAAATGTGGTGCAGGGCTTGTTACAGTCTTTACTTCTCCTGAAATATATGAAGTAGTTGCAAATGAAAATCTCTCTCCTATTGTTAAAAAGTTTGAAGATTTACAAAGCTCAAATAGCTATGATAGCTTACTAATTGGACCAGGGCTTACCGACCTTAGTGGAGAAGAGGTTATAAAGCTTATAAACTTGTTTAATTCAAAGTGTGTCGTTGTTGATGCAGGTGCAATTAAGCTTTTAGGTGAAAATTGTAATGCTATTTCTGATAATAGCAATATTATTATTACACCTCATTTAGGAGAATTCAGAGCTTTATTAGCTACCTTAAATATCGACAGCTCTAATACTCTTACTAGCCTTATAGCAGTAAGTAAAGCTTTAAAGGGTGCAACAATTGTTTTAAAGAGTAGTATTACTATTATTTATCAAAAGGGGATGTTTTACTTTTTAAATGAGCCTAATCCTGCTTTAGGAGTTGCTGGCTCTGGAGATGTTTTAGCTGGCCTTATTGCTTGTCTAAAGGATCCAATACAGGGTGTATTACTACACTCATTAGCAGGACGTAGTGCACATGAGCGCTTTGGCTTCTTCACATGTGAGGAGCTTATTGATGAGGTTGGGAGAATTAGATAGTGCAAATATATTTTCTAACAATATTTTATTTGACATTAACTGCCTTTTTTCTTCTTATTGAATCATATAGAGAGTATCTAACCTTTATGATTAGATATCGTCATATTTTACTCAGCTCTATAAAGCTAAGAGTATTTTTCTTTCTCTTTGGTATAGTACTAGGAGTATTGAATTTATTATTTCCTTCCTCTCCAGGACCTCGTTTCCTTGGAGACCTTATCCCTGCTATAGCACTCTTCTTAGCATCAATTTACTATCCATCATTAAAGGAAGCAAGAATTGGGGACGCAACTTTGTATGGAAAGGGAAAGACTCGAGGCCTAATTTTATTAGCTATTTCATGTTTTCATTTTATGCTTCCAAATTGTGTGCTAATATAATTGTTAATGAATGAAAGAATTACTACATGTGGAATTGTATTAGAGTGTAAAAAAGTTTTAGTTGCGAAAAGAAGTGTAGGAGCTAAAACCTGTGGCCTTTGGGAATTTGTTGGTGGAAAAAATCGATACCATGAGAGTGAAGAGGAGACCTTAATTAGAGAGTTTGATGAGGAGCTTGGTGTTAAGGTTGAGGTAGGTGAATATCTTGATGGTGTTGATTTTGTTAATAACGATACCTTATACCATTTAAAGGCATATAGAGTTTCTTTATTAGATAATAGCTTTAGATTATCTGTTCATTCAGAAATAAAATATGTCTCTAAAGAGGAATTACTCACTTTAGAAATGGTGCCTTCCGATTTAATGCTAATAAATAAGCTAATAGAGAAGGGGTTAATTTAAGATATAACACTTGTACAATAAACCCTAAAATCTTATATTTTATATAGTTTACTATTAAAAAGAGGTGCTATTATGGCTAAGGATATTGATTGGTCTAGCTTAGGCTTTGGTTATATTAAAACCGATTATCGCTATACTAGAGCTTGGAAAGATGGAAAGTGGGATGAAGGTGGTCTCACAGATAAAGCAGAGGTTACAATTAGTGAATGTGCTGGTGTTTTACAATATGCACAGACAGGCTTCGAGGGCTTAAAGGTATATAGAACAAAGGATGGCCATGTTGTTGCTTTCCGTCCTGATTTAAATGCTGATAGACTCCAGAGCACATGTCGTCGTCTTATTATGCCTGAAATCAGCAAGGAAGACTTTTTAAAGGCTCTCGATGAATTAATTAAAGCTAATATTGATTACGTTCCTCCATTTGGTAGTGGTGCAACACTTTATGTAAGACCATTTATCTATGGTTCAGGTCCTGTAATTGGTGTTAAACCAGCTCCTGAATATGAATTTAGAATGTTCTGTACTCCAGTAGGTCCTTACTTTAAGGGCGGTGTAAAGCCAATTAAGCTTTTACTCTCTGATTATGATAGAGCTGCTCCACATGGAACAGGTAATATTAAAGCTGGTCTTAACTATGCAATGAGTATTTATGCTGGTGAAAAAGCACATAGTCTTGGATACAATGAAAACATGTATCTTGACTCAGGTACAAGAACATATGTTGAGGAAACAGGTGGTGCAAACTTCTTATTTGTTACAAAGGATAATAAGGTTGTTACTCCTAAGTCTGATACAATTCTTCCTTCTATTACAAGAAGATCATTAATGATTGTTGCTAAGGACTATCTTGGCTTAGAGGTTGAAGAAAGACCTGTTAGATTTGATGAGGTTAAGGATTTCGTTGAATGTGGTCTTTGCGGTACTGCAGCAGTTATTTCTCCTGTTGGTCTTGTTCACACTAAGGATGGAGATATTAAGTTCGCATCTGGTATGGAAGAGATGGGACCAGTTATCTCTAAGCTTAGAGAGACTCTTACAGGTATTCAAATGGGTGAGATTGAGGCTCCAGAGGGCTGGATTCATAGAATCTGTTAAAATTATTAGATTTTTAACTATTCCACGGCTAATAACCGTGGATTTTTTTGTCCCTCTTAAATAGAAAAGGCCGAGATTACTCGGCCTATAGAGAACAGTTTTTTCTTAACCCTGTGAGTGTGATCAGATTACAGTACCTGACTTAATTACAGCGTTCTTGTTTATAACAATTATTCCATCATGGATAGAATACATTTCAAAGTCGCCTTCTGGGCGTGGAATATCATCGATACCAATTCTACAACCATCACCAATTCTTACGTTCTGGTCGATAATAGCTCTTCTGATGATTGTTCCCTTACCAATACCAATGTTTGGAATTCCCTTTCTAGCGTTTTCAGCTCTCTCTTCCTCTGTCTCATAGTGGCTTGCACCCATGCAATATACACCATCAAGAGAAGCACCAGATTCAATAATTGTTCTAACACCGACGATTGAGTTAACAATGTAAGCATTAGTAATGATTGAACCCTCACTTGCGAGAGAATAAGAGATGTTACAGAAGTTCATCTTTGTAGCAGGAAGGTGTCTTCTATGTGTGTAGATAGGCATCTCTTCATTGTAGAAGTTGAACTGAGGAGCAATAGAAGCAAGATTAAGGTTACATTCATAGAATGCCTTAATTGTTCCGATATCTTCCCAGAAGCTATCAAAGAGATATGCTGCAACTGGTCTTGTCTTAATTACTTCAGGAATGATTTCCTTACCGAAATCTGTGAAGTCATTGTTGAGCATCTCTTCCATTGCCTTTGCATTGAAGATATAAATACCCATACTTGCAAGATATTCGTTAGAAGCATCAACCTTCTTGTTTAATTCCTTCTGCATGAAGCTTTCATGAACGCGATAAGCTGAGATATCCATATCGCTAGCTGGCTTTTCATAGAAGCTCTTGATCATACCATCTTCATCTGCTCCGATGATACCAAGTCCAGTAGCTTCAGATCTTGAAATAGGCTTAGCTGCAATTGTTAATTCAGCACCTGTCTCAATATGTCTTGCGAGCATATCTCTGAAATCCATAGAATAGAGCTGGTCACCTGAGAGAATGATGTAGTAATCAGCATTCTGATCATGGAAATGCTTTAAGTTCTTTCTTACAGCATCAGCTGTGCCCTGATACCAGCTTTCAGATGTGTATGTCTGCTCTGCAGCAAGAATCTCAACGAATCCACCAGAGAACTGATCAAACTGATATGTGTTTACAATATGGTTATGTAATGATGCTGTATTAAACTGTGTCAAAACATAAATCTGATTAATACCACTGTTCAAGCAGTTTGAGATAGGAATATCAACAAGACGATATTTACCTGCGAATGGAACAGCTGGCTTTGATCTATCCATTGTTAATGGATAAAGTCTAGTACCTCTACCACCACCTAAAATAATAGCGATAGCTTTTTTCTTTTTTCCCTTACTTTTCATTTTGCACCTCCAAGTAGTTTACCATATATCTTTATATATTCTTCTGCACTATCATCCCAAGAAAAATCACTCTTAAGAGCATTTGTTCTTGCAATATTAAAATGTTCTTTATCATTATAGAATGATAAAGCCTGGTTAACAATCTTATAAATTAAATTTGGAGATAATTCATCAAATAAAAATCCATTTCCATTTATAATATCTTCATTAACATTTATGATGCTATCTGCTAGTCCACCTGTCCTATGTGCAATAGGTAAGGTACCATAAACTAGTGAATACATCTGATTTAAGCCACAAGGCTCATAGCGTGAAGGCATAAGGAAGAAATCACAAGCACCTTCAACTATGTGTGATAGCTCCTGTGAAAATACGATATTAACACTTACGTTATCATATCGAGCTCCAATATCCTTCAATTTTTCTTCATATCTTTTATCACCAGTTCCGATGATAATAAACTGACACTTCTTTTCTCTAGCTATCTGCTCAAGAGCTGGAACATCATCATCTAATAATTCATGAAATCCCTTCTGCTCTGCAATTCTACTAATCATACCGATTAGAGGAATGTTTGCATCCTGCTTAAGATTGAACATTGCTTGAGCTTTAAGCTTTAATTCGCTCTTACCGCTTTGCTTCTTAACGCTGAAGTGTTCACTAAAGAATTTATCCTTAGCTGGGTTCCACTCTGTCTTATCGATACCATTTAAAATACCAGATAAGCTAGATGAACGAGCCTTTAAGAGATAATCTAAGCCACAGCCTTGCTCATTTGATTGTATCTCCTTTGCATATGTAGGTGATACAGTTGTAATGTGGTCTGCATACTCAAGGCCAGTTTTAAGCATGTTAAATCTTTTCTCAAGTCCACCACCGGATAGCATCTTTTCAGTTGGAGTAATACCAGATGAAAGTAAATCAAATCTTGAGAAATCACCCTGATATGCAAGATTATGGATAGTAAATACAGTCTTTACTTTTAATTTTGCAGCCTTTGCAAGATACATTGCAGGACCTGCAGTCCAGTCATGTGCATGGAGTATATCTGCTTTCCAATCACTAGCTTTGATATATTCAATAGCTGCTTTACATAGTAATAAAAATCTATAAGCATTATCACTGTAAGGTGTAAAGGAGGTATCTCCATAAATTCCCTGTCTTTCAGAGAAAAGAGGATGCTCAACAGCTAGATATTCAACCTTTTGAACCTTCTTAACAAGAATGGTAACAGATTCTTCCTTTGATAAAACTGGTATAGAGAGAGTTCTCTCCTTTTTAAATCCTTTTCTATCAATAAAGCCATATAAAGGCATCATTACCTTTACAGAATTATCTAATTTATTAAGAGACGAAGAAAGAGCACCAACGACATCAGCCAATCCACCGGACTTAGAAAATGGTACTGTTTCAGAAGTAAGCATTAAAATGTTCATAGTTAAATTACACAATAGGTAATGTTGTAAGTCAAGGAAAAAAATCTCTAAAAAACGATAATAAAGGCCCAATCGCTTTGTTATTGAGCCTTTATAGCTTATAAATTAGTTTAATTTTAAATGTGCAAAATATAGCTTCTTTTCGCTTTAAAAGTCAAATTTCTATTAGCTTATAAAAGCTTTTGTTTAGAGCTTTATTCAAACAAAAGTTTTACAAATTGAAGCTTTATAAATTTTTTAGAGAAAAATCAGATAAGAAAATTAAGTTCTTGATATGTATTTTTCTGCCATAAAGGAAGCAAGTGCGCCATCACCTGTTGCAGTTACTACCTGCCTTAGGTAGGTATTTCTAACGTCTCCTGCTGCAAATATACCTTTAATAGATGTGTTAAGCTTATCATCTGTAATAATAAAGCCCTGTTCATCACACTCTAATAGAGCTTTGAAAGGCTCTGAGTTAGCTTTGATACCAGCAAAAATGAAAACACCATCTGTTTGGATTGTACTATCATCATCTAAAATGACAGAATTAACCTTTCCGTCAGCACCAACAATTTTCTTAATATTTCTATTTAGTAATAAAGATATATTTTTATCTTCCTTTACTCGCTTTACTAAAATTTCTTGAGCTCTAAAGGTATCACGTCTATGAATTAATTTAACGCTATTTGCAATCTTTGATAAATATAATGCCTCTGTTAAAGCACTATCTCCACCACCAACGACACATACATCTTTTCCTTTGAAAAATGGTCCGTCACATGTCGCGCAGTAGCTTACTCCATGTCCTTCATATTTATCTTCACCCTCAACAGAAAGCTTTTTATGTGTTGCTCCTGTAGCAATGATTACAGCCTTAGCTTTGTATGATTTACTACTACAGAGCACAGAAAAATGATCATCTTCCTTTTCTATTGAGGTAACAAGGTCATAAATGATCTCTGCACCAAAGCTTTCTGCTTGCTTTTGTAGCATGTCTGCAAGAGCAAAGCCTGAAGTAGGGGAGAGTGATGGATAGTTCTCTATTTTATCGATGTACATTAATTGACCACCTGGAGCCATGCTTTCAATAACCAAGGTATCAAGACCATATCTTAAAGAATATGTAGCAGCTGTAAGACCTGCTGCTCCTGCTCCAATAATGATCACATCTTTCATTTGTTTTCCTCACCTTCAAGCTTCTTTAATAGTGCTTCCTCTGCATCACTTCTTCTAATGTATACAGGACCCTGTCCAATATCATCTTCACCAATACTATTATATTGGTCTAAACCTAATTTAATAAGAACACCACCTAATGGTCTATAGCATTGATCATCAACAACTATTTTTATATCTTGATTTAAGAGCTTACCTAATTTACTAGAAAAGGTAGTTGCATCAGGACCTGTAATGACAAGTATATCTTCGTCTTTGACGTAATCTAAGATATCCTCAGCATTACCATCTATTTCAGCTATTGTTTTTCCTTCCTTGTAAAGGCCAATATAGTAGCGCTTCTTTTTAGCATCTAATACACTTATGACAATATCATTACTATTTGGAATCGCTTCTGAAATTGCTTTTAGAGTTGGAACAGAAACAAGTGGCTTATTTAAAGCTAGAGAAATACCCTTTAGTGTTGCAAAACCAATTCTTAGAGATGTAAATGAACCAGGTCCTCTAGTAGATACAAGTAAATCAAGATCCTCAAAAGTTAAGTTAGAATCATTGAGAATTTTCTTAATTTCTGTTAATAGCTCCTCTGAGTGTTGCCCATCGGCTTTTATCATTCGTACATCAAGATTATCTTCACAAAGTAATGCTATGTGAAGAACCGAAGTAGATGTATCTACTGCAAGTACCTTCATAATTCTATCCCTCTAATTTCTATTTCTCTAGTTAAGTCTTCTGCAATAGTAATGTTAATATAAATGGTTGTATCAGGGAGCATATCCTCTATCTTTTCACTCCATTCAATTAGAGTAACACCATCTGGATATAGAAAATCCTCTCCACCCATTGATTCAAATTCATCCTCACCACTTAGACGGTATAAATCTAAATGGTACATTTTGTACCTTCCATCATACTCCTGTACTAATGTAAAGGTAGGGCTTACTATTGCTTCTGTTATGTTTAAGCCTTCTGCAAAGCCTTTTGCAAAAACAGTTTTTCCAGCTCCTAAGGAACCTCTTAAGGAAATAACTGAACCCTTAGGAATTGCTAAAGATAGTTTCTTTCCTAGTTCCTTAGTTTCTTTTTCACTTTTAGATTGAAAAACCATTATTCCTCCTTGTCATGACAATGACACTCATGCTCATCATCGTGACAGTGACACTCGTGTTCATCATCATGACAGTGACACTCGTGTTCTTCGTTCAAATCCTTGACGCTATATTTGTCTGCGTTATCCTTTGTAAGATTATGAACAATTTCTTCTTGGATTAAATCACCAAAGGTTTCACCTGTCTTTGATGTATACTCTTCCATCATGTATTTTAGCTGTCTATCCTCAGGTGCAATTAAGCGAGCTTTCTCTAACCACTCCTTAGCTTCATCAAACTCTTCATCTTGAAGATGTAAGAATGCCAAATTTGAAATTAGAGTAAAGTTATCATGATCCATATCAACAGCGATATCAAGATAGTTTTTAGCTAAATCTCTATTTCCATTTTCTAATGAACAAATAGATAGCTCATTATATATATCAGGATTACTCTCTCCTAACTCTAAGCACTTAAGTAAGGCTTTTTCAGCTTCAACATAGTTTTTGAGCTTTCTTAATGCCCAGCCCTTAATAAAGTGTCCGTGCCAAAGCTTAGGATTTTTCTCAATAAACTTTTCAATGACAGTTAAGGCCTTATCCTCTTCATCAAGCATCATGAAATCATAGGCTTGCTTTATTTCAAGGTCACTATCAAGCTGCATTTTTACATCCTTATACATCTTCTTTAGCTTTTGCTTCTTTTCACCTTCAGTTGCTACAGCTAAATATCTTGAGAGAAAGCCCTCAGCTTCATCAAGATTTCCAAGGTATGTATTTAAGCTTCCAAGCTCAGCGAGAATATTTTCATCCTCACCAAATTTCTCTAAGCCCTCTTCTAGGGTTGTAAGTGCCTTATTTAAATAAAAGTCTTCGCCTTTTTCATCCTTATCCTTTTTACAATATTGGCTCCATGCTGAATAAAAGGCTGCAAGATTAATACATGATGCTGCCTGAGGCATTAGATGATAAACATCTAAAAAGAGCTCCTCTGCAAATGGGTAATCCTTCTGCTTTTCCTTCGCTATAGCGGCAGTATTCAATTCTTGAACACAGTTACCTTGCACAGCAAATACAAAGGCTCTATAGTAGTCAAAATATTTATTATTTGGGTCATAAGCGATGATAGTAAGCATACCAGCTACGATCGCTTCCATAGTTACATTTTCTGGAGTAATTTTTTGTTTGCCTACAACCTGTACAGGGAGTTGGATATCACTTCTAATTTGGAAGTCTCCAATCTTTCTCTCCATAGATTTAGGGAGAGATATATATCTTATTTCATCTAAACGAGAATTGCTCATGAAATGAAGTATACAAATTTTTTTATAAATAGACTATAAAAAACTAAGATGTCCTAAGCTGTAAAAGAATGATGCTATTCTATTTGTGTCGGCAAATGGAATCTGGTGGTAGTACAAGGGTGTTTTGAGATGGAGTATCTTATGATATCTACCTCATTAAAAAAAATACAACCAAGACACCATGTACTCTTGAACCTGATAGTTCAAGGGGGAAACCTAGTTTAGCCTGAGAGATTCTGTTCCTTTAAACATTTTTAAGAGGTAGGAGCAATGCACTCTTTTCTATTCCAGTCTCCGTAAAAATAAGTTTGAGCCAAGAGACATTATGTTGTCTTGGTGTAGCTATATCGTAACAAAAAGATAGGTTAGGGTAAAGGTAGTAAATAAAAAAAGGACCACATATGTGATCCTCTTAATTAGATGAGTTCTTTATCAAAGCTCTTGGTTCTCAAAGGTCTCGAAATCATCAGCAGAACCTCCATCAATAGTGAAGTTTTCTGCAGCCTCAAGCTCATCTGAATCCAATGTACCGAAGGTACCAAGGTCATCAAGACCAAGCTCATCGAGACTTTCAAGAGCGGCTGAGATAGCTTCCTCAATAACAGCTGTATCTGCAGAAGTTTTATTAAGAAGTTCCTGAAGCTCCTCATTATGGTTTGTTACCATTTTAAGTCTTTCAGTTAATTCACTGTTATCTAAACGCAATCGATTGATTAATGCAATTGCTTTATTAACCTTCTGTTCGAGTAATCTACTGCTTTCAACTAAGCCCATAGCCGCCTCCTATAAGAGATTGATTAAGCGAGAACTGACTTAACCTGGCTAACAAGAGCTGAGAATGCTGCCTTATCCTCAATTGCCATGTTGGATAATGCCTTTCTGTTAAGCTCGATATTAGCGAGTTTAAGACCGTGCATGAATTGAGAATAGTTAAGACCTTCAGCCTGTACTGCTGCACTGATACGTGCGATCCAGAGCTTTCTGAAATCTCTCTTCTTCTCTTTTCTGCCTCTGTAAGCATACTGACCTGCTTTTGCAACAGCGTCCTTTGCTACACGGTAGTTAGTACTTCTGCGACCGAAATAACCTTTAGCTTGGTCGAGAATCTTCTTTCTTCTGTCCTTGTGTTTTGTTCCGTCTACTGCTCTTGGCATTTTTTCTCACTCCTTATGCATATGGAAGCAAAGTCTTAGCTTTCTTTGCTTCAACGTCTGAAAGAATTCCAGCATGTCTAAGATTCATCTTACGCTTAGAAGACTTCTTGGTGAGAATATGGCGGAGACCCATCTTCTTGTAAGCTACCTTTCCTGAACCGGTAACCTTGTAGCGCTTTGCAGCACTCTTTCTTGTTTTCATCTTTGGCATAATAACCATCCTTATTGCGCCGCAGGGAACAAGTAACCCCTGAAGCTACATTATTTAAAATCCGTACGGATCTTATTTCTTGGAACCCTTGGCAGGAGAAACGAGCATACTCATCATTTTTCCTTCCATAAATGCAGGCTTATCTAAGTTATACAATACACCATTTTCACTTAGTATCTCAAGTATCTTATCTAATACGACCTTACCAAGCTCTGTGTGTGCAAGCTCACGACCACGGAATCTAACAGATACCTTAACCTTATTGCCTTCACCTAAGAACTCTGCAATAAACTTACTCTTAGTCTCGAGATCATGCTTATCGATTTTAGGCTGCATTCTAATCTCTTTAATTTTAACTACAGCTTGGTTCTTCTTTGCATCTCTCTGTTTCTTTTCAAGCTCATAGCGATACTTTCCAAAGTCAAGGATTTTGCAAACTGGTGGATTTGCATTTGGAGAAACCTCTACTAAATCTAGACCTGCTTCTTCTGCAAGAGCGCAAGCATCAAAGAGTCTCATTACACCTCTTTGTTCACCGTTTTCATCAATCACGCGCACTTCATGTGCTCTAATCTGCCTGTTGATACGTAAATCTTTAGTAGCCAATTAAACTCCTATTTGGCAATTTAGCCATAATCATAATAGATTTGGAATAACCCACAACAAAGGAATATACCACAGTAAATTACTTACTGTCAAAAGGGTAATTGTATATTTTAGCGACTTTTATGATAAAAAAACAGAGACCATTAAATAGTCTCTGTCTTTTGCTTGATAATCTTATCAGTCGAGAGCGTGTCCAGCAGAACCAAGAACATCGATATTCTTGTGCATGTACATCTTCTTGAGAGCTTCTCTTGCTGGTCCAAGATACTTTCTTGGGTCGAATTCAGCTGGCTTCTCATCGAAGATTCTTCTGATTGTACCTGTCATTGCAAGTCTACCATCAGAGTCAATATTGATCTTACATACAGCTGACTTACTAGCTTCTCTGAGCTGTTCCTCTGGGATACCTACGCTATCCTTAAGAGCACCACCGTGCTCGTTAATCATCTTTACATATTCCTGTGGAACTGAAGATGAACCATGGAGTACGATTGGGAAGCCTGGGAGCTTAACTTCGATTTCCTTAAGAATGTCGAATCTGAGTGGAGGTGGAATAAGGATACCATCAGCATTTCTTGTGCACTGTGCTGGTGTGAACTTATTTGCACCATGGCTAGTACCAATTGAGATTGCAAGTGAATCAACACCTGTCTTTGAAACGAAGTCTTCAACTTCCTCTGGTCTTGTATAGTGAGTTACAGCACTTGAAACTTCATCCTCAATACCAGCAAGAACACCGAGTTCACCTTCAACAGTTACATCAAACTGGTGTGCATATTCAACAACCTTTCTTGTAAGAGCAACGTTTTCATCATATGGGAAGTGTGAACCATCAATCATTACAGATGAGAAACCATTGTCAATACAATCCTTACATGTTTCGAAAGAATCACCATGGTCAAGGTGGAGTACTATTGGAATATCACAACCAAGCTCATGAGCATATTCAACTACACCACGTGCCATATTTCTAAGAAGGTTGATGTTAGCATAGTCTCTTGCGCCGCGTGAAACCTGAAGAATAACTGGGCTCTTTGTCTCTACACAAGCCTGTACAATTGCCTGCATCTGCTCCATGTTATTGAAGTTATAAGCTGGGATAGCATAACCGCCCTTGATTGCCTTAGCAAACATATCTCTAGTGTTTACAAGACCTAAATCTTTATAATTGACCATATTATATAGTCCTCCTGCGTTTTATTCGATATAATATTATCGTTATGAACACTTTAGGTCAATTCATTGCCTTTTGATTTCAATTGATATATTATATTTTTTGTGAGGAAAAATACAAAAATCGGTCTTGTTGCTACAATAATTATATTTTTTATTGCTTCAGTGTTCTTTTTATATTATTTCACTAGACCACAAGTTAATGTCATCTTCTCAAATGAAGAAAGATTATTATTAGATGACTATTTTCATAATAGACTATTTTCCTCATATAGAATTAAAAAGAGTATATATCCTGAAGTAGTTGCTTCTGATTATTATTTTTTCACACCCATAGCAGCACTTAAGGCTGAAAGTGATGGTTTAGCTTTAGATAATAGTGCAACATATAGTATTAATAGTAATAGTTTTGATTTACTTTTTTTATCTGATGATGTAGCTAAGTGGAATCAAGCAATAGAAATAGATAAAAAGCTAAAAACAGCTTTGCTATATAACGAATCTAATAATAAAGAAAAAGAGCTTAGCAAAGATATTAAATGTGACTTAAAAATACCTTATCAAGATATTATATCCTTTATTAATGCAGATGAAATAAAAGCAGAGCTAGATAGAAACAGCATAGGAACGCTTTTAGTTTTAAATCCTTCCTCTGCGATTAATATCTTCTCACGCTGTAAGGAGCTTACAATTGTTGTTTCATCCATTTATGGTAAAGCTATTGATGAGCTATTAGATACATATGTTGTTATAGAGGATTTTGATAATATGTTAAAAAGCTTAGTAAAAGGAGAAAAAGGAGAGGTAATTACTCCTTACACTCTCTCATCTACTAAGAAGGGTATCAAAGTTGTTCTTGACTATCTCTTTTAATTTATCTATCTCAACTTCTAAAACTTCACTTGCACATTTATATGTATGAATTATTCTCTCAGGATTATTTACCTTTCCTCTATCTGGAACTGGCGCTAGATATGGTGAATCTGTCTCTAAGAGTAATCTATCAATAGGTACAAGCTTTAATATATCTCTTAAATAATCATTTTTTTTATAGGTTAAGGTTCCAGAGAAGGAGATATAGAAATCTAAATCTAGAGCTTGAGACAAAAACTCTTTATCTGCAGAGAAGCAATGTATAATACCACCCTTATTCACTCTCTCCTTTTTAAGAGAGATAATAGTATCTATATTTGCATCTCTATTATGAATAACTACACCAAGCTTTAGCTCATTAGCAAGCCTTAGCTGAGCTTCAAATAGCATAATTTGCTTTTCATGAGTTGAATAATTATGGAAATAATCTAGACCAATTTCACCAAGCATTGAGGGGTTATTGTTTATAATGTCATTCTTTATTTCTCTAGCTATATAATCGATATTATCTTCTTGACTAAGCTGCCAAGGGCCTGCACCTATAGTATATTTTATATTTGGAAATTTCTTAATTAAGCTAAGACGTAAGCTAATATCATGTATATCTGTTCCTATATCCATGCCGTAGCAAATATCTAAATTATCGATATCTACGCCCTTTTCCTTCATAGATAATAGGTGGAAATGAGTATCTGTAAATGTGTTCATCAAGAAAGAATAATATATACCAGCCTTGAGTTATTCAAGGCTGGCTACAACATTATTCATGGTCATATTGCTTCATATACTTAAAATTACTTTGAGTTTCTTCTACTTTAAAGCTATATACATCATATACTGCGAAATTCTTTGAGCCTCTTACTCTGAAGGAGCCTGTAGTAGTAATTCTTTCAGGAACGTTTATGTTATTACTATTTGTAAATATTACTTCCTGCTTTAGCTCTAAATCTGTTAAGAATGGTAAGTCTAAATACGTGATCTCTTCCTTAACGATTGAGTGAGTTTGACTATCTATATATACCTTAATATTTACAGAGCCATCTGTTTCGCCTTCATCTTCACCAAGTAGCTCTCCACCTTGCTCTTTACCATAGAAGAAAATACTATCATAAACAGCAATATCGCAATCAAATACTAAGCACTGTACACCATTAACATCTTCAGAGCCGATATAGTTTTTATCTAGAAGGATAATATCATCCTCAAATGGTGTTAATACATAGCCATCTGAAAAAGTATCGAGTAGTGCAAAAATATCTGCTTCTCCACTAACTGTTCTAGTTAGAATCTCACCATTGATAGCCCTATAAGCTGCAGCTGCTTCTAGAGCTTTTCCATTTTGTAGAGTTAGTGTAGCTTCTCTATTAGTTGCGACATAATTTGAACTAGCATCTGCGATTTTGTTTGCATCAAACCAAGCTCTTGTATCCTCTGTGCTACCAGAAGCAAAGGCTGTAGTTACCATCAAACAAACCATTAAAACTGAAATGCTGACTGCTCCCACGGGCAAGCCCGTGGGGTTCTGATTACCAAGAGTAGCTTGTAATCGTACATCATTTTCAGACTTTGGAGTTACAAGTGTAAGCCTATTTGAATCAGGACTTTCATTATCAAGCA
>NZ_VUNN01000010.1 GCF_009695635.1 Bullifex porci
ATTTGTTCTTTAATTGCCCATTGAGCAATAAGCTCAGTAGGGCAATCTAAACCTAAAAGTTTAAACTTATCTTTTATTAATTCATTTTTACTTATTACTTCTTCCATATTTTACTCCATTAAAAATCGAAAGATGCGAAATCATTATCAGGTGGTAATATTTGCATCACAGATTTCACTTCTACTGTTGGATGTTCTTCTGGCATCTTGGGCTCAAACTGAAATTCACTATAATGAGGTTTAAGGGACCAATCTGCTTTGTATTGCTCCAGCACGCTATAAGAATCGAAATCAAGAATATAAACATCATCTAAATTTCTCATAATGCGAGCTTTCTTTTGTTTATAGCTAAAAGGAACTCCATATCTGCGTCCTTCGTAATAAACAAAACCATCTAGTGTTATTGCTCTAGATGGTGCAAGATAAGGCATTATTAATTCTTTTGCTGGAGATTCAATAAGTGGTTCTGTTTTATGAATTTCAGCAGGTATAACTCCAAGACCTTTTTGTAAATGACTATTTTCTTTCATACACCAATTTAGTGCTTGAGTGTTTAGATCATTTACATTGATGAATGTTCTACCTTGAATAAAATTATTTTTTACAAACTGTACTAACCTTTCAACTGCTCCTTTAGTCCATGGATGCTTGACCTTACAAAGTCTTGTTTCTACACCTAAGAGATTTTGAAAATCGTCATATTCCTTATTAAATATTGGATTTCCATTACAATCTCTATGGCTTGAAACACTAGCCATATTATCCGTAAGAATAATCTTAGGTACTCCCATTACCATAAAGGCATGAATCATCCCTATAAAAAGGCTTTCTTGCTTTGCATTTGGGAAAAACTCAATAAATCTAAAACCGCAATGATGACAAACCATCGCAAAACATGCACATTTCCACACTTTTCCAAAGCTGTCGATTACATTAACAAAACCCCAATCCATTTGATACATTTCTCCAGGACCTGTACTATAACGATTAACCTTGCCTTGTGGTTTTTGTATTATTAGGCGTTTCGCTGGTATTAGATTTTGATTAGTTTTTATAAAGTTTTTTACTGTTGTTAGGCCACCCAAATAACCTAATTCTTTTATTTGCTCATATATTACAGATGAGTTAGTTACTCCTTGTTTCAAAAGTTCTACAGCTCTTTGCTCACCTTTTCCAGCAATTAAGTGGTTATCCTTTTTGTGGCTATTCCCATGTGGTTTTACCTCAAGGCCATTTTCCAACAACCTTTTGATTTTTTTACGAGATAAACTTGTTCTTCTTTGAATTTCAGGTAAGTTAAGCTTTCCATCTTTTTTGAAAGCAATTCCTTCTGCCTTCATTTTTTCAATTTCATTAGTTATAATGTTAATAGCATCTTTGTCTTTTTGCATATTACTCCTTTGCACTTTTAGTATGGATTGTATGTGCTGGATTATATCAAAATTACTTAAGATGCTTTTCCTTTTTTAACTGACTTTTTTTATCCCTTTTTAATTGACTACTTTTAAATTGTTCCTTTTTAGTTGACTATTTCTGTCCCTTTTTAGCCGACTCCAACATATGTTCACCGCAGCATTCACGTCCCTGTCGTGATACACCCCGCATTCCGGGCATGTCCACTTACGGACACTGAGGTCTTTGGTGCTCGGCCACACATGTCCGCAGACGGAGCAGGTTTGGGACGACGGGTAGTACCGTCCAATCCTGATGACCCTGGTCCCGTACTTTCGGGCACTCCACTCCAAGATTTCCACAAACTCTGAAAACGCATAGTCGTGGACCTTGCGTCCCCACATCCTCGCCATACCCTTGATATTAAGGTCTTCTATGGCTATGACGCCGTACCTTGAACAGAGTTCGTGGCTTAGCTTCCAGAACCAGTCCCTTCTCCTGTTGGCGATATCTTGGTGCCTGCGGTACAGTGCCTTCAGTGCACACTCGTATCCGTTGCTCCCCATCACCTTACGGCTCAGGGCACGGCTGGCTTTTCGGACTTCGTTTACTCCCTGTCTGAAAAACTCCGGGGATCTGATCACACTGCCGTCCGACAGCGAAAGAAACGTCTTGAGTCCGAAGTCCATGCCGACCTCACCGCGCCCGTCCCTGGTTTCAAGCATGGTGACGGGGCTGTCGGTGGTGACGTAGACGAAAAACTCTCTGAGTATGTTGCGCTTTACCGTTACGGTCTTGATTTTGATCCGTTCCAAGAGTCCGTCATAGGAGTCCCAGTATCTGTAGATGTGTCCGTTTATGCTTATGCGTCCGCCAGTAAGGAATCTGTATCCCGCCTGTTTGTAGGTGACGCTTTTGTACTTTTTGACCTTGCGACGTCGCGGTGGCGAACATTTGACTCCCTTCTCCCTGTTAGTGAAAAACAGCTTGTACGCCCTGTATATCCTGTCGGTTATCTCCTGTACTGCCTGGCTTCCCACATAACGCCAGTGGTGGTTTTCATCCTCGTTGCGAAGACCACGGAGCTGTTTCTGGAGTTCATATTTATCCAAAAGCTTCCCTGTTTCGGTATAGTGGTCCTGTATGATTGTCAGTGCCGTGTTGTATATGATCCCGGCGATATTTATCATATCACTAAGGTATCCGAAGTCATCGCTGCCATACAGTTTTACTGTCAGTGTCCGCATGACATCATTATAGCACATTTTTATGGCATTATGCATTACCGCCTTTCATCTCACGGACAAGGCGCGTGAGCTTTCTCGGCGGTTAATTTGTAAAACCCTTTTGAAGATAAAAAGTAGAAATATTCAATTCTTTTGCGATAACACTTGCATTAATATCCTCTTTTATATTGTCCTCAATGTAGTTAATGCAATCACCAATTAGCTTCATCCACTCCAATTTATTACTCCTCAAAGCTACAAGATACAATGTCACTTAGCAGGTATCTCGATTTATCTTGCACATATTTGTCGATTTATTAATTATAGTGGAGGTTATACTTATTTAAACAATAAAAAAAGCTACTGCTTTTAATCACAGTAGCTTAGATAATGAATTTAATTTTTATCTCTTCTTATATCCGCACTTTGGACATACACCCTCTTCATTAAGAGCAATTCCGCAAAGTGGACATCTGTCCATAGATTTTGTTACTTCATACTCTTGAGATGCAGCATTAACACCACTAGTAAATGTAATCTTAGCAATATTAAGTTTATCCTTTAGAAGGTCATAAACGATCTTAATCATTCCCTCTACTGTCATAGTTTCCTTTGTTACAACTAATCTGCAATCAGGATAAGCAGTAGCTAGCTCTGTCTTAAAAGCCTCTCCCTTCATAGTGTTTTGTGGGTGGCCATTTCTAATACCCTGTTTTTCATATACATCAAGAATAGCAGGAAGAAGAGGATCATCCTCTCTTAGAATAAGAGCATGGTCAAAGTTCTTAAGAACATCCCACGCTGTTTTCTGGATTTCATTACATGGGAATGCCATGTTTACTCCAGGATTAACACTATCTTCAACTTCAATAGTTAAAACACCAGAGTGTCCATGTAGGTACTGAGCCTCACCTCTAAAGCCATAGAATCTGTGAGCATACTGCAATTGAATAGTTGTAATACTTCTCATTATCTCCTCCTTATTAGGAATCATTCCTAATAAGTTAAATATAACACTATCATTTTTTACTGTCAATAAAAAAAGAATAAGCAGAGGATTCTTATTTTTTTTATGTAAATAATTCATTTTATTTTATATAAATGCTTCATGATCTATTGTTAAAACATTAGCTTTATATTTAGCACTATTTAATAGAATAGCATTAATAGTATTTTTGAAACAAAATGTAGCCCTGCATGAGCTAGCATTGAATATTGAATTCCATATTTAATGTAGTAATAGCCAAATACAAAGCCAAATAAGCCATTAAGGAAGAAGCATCTAAATACTATTAAGAAATTTAAATGTCCAAATAGTGATATCGTTGTAGGAAGATGTCCCGCAGAAAAAACTATTGCTGCTATTATATTTGCAGTCATTAACACTCTATTACTAACATTTTTCTTCCTTTGGATAAGACTTACTATAAATGCTATTAATGTCATAAAGAAGAGTCTGAGTAAGACCTCTTCAATTATTCCACCATATATTTAGGAGCCTAAAAAATATGGTAAAGTAATTCCTTTATCATATTCCTTCGCAACTTCAGGAATTAGATACCCAAAGATAGGAGCATCGAGGAAAAATAATATTCCTAAAGCTGATACTTGAATACAAACTCTCTTTAAGCTTTCCTTTTCAAAGGTTAGCTTCCTCATAAGACCTAATCTTGTAGACATCAAATATCCTGTAAAGGCTGTAAAGAGAGCATATATTGCACTTTGAGCCATAGTAAGGAGGTAAAACTGTTCCTTAGTACCAACCTGCTCTAATATTAGAGCTCTCATATCATTTGTATAATATGAAAATGTATACATACCAATTAAATATCCACCAATAGCTCCTATAATTGCCATTACTATTGAAAATAAAATTGCTTTCTTCATACTCTCTCCTCTACTGGTGCTGAAATAATATAGAGCTCTCTATTTTTTCTATTCTTATTCATCTCTTTATTCATATTTGCTTCTATTAATTTGTTAATCTGAGCTAGTAGTGATGAAAACTCTTCATCACTTAAAACAAGATGCACACCTGATATTGTTAATAGATCTTTATAAGGATCTGCACTGTCCTTTTCAAAGTAGCGAGTAAAGGAGCCTTTAATACACATTAATGCTGTATCGATTTCATCAATACTACCCTCAGGAGCTTTTGCCAGCTTAACAGTTCTCTCAAAGCCACCTCTCTTTTGCTCCTCAGATACGACCTCTAAAGCACCGACCTTTATTAAATCACGAACATACCTATAAAGCGATGCTTGTGGGATATCAGAGAGGACTTCAGCTAAGCTCTTTGTAGTAATTGTCCCAGCAGAATATATAGCTGTCAAAATTCTTTGACTGACAGGCTTCATACTAAATTTAATTCTTTCTTTACTCATTGCTTTATATTATTATCATTTTTGATAACAATCAACAAATAAGAAAAACCTTTTCGTTTATTTAAATTTGTATATTATAAATTTGATAGGAGAAAACAATGGAAGAAGTATTTGAATTACTTAAGAAAATTGGAACTTATTATCTTGCTACAGTAGATGGTGATAAGCCAAGGGTAAGACCATTTGGTACAGTCGATTTATATAATGGAAAGCTATATATTCAAACTGGTAAGAAAAAGGATGTATCAAAGCAAATTGAGAAAAATCCAAATGCAGAGCTATGTGCATTTCAAGATGGTGTTTGGGTTAGAGTTTCTGGTAAGCTTGTAAATGATGATTCAAGAGAAGCAAAAAAGCATATGCTTGATAACTACCCTAACCTTCGTGGTATGTACAATGAGGATGATAACAACACTCAGGTTTTATATTTTGAGGATGGTGTTGCAACAATTTATAGCTTCACTTCCCAGCCTAAGGTAATTAAGCTATAAGCTTTAGGGCAGAGCTTATCTGCCCAAAGCATTTATTTTATTAAAGAGCCATCGGTAGTAACTATAGTTACACTCCATGGAATTACTTTTCCGCTTTCCTTTAAAGCTCTTTTTACTGCATTTTCTAAGCCACCACAGCATGGTACCTCCATGCGTAGTACTGAGATATTTACAATATTATTATTTTTTATAATTTGAGTTAGCTTTTCTGCGTAATCGATATTATCGAGCTTTGGACATCCAATTAATGTTATATGATCTTTAATAAAATCTTGGTGTATGGAAGCATATGCAAATGCTGTGCAATCGGCAGCAACAAGAAGCTTAGCACCATTAAAATATGGAGCATTAACAGGAACAAGCTTTATTTGAACAGGCCATGAAGTAAGCTCACTAACACATTTAATAATAGGCTCACAAGATACCTCTTTTTTATTAATAGCTTTTACTCTAGAGCCTGGACATACGAAGCTTTTTTTCGCTTTTGATGCAAGCACTGCTTCTTCGTTATAGGCAGGAGCCTCTCTCATTTCAAAAGTAATAGCATCAACAGGACATGCAGGTAGACAGTCACCAAAGCCATCACAATAATCTTCACGAGTAAGCTGTGCCTTTCCATTTACCATCTCGATAGCACCCTCATGGCAAGCTGATGCGCAAGCACCACATCCATTACACTTTGTTTGATCAATCTTGATAATTTTTCTAAGCATAAAATCTCCTATCGCAAAACAAAATATAATAGTTTAGTAGGAAAAAGTATATCTGTTTTTAGCTACTCAAAAATTGTAGACAACTGCCCTCTTAATATTTGTGATAGCATTTTAATTGATATTAATTATTTTATAACCCTTTTATATCCCTCAATATTCTTGAAAGCTCATCATCATTAGTCGGAAGATGCGTTTCAAAGGAAATTGTCTTATTGTATCCAAGTTTTTTTAATATTTTTACTCCTTTGAATATATAAGTATCACCACTTTCTAAAACTCTTCTATTATCACCAGCAATGTGAACATGCTCTATAAATGGATAGCATTCATTTAAGCTTTCTAGTGGTTCGTCATTACACATCATGTGGAATAAATCAACCATAAGAGAAAAGTATGGAGAAGATACTTTTTTTACCAGCTCTAAACCTTCTAATGCGGAAGTTATTAGATTACAGCTATTTCTTTCAAAAGGTTCAATGAGAACTTTTATTTCATATTTTTTACATTCAGGGATAATAACATTAGAGATAATTGATGCAAATTGATCAAAAGCCTCTTCATGTGTTTGTTCATTCTCATCATATGCTCTTGCAGGACCACTACCCAAAACAATTTTCTTTATTCCCAGCTTTGAACACTTTGGAAGGACATTATTAAGATAATTTATAATTTTATTAGGATCAGCATCCTTTCCTGTTAATCTTATAAATCCTGGAAAAAAATTACAAACGACATTACCTACTAAACCTTCGTTCCTTGTTTGATCAATTAATTTATCAAAATCTTCATCAGATAAATTTAGAAAGTTCATCATTGGATACTCTACATAATCAAAACCTGTAGAACGAATTAATGTTAAAAGCTCTGTTCCTAATTGAAATAACGGGGTTGTTGAAAACCCCGTGCAATACCCATATCTCATATTATTCCCAACTAATATTCAACTCATTAAGCATTTTCTTAACGGACTCAACTGCCATTCTATATTTATCAGGTGAAGTTGATCCCCCAAATTGACCAGCAATATCAAGATGAGGTTCCATAGAAATAAACATATCTTTATCTCTATGTTGATTAAAAACATACTTAATATTGGAGTCTCCTTCTCCAGGTACCTTCATTATTTTTTCTTTGATAGAATAATCTTTTACATGAATATATGTAATGTAATCATGCATATTCTTCTCAGCTTCAATAACATCTTCACCAGCTACAGAATAATTAGCAGGATCAAAAACTAGTCCAAAATTAGGTGAATTAAGCTCCTTCGCAATTTCTCTTGATTGTAAACTAAGCTCTCCATAAATTGCATGCTCATTCTCATGAAGTAGAATAATATTACTCTCTCTTGCAATTTCTGCCATCTTTGCAAGACGTTTAAATACTTCTTCCCTTTTTTCTAAAATGTTTCCTTTAGAATAAAAGGAGAATACTCGAACAAAAGAACATCCAAAGTATTTTGCAAGAAAAATAGCTCTATCAAGTCTATTAAGCTCATATGAAAAATCATCTTCAATATAAGTTTTTCCTATAGGAGAACCTATACAAGAGACTTTGATACCATATTGACTGGAAATATCTTTTATCTTTTTTATATGATCATCAGATAGCTCCATAACATTAATGCCCCATGCAGATCTGAGCTCAAAATATTTCAAGCCCATATCATGCCAAATTGACATTTGTTTCTCAAAATCTCGATCTAGTTCATCTGCAAAACCTGAAATATGAAACATATAGCCTCCTTAATCACTTTTTCTTTGCTAAACGTCTTCTATTCATTAAGTTTGAATATACCTTTGTTTGAGAAATTATAAGGTAAGCAATCAATAACATAAAGAATATTGAAATTGGTCTTGTAAAGAAAATACCAAGATTACCATCATGAAGTATTAAAGCTCTTCTAAGGTTTTCATCCGCTGTATTTCCTAGAATAATTCCTAGTAGAAATGGTGCTCCAGGGAAATGCATATAGCTCATAGCAATACCTAATAAGCCAAAAACAAACATCAACTTAATATCAAATAATCTATTTGAAACTACAAAAGAACCGATTACACAACAGATAAATACTATTGGCATTAATATTTTTGCATCAACAGAAAGAACTTTAACAGAGAATTTTGAAATACCCATAGCTAAAACCCACATGATACAAGAAGCCAATGACATAAATATTATTACATAATACAAGAACTCAGGAGTATCACTCATAAGCATTGGACCAGGTCTATATCCATGCATCCAGAATGCGGCAAGAAGTACTGCAGCAGATGTACTTCCAGGTATCGCAAGTGATAATACAGGAATAATCGCACCTCCAATTGCAGCATTATTTCCAGCTTCAGCAGAGCAAACGCCATCAATACAGCCCTTACCCCACAGCTCTGGAGTCTTAGATCTTTTCTTTTCTGCCCAATATGAAATCCAGCCACCAGTATCTTCACCTACACCAGGAATTGCTCCCATTGACATTCCTAATAATCCACTTCGTAAAATATTAAACCAGTTTCTACCTAAAATAGATAATCCCTCTTTAATACTGTACTTAGAATTGGTAACCATCTCAGTTTTTTTAGAAGAAATAGCTCTTATAACCTCTGGGAAGCCAAAGATACCAATCATTACAGGAAGAAGTGAAATACCTGCTGAAAGATTCATATTACCAAATGTAAATCTCTTATATGAGTAGATTGTTTCAAGTCCTACTTGGCTCATTAATAGGCCAATAAAACCACTAATCCATCCCTTTAGAGGATCACCATTTGAGGTTAAGTTTCCACAAATTACAATACCAAATACTGCAAGTAAGAACATTTCATGACTCATGAATTTCAATGCAAATTTAGTAAGTATAGGTGTAAAGAATGCAACACAAATGATACTAATTAATGTACCAAAGAAAGATGAACCTGTTGCTACGAATATAGCAAGTCCAGCTTTTCCTTTTTTTGCTAAAGGATGACCTTCCATAGCTGTAGCAGCTGATGCAGGTGTTCCAGGAATATTCAATAATATAGCTGATTGGTTTCCACCAGAGATAGCACCAATATATATTGCTAATAAAGACAATATAGCTAATGGGCCACTAAAATTATATGTCAATCCAGTTAATAATGCTACGGCCATTGTAGAGGTCAAGCCCGGGAGCATTCCAAATAACAGACCAACAAATACAGATAAAATTAAAGCTAGAATACCCATTGGAGAAAGGGCGATACTAAAAGCCTCTGCAATATATGCTAATACATCCATAATTTCTCCTCCTCTTAAGGCATTGGAACTTTAAATATTACTTGGAAAACTAAGATAATTGCACCGGTAGCACACGCAGAAATAACAACCATCTTTAAAATTCTTTTCCAAGATTTCTCAAAATTAACAAATATTAGAATTGCTGATAATGCAATAAAAGTTGCTATAGCAAAAGGAAGCTTACCTACCATAAAATAAATGTAGATAAAGAACATTAATAAAATTACAAGAGACTTATGTACACTTTTACTTTTTACAAATTCTAAGGAAAAGTTTTTTAAGTCCTTTAAGCATACAGAAAAAGAATGCTCTTTAACTGTTCGATAAAAGTAAATTATTGACATCAGCAAAAGAGCTGAACCAATGATAAAAGGCATCAATCCTGATGAATAGTAAAATTCATCAACATAGTCATCCTTCCAATATACAAAGCTCATAATGATTACATATACAGAAACTGCAAAAATAATCACTGAGGCTAAAATATCTAAACCACATCGTGTTTCAGGTCGTTTTTTTTCTTCACTCATAGTATTTACATATAATGCCAGGGGAATTATCCCTGGCATTTACTTAAACTCATTCTCTTTTATTAGCGAGAATATCCGTAAACTTCAGGTGACTTTTTAGCTTCACCAAGATCATACAATGTATAACCGATAGATCTTACAGCATCATCCTTAAGCTTATTTGATGATTCAATAGTCATATTCTGAAGAAGAATCATACCCTTTTCATTTGAGAAGTTCTTAGCTTTTTCAGACTGACATGCCTTAATAAATGCATCTTCAAGAACCTTCTTATTTGCTTCAGGAACATCAGATGGGAACATCAAACCAAATGCATCACCAATTGGGAGAGATGAAGCGAGTTCAGGAATATAGTTCTTAATAGATGGAACTGTGTAGCTTACTCCATCAAGAACGAGGTCATCTTCTGTTAAAGCACATAATGCAACTAAATCACCAGATCTAAGAAGATCAATCATTTCATTTGAAAGCTGTGATGTGAAATCTACTTCACCAGCGAGAAGAGCTGTAATTGCAGCAGCACCACCACTATAGCTAATATTCTTTCCCTTACCCATTGTCTTATCAGTAGCAGAAAGAACCATTACAGCATTGTAACCAGATGAACCTACACCTGCTACACCATTCTTTAATGTACCAGCTGGATTATCTTTTAAAGCTTTATAGAGATCTTCAAAGCTCTTATAAGGGCTATTCTTTGAAACAGCAATTACACATGGGACATAGTAAGCTGCCATATAATCCCAATCTTTTGGAGACCAGTCAGCAAGACCCATAATACCGTGTGAGTGTGGAGTTGCATTAGCAATTAATGTATATCCATCATGTGGTTTTAGGCGACAATCATTCATACCAACTGTACCTGTAGCACCTGGAGTATTTACAACACTAATATTAACACCCAATGTCTTTGACATATCATCAACAAGAAGTCTTCCGATAAGGTCTGATGAACCACCTGCATTCCATGGAACAATAAGTGTCATATCCTTGCTTGGGAATGGCTTTTCACTTGCACCCTGTGCGAATACAGATGCACAGATAACTAATACAGCGATAAGAGAAACTATAACTTTCTTCATTTTTTATCTCCTTTTTATTTCATTATTTTATCGGATTTTTAATTTGTCAACTAATTTTATTAATATCTTATTTTTTACTTTATAGGTATTTTTTTAACAATAGCAATCAAATTATGCCATCATTTTTTAAATAGATAATTAATATTAATTCATATCATTCCTAATTTCTAAACAATCTTTCCGCATTTAATAACTTTATCAATATTGAAGTCCTTATCAAATAATATTAAATCAGCTCTTTTCCCTTCCTTTATATCTCCCGTAATTTTGTCTATTCCAATAAGTGATGCTGGTTGAGTAGATGTAATACAAGAAGCCTCAGAAGGTGTTAAGCCAACGATATTAATTAGAGTTCTTACTAAGGTATCTCCAGTAGCAATAGAGCCTGCAAAGCATGACCTATCTGGCATTTTTGCGATATTATCCTCAATAATTACCTTTGTACCATTATTTTTAGGACCCAAAATAGATTCCCCATCACCACAACCTGCGGCTCTCATGCTATCAGAACATGTAATTATCTTTCTCTTATCTTTAAATCTAAAAATAAAGTCTAGCAAAGAAGGAGGTAGATGGAGTCCATCAGCTATTATCTCAACATTTAAATCGTCTATTAAATAGCCCGCTTCAATTGTACCAAGTATTCTAAAGCCTCCCTTACGAGTTATTGAGCTCATACCAGAGTAGAAATGAGTTAAAAGTGATAAGCCATGGTCAAAAGCCTTTGTTATATCTTCATAGGTTGCAGCTGTGTGTCCAGCAGAAATTAATATATTCTGTTTATTAAGCTCATCCATCAGCCCAATTGCTCCATCTAATTCAGGTGCAATTGACCAACGTTTAATAATGCCTTCACCCTTTTCTAATATCCTTGAATAATCTTTTTTATTGGGAGTTCGTATATATCTTTCATCTTGAGCTCCCTTTTGGATAGGGTCAAAATAAGGCCCCTCAAGGTGTACACCAGGCATATTAGGAAGTATTTCTTTAGAGCTACTTACTTTTCTAAAATTATCTAAAAATAAAAACAAATCCTCATCTGATGATGTAAGAGTTGTTGGTAGTAAAGTTGTTGTACCATGAGTAAGAGCTGATTTAGCTGCTGAAATTATATCTTCAGTGCTACCATCCATGTAATCAAAACCACCACTTCCGTGTGTATGAAGATCGACAACTCCAGGATACAAATATTTTCCTTCTCCATCTAAGACACAATCAGCACTAACAATACTATTTGATAGCTCTTTTATTATTCCGTCTTCAATAATTACATTGCATTTTCTTATCTTATCCTTTAGTACAGCAAATACATTATTTATTGCTATTCTCATAGTACCCCCTAATCATTTCAAAAATTAAAGCTCCATACTTCTCTAAAGCCTTTATTTTCTGTGTATATCCTTTACTAATTGACTTTGTAAGTAGCTTTGATGCTTTTTCTTTGTCACCTACTTTAAGAGAACTTATTATCTGCTTATATTCGTCAGCTGCTTTTTTATTTACGCTAGCTAATGATATTACATTAGCTAACTTCATTCTTGAATAAATACTTTTATAGCTAGCAGATAATATTGAATTATCGTATGTCGCAAATAGCAAATTGTGAAACTCTAAGTCTATATCAAGCGCATTTACATAGTTTTGTCCTTTAATATAGTTCTCTTCTTTCTTAATTAATTCTTCTGCCTTCTCTAAATCAATATTTTCATTATGTTTGATAATATAAGGTTCTAAACATAATCTTGCCTCATAAAGAGAATCCAAAAAGTGTCTATCTAATTTAACCACATTAAAGCTTGAATTACTTTTTTCAACAATTCCATCAGATAATAGCATTAACAAGGCTTGTCTAATTGGAGTTCTACTAATATTCAGTTTTCCACTTAAAGTATAATCAGATAGCACTTCACCAGGTGCTATCTTATATGTGAAGATCATTTCTTTTATTTTATTATAGGAATATAATACTAAATTATTTTGTGTACACATATTGTATACAATTATATTACAGATTATTTATATTTCAATAAAAATATTTTCTTTATTAATATATAAATATTTTCTTGACTTAATAAACAATCCCCTATTAATCTATTAAATATTGGAGGAAAAATGATAGAAAAAAAATTTGATAATATTAATTTATTTATCTTTCCAACAAGAGAAGAAATGGGAAAAAAAGCTGCAGATGATGCTGAAATATGTATAAATAAGTTACTAAAGAATAAATCAGAGATTAACTGTGTCTTTGCGGCAGCTCCATCACAAAATGATTTTCTTGCAGAGCTGGTAACAAGGAATATTGAATGGAATAGAATTAATGCATTCCATATGGATGAGTATGTTGGTTTTAATATTGGGCATAAAAACTCATTTAACTACTTTCTTTCAAATGCAATTTTTTCTAAGGTCCCATTCAAAAGTGTAAACTTAATAGATGGCTCAAAAAAAGATGAAGATAAAAGATATGCTTCTCTATTAAAAAACATAAATATAGATATTACATTTATGGGTATAGGAGAAAATGGACACATAGCCTTTAATGATCCATGGGTTGCAGATTTCAAAGATAAAAAGAGTGTAAAAATTGTGAAGCTTGATGAAACATGTAGAATGCAACAAGTCCATGATGGATGCTTTGCAACAATAGATGATGTTCCTAAAGAAGCTTTAACATTAACAATACCAAAGCTTTTTTCTAGCAATCATATATTCTGTATAGTACCTACAGAAAAGAAGCATGAGGCAACAATCAAAACCTTAAAAGGTGAAATTTCAGAAACCTGCCCTGCTTCTATTCTTCGTCTACATGAGGATGCTAAAATGTATATAGACGAAGCTTGTGCAGGAAATTTACTGTAGATGATTTTGGTCCTGTAGTTTTTACCTGCAGGACTAAAACAAAAATTGTTTAGCAATCAAATATATTCCATTTAATCCTATAAAAATATAAATAATCTTTTTAAGCAGGAATCCCTCTATTTTTCTCAATAGATTTATACCGATAAGTGATCCTAGAATAAACATTATCATTAGGTATAAAATAATAGGAACATCACTTGCTTCATATATACCTGACAATAATCTAACAGAAATGCATGCGATACTTGACAGTAAAAAAAACACTTGAGAAGATGCAAAGTATTCTATTTTATCATTTATTGATGGTACTAAGTACAAAGCAACAGGGGGACCAGCCAAGCCAAAAAAGGCATTTGTAAAACCTGAGAATGCTCCCATCAAAAAGCCATTTATCTTGCTAGGGATTATGTTAATATGGTTTACAACAATTAAATAATAGATAGAAAGAACGATAAATAATAATCCTAGAAGAATTATCATCATTTCTGCTTTTATTGATATTGAAATAATCGAAAAAACAACTCCTAACCCTATGCCAGGAATTAATGCAGGCCATAGTACATCCCATCGAATCTTTTTAAAATATATTATTGTAAATACAATATTAATAATTATAACACTACCTTGAACTAAAGCTACAGACTTTGTAACAGGAAAGAAAAATGGCATTACATTAATTAATAATACAGCCCCACCGAACCCCATTGTAGTTTGAATTATTGCTCCTAAAAAGGCTACACATCCAATTAATAAATACACAACCATATTTCTTTTATTTTAAGACCTCAATTATATTTTTAGAAATTAAGTTTATTGCACGGTCTAATATTATTTTTCCTTTTTCTTCAGAAGCATTTTGTATATTTCCCCAACTTCCACTTTTACAATATGAATGAAAATTACTATAGGAAGTGCATACATTACTTCCTCCATATAAATGCTTAACTTTTAATTTAATATCTTCTATAGGTTGTTCGTTTAGAGCTTTGCTTAAATCAATCAATTTTGAATTTATAGCCAGAGAAACACTTGTGATTTGTTCTGCGCCATGCCCTGTTCCGTATTCTTTATCCGTTATAATATCACAAGATACTTGAGAACATGCCTTCCAAAAATCAACGAAAGCGCAATTGACTCCCTCAGCATATAGTTTTCGGCATGCACAATCAACAGATCTACTATTCAATGAATGAGTAACCAAGAAGACTATATTCTGTGCTGAACTTTTAAAAAAAGAAAGTGCAACATGATAATATAAATCCGACAAGGTTTTAGTAGGAATATTAACTGTACCTTTAAAATCTTCCATCTCAAGAGTATCACCATATGCAATCACTGGGGCATAACACATATTACAATTATCAGCAATAATAGGAGCTAAATAGGATGCTATGTGATAATCAATCCCAGTTGTTCCATGCCTCCCACATTGTTCTATAGAAGCAACAGGTATAATAATTCCATTATTATTTTGAAGTGCATCAACTACTTCTTCTGATGTTAGAAACGTGATATCTCTAATATTCATATTCTCTCTTTTACTCTTACAGGTTTTCCAATCAATGCAGACTCTGTAATTGCTAATACAACATCCATTGTTTTTACACCATCACAGATATCAGATTTAACAGGGGTATTATACAAAATAGAATCTATAAATTCGTTGATTTCACTATTAAAAGGATGACATGATACAGTACCTGTATCAGGACCTTGCATTGGTAAATCAATCCATTTTTCCTGCATAGGGAAAAGCTTGTTGGACCAAAATCTATTATTCCTTATTGCTCCCTTAGATCCCAAGACATCAATATTAGCTTGATATGGATAATTAATTCCATCAAGACATGCAGATAATCTACCCACAGAATTGTTTTTAAACTTTACAGATGCACTTAAAGTTGTGGGATAATCAAAATCTTCTCTATATTTTGTAGAAAAAGCAAAGACTTCAGTAATATCACCATTCAAATATCGAGCATTATCTGCGGCATGACACCCACCTGTAATCATCGCACCACCAGCAAACTTTTGTTGCCTAATCCAATTATAGCTTGCAAATGATTTTTTTATTCCATGCCAATAATCACATCCACAAAAGAAAATATTTCCTATAGAATCTTCTTCAATAAGTCTTTTAAGGTTTATTAATAAAGGTTCCCACCTTCCAACAAAACTTACCACACTTTTCTTACTACTTTTTTTTGCTGCATCATATAATGCATCTGTTTCTTCATAAGTTATACCAACAGGTTTTTCCAACAATATGTGTTTATCAGCAGCAAGTGTTAAAATAGCATCCTTAGCATGCAGATAATTTGGCATACATTCAGTAACAATATCAACTTCAACATCATTAAGCATATCTTCTAAATTAGTGTAAATCTTTGCATTAGGACAATGCTGATGCACAAATCTAGAGGTACTATCTTCAGAACGCCCACAAACACCTGCAATATAAGTATTTGGATTTGCAATAAAACCTGCAACATGTTGTATTGCAACACTTCCTGTACCGTGAATTCCTACTCCCAGTCTCCCTTTATCATCCATAATTTTACTGAACCTCCAAAGTTTTATAGACATCAATTACATATTTATTAAATTCTGAAGTAGTTTTTAATTCTATATTTCTTGGCCTTGGCAAATCTATATCAAAAGAACCAACCTGGCGTGATGGTCTAGCTGAAAGAACAATTACTCTATCAGAGAGAAATACTGCTTCTGCTATTTCGTGAGTTATAAATAAAACTGTTTTTTGAGATTCACTCCATATTCTCATTAGCTCTAAATTCATTTTTTCACGAGTAATTGCATCTAGGGCTCCAAAAGGTTCATCCATGAGAATCAATTTAGGGTCATGAATCAAAGCTCTTGCAATAGAAACTCTTTGTTGCATACCACCTGATAATTCATTTGGATATCTATTTTCAAATCCTTTTAATCCAACCATATCTAAAAGTTCCATTGCTCTATTAGTATATTTTTTCTTATCTAATTTTAGTATTTCTATAGGAAGCAATACATTATCGATAATCTTTCTCCAGTCAAGAAGAAGAGCTTTTTGGAAAACAAACCCAACTTCTTTATCAGGATTAAACTTTGATTTATCAACAATTATTTCACCCTCAGTCTTGTCAAGTAAGCCCGCAACAATTCTTAACAGAGTCGATTTTCCACATCCTGAAGGTCCTACAATTGAAACAAACTCTTGATTTTTAACATCGAATGAAACTTGACCTATAGCTTCAAGTTCTCCATTTCTTGTTTTATAAACCTTTCTTAATTTTTGAATTGAAAGCAGAACATCCTTTTCGCTCATAATTTATCCTTCTATTTTCCTTTTGATTACAAGACAGTTTCAAAGTTTGAAGCTGTCTTGTAATCAGGTGTCAATAGACACCCGATCGCGATTACTTAACTATGATATTTGTATAAGGTACTTTTGGTAAGAAAGAATCATCATAGATATCACTTACAGGATAAGTAAGCTTCTCTTGATAATTATTTACTAAGTTATATGTAGCCTTAATTCCTTCTGGATCAATCCAGCCAATTCCATGATCCTTATATCTCTGAGTAAGAATAAATGACTGCTCAATATAAAGAGATTTTACAAGTGCTTCTTTATTAATTGGTTGGTACTCAGCCAAAATATCTATTGCTTCTTCTGGGTGCATTATTGACCATTCCCATGCACGATAAGTTACATCCAAGAATTTTGCTATTAAATCACCTTTTTCCTTACATGTTTTATCAGATGCAATATATGAGTGTGCATAACATTCAAACCCATAGTCAGCCCATAAAAAGTTTCCAATTAAAGAAGTATCCATTGCAGCTTCAAAATTTGGATAGCCTGTTAGAAGTTCAAATACGACATCTGCATTTCTTGATGCGAGAGCTGATACTTTTGCAGTTGAATCTATATTAACAAAATCAACACTATTTGGATCTACTCCTATCATTGAAGCAAATGCAGGCCACATTACTTTGTGTCCATCCGTAGGAGGAACTGCTACTGTTTTTCCTGCTACATCTGCCGGACTCTTCATACCTGTATCTAAATAATAGTACATCGAATTTGGATGTTTATCAAAAATAATACCAATAAGCTTTACCTCTGCACCTTGGTTTCTAAATTTAAAAGCTACAGGAGCATCGCAAATCGCAACATCACATTTTCCAGCATCTACCATTTGAGCAGAATATCCAGATCCTTGCCCAATGATAACATTTAAATCAATTCCAGCTTCTTCATACCAACCATTTTTTATACCAACATAATAAGGTGCATGGTCAGCTGCAATAGTCCAGTTTAGAAGAAGATCAAATTTTTCGACTCCTTTTTGGGATTCTTTGCTCTGAGACTCATTTGCTCCCTGTGCAAATAACATTGCCATAGCAGAAATGACAACAACTAAGAAAACTAATATTTTCTTCATTTTGAACCTCCTTTAGTTCATTTTTACCTACTTTTATGATGACTAATCATCAATTTTTTTAACAAATTTCCAAGGCATGCAAACTCTTTCTAAAATAGTAACTAGAACATACATTCCCCAAGCTAGCATTGACATTACAATCAATGAAGCGAACATTGGTGGAGTGTCCATATACTTTTGTGAGTTTGCTATTACATAGCCAAGACCTTTATCCGATGCATATAATTCTCCAACAATAACACCCATTACACTTAATGAAGTACATATTTTTAATGAAGAAAAAATGTATGGTAAAGCCATCGGCAAACGAATCTTTAAAAAAACTTTAAGCTTTGAAGCTTTTAGATAACGAACTAAATCTAACAAATCTTCATCTACACTATTTAAACCCGCCATAGTATTTACTACCATTGGGAAAAATGAAGCAATAAACGCTATAACAATATTTGTCTTTAGCCCATATCCAATCCAAATAAGTAGAATAGGAATAATTGCTATGTTTGGCATGCTTTGAAAAAAAACAAAGATCGGCATAACCATTTTTTGTAGTGTCTTTGACCAAATTAAGCAAACCGAAATAAATACTCCTAGTATAGCAGTAATAGAAAAACCTAGAATAAATTCTGTCATTGTTGCTTTAATATTGATAAACCAATGATATTCTGCATCTGGTTGCTTTAGAAATAAATGCTTAAGTGCACTTGATGGTGTACATAAAAAGGCTTCATTTACATGAAATACTCTACATAATACTTCCCAGGTTAGAAAGAATAATAATAATGAAAAAATAGTTTGGTATTTATCAATAAATGCAATAATAGGATTTACATTTTCTTTTTTATTTTTTAATTTCATTAGTTTTCACTCCTTACAAGTTTCCAAGGCATGCAAACATTTTCAAGTATTGTGATAAATCCGAATAAACACATCCCAATAATTGCAAGCAAAAACAAACAGGCAAACATTGTTGGCATATCTATCATAGCTTGGGCATCTCTCATCAAATATCCCAAACCACTTTTTGCTGCACAGAACTCTCCAACAATAGATCCAACAACACAACTAGTAGCACATATCTTTATTCCACTAAAAATATACGGCAATGAAGCTGGAATCCTTATTTTTAGAAAAACTTGATATTTCTTTGCATCTAAATAATTTACTAAATCTAGTAAATCATCATCAACAGACATCATTCCTGTAGTTGCATTTATTACTACAGGGAAAAATGCGACAAAGAATGCAATCCATATGTTAGTTTTTACTCCGTAACCTAACCAAAGCAAGAATAATGGAGCTAATGCAATTTTTGGAATTGAATTGAAAAGAACTAAAACAGGCATTAATAGCCGATTTAACCAACGATTCCAAGAAATTATTATTGCTAATATAACTCCTAATACTAATACTAAAAGAAAACTACCAAATACCTCTGTTATTGTTGTAAAGATATGCTTACCCCAATGGTTTGCAGCAGCATTAGGCCCAAACAAACTATTAAAAACTAATTTTGGAGAAGGGAGCACATATTTTTTTATATGAAATCCATCAACTGCTAATTGCCAAATAAAAATCAATAAAACAACAGCTAGAATTGTAAGTCCATATTTTTTGAAAAAATCTAATACACCATAAATTATTTTTTTATAAGGAGGGATTCTCACTATTTTACCTCCTCTGATTCTATCTCATCTAATCGATACCCAAACCCATAGGGACCAATAGTTGTTAAATCTATACATCCACTTCTACGTTTGTATAATCCAGGATGAATTTTTGCTTCAGCTATTGATGCATTAGGACAATACTGTGGTCCATTTGATTCTATACCCATAATAGTCCCTACATACCTTGCAAGTGATGCATGAGGAATCATTGCTAACCCAGGATTAGTTAAATCTTGAACCATTATTGCTAAATTGAATTCTTTAGCAAAACAAAACATTAGTACAGCACCAGTAATCGTCTTGCAAGTCTTCAATGCAACACCGGTCCAGCCTAGATCAATACCAAGTTTTACATAATGCCAATCGTGAGCACTCTCATCCATTAATAACAATTTTCTTTGTGATAAACTATGCACATCAATTGGATATTTTTCCATATCATAAGGAAAAGGCTGTTCAATATATAATATTTTATCCCATATTGATTTATATTCTATTTTTAGCTTATCTAGTATTCTATTTACATATTCAGGATCATGAACTGTACAATTAAAGTCAGCAGTCAAATGTTCTACTCCCATTTCATTTGCTATGAGACCAACTTTTACTATTCTTTCATAATCCCAAGGTTCATCATTACCTCTTAACTTAATTTTTAAACAATTTAATCCATCTTCTTTTATCCAATCTCTTAACAAAACAGGAATACCATCATTTGGTTCATTACCTTTCAAATCACTCTCTTCAAGTGGGTCAGTACCTCCAACTAGATGCCATACAGGTAAAGTATTTGGTATATTTTTTACAAAATAATCACATGGATATTTACCACCAAATATCCTTAAATATTCTTCTTTTTGTTTTTCATCCTCTATATCAATTGTGTAATACCAAGCTAAATCGTGGTTCATGTATTGAGGTGTAAAACAATCAAAAGCACCAATTTTATTAAGATTACCAAATGCATCATATATAGCTATATCAAACAGAGAATTACATACTAGTGCAGAAAGATATGGCATCTGCTCTTTTCCCTTATGTAATTCATTTTCCTTATTTAGAAGTTCATGTAATTCATTTTGAATAAATTTGTAGCCTATTTCCATTGGGTGTCCAGTATAGGAAATTGAGTTCCAGCATTCACAAAGCATATTACAAAACTCAACCATTCTTTCTTCTCTTTCAGAAAAACTTAATTCTGAAGGCCATGTCCATGCTACAGCAATAGGAGTTTCTCCTACTCCTACGGAGCAAACCCCATCCATGTTTTGAACAGTAATAGTAGCTCTGCAATATTTACTTGCATAGGTAATCTCATGTCCAAATTTCAAAGGAACTCTATTATCGTGTGAAGTAATTACAATAGACGCATTCAAAATTTTTATGTCTGTTTTCATAGAAATAATCCTTTAATTTAATTATTCTATCGCCTTTTCTAGTTTGTCAACTAAAATTACAAATTAAAAAAAGATTATACTTTTTCATTAATAGATTTCGCTAAATGTAATATTAAATTATTTTGTATAAAGATTTTATTTTATGAACACCAAAGATAGAATATTATCTAACACCAATAAGCCAGCACCAATAGAGCTTCCCCAATTCTGTAAGGTACTCGTTTTTATCATTGATTTATCAAAATGATGTGGTACAACTGATTCAGTTATTACTCTCTCTAATTCATCTAAAAGAATTCCTTTAAATAATGCAGAAACAGGCCCCCCAATAACAATTCTATCTGGATTAAATAAATTAAATAGATTAGAGCAAAGAATACCTATATACCTAATTGTAACACTTAATTCTTTAGCACATATAGAGTCAGGATTATTAGTTGCTATATCATATATCTCTTCTAAGGAAGGTGTAAAAGAAGAGAAAGGCCAAGAATCACCATAATGGCTTCTAATATTATTACACAATGCAGTTTGTGATGCTACGGCTTGCAAGCACCCTTTTTTTCCACAGGTGCATCTAGTTCCATATGGATCAATAATTGTATGTCCAACCTCACCCAAATTATAGTTTGACCCAATTAAGAAATCACCATCAGAAAAGTTACATGCTATAAGACCAGTACTTATTCCAAGGTATACCATATCCTTTGTATGAATTCCTGCACCTATCCTTGATTCAGCAAGCCCCGAAGTCATATGTCTATTTAAAATAGTAACAGGCAAGCCAATAGCATCCTCAACAGCCTTTGAAATTCTAACATTTCTCCAGCCTAAGTCTGATGCATATTCAATCATTCCTTGTTCCTTATCAATAAAACCTGGAACTCCAATACCTATCATAGGTAATAATTTTCCAGGGCACTGCTGTAAAACACTTGGTAGAGTATCTACAAGACAAGATACAGCGTAATCACTAGAAACAGTTTTTATTGGATCTGGGTCTATCTGAACTTGTCGCCTATATACTACTTCTCCTAACAAATTTAGAATAACAAAGGACCATGTATTTTGATCAAAAGAAGCACCACAAGCAAACCATGAAGTAGTGTTAGGAGAGAGGATAACACCAGGTCTTCCATTTTTATGTTCTTCAGTTTCTTTCTCTGATAGAAGATCTAATTCAAATAATTCATTTACTAAGGATGTAAGTGCTGTACGACTTAATCCAAGTCGTTGAGCAATTCTTGCTCTAGTTGGGGATTCCATCTTATATACACAATTTAAAACATTTTGAAGGTTTGAATTCTGAACAATAGATGACATAACTTTATAATTATAGTGATACGGCACTTTAAAAATCAATTTATTTTTAAATCTAAAAGTTGTTTAGAAAGATAGAAGGCTTGTTAATGAAAACTAAATGCTTTCATAATAATGTTCCTAATGTATTTAAAGCTAAATTCTCAACATTTAAGTAACTAATAAGATTAATAGCTACTGTTGTCTTTCCAAGCATCTAAGCTATTTGAAAACTGTCTAATTATTCACTTTAACATTACACCTATTTTTTTAAATCTTCTTTTGTATTTTCAAATCTAAGTATATTAGCTACACCTATACAGTTTAATAAAATAGAAACACTGAAGCCACTGTTTATTGCACCTTTTGCACTTTCCTTGATACAGGAATTTCCATCAACACCTATAATTTCTATCTCAGAAATATTCTTTGAGTTACGATATGAAATCAGCTCTTCAGATGAAAAGGCATTTGCTTGTTTCTTGCAAAATATATTATCTGATGTAAGAAAGAGTTGGTCTGCAAACTCATCTGTTACAAATTAACCGCCGAGAAAGCCCACGCGCCTTGGCCGTGAGATGAAAAGCTGTAATGCGTAATGCCATAAAAATGTGCTATAATGATGTCATGCTATAGATAGCTATTTTATATATAGATAATCTAGTCAAAATATTTGCTTTATGCGAGGGAGAATTGATTGAAAGATTGCCAAGCGTTCGTAGTCTGACATGCCTCAATAAAAACCAAAGGATCATGCAAACGTAGATTCGTTCCAAAATCAGAAGTATAAGAGTTCATTGAAGGTGCAATGCTTCTAATGAACGTAGTTGGCATAAAGATATTTGAAGATACAAATACAATATTAAGGAATCGACTCATAAAAAGAACAAGAAAAAAAGACTGAAAACATTGAATATCTGGAATCAAATGATGCAGTCCTCACAAACCATGTCTACTATTATTCCAACGCAAAGGACAATCATCTCCACATGGCTCGACACGACATGAAGTACATCTAGCATTAGGGGTGTTTACAATAGGGCGATAACTCTCCCAAAACCGAGGTTTGAACACCTATCGTTTATGAAACGAAGGGGTATGAGGACACTCATATAGTGATTGAAAAAATATCTATATGGCATGAATTTTACCATTCCAAGCTCCACTTCAAAACAATGAAAATACATCACTTCTTAAACAGCTCAGAATGAGAACCTAAACGATAAAGCATTAAGACAAGGACATCTCCACGGATTTCATAAATCAGAAGCCAATCGGGTTCTACATGACATTCCCGAGTTCCTCTATAGTTTCCTGTCAAACTATGATCCTTGTATTTTGCATCCAGTATTTCACCATTTGCCAAAATATCAATTACTTCAAAAAGCTTACCAAGATCTTTGTTTTGTTTTTTTGCGAGCTTAAGATCTTTTTTAAACTGGGATGTAAACTGAAGATCATACTTCATATTTCAAGAGCTTCCTTTAGGGCCTCAAGACTGGTATATCTCGGAGCACTAGGATCATTAATCATTTTTCTACCTTCAGCTATAGCTGCTGATGTTATATCGTTTGGAACCTCAAGCTTCAACTCAAAAGGAATGCCGCATTCACGAATAGTTGCTCTTAAAAACATGTTAATAGCTGTGGTCATATTGATACCAAGCTCGTTATAAATAGTTTCCGCCTGGTCCTTTATATCTTTATCAGTCCTTATATTCAGATTTGTTGTAGACATATGAATATCTCCTATTAATCAAATATTATGCATTATTTCGTTTTTTAACAACATATTGTCATTACATTAAACGGATTTTCTATTCATGAAATAGAATTAGCTCCATTTTGATGCATTCTTTCTTATATTAACTGCTTCGATCCCTATCAGAGATAGACATTAGTTCACAATAATGGATTCATTTTTATTTTTTAATGATGACTGGAATTTATAACTTCTGCCAACATAAACAATGGAAAAGGAGAAATTCTTTGAAAGTAATCGTGAAAAGCATCATTAAATCAGCATATAGGTCTAACCGCAAAGGTTGATGGTCATCCTCATCAGCCTGTTTTTTATGATTCGGAAAACAGCACTTTAAGGGGTGTTCACCTTTTAACGTTTGCTATTAAACCCACGCTGATTTTAACCCCTATCGTTTGCGAGGGTGTTCACTTTTGACATCAATACAACCGTCTCCACATGTGAGCTACCAGGATAAAAATCAAAGACTCTTGCTAAAACTGGTTTATAGCCTTTAAACATTGGTAAATCACGAGATAGAGTTACGCTATCACAAGAGACGTAGATAATTCTCTCAGGATCAAAGGACATAATTAATTCTGGAACACCCTTATCTAGACCTGTTCTAGGTGGATCAACTATTACAGTATCAACCTTTGTTTTAGTTTTAGATGCAAACTTAAATACATCATCTGTAATTGATTTAGCAGATGGAGCATTCTTCTCAGATAATCTTAAGCACTCCTTTTGCCTTTCAACAGCTATTATGCTTTTGCCACTACCTTCAAATAGTGCAGAGAAGGTTCCAACACCACTGTATAAATCCATTATTTTATTGCCAACTACATTTTCTCTAACAAACTCGAATAGTTTTGGTAAAACAAATAAATTTGATTGGAAAAATACATTGGCACTTACGTGGTATTTTATATTATCAACACTTCTAATTACTTCTTCACTTTCAACAGATATTCTATCATCACCACAAAAAAGAGATAGTTCAGCAAGTCCAGTCTTTTTATTTATCCCCTTTTGAAACATTAAGCCTCTATATCTCTTTAAAAACTCATCAGATAGAAAAACCTCTTCATTTAGCTTCTTTTCTAAACGAGGACATGAGGTAATAGGAATAAGCTCATTACTATCCTTCTTTAAAAAGCCTGCCTTTCTATCCTTTAATGATATGTGGATACGAGCTCTAGCTCTATAGCTTTCCTCATCTGTATAAGCAGGTGGTAAGAAATATGGTAATTGATCAAGCTTTGATATCCTCAAGAGATTATCCTTTACTATCTCCTCTTTAAAGTAAGCACTATCCTTATTAGAAACAAAGTCGAAATCACAACCACCACAAATAGAGGAATAAGGGCAAGAGCTAATCCTTCTTTTATCACTTTCTTTAATGATATCAAACTCCTCACAGAGGAAGTATCCCTTCTTCTGTGAGTAATGCTTAACTAATACCTCTTCTCCAGGAAGAGTTCCTGGAATAAATAAAATCTTTCCATCAGGCAGGTGCGCAAGACCAATTGCACCCTGTGTTAGTTTTTCAATTATTACTTGCAATAGCTTCCAAGCCTCTCAATTAATGTAGAGATGAAATTCATTCCCTCTTGCCAGAATTCCTCTGTCTCGATATCACATCCAGCAGATAGCGCAACATTGTTAGCACTAGTTGATCCAGTAAGCTTTAAAATTTCACGATATTTATCATTAAAGTTCTCTGTCTTATCTTTAGCTGCATATAAGCCAAGAGCAAAAAGCTGGCCAAAGGCATATGGATAGTTATAGAAGCTAAAGGATGATGAGTAGTAGTGGCCCTTTGCTTCCCACATTCTCTCATGCTTATCTACAACTGCATCACCATATGAGTTTTCTTGAGCTTGAATCATAAGAGAAGTAAATTCATCAGGTGTTAGCTCTCCATCCTTTCTCTTTTCAAAAACACTTCTCTCAAAGTAGAAACGAGAAAGAATATCAACACAAACCTGAGCACATGAGCCTACATAGCTCTCTATTAATGTAACAGACTCTTCATCACTTGCATCCTTTAATATTGCATCAAAGACTATAGTCTCTGCAAAGATTGATGCTGTTTCAGCAACTGTCATTGGGTAATCAGAGAGTAGTGCTGGCATCTCCATAACAACAGAGTCATGGTAAGCATGTCCAAGCTCATGAGCTAAAGTAGATACAGAATCGTAGGAGCCATCAAAGTTTGAAAGAATTCTACTTTGCTTAACCTTTAGCATAGAGGTATCATAAGCACCACCTACTTTACCCTTTCTTGGCTCTGCATCAATCCAATTCTCATCAAATGCTTTTTTAGCAAAAGCACCCATTCTTGGATCAAAGGCTGAATAGCACTTAATTATTATCTCCTTAGCCTGCTCAAAGGTATATTTCTTTGTTAAAGAGCCAACTGGAGCAAATAAATCATACCAAGCAAGCTTATCAATACCTAAAAGCTTTGCTTTAATATTAAAGTATTTAGCAAACATATCTCTATTATTCTCTAGAGTCTTAATTAATGCATTTAAAGCCTTAACAGATACTCTAGCTTGAGATGCAGAGTGCTCAAGAGGATCTGCCCACCCTCTTCTCTTTTCAAGAGTTAAAACTGTTCCCTTGATGCTATTTAGTGAGGCAGCAAATGCATTTTCATGCTCCTTCCAAACTCTCTTCTCTCTTTCATAGGAGGCTTTTCTAATCTCTCTATTTGGATTAGTTGCATCATTTCTTAATTGGATAACAGTTTTATCATTATCACAAATTGATGAAGAAACACTATCGTAGAGACGCTCAAAGGCACCAACTCCGCTTCTTGCTAAATCAGCAGCTAATGCTTCCTCGGCAAGTGACATTTGGTGAGTACTTTCTACTAGATACTCATTTAATATATAGGAATAATCCTTTAATCTTGGGTCTGAGAACTCATTTTGATAATCCTTAATCTTACTAACAAATAAGTCTTCAGCCTCTTGGAATTTTAATAGTGCCTCTTCAACACTTCCAACTGCCTTAATATATGAACTATTAGAGGTATCTGTTGTTAAAATAGCATTTGCATAGGAATTTAATGTTGATTGTATAGTAATTATCTCATTAAGAGCTGTAACTATATCATATAGACTCTTATGCGCTTCGATGTCACTCTTTAATTTACTTGATAGAGTAACTACTTTCTCTAAATCTGATATAAAATCTGGAGTATCAACACCCTTATAAATCGGGGTAAGATCCCAATGTGGTAAATTATTTTTGCTCATAGTAGCAATTGTACCACAATGAGCAAATAATTATTAGCAATACATATCTAAAACAAATTCTTTAAATCTAGGAAGAATAAATTCAAGATATCCATATTGAGGACAATAAATGATACCTTTCTTAATCAATCTTTTTCTATAAACAGTGAAGGTATTTGAATTCATACCTAATTCCATTCTAATTTTTTCAACTTTATTAACATCATTTGCAATTACATTTACAATTTTTCTATCAATAGCAGACAGCTTTGCCCATAGCTTTTCATAAACATATTCCCAAAGATGTTGGTCAAATTTATCAAGAATATCTTTATATGATTTTTTATATTTGAAGCACAAAAACCCTAGAGCTTGATAAGCATAAGCATAACCTTTAGTTAATTTAGCCATTTCTTTTGATGTTAACTTATCTACACCTAATATTTTTTCATAGTTATTTGCTATTTCTATTTCACTAATCGGTCCCATTGCTATTCTTGGAGCTCTATATAAAAAAGTTAATGTTTTTTCATCTTGCAGACAATTAATATTTTCATAATGTCCTGTCATTAAAAGAAATATATTGTATTCTTTTCTCAGAAAAATTTGAAAAAGACTAACAAATTCTCTAACATTTTTATTTGATACAACCTCATCTATTGTCACTAATACTCTTTTTCCTTTTTTCGTAAGTTCACTTAATATTTTATCCAAATACACAGCTACATCATTAGCCTGCATTTGATTTTCAAGTCCAATTTCAAAACCTAAAATTGAAACATTTATTTTAGCATTTTTAATTATATTAAATACTTCTTTTTTACTATTTAAGTTTACAGTTAATGATTTTATCAAATTGAAATCAGAACTTAAATCACAAACAATCCAGTTCCTATCCTTTTTGAGAGTATTTGCAATAGATGTCATAAATACAGTTTTTCCAGAGCCTCTAACACCTGTTATCAAAAAGGTGTGTGAATCTGGATTAGGAGAAATAAAGCTTTCGTAAACCTCATTAATCTCATAATCTCGATTAATTATACTTAATGGTTCTTTTCCAAATGTTAAAGTAAAAGGATTATCCATATATTTCTCCAAAATAAACTTACTTATAATTTACAACTTTTTACAACCTTTTACAACTTCAATTTTCTTTTACAACCTTTTACAACTTCAATTTTCTTTTACAACCTTTTACAACTTTATTTTCCTTTTACAACCTTTTACTTTTAGAATTATAATTTATAAACCTTATATTTACATTAGAGTTGAGGTTAAGAATGAAAGCAGAATTAATGAGTATTGGAAAGATGGCTGATATTAATCATTTAAGCGTTGCAACGCTTAGGCTTTATGATAAGCTTGGCTTAATAAAGCCAGAATATGTTGATGAGGAAACTAACTATAGATTCTATGATATTAGACAAAACGCTAGACTCGATATGATTGCTTACATGAAGGATTTAGGAATGAGTCTTGCTGAGATAAAGGATGTACTTAAAAAAGAAGACTTAAATATTATTGAAGATATTTTGATAAAGAAGAATGAGCAAATACATAAACAAATTGATGAATTAAAGAGACAGCACGAGAGAGTCGAGCAGGCAATTAGAAATATTGAGAGAAGAAGAAAATCACCAACAACCGGTACTCTTTCACTTGAGTATATAGATAGAAGATATATTTGGGGAATTGATTGTGATAAAAACTTTTACACAGATGGAATTGAGAGCTATGAAGCTTCCTTATGTCATTTAAGACGTGAATTACTTAATTCAGGCTTTACTCATGTGCAGTCATACAGTGTGGGTACATCAATAAATATGGACAACTTTAAAAACTTTGTTTTAAAACCTGAGAAGCTCTTTGTTTTTCTTGATCATAGAACCTCACTATTACATCCATCATCAATAATATTAGATAGCTCGATGTATGCATGCATCTACGTTGATTCCTTTTCAGATGAAGCAGAGTGCGCTAAAAAGCTTTTAGATTATTGCAACTCTAATGGATATACAATATCTGGCGATTATATATGCGAGGTAATGAGTGAAGCTAATATTTTTAATACCTCTGAGCGTGAAATGTTTTTACGTTTACAGGTCCCAGTAGCATTTAAATAATTTTTTATCGATTTTTCTTGACTCTACACTAAGAGTAGACTTTATCTTTAATTATATAAGGAGAATACAGATATGGATAAGATTAAAGTCGTACAGTATGGTTGTGGAAAGATGAGCAAGTACATCCTTCGCTATCTTTATGAAAATGGTGCTCAGATTGTTGGTGCTATCGATGTAAACCCAGCAATTCAGGGAATGGATGTTGGCGATTATGCAAACCTTGGTGTAAAGACAGGTGTATTAATTAGTGATGATGCAGACAAGGTTCTTGATTCCTGTGATGCAGATGTTGCTATCGTAACTCTCTTTAGCTTTATCAAGGATATTTATCCACATGTAGAAAAGTGTGTTTCTAGAGGTATCAACGTAATTACAACATGTGAAGAGGCTATTTACCCATGGACAACCTCAGCAGCTCAGATTAATAAGCTCGATGCTTTAGCAAAGGCTAATGGCTGTACAATCACAGGAAGTGGCATGCAGGATATCTTCTGGATTAACATGGTTGGTTTAGTTGCAGGTGGCTGTCATAAGATCGAGAAGATCAAGGGAGCATATAGCTACAACGTTGATGAATATGGTCTTGCACTTGCTAAGGCTCATGGTTGTGACTTAACTAAGGAAGAGTTTGAAGCTCAGATTGCTCATCCAGCTGAATTTGAACCATCATATGCATGGAATGCTGCAGAAGCAATTTGTAATAAGCTTGGCTTAACAATTAAGAGTATTGATCAAAAGCATGTTCCATACATCATTGACAAGGACATCTACTCATCAACACTTGGAAAGGATATTAAAGCTGGTAACTGTATCGGCATGTCTGCAGTTGTAACAATCGAGACTATGCAGGGTATCACAGTTGAAGAAGAGACTATCGGTAAAGTATATGGTCCAGAAGATGGAGATATGTGTGATTGGTGGATTACAGGTGAGCCTAATACAGAGTTCCACGTTGTAAAGCCAGCTACAGTTGAGCACACATGTGCAACAATCGTTAACAGAATTCCATCTCTATTAAATGCACCAGCAGGATATGTAACTGCTGACCAGCTCGATGAGATTAGCTATCTCACATTCCCAATGGAATATCATTGTTAATTACTTAGGAGGGCAACTTGCCCTCCTAAAACTCTACTACTTCATCGATTAATAAATCCTTATTAACTCTTTCTTCGTGGCTAACAATAATAATTGTTTTTCCTTTTTCTCTTTCATTAATAAAGCTTATTACACTTTTATATGTTTCATCATCAAGTCCTGTAAAGGGCTCATCCATTAAAAGAGTATCGTGCTCATAAAGAAGTGCTCTTAGTATAGCAACTCTTCTTTTCATTCCACCTGAAAACTCTCTAACTCTTTGGTTAATAGGTATCTTAAAAGCTGATAAAGCACTATCAACTATAGCCTTATCATCACAAACAGCCAAAAGATTCTCTCTTGCAGTAAAGGACTCAAGGAGTCTGTCCTCCTGGAAAACCATCGATATTTTACCAAGCTTAATATCACAAGGCTCCTCATTACTTTCTAATTTAGCAATAATACGTAGTGCAGTAGTCTTACCTATTCCAGAGCGGCCCCAAAATAGATATCTCTTCCCCTCTTTTATATCTATATTCTTTTTGTAAAGCACACAGGCTGTGCCATAATGCTTAGTTATTATCATATTAAGTGGCTCCTTGTGGCTAATGTCTTTACAATTAAGGAAATTACCTTTTCAATTATTATTGATATAGCTATAACAGTTAATGTTACAGCAAAGATATCCTGAGACATTAGGAAGGTCTTTGCCTCATAAAGTCTTTCTCCAAGGCTACCATCTGGCAATCCTATTACCTCTGCAGCTACACCACTTTTCCAAGCAAGCCCTATTGCAGTTGTTAAGGATGTAATAAAGCTATTAATAATTGATGGTAAATAAATATATTTAAGCTTTTTAATAAATGAAAATGAGAAGATATCACTCATCTCTATTAGCTTTTCATCGACATTATCAAAGCCAGATAGTAGAGCTGAATATAGTATTGGGAATGCCATCATAAAGGAAATAACAATTGATAAATTCCTGCTAGAAACCCAAATTAAAACAACAATTACAATTGAAGCAACAGGAGTTGCTTTAATTGCAGAGACTAATGGCTTCATCATTATTCTGAAGCTATTAAAGCGATATGACAAAATAGATGTTAAACAGGAGCTTAATAGAGCAAGTGCAAAGCCTGATAATATTCTAAAGCAGGTAAATGCAATGTTTTCCCAAAACTCTAGCTCAAATACTAGCTCTGATAGCCTAATTAAAACCTTAATAGGAGAGACGAGGAGAATCTCCTCGCCTATCCACATTGAAACTAATTGCCAAAGTAATAAATAAAATATTACACAGAGTGTGTATTTTATTTTCTCATCAATAGTAGAACTCTTCACTAGGGAGTACTCCACCTACACTCTTTGCATTTGCGTTAAATAGAACCTCTAAATAACCAGGTAGTATAGCCTTCATCTCATCACCACTGATACAAACTATATTACAATATGGTAATGCTAAAGCAGCTACCTTTTCAGGTACAATACCAACCTCTCCAATTAATCTTGCACCCTCAGCAATATTTGTATTAACAAAATCTGTACTTTCTTTATAGCTTTCAAGGAAGTTATCAACAGCTACCTTATTTTCATTAATAAAATCTGTTCTAGCTACTACTACACCAGTTAATAGAGCACTCTCTGGAGAGACATTATCCCACTCCTTATTTAAATCAAGTGCAATTCTAATTGAAGGGTTTTGAACCATTGCTGTAGTTGCAAAAGGCTGAGGAAGTAATGCAACTGCATTAGGGTCCTTTAGTAGAGCTGCAACACACTCTGTGTGCTCACTCTTCCACTCAATTGGAAGATCCTCAAGACCATTTTGCTCAAGGATAAAGTTTAGAGCATATTCAGGAGTTGAACCCTTTCCAGAGGAGTAAATTGTCTTACCCTTTAGATCCTCTAAGCTATTAACGCTATTTCCATTCTCACAGATATATAATACTCCAAGAGTATTTACAGCAATTACTCTTACCTTACCCTTAGTACTATTAAAAATAACAGCTGCAAGGTTTGCTGGTAGAGCTGCGATATCAACCTCACCTTTAACAAGCATAGGAGTTATTTCTGTAGGAGCTCCAACAATTGTGAAATCATAGCTATTTCCATTTACAGAAGAGCTTTTACTATCCTCCATAAGCTTTACCATACCCATAGCTGTTGGTCCCTTTAGGGCAGCAACTCTTACATTAGTAGGGTTTAAAATTGAATAATCTGCATCGTCCTTAGCTCCCATTGAAAAGAGTGATACACAAATCATAGTAGTAATGAGTAATAAAAATATTTTCTTCATAGTTTTTTATCCTCCTCTAATATTTTTATATCCTTAATAATTATTTTGTGTCCCTTAGTTTCTATAGCCCCAAGCTCCTCAAAGTATTTAAGCTCCTTAAAGAGTGCACTTCTTGCGATACCAAGATAGGATGCAAGCTGAGTTCTTGATGAGAATTCAAGGCTAGAACCAAGAAGGTATAGTCTTACCTTCTCTCTTGAGGAGCTTTGAGTTAATAAATCAATTCTTGAAAGTAAAAAGGAGAGTCGAGAGTTTAAAAAGCTACAATAAAGCTTAATTGCACCCTTATTTTCTAATAGCTTATTTCTAAATACATCCTTTGAAACAAAGACTAAAACAGAATCCTCTAAGCAGCAAAGTCGTGTTTGAAGCTTTTCATCATCAAATAAATTTGAAACTCCATATACACTACCACTGTTTAATAGCTGTAATAGTGTTCCATTTGAGCTCTTAACCTCAACCTGACCACTTTTTATTAATACAACAGAGGATAGCTTAGCTTCATCATCAACTAGATGACCCTTTCTTGCATTAATACATACAATATCCTTTTGGTCAAAGGAGAGAATCGTAAAGAGCTCAGAAATATCCATACAGCGTATGGTATAATATATAAAACCTTATTTCAAGCTTATTTTTCGGTCCATTTTTAGACTTTTAACTTAGTATAGGTATCTCTATACTCTCTAGGAGACATACCAAAATACTCTTTAAATGCATAAGAAAACGCAGATAATCGTGAATATCCTAAAAGGGATGCTATTCTATCAACAGACTGAACAGAGTTAATAAGCATTACCTTAGCCTGCTGCATTTTCATTTCAGTTATCATCGCGCCAGGTGTTTTATTATATAGCTCAAGGCATATCCTTGATAAATGACTTTTAGAGTAACCTGTTTCAGAGCATAATCTATCGAGTGTCCAAACATCTGATAGAGTTCTTGAAACTCTCACCCATAGCTGAGAGAGTTCTTGGCGATGACGATTTAGTGCTTTACTCTCATTAAAGCCTAGTGCACGATCCATACTAATTAAAAATAGCTGCTCATATTTTTCCATAGCAGCTTCACTTCTATGGTCTTGGTAAAGCTCCTCTCTAAATATTCCTTGGATATTAACTCTAAGCTCCTCTATGTTATCAAATTTTCTAATTTCATAATCTGAAAATGGTGGTATAAACATTGGAGAGTCACCCCAAACAGTTACCCAAAGCATCTCCCAGGTCTCTCCCTTTGGAGTATACTCATAGTGCCCCTGACCTTGAGGAGAGCTTATAAATACATCTCCTTGCTTAACATTTACTTCAGTTCCATCATCAAGTATGATTACACCACTTCCCGAGAGAGTGAATACAAAGGCTGAAAAGCCTCTTTGAGGAGTTCTCCATAGCCAAAAATCATCTGATAAAAAGCCATATCCACCTTGCTTTATCCTAGCATCATAAAAGGGAATAGCTTCGATTACTTTTGATGACATATGTCTGTTATCACGACCATTTTGTGGCTCATGAACTGTTTCTCTCGTAAATCTCATAGGAGCATAATACCATAAATGAGAATTTTTCGAAAGTTTTTGGGCCTTTATATTATTGTATGGTCCGTAAAAATATCGATATGCTTTTTCTATCTTTAAAAATTATTTTAGGAGTGAAAATGCCTGATTTTCCTTATGATCCATGGCAAAAGTGCCAAACTAGATCAGGGCTAGCTGCTGACTTAGTAATTTCTGCTCTTCAAAAAGAAATAAGAAGAAACCATGCAGAAAATGCAGCAACCTTAGCATATGAAATGATTACAACAAGCGAAGATATGGAAGAGTATCTTTGGTTCAGACTCAAGACAATTAGCGTTGAGGATGTAGGACTTGCAAATCCAATGGCAGCTGTTTTAATTGGTGTTCTTGATTACATGAGAAAGACCTTTAAGCAGCCAGGCGATAGAGGTCTCTTAGCAATCCATGCAGTTAGATATCTTTGCGAGAGCAAAAAGGATCGCTCAAGTGATGAGATGTATAACTGGATAATTAAGGAGTATAAGAGAGGAAATCTAAAGCCTATTATCCCTGATTACGCTATTGATAAACACACTCTTAAGGGACAGCAGGAGGGTAGAAATGAGGATGATTTCTATTCAACTGGTTCTCAAGTATCTCCTGAGTGGGAGGATAGAGATAAAACCTATCGTGAAAGAGTTCTTAAGATTTTAGAAGAAGAAAAAAACAATAAATAAATTATAAAGGAATAAAAAATGAAAAAAGCTCTCATCACATTACTGCTTTTAACAATTGCAGTAGCTACAGTGTTTGCTTCTGGTTCTAAGGAAGCAAAGCAGGAAACTAGAGTCGTTACTACAGTTTGTCGTGCAAGTTATGTAAACGAAGAATGGTTCAATAGCATGAATGCTGCTTTCGAAGCTGAAACAGGTATTCATGTAGATGTTCAGCCTACTCCAGGTAATGATGCTGACCACGATGCAAAATTAAACATCGACCTCTTAGCTGGTAGTACAATCGATGTAATTCCATCACTCGGACCAAAGTTCTACTACAATAGAGCAGATGCAGGTTACTTCGTAGCTCTTGACGACTTAATTGCATCAAAGGGTATCGATGCTAAAGAGGTTTGGGGCTCATACCTTCCATATAGTGATGATGGCCACTACTATGCTGTTCCTTATAAGCAGGAGGTTTACTGTGTATTCTACAACAAGAACCTCTTCGACAGAGCAGGTGTTCCTTACCCAGAGGGTCCTTGGACATGGGATGAATATGTAGAGACAGCTAAGAAGGTAACAGATCTTTCTGCAGGTATCTATGGTTCATACATGAACATCGAAAACCCATGGTTCATTTTATCAGCTAAGCAGAAGAACATTCCTCTTTACAAGGAAGATGGAACATGTAACTTTGATGCTCCAGAGTTTAGAGAATCTATCGAGTGGTATAAGAGTCTTGGTAATGATTTAAAGATCCAGATGCCAGTAGAAGAGGTTGTTAACGAAAATGCTAGCTGGAACTACTATGCTATGGCAGGTGACCACCTTGCACTCTTCGTTCAGGGTAACTGGTTTACAAGACTTCTCAACAGCCAGACAGACTATCCAAAGGATTGGGATTACGGTGTAGCTCCTACTCCAAGTGCTGGTGAGGATGGTAACAACAACTTCGTTTCTATGGGTTACTACTCAATCAATAAGAATGCAGAGCACCCAGAGGAAGCTCTTGAGTACCTCATTTGGCTTGGCCAGAACCAGTGGAAGTTTGAAGGTCAGATCCCAGCTCTTGCTTCTTTAACAGCTGAAGAGCAGAACCAGGTATTCAGTGCTATTGCAGATGCTTCTCACGGACAGGTTACAGTTTCAGATCTCTATGAGAACTTCATGAACACAGGAATGGGTGTTGCTCAGTCTGATATCATCGGTACAGCTGCAGATGAATACAACAGAATCGTAAATGATGAGGTTGCTGCTTACTGTATGGATTTACAGGATATCGATACAACAATTTCAAAGATTTGTTCACGTGTAAACGAAGCAATCAAGAACGTTCAGTAATATAAGGAAAGGGGAAAATGGCACAGATAACAAAAAAGAACGAAAAGAGTGCATATTTGTTCATCCTACCATTTGTACTCATGTTCGTAATTTACAAGCTTTATCCAATGATATATGGCTTTGCTGTTAGCTTCCTAGATAGAAACTCTACAAAAAAGCTTTCATCAATAGATTTTGTTTGGTTTAAAAACTATATAAATGTTTTAACGAGCAAGACATTTTGGGAAACACTTGGAAGGTCCTTTTACTTTGCAGCAGTTTATACTGTCTTTGTAATGTTCTTTGGCTTTCTCTTTGGTGTACTTTTCAATAATGAGTTCAAGGGTAGAAAGATTGTTAGAACGATGTTCTATATGCCATATGTAACAAATATTATTGCTATTGGTATCGTTTTTAAATATCTATTAAACCCAACAAAGGGTCCTATCAATGCCATTTTCCGACTCTTTGGACAAGTTGGCCCAAAGTGGCTATCTAGCCCAACAATGGCTTTGCCAACTGCCGCTGTAATAGGCGCGTGGTTGGCACTCGCCTTTAATATCATAACTGTACTCGCAGCACTTCAGGAAATCCCAAAGGATCTATATGAGGTTGCAGAAATTGAGGGTGTATCCTTTACTCAAAAGCTATGGTACATAATCCTACCAATGCTAAAGCCAGCGCTCTTCATGCTGCTTACTATTACAGTTATTAACTCCTTTAAGAGCTATACAACAATAGTAGGTCTTACAGCAGGTGGTCCTGGTACCTCAACAAGAACACTGTCATATCAAATATATGAGGATGCATTTACATATATGAAATTTAGTATTGCATCTGCTGAGGGTGTTCTCTTAACAATACTTATAGTCATGATTAACAACGCATTAAATAAAGTGAGGGATTTATGGGGAAACAACTAAAACAAAAAGAGCCTCTTAATGCTTTTGCTATTGTCATGTGGGTTTTAGGTGTTTTATCACTTTTCCCATTCATTATGATGGTAGTAATATCCTTCAGAGCAAGTGGAGATGCTTATAAGCCTATATTTGCTCCTGTTAGCATGACGTTAAAAAACTATAAAACAGTACTTGGAAATGATAACTTCTTTAATTGGTACTCAAATACTATAGTAACTGTATGTGTTACTATAATTCTTCGTCTCGCAGTTACTATTCCAGCATCCTTTGCATTCTCTCGTATGCAATTTAAGGGAAGAACAATTATTTGGGCTATATTAATTGCGACAATGATGGTTCCTGGTGAGACAACAATGGTACCAAGATATCTATATTTTAAGCAAATTCACCTCCTCGATTCTATTTGGGTAATTATCTTACCTGAGGTCAGTGAGGTATTCTATCTAATGCTTTTAACAGAGTTCTTCTCATCTGTGCCAGAGGACTTCTTAGAAGCTGCTAGAATAGATGGTGCTTCAAACCTACGAATAATGCTTCAAATCTTTATTCCACTCTCTGGAGCATCAATTGCTACTGCTGTACTATTCAGCTTTATCAATATTTGGAATAACTTTATCGATCCATATTTGTTCATCAATACAATTTCGAAGCAGCTAATTACACCTGCTTTAAAGTTCTTCCAGGAAAGAGGTGGTGCTAACATACCTATGCAGCTTGCAGGTGCATCTATGGCTATTGTTCCTGTTATCATCCTCTTTATCGTTACACAAAAATATTTCGTTGCCGGTGTTTCATCATCTGGCATCAAAGGATAATTATTATGAGTGAATTTATGTCTTATGATCCATGGGCTTCAGTTACAACCCGTAATGGAATTGGAGGAGATGAAATAATCTCAATGCTCCAGAAATCTATTAGAAGAGGCCTAGAGCACAATGCTCTTGCAGCTGCCTATGAAATGTATATTACCTCTCCACAATTTGAGGATAAGCTTTGGAGAAGACTTATGGCAATTAGTGTTGAGGATATTGGCTTTGGCTGTGTAGAGGCTCCTAATTTAATCTATACATTAAATTGCATCAGAAAAGAGTTTCTATATAATGATGGTGATAGGCCAATGTTCTTTGTTCATGCAATTCGCTTTTTATGCAGACAGAAAAAGGAAAGAAGTAGTGATAATGTAAAGAACATGCTTATTAAGGACTTTAAGCATGGTCGTGGTGTTGAGGTTCCAGATTATGCCTATGACCTTCACACAAGAAAGGGTCGTGAGATGGGACGCGATGAGTTACACTTCTTAACAGAAGCAAGCCGTGTTATCCCACAGCTTGAGGGTGAAGATATTAAGAAAATTTATAACGATTACTTAGAGTATTGTAAGCATGAGGAGGAAGACACTAGTGTAAGTGAAGTAGCTCCTTTTGAATACAATTCTTGGCAGTTCTAAGATTATTAAGAGTGTGATAGATGAAGGTAGTATTAATTTCTATTGATGCTTTAATATATGAGGATTTAAAGTATTTCTCTTCCTTAAAGAGCTTTGGCTCTTTGCTATCACACTCACTAGTTATTCCAAAAATAAAGCCTGTTTTTCCAACTCATACCTATGTTTGCCATACCTCAATTATGACAGGGTGCTACCCAGATAAAACTGGAATTATAAGTAATACAAAGGCTAATGGAGATTGGAATTGGTATAGAAGGGATATAAAGACTTTAACATTAACAGATATTTTAAAGCAGCATGGCTATAAGACAGCCTCTGTATGTTTCCCTGTTACAGCTTCAGCAGATATCGATTATTTAGTTCCTGAAATTTGGGGACCTACTCCAGATTACGATGCAACTACTTTATTTAAAGAAACCTCAAGTATTGAGGGCTTTAAATATTATCAAAGATATAAAAGCCTCCTTGATTGGATGAGAACTCCTGGGATGGATAACTTTGCAGCTTCATGCTTTAAAGCTATTTTATATGAAAATGATGTAGACTTTGGCGCTGTTCATCTTTCTTATTTAGACCATCAAAGACATAAGAATGGAGCTGAAAGCGAAAAGAACTTAAAGGCGATGGAGTTTATCGATCAAAAGCTTGAAGAGATTTTCTCTGTAATTTCTAGCGATACAACTGTAATCATCCTTGGTGACCATGGACACAGAAGCTTTGAAAAATATTTCTCCTTAAAGGAATGTCTATTAGCTGAGAATATTGATAAATACTTTACTATCTATGATGCTTCCTATATGGCATATCTAAAAAGCTCTTTAGATGAAAAGAAAGCAAAGGAGTTAATATTACAGCTAACAGATAAATATCCAATTGAATGTGTAATGACTAGAGAGGAAGCAAAGGAGAATTACCATCTCGATGGTGACTTTACACTTGCACTAACAACTAAGGATAACTACACATTTTCACACTCAGATGAGCTTTATTCAGTTGCTTCAGACAACCACTCATCACATGGCTTTTTAAGTGAAAAGTCACCATTTAGCCCGCTAATTATTTCGAATTATTCAACGAATATAAAACAGTGCGATAGTGTTGATATCGCACCTACTATTTTAAGTCTATTTAATATTAATGATGTAAATATGGATGGAAAGGTCCTCCCTATTACTCCAACCCATATTCACTAATCTTACTTATAAGTGTTCTTCTAGAGATTCCTAGCTCCTCAGCTGCATGAGTTCTATTACCTTCCCATCTTTGAAGAGCTCTAGAAATAGCTTGCTTCTCTATTTCTTTAAGACTTACAGCCTCCTGAAGTACCTCTTTAGGCTTATTTTGTACATCAGGTCTACTTACAGATGATCTTAAGTCTAAATCTGAAAGAGTAATTACATTTTGCTCAGCAAAAATCATAGCCCGTTCGAGGACATTTTCAAGCTCTCTAACATTACCATAGAAATCATGCTTCTTTAGAGCCTCTAGAGCTTCAGGAGCAAAGCCATCGATCTTAGAGCCCATAGAACGATTATATTTAGATATAATAGATGCTGCTAAAAGTGGAATATCCTCACTTCTCTCTCTTAGTGGTGGAATAATAATTCTAACAACATTTAATCTATAGAATAGATCCTCTCTAAAGGTTCCCTTTTGAACCATCTCCTCTAAATTCTTATTTGTTGCAGCAACAATTCTTGCATTTATTGGCATAGGAGTAGTACCACCTAAGCGAGTTATCTTTCTATCCTGTAGTACTCTCAAAATCTTTACCTGTAAGGAAAGTGGCATATCACCAATTTCATCCAAAAATAGTGTTCCTCCACTTGCAAGCTCAAATAGTCCAGTCTTTCTATTTACAGCTCCTGTAAAGGCACCCTTTTCATATCCAAATAGCTCACTTTCAAGGAGGTTCTCAGGAACACCACCAATATTTATAGCGACAAATGGACCATCTGGAGCACTAGAAAAAGCATGTATTTCTCTAGCAATAACCTCCTTACCTGTTCCAGATTCACCTGTAACAAGCACAGTTGCATTAGATGGAGCGATTTTCTTTATGACCTCTCTAATCTTAATAACAGAAGGAGACTCACCGATAAAGGTAGTTTTATTTTCTGCACTTCCCGATTTATTACTCTCAACTACAGCTCTTAGATTTGATGCTTCAACTAGGTTTTTTAGCTTAATTGTCATCTCCTCTGGGTCGAAGGGCTTTACAACGTAATCCTGAGCACCCTCCTTTAGAGCTTTAACTGCATCCTCAATTTCACCATGTGCACTAGCCATAATGATAGGCATTCTAAAGCCCTCGCTTCTCATCCATTTGATGAGCTCTAGGCCATCCATACCAGGCATCTTTAAATCAACAAGCGCAGCATCATAGGGATTTTCTCTCAGCATACGCTGTGCAGAGTACCCATTCTCAGCTGCATCACTTTCTATATCATCTATCTTAAAGAATTTTCCTAAAGAAGAGCTAATACTCTCTTCATCATCAACTATAAGTACCTTCACTCTACTCTCCTTTCTTCTTTTTGATGGTAGGTCCATTTAATACTAGCTCCTGGACTAGAGAGAACTTTGAGATAGTAACCTCTGCCACACTACCACCATCTGGTCTAGGGTATAGCTTAATATCCCCTCCACGTGCTCTTAAAAACTGTCTTGAAATTGAAAGACCAATACCAGAGCCATGTATCTTTGTAGTAAAGAATGGGTCAAAGAGCTTTTCTGTATCACCCTTTTTTATTCCATCACCTCTATCACGAATAAAGATATGATATATATTTCTTCTATCAAGAGTTATTTCAACCTCTACCTTTGGATCTCTACCCTCACACGACTCAATTGCGTTCTTTAATAGGTTTTCCAAAACAGATCTAAGTCTATCACGATCGAAGAGAATTGTAGCACTCTTTTGACTTTCAGGAAGCACCTTAATTTCATAAGAAAAAAGAGGAATAAGAGAATTAATCATCTCTACTACATCGATCTCCTCAGGCTGTCCCTCAGGGTTCTTTAAGAAGTCTGAAACTCTATTAGTAAGCTGAATTAGACGCTGAACCTCCTTACTAATGAGCTCAACCTCCTCTAAATATTCACTATCTTTAAGCTGTCTTTTTAATAGTGCAATTTGTATTGTAATAGCAGATAAAGGATTTTTAATTTCATGGGTTAAGGTTCTAGCAGCTTGTCCAAGGTTTACTAAATTCTCCTGTTTAACCATTTGAGCTTTATATCTTCTATTTTCAAGGTATGTTCTAATAACAAACACATATAAAAATAGAATTCCAAGAAGTATTACGACTGTACAAAACATTAATACTTTGATGCTTGTAAGATAGGAAGAAGCATCAAAGGCAATATACATTATCGTTGTGTAATCTATTAATGAGGATGGGAAATAGCGACTTGAATCTCCATCATAGTTAACATCAGAGATAACTAGAGGAACTCTTAAGAGTCTTGTGTACTCCATCGTATTACTCTTAAAGTTTAATCTAATTATGTTGTTATCTTCATTTTTATTAGCTTCCTCACTAATTGAAGCGATAGGAAGCATATTATAAACTTGTCCATATGAGACCATAATAGAGCCTCGTGAGTCATATAGTGCAATACCCTTAACTCTCTTTTCTGATAAAAAGGAGTATGGATTAAAGTTTCCTCTTTGAAGCTCAAAAACAACGTTATTAAAGTTTTTTTCTATCTCATTTACAAGCTTTAAGCGCTCAGTAATAAATAGTGATGAAGCAAGGACTATTACAAGAGTTAATAGTGCTAAGAAAGCAATAGAGAGAGAGGCTATAACAATAAGTCTCTCTCTCTTAGCTCTTGAAAAAAATGATATTAATCTATTCTTCGTTTTCTTTTTCATCATTCATAGCTCAATGCTTCAATAGGATCGAGTCTCGATGCCTTTGCTGCAGGGTACCATCCGAAGAAAATACCTACAAACATACTGAAGCCTAAGGATAGGATTATCGCTCCATAGCTGAAGGATAAATTCCAACCTACAACATTTACTATAGCATAGCTGATGAAAATTCCAAAGCCAATACCCAAAATTCCTCCGATTATAGTCAGTGTAATAGCTTCAACAAGGAATTGTCCTCTAATAACCTTAGGTGATGCTCCTAATGCCTTTCTTATACCAATCTCTCTTGTTCTTTCAGCAACAGAAACAAGCATAATATTCATTATTCCAATACCACCAACCAGCAATGAAATTGCCGCTATTGCAGCTAAGAAGGAAGTGAAGGTACCTGTTACTTGGTCAGCCATCTCAACAATAGAGGCAGCAGAGTATACAAAGAAGTAATCTGAACCGACTAAGTCATTTAGATAGTTTTCAACCTTTTTACTTACATCAATTGCATTTGCACCATCATTAACCTTACAAATATAAGACGAAACCTTGCTCATATTCATAAAGCGCTGTTCAAATGTATTAATTGGAATAAAGATTGAGGAGTTAAAATTTGCTCCTAAGGTCGCTTCCTTTTCTTCAAGTACACCGACAATTAAATATCTCTTTGATTGATTTCTGAATATTGATAGGTATGAGCCAACTGCATTACCCGCTGGAAATAGCTCCTTTGCTATGTCACTACCAAGTATAACAACCTGACGGTGGTTAATATTATCTAAGGCAGTAAAGTAATCTCCATATAAAAGCTCAGTATTCATTACATCAAAATATGTGGAGGTAACACCCTGAACTGAAACTGTTTTAACATCTTGGCCAGAACGAATTCTAGTATTTGATGTATATATTGGAAGTACAGTTTTAATTCCAGAGACATTAGACATCAAGGTATCACCAAATTGAAGATCAAATACATTGCCATCTCTATTATTTCCCTGAGGATAAATTGTTACTAGGTCTATACCACCGATATTCATAGATGATGTAATAGAATCAGTAGCACTTCTTCCTAAATTAAGAATAGCAACAACAGCAGCAACACCAATAATGATTCCAAGCAAGGAAAGTAGTGTCCTAAGCTTATTATGAACCATTGAAGTGAGTGCAATTTTGACATTTTGAAATATCATTAATAGCCCTCCGCGATCCTACCGTCTTTAATATAAACCTGGCTATTACAGCGCATACCAAGCTTCCTATCGTGAGTAACGAATATTACTGTTCTTCCTTCCTCATTAAGCTCTTGGAAGAGCTCCATTATTTGGTCTCCTGTTTTACTATCTAGAGCGCCTGTAGGCTCATCTGCGAGTAAAATAGCAGGATCATTTACAAGTGCTCTTGCAATTGCAACTCTCTGCTTTTGACCACCAGATAGCTCAGATGGAAGGTGCTTCATTCTATCCTTTAAGCCAACACGCTCAAGTAGCATCTCAGCCTTTTCCTTTCTCTCATGTGCACCTACTCCAGCATAAAGTAGTGGTGTCATTACATTCTCAATAGCTGTTTGCTTACCAAGTAGATTAAATTGCTGGAATACAAAGCCAACCTTTTTATTTCTTAAGAAGGCTAACTCATCCTCACTCATATTACTTGTACACTCACCATCTATACGTAAGAAGCCACTAGTAGGAGTATCAAGACAGCCAATAATATTCATTAGTGTACTCTTTCCTGATCCACTAGGACCCATTATTGCAGTAAAGGAGCCTCGTGGTAAGGAAAGCGTTATACCATCAAGTGCCTTTACACAGAAGTCACCAACTATGTAATAGCGCCTAACATTATAAAGCTCTATCACATTATTCATTATCTGCCACCTTGCTTTGAGCCACCACTAGGCATACCCATCATCATGCTACTTGCAGATTTTGTATATGTAAGAATATCACCCTTCTTAAGATCTCCTGAGAGTAGCTGGCAATATCCCTCACCTAAGTATTTAACTCTAATGCTTACAGTCTCTGTTGTTCCCTCTGCATTCTTTCTCTCAACTGTTGTAACACCACCTCTTCCTGTTGTGATAGCAGCCTGAGGAATTAGGAGCATTTGGACATCACCTTCAACTTGTATTGTTCCCTCAAAGCTATAGCCTGGCTTAAGCTGCTTTGGTGGGTTTTCAATTGTAAGCTCTACATCTACAACACCAATACCCTGTGTAGTATAGGTTGCAAGCATAGGAATATATGTAACAACCGCTTCTACTGTTTCACCCGGGAGTGAATCAAAGGTTAAGTAAGCCTTCTGACCTAAAGATACCTTTCCCATATCAATTTCATCAATTTGGACAGTTGCTTTAAGCTTAGAGACATCTACTATAGTCATTACTTTAGAACCAGCCTCAAAGTAGTCCCCTTCACTAACAGATACAGTAGCAACAGTTCCATCGAAGTTTGCAACAAGGTTAGTATATTCAAGATTATTCTCAGCATTCTCAAGCTGAAGCTTTAAGGTCTCTAGCTGAGATGCAGAGCCAGAAAGCTCTGCCTGCTTAATTTGATTTTGAATATTCTTTACTTGATATGTCTGATTTGTATTATCAATAGAAGCTAATAGCTGTCCCTTAGTTACAGTATCACCTTCCTTAACATAAACACCTGTAACAGCACCTGTTGATCTAAACTTTGATTCCTGAGTGTCATATGCTTCAACATAGCCAGAAAGATCAATTACTGAAGTATAAACATTTTCCTCTACTGGAACCTCTACTGTAGTAACAGCTCCAATCATAGCCTGTGCTTTATCTTCAAAATCCTTCTTTACTTTGTTGTAATATGTAATACCAGCTACAATTAATAATATTACTATTAGCCAAGTAATAAGCTTCTTAATTCTCTTCTTTCTCTTTTTAGCATTATATTCATCGCGAATAGCCTTTTCCTGCTTTTCAGATTCACTCATTATTACTTGATCTTTAATTTCAGACATTTATTAAAGTCTCCTATCTCTTATAGATTTAACATCTTAATTTTATTAGAAAGTGTTAGACCATCTAACACAAGAACTGTTTGTGTATACTCATCTAGCTTAACATTAAACTCTGCATCCTCTAGCTCCTGCTTTGTGGCAAGCCCCGCATCGTAAAGAGCCTTAACATTCTCTAGATTAGCCTTTAAATACTCTGTGTTTGCTTTTGTCTGAGTTACATTAAACTCATACTGCAAAACCTCAAGCTGAAGAGCATTATATGACTGTAAATAGCTAGTATATTCTTCAGAAGCACTATTTGAAGCACTAACTAAACTATTTTGTAGCTTTTGTAGCTCTATTTCATCACTTCTCTTTGTAGTTTTATTACTCCAGCTTCCAGATACTGTCACACTAGGAGTGTCAAAGGAATTCTTATTGAAATCATAGGAGGAAGAAAGAGAGGCACCAACAGACCAATTACCCTGTGAGTATGTAGCGCCTGCAGAGGCTGTTAAAGAATTCTTTTCGCTCAAGATATTCTTTGAATTAGCACTCTCAACTCCACCTGAAACCTTTACATTTTGAGGGTTTAATGATGCATTCTTTGAATTAATATTTTCTTTAGCTATCTCTTCATCGATAGTAGCTACGATAACCTTCGTATTTCCTGTAGGAAGTAAGCTTAAAGTTAAATCTGGAGAAGGAAGATTACTAAGACCATCCCAATCAAGATTTGTTGCTTCCTTATATTGGCTCTTTGCAATCTCATATTGCTTCTCATATGCCCTTAATGTGTTCTTTGAGAGCTCAAGCTGGTTAATTAGCTGTTTATATGTAATTGAAGAAGTAGTTATTTGTCCTAAAGCTAGCTTCTCTTTAATAGATTTCTCACTCTTTTCAATTAAATAGTTTTGGTTTTCAATATTCTTTTCAAGATTAACTATAGTCTTTATTGTACTTATGCATGTGTTTTCAAAGGAAAGAAGAGCATATTGATAAGTATATTCATTATTTAATGCTGTCCTAGAGTTTGAAAGAGCAGTTAATACATCCTCATCAAAGCCTGAGAGATCAAAATTATGATCTACTGTAACTTTTGGGGAAAAGCTATAAATTTTTGTGTCATCATAATTTAAGGAAGAAGGAACTGTTGCTGTAATAGTTGTTGAGCCATCATTTGGAAGAACTATTTTTACTGTTGGGGCAACAGTTAAATCAGGTGAAACCTGCGCATTTCCACTTACTGTTATTTGTAATTCATCCTTTAACTCTGATTTCTCCAATGTTAATTTTGAATTAAGATAAGAAAGCTCTGCATTCTGAACACTCTTACTCTCGCTCTTAGCCTTTTGAATTATTTCGTTATAATCAGTAGCATAAAGAGTTGAACAAACCATAATAATTATTATGGATAAAATAATATTTTTCTTCATTGTTTAACCTTTTGTAGAAGTTTAATTGTAGCTTACATAAAAGACAAGGAGTTGATTTGTATTTTTTATGAAGATACTTAATGTTGACATCTCATAATTTACTATTATATTAAAAACTTAAAGGAATTATATTTATGAACGATGATAAAAACCTCTATTTTGAGAGTAAGAAACAAAAAGAGAATGAAAAGCCTGGAATACATAATGATAAAGGAATAAATCCCAATACTAAAAAGAAATTCTCATTTACCATTATCTATTTCATTATCATGTTTATTTTCTTAATCATGATTAATAATATGCTCTTTAAGAGTCATATGGAGCCAATTGAAATTGAGTATTCAACCTTTAAGTCTATGATTAGTCAGGGACAAATTCAGCAGGTTGTATTTAATGAAAACAACTATATTGGTTACTCAATTACAAAGGATGAGGCAAGAGCAACCTTAGAGGAGTATGCAAAGACAAGACAGCTCCCTAATACTATCGATAAATCAATGCTGCTTGCATATCAAACATATAAAATTGATGACCCTACCTTTATTACATTACTCGATGAAAAGGGTGTTCAATACTATGCATCTGCACCAGCTACAACTCCTATTTGGTTAAGCTTGCTATCGACATTCCTTCCTCTAATTATCTTCTTCGTTCTTATGAGAATGCTTTCAAAGCGTTTAGAGGGTGGAGCTCAAAGCGTTATGTCCTTTAACCAAAACAAGAGTAAAATTGTTGCAGAAGGTGATACAGGAGTTCGCTTTGCAGATGTTGCAGGGTGTGAGGAGAGTAAAGCAGAGCTAGTTGAGGTTGTAGACTTCTTAAAGAATGGTGAAAAATATACAAAAATTGGAGCAAAGATTCCTAAGGGTGTTTTATTAGTAGGCCCTCCAGGAACAGGTAAAACTCTACTTGCAAAGGCAGTTGCAGGTGAAGCAGGTGTTCCTTTCTTTAGAATGAGTGGTGCTGATTTCGTTGAGATGTTTGTTGGTGTTGGTGCCGCTCGTGTTAGAGATTTATTTAAGCAAGCTAGAGAGAAGGCTCCTTGTATTATTTTTATCGATGAAATTGATGCGATCGGTAAGCAGCGTTCTGCTAGCTTAGGTGGAAATGATGAAAGAGAGCAAACTCTTAACCAGTTGCTAGTAGAGATGGATGGCTTTGATTCAAGAAGTGGAGTAATTATTCTTGCAGCTACTAACCGTGCTGAAATTCTCGACCCTGCTCTATTAAGACCTGGTCGTTTTGATAGACAGGTATTAGTTGATAAGCCTGATTTAGAGGGTAGACTTGCTATTTTAAAGATCCACTCATCAAAGCTAATCCTTGATAATAGTGTTGATTTAAAGAAAATTGCACAGGGCTGTGCAGGCCTAGCAGGTGCAGACCTTGCTAATATATGTAACGAAGCAGCACTACTAGCTGTAAGACGAAATAAGGAAAAGGTCTCACAGCTAGAGTTTGAAGAGGCTATAGAGAAATCTATTGCAGGCTTAGAGAGAAAGGGAAGAATCATGAATGAAAGTGAGCGAAAGCGTGTTGCTTACCATGAAACAGGACATGCTCTCACAGCATACATGACTAAGGGTGCTTCTCCTGTAAGTAAGATTTCTATAGTACCTCGTGGCTTTGGAGCATTAGGATATACACTTCAATACCCTACTGAGGATAGATTCCTTCTTAGTGAGGGAGAGCTTCTAGGCTCTATAGATGTACTTCTTGGAGGTAGAGCTGCTGAGGAAATTACCTTTGGTGATATCTCAACAGGAGCAAGTAATGATATCTCAAGAGCTTCAGACCAAGTTAGAAAGATGATTTGTGACTATGGTATGTCTGAACGCTTTAAGAATCTTACACTTCCTAAGAGCTCAAGTGGTATCGAAGGTGTAGCAGGTGGCAGAGAATACTCTGAAGATACTCAAAAGTATATTGATGAAGAAAGTGAAAGGAGAATAAGTGAACGCTACTCTATTGTATTAGCAAATCTTAAGAAGAACTGGAAGGCTCTTGATGAAATTGCTAAAAAGCTTTTAGCAGATGAAGTTATTGAGCAAGATGAGTTCGAGAGACTTGCAAAAGAGTATGTGATTATTGAATAATATATCGTTATGATCAAAACAAAAATTGAAGATAAAGAACTACTAAATCATATTGCATCCCTACCGGAAGACGGAAGGGATGTATTTTTGCTCTCTGATGGTCAAGTAAGAGTCACAGCAATTAGTGCAACAGAAACTATTAACCAAATGAGAGCTAATCATAAAACTGGCTTGCTAGAAAGCTATGTACTTGGCCAAGCCTATATTGCAGGCTTGCTATTAACCTCTATGGTTAAGGGAAATGATAGAATCCAGCTACAAATTGAATGTGGAGGTCCTATAAAGGGTATTAGCATCGAGTCTTGGGCTTGTGGTGCTGTAAGAGGTTATCTACTTGAAAACCCTATTAAATTAAGTAAGCCTCTAACAACTCTAGATACTTCATTACTCTATGGACCAGGCTTTATTACTATTTCAAGAATACTTGAAGGCTCAAAGGAGCCTGTAAGTGGAACCTGTATGATGCAAACTGGAAATCTTGCTAATGATCTTGCACTCTTTTTTAATGAAAGTGAGCAAACACCTACTCTATTTTATATTTCACTTGATTTTGATAGAAATGGTAGAATCGTTGGTGCAGGTGGTCTTTTTATCCAAGCATTACCTGGCTGTAGTGATGAAGTATTAGAAAAGCTTCAGGAGCATTGTAAGAGCCTACCAAGCTTAGGTAGAGCAATAAGTGAAAAGGTAGAGATATCAAGCTACATTACATCTAACTTTGCTCAATTTTCACCAAGACTTCTAGAAACAAGCCATATAGGCTTCTCATGCCCTTGCTCAAGAGAGCATTTTGAAGGATACTTAGCTAAACTACCACAGAAGGAAAAAGAGGAGATCCTGAAAGGTACCTTCCCTCTGGAACTCGAGTGCTTTAATTGTGGTAGCGTTTATAGTTTTACAAAAAGCGAATTGGAAGCGCTTTTTGAGAAGGAGAATAAATGATTTACTTTGCACAAAGTAGCCAAAACCAAACCGACTTAATAGTTAAAGAAGCAGAAAGAGCTGGTGCTGAGAGAGTAAAGGCTACAGCCTCTGGTGTTCAGTTTTCTGGGTCTCTCGAGGTCGGCTACAGATTTTGCTTAACAACAAGAATTGCATCAAGAGTACTTCAGGCACTTTATTTTGATGAACACATCTCAAGTCCTGATGAGCTATATGAAAAGTGTAAGCTTATACCTTGGGAGGAGTATATCGACCCAAGTAAGACCTTCCAGCTTACACAAACTGTTCAAGCATGTAATTGGATTAAAAACTCACACTTTGCTTCCTTAAGAGTTAAGGATGCTATCGTTGATAGAATTAGAGAACACTTTAATGAGGAGCGTCCAAGTGTAGATACAGATAATCCAGATATTACCTTCCACCTACATATTAAGAGCGAAAAGGTTATTATCTACATCGATTTCTCAGGTGAAGGCTTATTCAAGAGAGGATATAGATCTGATAGCACAGATGCTATCTTAAAGGAGCATTTAGCTGCTGCAGTTCTCTATAGAAGTGATTGGTATAAGACAGTTTTAGATAGTAATCCTGGAGTATTCCTTGATCCATTCTGTGGCTCAGGCACTTTAGTTGTTGAAGCTGCTTTGCTTGCACGAGATATTGCACCAGGCTTAATTAGAAAGCAGCCATATGCCTTTGAAAAGCTTTCCTCCTTTGATGCAGAGATATATGAAAAGGTTTTATCAGAATTAAGTGAAAGAGCTGAGGAAGCTAAGAATAGAGAGATAAAGATTTATGCATCCGACATCTCAAGAACCGCTGTAGAGATTGCAAAGGCAGCAGCACTAAAGGCTGGTGTTTATGATGATATCACCTTCTCTGTAAAGGACTTTACACTCTTTACTAGTGAAGATGTTCCATCCTCTAAGGGCTATATTGTTACAGATCCTCCATATGGAATTAGAATGAAGGATTTTGATGAATCAAAGCTATACAGTAAGCTTGGTGCCATTTGTCAAGAAAACTTTAAAGGTTGGAAAATATCTATCCTCTGTGGTGATAGCGAGCTCTTATCATTAATTGATATGAAGCCTGAAAGAACTAACTCTCTATTTAATGGTGGTATTCTTTGTCAGCTTGCTCACTACTCTGTTTTCTCAGATGAAGAAAAACAGGAGCTAATTCAAAGAGCAATAAAGAGAAGAGAGGAGCGTCTAGCTCAGCCACTCTCTGAGGGTGCTCAAATGGCTTATAATAGACTTAAGAAGAACCTTACTGAGCTTAAGCCTATTATGGAAAAAGAGGGTGTTACCTGCTACAGAATATATGATGCTGATATGCCTGAGTACAGTGCAGCTATTGATATGTATGAGGGTAAGTGGATTAACCTTCAGGAATATGCTCCACCAGCAACTATTGAAAAGGAAGCAGCAGAGAGAAGATTAAATGAGCTTGTCCTTGCAACTGAAAGAGCTACAGGTATTGATATTGAGAATATTTATATCAAGCAGAGAAAGGAGCAAAAGGGAAAGGACCAATATAAAAAGCTTGCATCAAAGAATAAGTTCTATCTTGCAAAGGAAAATGGAGTTCAATTCCTTGTTAACTTTACTGACTACCTTGATACAGGTATTTTCCTAGATCATAGACCAATTAGAAAGTTTATTCAGGAAAATAGTAAGGATAAGAGATTCTTAAATCTCTTCTGCTATACAGCAACTGCTACACTCGATGCTGTTAAGGGTGGTGCTCTTTCAACAACTAGCGTTGATGCATCCTCTACATACCTTGATTGGGCTATGGAGAACTTTAAGATTAATGGATACTCAACAGATATCGGTAACTTCTTCTACAGAAGTGATGCTCTTGATTATCTATGGGACACATTTGATCGCTTTGATCTTATCTTCTGTGACCCACCAACCTTCTCTAATAGTAAGAGCAGAGATACCTTTGACGTCCAAAGAGACCACTCAAGATTAATAGATGCATGTATGATGCACCTAGAAAAGAATGGTATGCTTATCTTCTCTAATAACTTTAGACGCTTTAAGATGGATGATTATATCTTAACAAAGTATAGTGTTGAGGATATCACACCAGCTACTATTGGTTCTGATTTCGAAAGAGATCCTAAGATCCATAAGTGCTTTATCATAAAGCATAAGGTTAAGGTTGATTTAGGAACCAAGAGAGTAATAAAGGTTAAAATGTGATAACAAAGGCAGTCAGAAATGGCTGCCTTTTATAATAGCTATTGACACAAAGCGAACAAATGTTCTCTAATATAAGAAAAGGAGAACAAATGTTCGCTTATGAATAATACGAAGAAAATAATTCTAGAAAAGGCATTAGAGCTATTCTCAACAAAAGGATACGATGCAACAACTGTAAGAGAAATTGCAAAGGAAGTTGGCATTACTCAAAGCTCACTATATAAGCACTATAAATCTAAAGAAGATATTTTTATCTCTATCTTTAATGAAATGAAGAGCCGCTACGATGAGGAAAGTAGTAAGGATAGTATCCACATTACTAATGATAGCTTATCAGATGGAACTCACTTTAGTGCGATGAATAGAGAAACAATTGCTGACTCTGTTATTAATTTAATTAACTACTCAATCGATGATGAGTTTGTTTCAAGAACTCGTAAGCTAATTACTATTGAACAATTTAGAAATAAAGAGATATCAAAGCTCTATACTCAGCGCTATGTTGATCGCATGGTTGATTACCATAAAGCATTATTTTCAATCTTCAAGGAGAAAGGTCTTTTCTTTGCTCCTGATATCGATTCAGCAGCTCTTCAATATACAGCTCCAATCTTTACTTTACTTGGCATAATCGATAGAGAGAGCGATAAAAGAGAAGAGTGCATTAATCGATTAAGAAAGCATGTAACAAGCTTTATCGAATTCTATAGCAATGGGAGATTATAAGATGAAGTCTAGATATAATATTGCTTCAAAGCTTTTAATATTCTTTAACCTATTTATAGGGCTTGGCGCAGTTTATGGCTCAACTATGATGTTCTTAGCACCAGATGGACACCTACTTAGGATGGAAGCGCTCCTTCCATATTTTGAAGCCTTACCGCTTCATGAATATCTATATCAGGACTATATCTTTCCTGGTATTGCTCTTCTTTTAATAAATGGAATTCCTAATTTAGTTTCATCATACTTTATTATAAAAAAGAAAAACTGTGGAAATATAATTAGTATGGTATCTGGAGTATTATTAAATCTTTGGATTATCATCCAGCTAGTTATATTTCCTTCAAACTTCCTCTCAAACACATACTTTATCTTTAGCTTTATTCAATTCTTCTTAGCATTTATGACCTTTGCCTTTTATTCTCAGGAGCACATAATCTTTGATTTAAATAATTATAAAAATTTAAATAAGAACCCTAAAAAAGCTGTAGTCTTCTTTTCTAGAGTTGGATACACAAAGCTCCTTGCTTATGAAGAAGCTAATAAACAAGGAGCAACAATTATTGAAGTAAAAGCAAAGGAGAGAACAGAGGGTACACTTGGCTTTTGGTGGTGCGGCCGCTTTGCTATGCACCATTGGCCAATGGAGATAGAGAAAATTGATTTATCTACCTTTGATAGCGTCACAATATGTACCCCTATTTGGGTATTTGCAATATCATCCCCAATTAGAAAGCTATGTATAGATAATAAAAATAAGGTTAAAAATGTTTCATATATCATTAACCACTTTAACCCTCTCCTTTATAAGAGTGCAGTTAAAGAGATGGATGAATTACTATCTACAAAGCATAAAAATGCCACTAGTGTAACAAGTAGAATTGGAAGGGTGAGAAGAATTAAAAACATTTTAATTTGAAAATCTCTATTTATTATTGCTAGATAAATCTTCAATAAAGAGGTCAATCATAAGCAATAATTCTCTTATTGACATTTCCTATTATTAGCTCTACTCTATTACTGGCATATGCCAATAATAGGAGAGCTTTTGTGTCAAGGCCATGTAAATGTAGATTAGTATCTACCCTTCCAGACAACTATATTTTTACACCATCAGATGGAGAAAATAGTTGCTGTATAATTCTTTCACTTGATGAATATGAGACTATCAAGCTAATGGATTATGAAGGCTTAGACCAAGAAGAGTGTGCAAAAAGAATGCTACTTTCACGCTCATCAGTACAAGCAATATACACAAGTGCACGCAAAAAACTCTCAACAGCAATTGTAGAAGCTAGAAAGCTGGTAATTAGCGGTGGAAATATTACTACCCTAGACCAAACAAAAAAATATGAGCTTAAAGCTAAAGGAGAAAATACTATGAGAATTGCAGTAACATATGAGGATGGACAAATCTTCCAGCATTTCGGACACACAGAGAATTTCAAGGTTTATGATGTAGTCGATAACAAGATTGTTGATAGCAAGGTAATTAACACAAATGGAACCGGACATGGAGCACTTGCTACCCTTCTTAATGGATTAGACGTAGATGTATTAATTTGTGGAGGAATTGGTGGAGGAGCTCAAATGGCTCTTAGTGAAGCAGGTATTAAGCTTTACGGTGGAGTATTTGGCGATGCTGATAGCGCTGTAGAAGCATTCATTAATGGAGAGCTTGAGTACAACCCAAATGTAATGTGCTCTCACCACCATCATGAGGAAGGTCACTCCTGTGGCTCTCATAGCTGTGGCCATCATTCCTGTCACTAATTACTCAGCCCTTTTTAGGGCTGTTTTCTTATGATAGAATAGGAATATGATTAATGTACAAAATGATTGGCAACCTTTTTTTGATAGAGAGCAGGTACAGCCCTACTACCTTGAATTAAGAGATTTCTTAATAGGTGAATATCGCTCTAAAACTATTTATCCACCAATGGGTGAAATTTTTAATGCCTTTAAGCTATGTACCTTTGAAAACACAAAGGTAGTAATTGTAGGTCAGGACCCTTACCATGAGGAGGGACAGGCCATGGGCCTCTCCTTTTCTGTTAGAGAGGGTACAGATGAGCCTCCATCACTACAAAATATTCATAAGGAAATAATCAATGAGGGTGTTGAAACAGGACCATGGTCCTCTGATTTATCACGCTGGGCTAGACAGGGTGTATTACTTCTAAACTCTACATTAACTGTTCAAGCTCATAGAGCAGCATCACATGCATCTAAAGGATGGGAAACTCTAACAGATAGAGCAATAACTATGCTTGGAAGAGATGAAAGACCAAAGGTATTTATGCTTTGGGGCTCTTATGCTAGAAGCAAAAAAGCTCTCATCGAGTCTAAGAATCATTTAATACTTGAAGCTGTACATCCAAGTCCACTATCAGCATATAGAGGGTTCTTTGGCTGTGGACACTTTAAAAAGTGTAATGAGTTTTTAAAACAAACAAATCAAAAGGAAATAATATGGTAAAAGCGGCCCATTTGGACCGCTTTCTTAATAATCGTTAAATTACATGTAGTGCATCGGTATCGATAAGAAGATGACACTTCTCACCAACCTTATAAACACGTCTATTCTTAGGGTTATGGTCTTCAAGCTTAACAAGAGTATCACCAACCATTACATGGTAATTTTGGTATGCACCCATGAAGCAGGAAACAATAACTCTACATTCAAGACCACCCTCATCACCAAGCTTTGCAGCCTCAGGACGAAGAACAGCTGTATATTGCTCTCCTACCTTCATATCATCCTTTGGAGGTGTTTTAAGCTTATTACCTTCAAAGTCAAGAACTGCATATTTACCATCATTTCCAACATACTTTCCTCTAAGGAAGTTTGCTTCACCAATGAAGTCAGCAACGAACTCACTTACTGGGTGGTAATAAATCTCCTCTGGAGTACCCATCTGAGCAACAACACCCTTATCCATGATAATAATTTGGTCTGAGATAGCCATTGCTTCACTCTGGTCGTGAGTTACATATACAGCAGTAATACCAACCTCCTGCTGAATTCTTCTGATCTCAGTTCTCATCTCAACACGAAGCTTTGCATCGAGGTTTGAAAGAGGCTCATCGAATAAAAGTACTGAAGGCTCAATAACAAGAGCACGAGCAAGTGCAACTCTCTGCTGCTGACCACCAGATAGCTGGTTAGTCATTCTACCTTCCATTCCAGAAAGCTTAACAAGCTCCAAAATCTTCATTACCTTTTCTTTAATGACATCCTTTGGAAGCTTTCTTAGCTTAAGGCCATATGCAACGTTATCAAAGATATTATAGTGAGGTAAAAGAGCATAGCTCTGGAATACCATTGCTGTGTCACGCTTATTAGGAGTGAGCTCATTAATTGGCTCATCACCTAAATAAATCTCACCCTCATCTGGGCTTTCAAAACCAGCAATCATTCTGAGTGTTGTAGTCTTTCCACAACCTGATGGGCCTAATAGAGTAACAAAGGAACCTGGCTTAATCTCAAGGTCTGTATCCTTTACAGCATAAAAGTCCTTGCCAGTCTTTGGATCCTTATAGATTTTTGAAATATGCTCAAGGCGTACGCCCTTCTTAATTTTTTCCATTATTCAGCCTCCTGAAGCTTTTTACTTGTTCCGAAATACTTGATGAATAGGTTCATCAAGAGTACAGAACCATATGTGATAAGAATGAGTATCGTTGCAAATGCACAAGCCAAGCCATATGAGCCCTTCTCTGCAAATTCATTAATCTGTACAGTAATGAGTAAGAACTGTGGAGTAACGAGCAAGATAATAGCAGAAATAGCGGTGATACTTCTTACGAACGATGTAACCAAACCAGAGAGGAAGGAATCCTTAATAAGTGGTAAGGTAACTGTCATAAATACTTGGAAGGAGTTTGCTCCCATATCATATGCTGATTCTTCAATAGACTTATCAATCTGGCGAAGAGCAGATATACCTGAGCGTGTTCCAGTAGGAAGTGATCGAACAACAAATACAATTACTAAGAGTGTTGCAGAGCCATAAATCCACTGTAAAAGTCCTGTATGGAAGATACCACCAGAGAAGCCTCTAATGTATCCGACACCAAGAACTGTTCCTGGAACTGCCATTGCTAGCATTGAAACAGCCTCAATAAAGCCCTTAGCCTTAAACTTCTTTTTAACAACTAAGTATGAGATAATCATAGATAGCAATGCTGTAATTGGTGCACTTATTAATGATAGTACAAAGGAGTCCTTAAAGGCTTTAAAGCCCTTATACCTTGTAAATACTTGCTGATACCACTTTAATGTAAGTGGGAAGAACTTATATCCCCAGGTTGGGAATAAGGAACCGATTGGTACACAGATGTACATAATAATTACGAAGAGAGCAACTGCAGTACAAAATACTGTAAGAGGAATTTTTACACTTCTATCCTCTATAAGCATTCTACCTCTTGAAGCCTTACCTGTTAGTGTTGCTGCAGTCTTCTTTTCAAGTACATACTTTTGAATAGCAAACATAAATAGAGTAATTGTCAAAAGCACAACAGCCATAGCAGCTGCACCAGCTTTATCGTAGGCACCAGTAATCTGCAAATAAATTGTAGTTGCTAAAGTATCATAGGAGCCACCAATAATCATTGGGTTTGCAAAGTCTGCAATAGATTCAATGAATGTAACTAAGAATGCATTACCAATACCAGGTAGAATTAATGGTAGAGTAACACTTGAGAATACCTTAAAGCGTGTTGCTCCCATATCTCTTGCAGCTTCCTCAAGAGAAGGATCGATATTCTTTAATAGACCCTTTAGCATCATGTAGCATACTGGGAAGAATGTTAACGATTGTACAATTACGATTCCCCAGAAGCCATATACAGAGTTATCATATATCTTTAGTATGTGTCTTGTAATAATACCAGCCTTACCAAAGAGCATTATCATTGAAAGAGATAGTACGAAAGGAGGTGAAACTACTGGTAGCAATGAAACGACCTTAAACAAGCCCCCAACGAATTTATTCATTCTTAAATAAACTTCAACATAAGCAAATAGTAAGCCTACTATTGTTGAAAAAATACCTACTACGAAGCCAACCTTTAGCGTATTAGTAATAGCCTTTGTAAATGTAGGCATCTTAAAAATACGTTGGAAAACTGATATACCAAACTTTCCATCACCTACAAATGAATCAACAAGCAATACTGCAAGTGGATAGAGAATAAATAAAGTTAAAAAGGCTATCAGTACAACTATAGTGGTGACCATGATAGGGTCTTTCATTAGCTTTTTCCTATCAAGAGCCGCCCCTTGCCCTTTTGCCATCCTTATGCCTCCTTGTAAAATTAGTCAAAAAAGAGGGATGAAAGCACATCACCCCTCTTAAAATTAATCAGGAATAAATATTTTACTACTTAATCTGGAATCTTGTTACATCGCCTGTTGCTGCGCCAGATGCTGCAAGAGCTTCCATTACTTCAGATACATATCTCTTGATATTATTTGTTGCATCATCATAATCATAGTCGATAACGTTTGTTGGGTCTAAGCCAAATTCATAAGCGATCTGTGGCTGCTCAGCGTTATCAAGTACTAGGAACTGATATGAACCATTATCCTTAGCAATGTTTACACAATCTGGAGAAAGTGCGAATTCAATCCAAAGCTTAGCTGCATTAGGATGCTTAGCTCCCTTAAAGATTGCTGTTGCACCAATTTCACATGTTGTACCAGATGATGGGAGAACGAGACCGATATTGTCATAGCCGTTATCTACGATTTGTGTGATACCATCGTGTAAGAAGCCAAGACCGATAACACATTCGCCTGTACCAACGTTCTTTGAAGGACCTGAACCAGACTTTGTATAAACGTGGATGTTCTTATCAAGGTCTACTAAGTACTGAATACCTGCATCATGACCATACTTCTGGATAACTGTATTGATGATGAGCTTAGCTGTACCAGCTGTGTTATAGTTAGATGTCCAAATTAAGCCCTTATACTGAGGATCTGTTAAGTCAGCAAAGTCTGTAGGAATCTTAACACCAAGTCTAGCAACCTCATCCTTGTTATACATAATTCCTAAGATACCTGTGTAGATACCATACCATCTACCTTCACTATCCATATAAACTGGCTTTGTAATGTGTTTAGCATTCTCAGCCTTATATGACTCTAAGAAGCCTTCTGCAGCAAGAACGTTATAAGGATCTGTTGTACCACCAAACCATACATCTGCTGATGGATTACCCTTTTCCTCTTCAATCTTTGCCTGTACTTCACCTGTTGAAAGGCGCTGATATACAGTCTTAATTCCGTAAAGCTCTTCGAACTTTGCACAAGCTGCTGCAAGGTATTCTTCCTCACATGAGCCGTATACTACAAGTTCACCCTCTTCCTTAGCAGCCTGAACAAGTGGGGAATCATTTGTTGATGTTGTTGTTTTAGCAGTTTCAGAAGCACCCTGAGCAAAGAGTGATACTGCTAGTAATAGAACTAATAGAACTGATAATAGTTTTTTCATTTCTTATCTCCTTTTGATAAGTTTTACCTGCAATTTAGGATAAATCAGCAACTAATCAAATGCAAGAAAAAACAATTTCTAAGTAAAAACTTTCACTATTTCAAAAAAATGTTCTAGTCTGTATTCTTAAGCAATGGAAATAATCAGAGTTAATAATACAAAAGATAAAGATGCATGGCTTTTATTTGAAAAGACCTATAATGAAATTGAAAACAAAGAGTTCTTTGCATTTGATAAAGAATACACTCCTCCAAAGGATGGATTTACATATAAAATATTTGATAACGATAAGCTTGTAGCCTGCTTTCTACTAACCTTCCCTCACCTTGATGAGGAAAATCTTGGTTATGATATTGGTCTTTGTGAGAAATATTTGTTAAAGGTTGCTCATATGGACTCTGTAGCTGTTGATAGCTCATATCGAGGTAGAGGATATCAAAATATCTTAATGAAAAAAGCCGAAGAGGATGCAATAAAGCTTGGATATAAATACTTAATGTGCACAATACATCCCGATAACATATATTCAATGCAAAATGCATTAAAGCTTGGTTATAAAAATATTTTAACTAAAGAAAAATATGGAGGGAAAATAAGAGCGATAATGCTTAAGGAAGTAGCTTCCTTTAGCTAAATCCTCATTTTTGTTACCTAACTCAATATTTAAGTATTTTCACAGGCTTTTGTGTTTAATTTTGTGTCAATAATATTGACCTTCAATAAAACTATATTATTTGATTGAGATGTGGCCTAACTCGTAGAGCGGTAGGCGTTTTTCACTCCATGTCGCCTGGATATGGAGGTTAACCTCCAAATCTTAATGATAAGGAGGTGATAGTTATGAATGATTATCAAATCATTGATTTAATAATTAGAATAACTGGATTAGTTATTTCAGCAGTAATGCTTGAAATAGCTATCACTAAGAATAATCGCCACTAGTCCTCTTCAATAGCTAGTGACGATTTATTTGGTTACTAAATCTTGGAGTGGAACACCGTCTATCGATAGGCCACTTCCTTTTTAAATAGTAATCTTTCAACTATCGTACGTCAATAATATAACTAACTTTACTCATAGAAACAAAGAGATAATTAAGTTTAATTCAGTACTTTAAATTTTAAGAAGAAATCCTAATAAAACCTAATATCACAATGCTATGAAACTAAAATATCTTATAGTGGGAAAATAAGAGCGATAATGCTCAAGGAAGTAGCTTCTCAAGGCTTTTGCCTTTAGCTAAATCATCAATTAGCTTATCAAGGATTCTTATATCCTTATATATAGGATCCTCAATAGCTTCTATTTTTATACCACAAATACTACCCTTAACTAGATAACGTTTTTCATTCATACATGGTGCATTTACAAAGAAATCCTTATATGTGATATCAGATAGAAGAATGTTCTTTATTTTCTCTTCATCATATCCAGTAAGCCAGATAATACAAGCGATAACCTCTTCTTCACTTCTATTCTTTTTTTGAGCCTTAGCAACTAAGAGTGGATAAATTTTCGAGAGCTTAAAATTAAATAGCTTTTCCATATCTATAATATTAAAGCTTCCCCGAAGGGAAGCCAATATTAATTAAAAGTTTGTTGGGATATATCCACCTAAGAGCTTTGGAATAATTAAGCTGATCTGAGGGATGAAGGATACCAACAAGAGACAGAGAATCATACAGCCATAGAATGGTAATGTTGCTTTTACAACCTTTTCCATTGGAGTCTTACCAACAGCAGAACCGATGAAGAGTACAGCACCAACTGGAGGTGTAAGAAGACCAATACCACAGTTAAGTACAACCATGATACCAAACTGGATTGGGTCAAGACCACAAATACCTGTTGCAATTGGAAGTAAGATAGGTGTTGCAATCAAGATGATTGGAGCCATATCCATGATACAACCAAGAACAAGAAGGATAAGGTTAAGTAAAAGAATCAATACAATCTTGTTACTTGTAAGTGATGTGATAGCAGCTGCTGCCATATCAGGTACATGTAAGGTTGTGAGACAGTAACCAAATACAGAAGAGGTTGCAATCAAGATCAATACAATAGAAAGTGTATTGATACACTCTTCGAGAGCCTTCCAAACACCCTTCCAGTTAAGACCCTTATAGATAAATACTGAAACAATTAAGGAGTAGATTACTGCGATAGCTGCTGATTCAGTAGCTGTAAATAAACCACCAACAACACCTACTACTACAATAATTACAGCTGCGAGAGCCCAAATTGATTTTCCGAGCTGGATGATGAACTTCTTTAAGCTGAACTTCTCTCCCTTTGGATATCCTCTCTTAACAGAGATAATGTATGAACCAATCATCAAGGATGCTGCTAAGAGTGCTGCAGGAAGATAACCTGCTAGAAAGAGGCTTCCTACTGAAATACCACCAGCAGTAGTTGCATAGATTACCATGTTATGTGAAGGAGGTACTAAAAGACCTTCACAGGAGGATGTAATTGTTACAGCTGTTGAGAAGTCTGCATCATAGCCTTCATCAACCATCATAGGAATAAGGATAGATCCGAGAGATGCTGTATCAGCAGATGCTGAACCAGAGATACCACCGAAGAAGTAAGATGCTACAACGTTTACCTGAGCAAGGCCACCTCTCATCCAACCTACACATGAGTTAGCAAGTGCAATGAGCTTATCTGAAATACCACCAGAGCCCATTAATACACCCATTGTAATAAAGAATGGAACTGCCATTAATGAGAAGGATGAAATACCCTTAACCATCAAACGACATACATCGTTTAGACTATTTCCCTGAACTAGCATACAAAATACTGAGGAAAGTCCTACAGCATATGCGATAGGGAAACGTAAGAAAATCATTACAAAGAAAGAGCCAAGGAGTACCAAAATAGCTAAAGATTGAGTATCCATTATTTTTCCTCCTTAACAAAGAATGCTTTAATATGGTTATAAATAGCTTCGAGTTCAAAAACAATCATTGCAAGTCCTGCAACTGGAACTGGTAAATACATCCAGAATCGGCTTAGCCATGGAAGTGAAACATAGAAGCCTCTGCTACCAAGTGTTGATGTATATCTCCAACCAACAATAAGCATGATAAGGCCAAGAGCAAGAACTGCAATATCTGCAATAATATCAAGTACAGCTAAAGCAGTCTTAGGGATATATCTATCAAAAGCTGTCATTCTAATGTGTGCACCACGTCTAATTGAAAGTGCTGCAGATAATACAGCCATGTAGGACATACAGGTAAGAACTACCTCCTCAGTCCATGCAGGGTCTGTTAAGAATGGAATATATTGCCCTAGTAATCTTCCTGCTACTGCATATGATGTAATAAGAATATCTGCAATGAGCAAAAGCTTACAAATGAATAGTACAATTTTGTAAGCCCAGTCATATGCAGGTCTAATCTTATCCATCGTTTCAAAAAATTTAGGCATAAAATTTCTCCTAATTATTCGAAGTAAGGCGCGGAAATGCCCCGCGCCTAAAAAACACTAACTATTTAATAAAGACTATTTGAGGTCCTTAATCTTCTGATATAGAGCTGCGTTAGACTTAGTCTGCTCTGTGATAACCTTCTCACAAGCCTTAGCCCATGCAGACTTATCAGTAACTTCAACTACGTTACAGCCTTCAGCCTTTAAGAGGTCAAGAACTTCATTCTCTTTAGCTTCAGAAATCTGAGCATTGTAAGCCTGTGTAAGTCTACCAGCTTCCATGATAGCAGCTCTCTGCTCGTCATTGAGCTTATTCCATGCTGTATCTGTGATAACTGCCTGGATAGCACCAAGTGTGTGACCATCGAGGATAAGTGTGTTAGCAACTTCTGGGAAAGCGTTAGATCTGTAGTTAGCAATTGGCTGTTCAGCACCATCTACAACACCTGTCTGTAAAGCTGAATAGAGCTCACCAAATGATACTACTGTAGGAGAAGCGCCGAGGCCCTGAACCATACCGTTCATAACTGGGTCGTTAGATACACGAATCTTTAAGCCCTTGAAATCAGCGATGCCCTTAACTGGCTTAACTGTAAAGAAGTGTCTGAAGCCCTCTTCACCATAGAAGATACCTCTGAGAGGAAGACCAATCTCCTGTGGCTCATTTAAGAATTCTGAAGCGAGATCTGAGTTAGCGAAGTTCCAGAAATGCTCTCTTGATTCAAATGTGAATGGGATTGAAAGGAGCTTTGACTTCTGAGCACCATAGCTTGTGAGTGCGAAAGCAGAAATTCTTGAAATATCTACAGAAGTACCGCCACCTACCATTGAGTCAAGTACGTCATTCTCACTTCCGAGAACACCAGCTGCCTGGATATCAATGATAACAGAACCGTTTGAAAGTCTTTCAACCTGTTCCTTGAAGTACTGAGCTGTCATACCTACGATAGAATCGAGTGGGTTTACTTCAGCGTAAACGAGTTTAACTGGACCAGACTGCTTAGCAGCACCAGTTGATTCATTAGAACCATTAGCGAAAGCACTTGTTAATGCAACAAGAGCAATGAGCAATACAGCTAAAATTTTTTTCATATTTATCTCCTTGCTGTTTTGAATAAAATTGGAAAAATAATCTCTCCAACCTTTTTTTCCCTTTATAAAGCACATTTTTTCATAGCGCAAGTCGACCTTGAAAATTTGAAATTAATCAAAAGAAATGTAAAATTTATAGCTCCTGAATTGCCTTGATTATCGCCTTTTCCTCTTCACTTCTACTCTCGTAAATATTAGCTATTTTCTTTTTATAGTATTCCTTTTCTTCATTAGAAACAGGTGTTAAAACTACTCCATTTTCCTTCATTTTATTAAGTGCATCCTGCTCAGATTGCTTCCAAAGCTCTCTCTCATATAGAGCGCACTCTGTTGCACATTCCTTTATAATATCTATATATGCTGGATTTGCTTCATAAAGCTTTTCATATGTTTTGCTACTCATAACCTGGATTTCAGGAATTCTTACATGCTCATCTAAAAGCATATACATTGCAACCTCACTATGGCCCATAGCAACATACGATGGAAAGTTATTCTCTGCACCATCGATCTTCAAAGTTTGTAAGGATGAATAAACATCTGAGTAAGGAATTTGAATTGCAATTGCACCTAGTGCTGAAACTATAGAGCTCATATAATCTGATTCCTGAACTCTTATCCTAAGATTACTTAATTCAGAAAGCGAGTTAACCTTATTTCTTGTATAAAAGCTTCTTGCTCCCGCATCAAACCACGAAAGTCCAAAGGCTCCACTACTTTTACTAATATCCAAAAAGTATTTTCCAATCTCACCATCTAAAACACGCCACATATGCTCTGCATCACGGTACAAAAATGGAAGCTCTAATACTTCAAAGGTCTTTATATAATCTGCAAAGGCTCCAAGAGAGAAACGAGAGAAATCAATTCCGCCAATTACGACCTGCTCTAATACCTCATTCTCACTACCAAGCTTTGCTTCTGGATAAACTAATATCTTTATCTTTCCATCTGTTCTCTCGTAAACTAAATCAGAAAACAAAATGGCGGCCTTTGTAGTAGGATAATCAGCTGTTTGGTTATCTGCATATCGAAGTATAAAATCAGGCTTTTCTTCTACACTCTCACTCTTAGTACATGAAGGAAATAAAAGAACTAAAAGTATTAGAAAATAAATCATAGGCTATTCCTTTTTATACTTTTACGATACTCAGTTGGTGTCATTCCAGTTCTCTTTTTAAAAGCACGAGTAAAGTATCCACCAGAATCATATCCAACTAGAGATGCAATTTCTGATGAGCTCTTTAAAGGATCTCTTAAATACTCTTTAGCTGCATTTATTCTTAAATCTGTTAGATAATCTAAGAAATTTACACCAGCCTCCTTCTTAAACAAAGCAGAAAAATAGGTAGAATTTAAGTGAATCATCTCAGATATTGAATCAAGAGAAATATCAAGCTTCATATAATTTAGCTCTAAATAACGTCTAACCTTTTGGATTAGCACATTCTCATTTTCATCGTTATCGTCTTTAATCTTATTAATTTGAGAAGCAACCTGAGAAAGCTGCTTTTGAGCCTCTATTAGCTCCATTGTTCTTTTAACAGTTGCAATTAAATTATCACGATTAACAGGCTTTAGGATGTAATCTAAGGCTCCTAGTTTTAGTGCCTCCTGAGCATATGAGAAAAGAGGAAAGGCTGTAATAAAGATTATCTTTACATCCTCTCTTTGAGCGATAATTTGCTTTGCAGCCTCTAAGCCAGAGAGTCCAGGCATCTCAATATCAAGGAGTAAAATATCTGATTCAGTAATTGTAGCCATAGTGACAGCTTGACGCCCATTCTCTACTACTCTTAAATCAATAGTAGCTCCAAAGGCTTCCTTCAAGTAGTTTGATAGCAGCTCACGTTCAGCTTTCTCATCATCAGCGACCAATATTCTGAACATCACATTCCTCCATCTTTTTTATAATTAGCTCAACATTACTGCCAAATCCTGGCTCTGAATCTACCTTAATTAGTCCATTTTCGCCAAGTCTAAGTCTTGCAGCAACGTTGTATAATCCCAAGTGCTCCCCACTAGATGAATGCTCTGTAAGTCTTTCTCTTACCAGCTTTAGAGTATCTGCATCCATTCCAACACCATTATCATGTACAACAATCTTTATCTCATCACCTAAATCTGTAACAAAGATATCTACTCTACCGCCACTCTCTAAGGAAAGAAGCCCGTGACGGAAGCTATTTTCAACTAGAGGCTGCAATATAAAGGAAGGAACGTATGTTTCTGTTAACTCAACATCATCACTTACATGCCACTCTAATAATATTCGAGAGCCAAAGCGCTCATGATAGAGAAGATAGAATTCATTTACAATCTTAATCTCAGAGGAAAGAGGAACATAGAAATCATTACTAGCAAGAGAGTATCTAAATAGGTTGCTTAAAGCTCTTAAAAGATTCTCTGTATTAGTAGCATTTTCCTGCTTTGCACTATATACAATTAGATTTAATGTATTAAAAAGAAAGTGAGGATTGATTTGGCTTCTTAGCTTTTGAAGCTTCTCTCGCTCCAAAATCGATTCAAACTCAATTGCTTCATTCTCCTTTTCTTTTAGCTCAATTTCCATTCTATGCTTATCCTCAAGGACACTTACAGCAGTTTGCATAGAATGCTTCATCTCATTAAAAACAGCTGCGAGGTTTTCGATCTCCTCAGAGCCCCTTACCTCAACATCTGGATAATTAAGATTTCCCTTTCCTATTTCCTTTGCAGCCTTTGCAAAGATATCCATCGAGCTAATTATTTGGACAAAATCATGAACTACAAAGCAACCAAATATAACCATTAAAATAAGCGTTAATGATTGTAAGCGCCCTATAAAATCATTTAGTAGGCTAAGCTTTGTATTAATTTCACTACTTCTCTGGATATGGCTTTCTAATAAGCTTCGTATATATTTAGCTAAATACTCACCACACGATTGTACCTCATCATAGTATAAATCCTTAGCTTTCGCGGTTAAGTTTTCTAGCTGCAGCTCGATTACATCGTCTAAATAATCAATAAAGGAGGAATAAGTAGTTGTAGTTGCTTCAGCTAAGACAAATTCTTCCTCACTTAAAGCTCCTTTCATAGCCTTAATTGAATCCACTTTGGAAGATGTATTTGATAAAAACTCTCTTTTCTTAATTAATAGCTCAGATAAATCACCATAATCCCAGCGATATTGAGAAAGATATTTATTTAGCTCTTCAACATATGATAACGTATCTGAGATTACTTGCTCATTACTACTTCTCTTTAGCATAGGTGCAAGTACATCTTTATTTCTCTTTTCTGATAATGAGAGCTGTAAAATAAGAGCAAAAATAAAAACGATAAGAAACAGAAACATTCTTATCACTGATGAATATCGTTTTCCCTCGCTCCTAGTCATAGTAAAAAACTAACACGTGTTATAAATGCTTTTCAAGTTAAAATCTTTATTTTATAGTTATCACATGACTATTAATTGTACTATCAGTGAAAAGATTTTTAAAAATTTTACAATCTTTAACATTCTTAAAAGACAAAAGCTCTATAGAAGTCCTGTAATATTTGCTTCTATTTTAACTGTATCAGCAATAATTTGCTTTATTATGCACCATATAGATGGAGCTATTTTACTTGGGTCAGTACTATTAATAGTTGGCTTAGGAGTTCCTGCTGTATACTTTATTACATTTTTCTCCTCCCTACGTAAGCAGGCAAAGCTTCAAAACCTAAATCCACCAAGAGTCGCCTATTGTGTTTCATTAACTGATAAAGATGATGGCATATATGTTACTAATGAAAAGGAAAGTGCAACATATCGTTGGAAAAATGTTTACCAAATCTATCTAGCTAAGGATTGTATATATCTATTTATGACACAAAATAGAGCATTTATCCTTCCATATAGTGATATGAAGGAAGGCTTTGATACAGCATTTTCTATAATAAAAAAGAGAGCTAAGGATAAAGTCACTGACTTAAGAAAATAGAGACACTACCAAAAAATTTTAAAAATAAATTTGTCTTTCCTTGTATTTCTAACTAAAGACAAAAGTTATTAAGTTATCAACAAGTTTTCCACAACAGAAATGTTATCTCGAACTACTATTTTTTCCTATCAAAGTTATATAACTTTAATTGTTCTAATTTTCGGCATACACCATATATAGTGTATCAGATAATACAACCACTCTTCGTATGGTATATTTTGTACTTGTCTTTAGTAAAAACCTATGATAATGTAGAAGCTGTCGAGGTAAAAATGAAAGTAATAAAGAGAAACGGTTCCGAAGTAGATTTTGATGTTGAAAAGATAATCGTCGCAATTACAAAGGCTAATAATGCAAATGTATCTCATGAGCTCTCTGATTCCCAAATCAAAGAGGCTGCAGACTATATCCAATATAAGTGTGAGAAGCTACAGCGCGCAGTTTCTGTAGAAGAAATTCAGGATATGGTTGAAAACCAAATTATGGCAAATGGTGCCTTCGAGGTTGCAAAGGAATATGTAAGATATCGCTATCAAAGATCTCTTGTAAGAAAGGCTAATACAACAGATGATAGAATCCTAAGCTTAATCGAGTGTAATAACGAGGAAATTAAACAAGAAAACTCAAATAAAAACCCTATTGTTAATAGTGTTCAAAGAGACTATATGGCTGGTGAAGTAAGCCGTGATATCTCTGCAAGACTTCTTCTTCCAAAGGAGATTGTTGATGCAGATAAGGAAGGTATTATTCACTTCCACGATACAGACTACTATGCTCAGCACATGCATAACTGTGACCTCGTAAACCTTGAGGATATGCTCCAAAATGGTACAGTAATTAGTGAAACTATGATCGAAAAGCCACATAGCTTCTCTACTGCTTGTAACATTGCAACACAGATTATTGCTCAGGTAGCTTCTAACCAATATGGTGGACAGTCAATTTCACTTACTCACTTAGCTCCTTTCGTTCAAATCTCTCGTGAGAAGATTAGAAAGAATGTTGAAGAAGAAATTGAGATGCTCGGAATTAATCCTGATGAGAAGGTAAAATCTGAAATTGTAGAAAAGCGTCTTCTTGATGAAATTAAGAAGGGTGTACAAACAATTCAGTATCAGGTTATCACATTAATGACAACTAATGGTCAGGCACCATTCTTAACTGTATTTATGTATCTCAATGAAGCAAAGAATGAGAGTGAGAAGCATGACCTTGCATTAATTATCGAAGAGATGCTTAAGCAGAGAATCTTAGGTGTTAAGAATGAAGCAGGTGTTTGGATTACACCAGCATTCCCTAAGCTTATCTACGTTCTTGAAGAGGATAATATTAAGGAAGGAACTCAATACTTCTACTTAACTAAGCTTGCTGCTAAGTGTTCTGCAAAGCGCCTTGTACCAGATTACATCTCTGAAAAGAAGATGAAGGAGCTTAAGGAAGGTAACTGTTTCCCAGTTATGGGTTGTAGATCAGCACTTAACCCATGGAAGGATGAAAATGGTAACTATAAGTTCTATGGTCGCTTTAACCAGGGTGTTGTAACAATTAACCTTGTTGATGTAGCACTTTCATCTCACAAGGATATGGATGCTTTCTGGAAGATCTTTGATGAACGCTTAGACCTTTGCTATAGAGCTCTTATGTGCCGTCACAACCGCTTAAAGGGTACACTCTCTGATGCAGCTCCTATCCTTTGGCAGAATGGTGCAATTGCTAGACTCAAGAAGGGTGAGAAAATTGATAAGCTTCTATATGGTGGCTACTCAACTATCTCTCTTGGCTATGCTGGTCTTTGTGAATGTGTTAGATATATGACAGGTAAGAGCCACACTGATCCAAGTGCAACAGGCTTTGCCCTATCCGTTATGCAGCACATGAATGATATGTGTGCTAAGTGGAAGGCTGAAACTAACATTGCATTCTCACCATATGGAACACCTATTGAGAGTACAACCTATAAGTTTGCTAAGTGCTTACAGAGAAGATTTGGTATTATCGAGGGTGTAACAGATAAGGGATATATCACAAATAGCTACCATGTAAATGTTACAGAGGAAATCGATGCATTTACTAAGCTTAAGTTTGAATCTCAATTCCAGGCTCTTTCAACAGGAGGTGCAGTTAGCTATGTTGAGGTTCCTAACATGCAGAACAACCTTGAAGCTGTTATTGCTGTTATCCAGTTTATCTATGATAACATCATGTATGCTGAGCTCAATACTAAATCTGACTACTGCCAGAAGTGTGGCTATAGTGGAGAGATTCAGATTGTAAGTGATAATGGCAAGCTTGTATGGGAGTGTCCTAACTGTGGAAACAGAGATCAGGATACAATGAATGTAGCAAGAAGAACTTGTGGCTACATTGGAACTCAGTATTGGAACCAAGGTAGAACACAGGAGATTAAAGAAAGAGTCCTACACCTATAATAAGTAGAATTTAATTTAATATCGTAAGGAGAAGGACCCCTTCTCCTTTCTTTTTGCCATTACCAGTTATATAATCATTAAAAAGGCCTATGAATTACGCAAATATTAAATATTATGACATTGCAAATGGAGAGGGTGTTAGAACCTCGCTCTTCGTCTCAGGTTGTAGACACCACTGTAAAGATTGCTTTAACGAGATGGCTTGGTCCTTTAACTATGGAAACCCATTTACAAAGGAAGTAGAGGATAAAATAATATCTTCTCTTGAGCCTAATTATATTAAGGGACTTACTCTACTAGGTGGAGAGCCTATGGAGGCAGAAAATCAAGAAGCTCTTCTACCATTCTTAAAACGAGTAAAGCTAGCATGCCCAGATAAATCTATTTGGATTTATTCAGGCTTCACTCTTGAGGAGCTTTTAGGTGAAGTTCCATCAAGAGGAGCAACAGAAATAGCTAAAGAAATACTTTCTATTGCAGATGTTTTAGTTGATGGACGATTTATTGCAGAGGAAAAGGATATCTCTCTTCAGTTTAGAGGTAGTAGGAATCAAAGAATAATAGACCTTAAGCCTACATTCGAAAGCAAAGAAATCGTTCTTTGGAAGGATAAGATAAAATGACACCACATAATAATGCAGCAAAGGGTGAAATAGCTAAATCAGTACTTATGCCAGGAGACCCTAAAAGAGCAAAATTCATTGCAGAAAGCTTCTTAGAGGATGCTAAGCTTGTTAATGATGTAAGAGGTGCACTTGCCTATACTGGGAAGTATAAGGGTAAAGAGGTATCTATTATGGCAAGTGGTATGGGAGATGGTTCAATGGGTATCTACTCTCATGAGCTCTTTAAGGAATATGATGTCGATAGAATAATTAGAGTTGGCTCTGCAGGCTCAATTAGTGATGATTTAAAGCTTGGAGATGTAGTTGCAGCACTATCTGCCAGTACCGATTCAGGGTATTTAAATCACTATAACTTCCCTGGAGTATTTGCTCCAACAGCATCAGCAAAGCTAATAAAGGCGCTACTTAAAATAGATGACACAATAGTTTTAGGACCAATTTATTCAACTCCTGTTTTCTACTGTGATGATAGCTATTTTGAACCATGTAAGAAAATGGGACTCTTAGCAGTAGAAATGGAAGCTGCTGCACTTTATGCAAATGCAGCAGAGCTAGGTAAGGATGCAATAACACTCCTAACTATTTCAGATATCATTGGTAAAGAAGAGTGCTTAACAGCAAAGGAAAGAGAAGAAACCTTTACTAAGATGATAAACACAGCTCTTGAATTAGCTATTAGCTTTTAATATATAGCAGGCAACGTCCTGCTATTTTTTATAGCTGTCCCATCCATCTTCTACTTTTGAAGATAAATAAACCAGCTGCGAGTCTAAAGCACTCCTCTAGGCTTAACAAAAAGTATACCCACCATATTGGTAAGTTAAGATAGAAGGCTGAAAGAATTCCTAATGGAACTCCAATACACCAGGTTCCTATTGAATCAAGAACAGCGATATAAGCAGTCTTTCCACCACTACGTAATACACCACTACCAAGTGTCATATTTAAAACCTTAACAGGTGCAACTAAAGCAAAGACCAATATAATATAAACACTCATTGCTCTTACATCTGCTTCAACATTAAATAGCTTTACATAGCTAGTTGAAACTAATGCAACAATAGCACTTATGATTACAGCTCCTATTAATGCAGTTTTAAGTAATTTCTTTGAGCTCTCATATGCTCTAGCTCTATCATTAGAGCCAAGATACTTTCCAACAATTATTCCAGTTGCAGAGGATATACCTGTCATAGCACCCATCTCTAATGATACTATCGGGTTCATTAGAGTCATAGCGGCACATTGCTTTGTACCAACATGTCCATAGATACTTCCATATACATTCTCACCTAATACCCATAAGAATTCAGATATAAATAGAGGAAGGAGCATTATCATAAATGATTTAAGCTCACTTAACTTGCTATATATTGATATAGAAATCTCTCTATGAGCTGTGTATTTAAGAAAATAAAATAATAATATTAGTGCAGATATTAGCTGAGCTAATACACTTGCAATACTTGCTCCGATAACGCCCATTGCCTTTATTGGGCCAAAGCCAAATATTAAGATGTAGTTTAAAATAGTATTTGTAACCATACTAATAATTCCTGCATATAGAGGCTCCTTAGCATGATCTACACACCTTAAATAGGTTGAACACATTGTAGTAATAGCTATAAAAATAAAGCTTATAGAGTATATTCTTAGATAAGAGGCTGCAATTTTTATCATCTGGCTATCTACAGAATAAAGGCTCATAATACCTTCAGGAATTATCATACTTAAAGAAATAAATATGATTGCAATAATAAGTGAGATAAAGAGGTTGCTATAGAACCCTTTTCCCTCTTCAACCTTATCCTTTTTACCTATCGCCTGTGAAATGATAATTCCAGCAATTGCACCAAAGGTATTAATCATAACAGAAAAAATACTAATAAATTTTCCTGCGATACCAATAGCAGCAATACTACTGCTACCAAGCTGACCAGTCATTAGTTGGTCGATAACATTAAAGGAAGCATAAAATATGCCCTGCAGTGTAATAGGAAGAGCTAAAGATATTAGCTCCTTTCCAAAATCCTTATTTTTGATAAGACTTTCTTTTTTCATATTTTGTGATTAGCACAAAAAAGAAATTAATCACAACAGGTTAAATTCATAACCTAAATCTTTTTTACAGTTTCTCTCTCCACAACCTCAACTGGGAGTGAAACAACCTTTCTTAGGTTAATATCTCTCTCAAGCTCATAAATAAGGTCAAAGGCTATAGAAGCTCTTTTTTCACAATCCTGTCTAATCGTTGTTAGAGGAGGAAAAGTATCTGCAGAAATAGCTGTATCATCAAAACCTAAAACAGAGATATCTTGAGGGATTTTAACACCTGATGCCTGTAGGTTTCTTATTAAATCTAGTGCATAGTAATCTGAAACAGCAAAGACAGCGCTATATTTTAAGATCTCATCTAAGTTACTTTTATAAAAGCTCTCTCTTTCCTTTTTAAGCTTTGGGATAATCATGAGATTAGATTGAGGTATAATTGAGCAAAGCCCTTGGAATCTTAGAGCATCAAGACAGATATTATTATCACTTAAGCATAGGACTCTAGAGTGCCCCATTTTTCTGAGATACTCTCCTGCGACTACACCTCCCTGGTAATTATCAACCTCAAGATTAACATAGCTATCATTTGCAGGGAAAAACCCATCAAAGATAATTAGAGGACGATGCATCTGATTTTTAAGATATTGGTAATCAACCTCACAAAAGCCTTGAACCATTACAGCACTCATATTCCATAGTGAGGCTAAAAGAGGAACGTCATCTATTCTTGTTGCAAGCTTAACAATTAGTAACAAGCCCCTTCTCTCTGATTCTATTGCCAATGAGTTAACAAGCTTTGACATATACCCATCCTCTAATGGATGGCCCTCATACTTTTCATGGTCATTAATAATTAAGCCTACAAGCCTAGATGGATTTTTGCCCATCATGATTCTAGCCTGACGTGGTAAATACCCCATCTCCTCAAGCTTTCTCTCAACTAGGCTTATAGTTTCATCACTAATCTTCTTAGTCTTACCATTAATTACATTTGATACAGTTGCAGTACTAACTCCAAGCTCAAAGGCTATATCTTGAATTGTTACTCTATCACTAGACATCTAAAGACTCACTACTTTATATAAAATGTAAAGGTTTCATTATCCTTTATTTTGTAGCAGTACTCATCTCTAGGAAGAGCACCCCAGCTATTATCACCACCAACACCCATAGTGTTTTTAAGAACCTTAATAACACATTTATTATATGGAGGAAGATCTCTAAATTGATATGAAGATAGTATTTCATTTGAGGTATAAGGTAAAACTGAAATTACCATTGGCTCATCTGAGGATATTGTTAAATCCTTATATTTTACATATCTTACACCAGTTCTAGAGCCACACTCTTGAGGCTTTCTATATGGAGTCATATTCTTTTTGACATTTAAATCCCACAGGCCAAGGCAAGCACCACTTGAGCGATCAACAGTATTCTCCTCAGGGCCTAAGCCAAAGTATTTAACCTTTTCTACTTTATCAAAAGCAAATGACATTCCATATTCAAAGATGTAGCAGCAATCTCCATGATACGTCATTTTAACTCTTAAGCTACCATCATCGACTAGAGCATAAGCAACATCAACACTACTCTTTGTAGCTGGGAGTATGAAATGAGAGATAATCTCATTATCTGATACAACAACATCATCAATAATTGGATATGTTTGGTCTGCAAGCCAAAGAGATAGCTTTGAACAAAGCTGTGAGCCTCTATCATTATCTACAGGAGCTCTAAAGAAAGCAAAGGAAGGTAGACGTGTAATATAATCTCTATCTTTTTTCACAAATGAGGAAATAAAGCCATTTTGCCTATCTACCATCGCAGTAAAGCTATTAGTCTTTATTGTGAAATTTCTATCACCTTGAATAATTCTTTGTTCAACCTTACTTCTAGCTATCCTTTTATAACTTCTAATCTCCTCATAAGCGATAATACCCTCTCCAGAGAGCTCCTTAATCATCACAGTAATAGATTCATCGCCATCACTAAATTTAAAAGGCTGGTCAAAAGCAGTTACACACTCTGGAGCTAAATTAATAAAATAGCTCTTAGACTCAATAAAGATACCATCCTTATCATGCATTACTACAATTTCAAATTCTCCTAAATCAAGGTCAATTGAAGTATTTTTAATCCATATTTCTTTTTTATCTATGTGGATTTTAAATGGCTGATATGCATGAAATACCTCCTGCATCTTAGGGCTTTCCTTTCCATCAGCAAATACAAGACCATTGTTGCAGAAATAGTAATCAGATGGAGATGCTCCATTTTCACCACCACTAGAAAGATATCCATCAAGAAGTAGTGATTGATCCATATAATCCCAAATAAAGCCACCTGCATAATTTGGATATTTTTCCTCAAGCTTAATGTAATCAATGAGGCCACCACAGCTATTTCCCATAGCATGTGAGTATTCACAAAGCATAAATACTCTGTTTGGATTTTCTCTCATAAACTCTTCACACTTTTCTGGAGGAGTATACATCTGTGACTCAACATCACTAGTTAATACATCATAGCGTCTATCATTAAATACACCCTCATAGTGAACAAATCTATTTGAGTCTCTACTCTTTATCCAAAGAGAAGCGTCTCTTAAAACACTTCCACCAAAGGATTCATTCCCTAGAGACCATGCTACTATAGATACATGGTTCTTATATGATTCAACATTAGCCTTCTCTCTATCTAATACTGCAGGAGCCCAAAGCATATTATCATTTGGAATAGCACTATCAAAATTGATTTTATCTGCTCTAGTCCACGTTCCATGTGTCTCTAAGTTAGCTTCTGCAATAACAAGTAAGCCATATTCATCACAAAGCTCATAGAAGAATGGTGCATTTGGATAGTGTGAGGTTCTAACGCTATTAATATTATTTTGTTTCATTGTGATAATAGCTTTTTCTGTATCCTCATATGAAACACACCTAGCACTATTCATATTCCACTCATGGCGATTTACACCTCTAAAGATAAGGCGCTTTCCATTTAAGGTTATTGTCCCCTTCTTTAAATCTATTCTCTTAAATCCAAGTGATGATGAGATAGTATCACCTTCTGTTGATACTCTATACTCATATAAATTAGGTCTATCAGGAGACCAAAGAGCAGGCTTAGCAACACTAAATAAAGCCACTGCACTTCCATCAACTACTTCTATATTTTTTTCTTCACCATTAAATAATATTTTTACACTCTTAGCTGAGCTTTTTACCTTAAAGACTACACTACCTTTTGTGAAATCCTCATTTAAGGTAGGTATAACCTCTAAATCCTTAATATAATCCTTTTCATGAGCTACTAAGGTTACAGGTCTAAAGATTCCAAACATCCTCCAAAAGTCTTGATCCTCAAGCCAAGAGGCAGTGCTATACCTGAAAACTCTAACAAAGATTTCATTTCTACCCTGCTTTAAATAGCTAGAGATATTAAATTCTGAGAGTGTAAAGCTATCCTCAGAGTATCCAACAAAGCAATTATTAATAAATAGATCAAAGGCTTGCTCAACACCATAAAATCTAAGCATATAGATCTTATCTAGAGATTCGATATCTATAGTATTAAAGTAAATTCCACATGGAATTTTAGATGGGATATTAGGAGGTAATATCTCCTCGCTTCCATCCCATAGGTATTGAATATTTACATATATTGGCTTTTTATATCCCTGTAGCTCTAATGAAAGAGGAACCTTTACCTCTTTCATATTAGCTCTTAGCTCTTCATCTAAATAGAAATCATCACGTACTAAAGCAGCATCATCAAAATATGCTAAGCGCCACCCAGTATTTAAATTCTTTTCATTCTTTGCTCTAAATATTGAGTGATGAGGCTCTCTATTAATTTGATAAGTATTAGGTTCAGTTAAGTATTTTGGTATTGCCATTGTATCGTTCCTTTAGAAATAGAATACAATAGAGTTTACAAAATAAGCTACTTACTTTTTTCAGGGCTTTTCAAAAATTGAAGGAATAAAGACATTTCCATTTAGCTTTGGGTTCCTGCCATGAGCAATTAAAATTTCTACAGCTACTTGCCATATCGCATCGGGATACACCTTTACCTTTGGAAAATTATTATCAACGGCACCAATATCAAATGGCATATCACGAGTAAGTACAATAGGTATCTTTAGATTTTGTCTTTCATACTCTGAAATTACACCCTTTTCTAATAATTGAGATGACACAATTATAGCCTCAGCACCATTATGTACTACAGCTCTTAATAGTGATGAGCCATCTGAATCAGAGAGTCTTCCAGTAAAAAATAGTTCTTTATTATAAAGACCTAGCTCTCCGAGCTTTTGCTTCATAATATTATGATGTAATTCACCTATTTTTATTTCGTTATCACTATAAATTCCACCAATATATCCAATTTTAGTAAATATGACATATTGTAGACAATATACAATTTTCTATATAAAACTACTTAAAAATCATAAAAATTTTGTTTTCTTATCCACTACTCATAAGTATTATAAGCACTTATCAAATATTTTGTATGTCAAAGGATTTAGGTTAGTTTAATCTTACTCCAAAGAGCCATGCTTTTGGATAAATATAAAGGAAGAAATGATTATGAAGAAATTATTAACAATTCTTATTGTTTGCTTAATCGCAGTTTCATCAATTTTCGCTCAGGGTAAGATGGAATCAGAAAGACCAGCAAAGATGGATGTTAAGACAGGTCTTGCTCTTATTACATCTGCTTCAGGAAAGTCTGCTACAAGCAAGGGTTATGGACAGGGTGCAGCTGATATTTTAATTGCAGCGGTAATAGTTACTGAGGATGGAAAAATCGATTCTTGTGTAATTGATGCAATTCAGGGAAAGTTGACGTACTCCCACGGGCAAGCCCATGGGAATTTGGCCATGGTAACGACGGCTGCACCCCAAAGGATGTCTTACACCGTCTCTGGCCCGCGAGACCCGTCCGGCCTCGCCTTATGATCTAGGCGTCCTTCGCCTGTTCCATTCGGTTCATAATACGCTTTGCCTCAGCGAGTATGTTCATCGCGGCATTCACGTCCCTGTCGTGATACACTGTCAGAGTCAGTTAAAAAGGGACAAAAAGAGTCAGCTGAAAAAGGACAGAAAAAGTCAAATAAAAAGGGAAAACATACAAACCATACTAAAGTGCTTTCCTTAATTATTATTGATAAAGACTTAGACCTGTCACTTCAGGCACAGAACTTGTAGAGATTTTATAAACAGTTTTTTGCTGTCCACGGTAA
>NZ_VUNN01000011.1 GCF_009695635.1 Bullifex porci
TTAGTCTAACTAACAATGCTATGGTTAGTGCTGAGGGCATGGAGATTACTGCCGATGAAATTGTATTAGCAGGTGATGATTACTCTCAAATTACATGTACAGGTGCAATTACTATAAAGGATGAGGAAAAGGGACTTTTAATTAAAACCTCAAATCTCTTCTACGATAGAGTAGCTGAGCGTTTAATTATTAGCTCCTGGTGTGAAGTCTCTGATAGCATAAATGAGTTAGAAGCATCATCATTTTCTGTAGTATATGACCTTAAAAATGAAATACTCTCTCTTGAAATGTCAGCTCGATTATTGATGAATACAGATTCAGATATCTTAAATGCTCGAGCAGAGAAGATTACATTCAATAGAAGTGAAAATACTTTAGTCTTAGCTGGAAATGCTAGTGTTGATTGGAATAATAATAGCTATAGTTCAGCACTACTCTCAATTGATCTAGATAGTGAAGAAATTAGACTTGAAGGTAAGATCAAAGGAGCGGTTAATGGCTAATACTCTTGCTGTAGAAGCTCTTACAAAAAAATATGGAAGAAAGCAGGTAGTAAAGGGAATTTCATTTTCTATGGAGAATGGTTCTATTACAGGCCTACTTGGTCCTAATGGTGCTGGTAAAACTACAACCTTCTATATGATAGTAGGCTTTATCAAAAGTAATGGTGGAAAGATATTACTTAATGGAGAGAATATCACCTTCCTCCCTATGCATAAAAGATCAAAGCTAGGACTAAGCTACCTTCCACAGGAGAGTAGTATCTTTAGAAAGCTTACTGTCGAGGATAATATTAAGCTAGTTGTACAAACACGTAGTGATTTATCAAAGAGTGAGAAAAAAGAGTTAACTGAGAGCCTAATGGAGGAGTTTGGTATCTCTAGGCTTAGAAAGCAATATGGCTACACTCTTTCAGGTGGTGAAAGACGAAGAACAGAAATAGCAAGAGCCCTTGCTACAAACCCAAAGTTTCTGCTACTCGATGAACCCTTTGCTGGAATCGATCCTAAGGCTGTATATGAAATTAAACAAATAATTCGTAAGCTTAAGGACCAAGGAATTGGTATTTTATTAACAGATCATAATGTCAGAGACACTCTTGAAATAACTACATGTGCCTACATAATTAATGAAGGTAATATTTTAGTTTATGGAACTAAAGAGGAGCTTATCAACAATGAGCTCGCAAGAGAGATTTATTTTGGTAATGACTTTATGAAAGAGGAGATAAGATGATAGCCTCCTCTCTCTCCTTAACACAGAAGCAACAGCTAAAGCTTAATACACAGATGCTCCAATCATTGGAGCTTATGACATTACCTCTAAATGAATTAATTCAAAAAATAGAGGATGAAGCAAGTAAAAACCCTACTATAGTTGTTGAAGAGCCAAAGAAAAGTAATGGAGTTAGCTACGAAGAATATTTAGATAAATATTCCCGTAGAGATCGCTATGAGGATTACTCAGATTCCTCAGCATATGGCTCTGATTTATCAGATAACCATCAAAATTGGCTTGAAGGTACTGTGAAGGAGGAAGAAACTCTTGAGGAGCATTTACTCTCCCAGCTAGGTACAATTAAGCTAGATGAGAATGTAAGTAGAGTTGCAGAAATTCTTATTTCATCCCTTGATGAAAAGGGTTTCTTCACAAGGGAGCCTAGTAGCTTAGTATCTGAAAACGATATTCAATATTTAGATGAAGCACTAAAGGTCTTACATCAGCTAGAGCCAGCAGGTATAGCATGTAAGGATTATAAAGAATCGTTAGTACTACAAGCTATTGATGCAGGCTTAAAGGGTGATGATTTAGTAGCATTTACAGAATTAGTAAATAACTATCTTGAGAAGATGAGAGCTGGGAAGAGTAAGGAGGTTGCAAAGGCACTTAAGATTGATGAAGAGGACCTAGTAGCCCTATTTGATTTTCTAAAGACTCTAACACCTTACCCTGGATTAAAATATTGTGTCTCTTGGGATAGATCAATAATTCCTGATTTATCTATAAAAAATGAAGATGGTAATAAATTAGTATTAAGAATAAATGACTCATCCTTACCAGTTGTCTCTGTAGATAATCAATATCGTGAGATGTTAGATGAGTACTCAGATTCGAAAAACAAGGAAGAGAAGGAAGCAAGTAAATATCTAAAAGCAGAGGTATCATCTGCTGAAAGCTTAATTAACCAGCTAGATTTAAGAAGAAGTACCCTTGAAAAGGTAGGTAGAGTCCTTCTTGAAAAGCAAAAGTCATTCTTTGCTTTTGGGCCAAGAAGCTTAAAGCCACTTACTTTAAAAGAGGTTGCAGATGAGATTGGTGTTCACGAAACTACAGTAAGTAGAATTACAACAAGTAAGTATATCGATACCGATTGGGGACTCTTCCAGCTTAAGGAGCTATTTCCGAGTGGTATTCAAAATGAGGATACAGGAGTTACCTTTAGTAAAACAGCTGTAAAGGATATGGTAAGAGAGATTATCGAAAATAACACAACTGGTAAAGCTCTATCAGACCAAAAGATTAGTGATATGCTTGCTCAAAAGGGAATTTCCTGTGCAAGAAGAACTGTTAATAAATATCGTAAGGAGCTCGATATAGACTCATCATATATTAGAGGAGTATAGATTATTTTGATTTTGTTTTGCTTTTAGCCCATTTGATAGTATACTTTATATATAGACTATTTTATCGGGAGGTAAGACATGAATCTAACAGTCAGAGGCATTAACTACGTACCAAGTCAAGAGACTAAGGACTTTATTGACAAGAAGCTACAAAAGCTATCATTTGCAGATGACTATCTCCATGACCTTGATATCGCTATCAAGAGAGAGAGTAAAGGAATAGGATTTCATATCGATGCGATTCTTCACTTCAAGTGGAAAACTGAGAAGATAGTAAGTTATGATTGCTACGAGCTATATGAAGGAATCGAGCTTATTGCAGATAAAATTCAAGCAGTAGCAAAGAAAGAAAAAGAAAAGGTAATGGAAAAATAGTGATAATTAATATTTTTGGAGTGCAATGTAATGCTGCACTCCTTTCTTTAACCCCTCTTCCAGAAGGACTTTGAGAATAAAGCGTAAACAGTAAATAGCTCAAGTCTTCCAACTAGCATTAAAAAGGAAGCTACCCACTGTAGAATTGGTGAAAATATAGAAAAGTTTCCTGCAGGTCCTACATCACCTAAACCAATACCAATATTTCCGACAAATAAGAATGCAGCAGATAGACATGTTTCAAGTGAGCGTCCTGAGGTAGATATAATTAATGCGCCAACAAAGCCAGTTAAAAGATATACACCAATAAAGCCCGCAATAGATAGTGTTGTATCTTGCGCAATGATATCCCCTCCAAGCCTTGTTTGTACTACTGCTCTTGGGTGTAATCGCTTCTTAATTGTGTTTTTAGCAAGTGTCATTAATGTAGAAATTCTTACTACCTTCATACCACCACCTGCAGAGCCTGCACACCCTCCAACAAAGAATAGTAGGAATAAAAGCATCTGGTTAAATACCGGCCAAGAGGTATAGTCACAAATAGCAAAGCCAGTTGTAGTTAATACACTTATTACATGGAATGCAGAGTATCTAATAGCTGTAAAAAAGTTTGGATAAACTCTATTAATTAATAAAGATACACTTCCAACTAATGAAAAAACAAATATCAAAGAGATATATACTCTAAACTCAGCATCCTTTATTACCTTATCGATTCTACCCTGTATAGCCTTAAAAAAGAGAGCGAAGTTCATACCTGCAATTGTCATAAAAACTATTACTACCCAATCTACATATGCAGAGTTATACCCTCCTATTGAGCTATTCTTTGCTGAGAACCCGGCTGCACCCATTGTACCAAAGGTAACTGTAACAGCATCAAAGATAGAAAGCTTTCCAAGTAATAGGAAAAGCACCTCTAAAACAGAGAAGCCAACATAAATTCCCCATAGAATCATAGCTGTATGCTGGATATGAGGAGTAAGCTTATCCTTAGTTGGTCCAACAGATTCTGCTGAAACTAGGTTTGCACCTCTAACTCCCATAAATGGTAGAATTGCTACAAATAGTACAACGATACCCATACCACCAAGCCAGTTAGTCATTCCACGCCAAAAGAGGATTGACTTTAATTGATCCTCAATCGTTTGTAGCGCTGTCGCTCCAGTTGTAGTAAAACCAGACATTATCTCAAAGTATGAGGCACTGTAGGTTGGTAGAGTTTTTGTTAAATATAGAGGTAATGCTCCAAATGCTGTAGCTATTACCCAAGTTAAGGTAACAAATAGATAGCTATCCTTAGCCTTAATCTTTATCGGCTCCTTTCTAAGAAATAGTAGTAAAATAACATGAAATACTACCATTATTGAGATAGTAAATAAAAAGGCTTCAGTTGCTACCTGCTCTTTATATACAATCGATAAAGCAAAAGGTATACACATTAAAAGCGCAATAAATAGCTGGATAAAGCAAAGTAGCTTAATAACAGATTTAAAATTCACGCAAATAACCCCTGAATAAATTCACTGTAATCATGGTTAGAGCAAAGTAGAACTGTATCATTTTTTTCAAAAACGTAGTTTCCGCTAGGAACAAACGCCTCTCCATTACTCTTCTTTACACTAGCAATAATTGCTTTACCTCTTAGATTAACATCCTTTAATGCCTTTCCAAGATATTCGAAGTTTTCATTTATTACATACTCATATACCTCTAGCTTTCCATCAAATAGAGTATGTAGACTCTTAATAGTACCACTTCTTAGATGCTTAACAATTGTATCTACTGTTGCTTCAGTAGTTGAAATAGGAACATCTATATCAAATTGTCTTGCAAGAGATAAATAGTTTGGATTGGTCTTAATTAGAGCAATAGATCTTGAAACTCCAAGCTTCTTTGCATATGAGGCTGTAATAATATTAAGCTCATCATTCTCTGTAAGACTTATTAATAGATCACTATCTACAAGGTTTTCATCATCCCAAATAGCTTCATCTGTAATTGAGCCATGGATAACTAAAATATCTGAAAAGCGCTTTGAAAACTCCTCTGCTGTTGCACCATCCTTTTCAATTAGAGTCATAACAGCTCTTTCCTCAGGAGTTATCCTTGCAAGGAGAGCCTTTGTTACACCTGTACCTCCAACTAAGACAACTCTAGAAAGCTTCTTCGTATTTCCATTAGAACCCTCAATATTAAAGATAGAGAGAGTTTCTTCGCTATCACAAATAATCGCAACCTCATCTCCATGCTTTAAAACTGTATCACCTCAAGGTAATATTGCTTTACCCTTTCTCTCTATTCCTGTAACAACAATATTTCCCTTAAAGCTCGCTCTAAACTGTGCAAGAGACATTCCTACATAAGGATTTCTCTTCGAAATATGCATTGTAAAAAGTAAAAAATTTGTATCAGGGAAGATAATTGTATCATGGTAAAAGCCACTTCTAATTACGTCGATAATTCTTCTAGCTGCTTCACTATCTGGGTTTACTATATCGGAAATACCTAATAAGGAAGTTCCATGCTCATCATCATTATTTGATAGATATGAGATAGATCTTATAGCTGCAACTGTCTTCTTAACATTAGGGAAATTTGCAACAATTAAACCACAGCTTACTAAATTAACCTCATCTGAGTCAGTTACTGCTACAGCTATTTCTGAATCCTCAACACCTGCCTCTATAAGCTTATCAATATTAGTTGCAGAGCCACATATAGCTAAGCAATCAAGCTTACTTACAGCACTTTGGCATCTATCACTAGAGCTATCTAAAAAAGTTACTGACTTTTTTTCCTCAATCAAATGGCGTGCTAGCCTTAAACCACGTCTACCAGCACCAATAATTAAAACCTTCATATCTCTAACAGTATATATGATATTATCAAAGTGAGCAAATGAACTCTCTTGTTTGTAAATGATATATCTTTCGTGTTATCATTATTTTTCATGGAAGGAAGAAGAAAGCTAACAAAAAGACAGGAAGAATTACTCTCCTATATAAAAGCATATAAGAGTGAGTATTCACGCTCTCCATCTCTTGAGGAGATAGGAGATAATTTCTCTATTGCTGCTTCCTCTGTCCATGATCATCTAAAGGCATTAGAAAAGAAGGGTTATATCCAAAGAGATAATACTGCACGTTCTATTTTGCTGCTTGAAGAGGATGAACCAAAGCTAAGGTGTATTAATATTAACTACTATAAAAAGGATGGAAGCTGTACTAAGCTAACACTTAGCAACCTCATCCTAGATGAAGGCTATGAGTATTTTGCTATTCAAGCACCAAATGAATCTATGATAAATGCCGGAATACTACCCGATGATACTTTAATTTTTAGAAAAGAGAAAAAAGCTAAAGAAAATGATATTATTCTTTGTAAGGTTGAAAGTACAGACGAAGTATTAATAAGAAGATATCAAATACAGGCTGGCAGGATATTGTTAACGAACATAAATATTGATTCAAATCTTAAGGTTTGTATGGATATCGAAATATATGGAATTTTAACAAGGGTAATTAGATTTTATGAGTGAAGCATATTTACTATTTGGTCCAGAGGAAGGAAAGAAGCAGGATTGGATAAATGAAAAGAAAAGAGAGATTCTTAAAAGCTATCCCGATGCTGAGCAAATATTATTATTTACCTTTGAAACAACTCCTGAGGTGCTTACAGATGCACTCAACTCCTCTTCACTCTTTTCATCCTCTAAAATAGTACAGCTTAAAAGCTTCGATGATATAAAGAAGGGAGCCTTGGTCAATGCACTTATAAAATATTTAAAAACCCCAAGCGATGACTCCTTTTTATTTATAATTTCAAGTGAAAATTCTGTAAGGAAGTTTCCAGCTGAATTAACAGCACTAATAAAAAAAGAAAATACTGTTGCTTTTTATGAGATGAAAGAGGATGAAAAGAAATACTATGTAACTACTCTTTTTAAAAAAGAAGGCTTCAGAATTACTCCTGAGGCTGTTACTCTTATTCTATCCTTAGTAGAAAATAATACTCTAGAAATTAGAACCTTTTGCTACCCTGTAATCGATTTCTTTGCAAAGAAAACAGATAAAGTAATTACAGAGGAGGATGTTTCTAAATTTTTAGCTCATACTAGAGAGGAAACTCCAGCAACACTCTTTTCTCATATTGCAAATGGTGATTTACCTAGCTCAATTGCATCCTTAGCAAGGATAATGACTACTCGCTCTGATGGAGCTATTTCAACTGTTTCAGCTCTAGGTAAGAGCTTTAGAATGCTAGAGGATTTACACATAAAGGCTAAAGAGAATAAGCTGTATGAAGCCTTTAAATTAGTTGGCTCCTTAAAAACCTCACCATTTGACTATAAGGGTATCTTTAACCCAAATGACCAAGCTACCTACTCAAAGGCATTAAAAAAATATTCAGCTACCGATTGTGACAATATTATTTCATATATAGAGATGATAGATGCTGAAATAAGAAAGGCACCTCAAGAGCTTGTAAGAACAATGCTAGAATGCATGCTTTACACTATTATTGTTAATAAGGGAAAAGAGAGCTCAGAGAAGCTAGAGTGTGAGCTTATGGATAATTCTTTCAGCAACATCTAATGGTATTGAACACTTTTTAGCAAGACTTTGGCTATCAAGCTCAAGGATTTTTTCAACGCTACCACACACTTCCATAATTCTTTTACTTCTTACCTTTCCAACTCCTTCGATAGATTCAAGGAGTGCAAAGGTAGCTTCCTTACTTCTCATTCTTTGGTTTGCACTAGTTGCAAAGCGGTGACACTCATCTCTCACAGCAATTAAAACTCTTAATGCACTATCGGCCTTATCAAGGACGAGGTTTGGCCTTTCATCAGGAAATACTAGCTCCTCATTTCTCTCTGCAAGACCAACAACTGGAATATCATCTAAGCCAATAACCTCAAGCATTTCAACAGCTGCATGGACCTGTCCCTTACCACCATCGATTAAGATTAAATCAGGGAGCTCAAGATTATCATTTACTAATCTTGTATATCTTCTAGTTACAGCCTCACGCATCGACTCAAAGTCATCGATTTTTCCATCAAGAGATTTAATATTAAACCTTCTATAGTCCTTAACACTTGGATTTCCATTTTTAAAAACTATTAATGATGCAACTGTATATTTACCTGCAAGGTGGGCAATATCAAAGCCCTCAATGTGGATTGGAACTCTATCTAAACCTAGAAGCTCCTTCATTCTCTCAAGAGCTGGTGAGTTATTTATTGCACACATTCTCTTCTCAACATCCTCTTGAGCATTGACCTCTGCCATTCTCAATATTCTATAGTGCTTACCCTCCTTAGGAAAGCCAATATAAATTGGCATATGAAGCTCTTCTTTAAAGTATCTACTAATTAGCTCTGTATCAATTTCATGTGAGACATAAAGCTCTGAAGGAAGTGATTCTCCATCACAATAGTATTGAATTAAAAAGCTTAAGAGGATTTCAGTTTCATCACCCATACTTTCAGCACGGTATAGAGCTTTACCAATTAGATTACCATTTCTAATTTGCATAATAGCAACACTACATAGAGTTCCTCTCATCTCAATTGCAGCATAGTCTCGGCTTTCTCCACTATTATCCTGTACAGCCTGCTCACTCATAACAGATTCTAAGGACTTTAATAGCTCTCTTTTCTTAACAGCCTCTTCAAACCTAAGCTCCTTAGCATCCTTCATCATAAGGTTTCTTAATCTAATTAAGCCCTTTTGATCATTACCAGATAAAAACTCCTTTATCTCAGCAATCTCATCTAAATAATCATTTTTGCAATCTGGAAAGACACATGGGCCTAAGCACTTATGAATATGATAGTATAAGCAAGGCTTTTCACGTTTTTTTAATGGCCCTGAACAAAGCCTTAGATGATATGTACTCCTAATTAGCTCAATATAATCCTCTAATTGCTTACCCTTTGGAAATGGACCATAGTAGCTAGAATTATCTGGAAGTATTCTTCTAGTTTTATAAACTCTAGGGAACTCTTCATTAGTAATCTTAATTAAAGGATAGCTCTTTCCATCCTTAAGTAGGATGTTGTAGTGAGGATTATATTTCTTAATTAAGTTATTTTCTAATACCAACGCCTCATATTCATTACCTGTAATGATGTAATCGATATGATCAATTTTAGCAACTAAAGCACTAGTCTTTGCATCACGATTTGGAAGGAAGTAGGAGTTAACTCTTCTTTTTAAATTCTTCGCTTTACCAACATAGATTACTGTGTCATCTATGTTTTTCATCATATATACGCCAGGATTTTCAGGTAAGCTACGGGCTTGGTCTTTTGCGCTCATAGGATATATAATACAGCTTAAAGACGAAATTAAAAAGGTATATAGATGGACGCATTTGAAGAGCTATTTAACTCATTTTCAGTTGAAAAAAGAGAAAGACTTCAAGATCTTTTCTCTTCTTACCAGCTTACAAAAGCACAGAGATTAATCTTAGTTAAGGAAAGTGCCGATTTAGAGCTCTTCCAGGAAGGTGATATTTTTTCATTTTTAGATTTTAATAAAATTGATAAGCAAATAGGAAAGAGAAGAGGACAGGAGCTTATTAATCAGATAGAGAAAAGAATGCATGAATTAAGGTATACTCCTACAGATTATTCAACCTTCTTTCCTCCAACAATTGTAAGGAAAAAGGAATCTATAGAAAAAATATATTCAGATGGCTTAAAGCTCTTTGGAAAGTGTCCCTGCCCTGTTGATGGAGAAAAAACTAGGTGCTGTAAGCTAACTACTCTAGATGCAGCTATGCAATGCTCCTTTGGCTGCTCCTATTGCTCTGTTCAAGCCTTTTACAGTGAAAATAAAATAAAGGTAGTAAGCGATTTAGATAAAAACCTAAAAAACATCGATACCTCCTCCATTTGGCACATTGGAACAGGACAAGCCTCAGACTCTCTTTTATTTGGAGATAGCTTTAATACGCTTTCCTCTCTAGCTGATTTTGCAAAAAGCCATAGTGATATTGTTATTGAGCTAAAAAGTAAAAGTCCTAGAAATGATTTCTTTAATAGAGAGTATCCTAAAAACATGATCTTTACCTGGTCGTTAAATGCTCCAACTATAATTGAAAAGGAGGAGCATCTAACAGCAAGCTTAGCTGAAAGGCTTAAGAGTGCAGTCTTAGCTGTTAAAAATGGTAATTTAGTTGGCTTTCATATACACCCAATGATTTACTTTAAGGGATGGGAAAAGGAGTATAAGGAGGTTGTAAAGAGAATAGAGGATACCTTTGATTACAAAGATATTGTAATGATTAGCATGGGAACTCTTACCTTTACTAAAGCTGTATTACAACATTTAAGATGTAATAGGACACCATCTAGAGTATTAGAAATTCCTCTAGCTGAGGCCGCTGGAAAGTATTCTTATACTCTCGATATTAAAAGAGAGATGTTTTCAACGCTTTACTCATATTTTTCACAAGACTTTAAGGATAATATATTCTTCTATCTATGTATGGAGGATCCATCACTTTGGAAGCCTTGCTTAAATAGAGAGTACTCCTGCGATAAAGATTTTGAGCTTGATATGAAAAAAGCTTATTTTTCAAAGATAAGCTCTAAGCTTTAAACAGTTTTATTTTTTCTCTTCCTGTATTATATTTTCATCATGATTAATGAAGAAAAGCTTAATGATAGATTAACACTATACTATGAGGCATTAGCACAAGAGGATACTCTAACAGAGAAGGAAAAGGTAAAGCTTTATAAAGATATAGATAGAGAAATAAAGCGTTTAAATAAGCTTGCTGATAGCTACAAAGAGGCTCATAAGCATCTAGTTGAGGCCTCTGATGAGCTCTCAACAAGGCTTAGGGATACAGAAAGAAGTAATAAAAAGCACTTTGGAATAAAGAATGCACCAGCTAATGGCACTATAGATTTCAAAGAAGAGCAGCAGATGCACTTTGCAAGAGGAATAAATTTCTACAAGCTATTTTTAATCTTCTTTACAGGCTCCTTTGTAGGAGTATTAATTGAACTCATTTGGTGCTATTTAAGAAATGGATACCTTGAATCACGCTCAGGACTTGTATATGGTCCATTTAATCTAGTATATGGTATTGGTGCATTAGTACTAACTCTAGCCCTATATAAATATCGAAATAGATCATGGACCTTCTCGTTTTTAGGTGGGTTTATCACAGGTAGTGTTGTTGAGTACTTTTGTTCATACTTTCAGGAGCTACTCTTTGGCTCTACAAGCTGGGATTACTCTAATATCCCATTTAATCTAAATGGAAGAATTTGTTTACTATACTCTGTATTTTGGGGCTTACTAGGAATTCTCTGGATTAAAAAAATTTATCCAAGAATTGCTTCTTGGATTTTAGCTATTCCCGATAAAGCTGGAAAAATAGCAGTTTGGGTGCTATGTGTCTTTATAGTTTTTAACAGTGCTGTCTCAGGCCTAGCAGTATATAGATGGGCTGAGAGAATAAATAACAAAGAACCCTCAAACCAGCTAGAGGTTATACTCGATAACCGCTTTCCAAATGAACGCTTAGAGAAAATTTATGCAAATCTAAGCTTTAAATAAAAACACAATTATTCATTTCAAAGGTTGCTAGCTCTGCCTTATCCTCTCTACCTGGCCATGGGATAAAGCCCCTTCTATTAATGTGGGGGCCAAAGGTACAGCTATTAAAGATTGCTTTTCCTTCATCTCTCCATGGACGCATTAGATAAACATTCTCCTTTTTATTTAAAGGAGATGTGAATGTACAGCCTTCAAATAAAAGCCCATCCCAGGAGCTCTTTCCTGAAGGCGCTGTAACAAAGCCATCATCGTTACTGACAATATTACAATTTCTAAACTCAGCATCTCCTCCACCAAAGATGAAGTCAACACTACCTTCAATTGTACACTCTTCAAACACAGAGTGCTTTCTAACTCTTGGAGAAAAGCATCTTGGGCCATAGAACCCTCTTTTTTCTCTTTCTTCTTCAGGTAGAGGGGATAAAAATAATGTATCTTGATGACCTAATAATTTAACATTCTTTAAATATGCATTATCTACATCGAGATATAGACTAATAGCTTGGCCAACATCCTTACCGCTTCCAGCTCCATTATGGATTGTTATATTTTCAAGTAATAGTCTTTCACCTGAAAAGAATGCTGTATAGCTTCTGAACGTTCCTCTTTTAAGTCCATTATCTAAGATTTCACGACCACTATCTGAAAAGGTAATAAAGACATTGCCTTCCCCGATTAGCTCGATATTACTCTTATCAGAGAAGAGCTTTTCTCTATAAATACCTTCCTTTACAATAATTCTTGCTTTTTCACGATAGCTAACAGCATTTATTGCTTCACTAATTGATGTGTAATTGCCAGAGTTATCCTTTGAAACTATTAATGTAAGCATACTCTATACCTTATTTTAGCTTTGACTCAAATATTTCCTTTTCTCTCTTTTCAAGCTCTACCTCTTCACCCTTGAGCATTGCTTTAATAGCCTCCATCTCTCTCTGGCTGAAGGTGACTGAGCCAAGCTTTAGGTTTTTAAAGGCATCAGTAGCAATAGGACAAACCTTTGAAACCATCTCAAGCATAACCTCTGCATATGCTCTAATTTCATATTGAGCATGAGCATCAAGACGAAGCTTTAAGAAATGGAATAAATTGTGTAAATCTATTTGCCAATAGAACTCTGTATACATTGATAGAGGAAGATTTATTCTACTAATCTCACGAGCGATTCCCATATCTAAAAGCTCATTATAGGACTTAAAGGTATCCTCACTATTTTTAATTAAAATATCTCTAACCTCATTACTAACCTCTTCTGGGACACACTCATTCTTTCTACCCTGCTTATTATCTTCACTTTGTAAAGCAATTTTATCAGGAGAAGGAACATAGCAATCATCCTTCATTACTGAGTATCTTCCACTAATTTCGTTTATTCTTGCAGTTCTATGTCTAACCCACTGACGAGCAACAAAGATAGGTGCCTTAACGTGGAATGTAAAAACGACCTGCTCAAATGGTGATGTATGATCATTTCTTAAAAGGTAATTGATTAATCCCTTATCCTGTCTATAGCTCTTAGTACCATTTCCATAGCTGACTCTAGCTGCTTGAACAATTCTCTCATCATTTCCTAGATAATCAACTAAACGAATAAAGCCCTTATCCAATACCTTATACTCTTTATCTAGAATTTTCTCAGCTTCTTCATTAATACAATGTGCCATATAAAAACTCCTTAAATTATATCCATTGCTTCAAGTGAAAGCGCTACAGCAGCTACACTTGCTGTCTCAGTTCTTAAGATGTGGTCTCCCATTATTGTTGGGATAAACCCTGCATCGAGCAAAAGCTCTCTTTCTCTATCGCTCCACCCTCTTTCAGGGCCGATAGCAATACAAACTCTTTTATTCTTTAGCTCAAGCTCTTTAAATCTCTTTGCACCAACTACATTATCTAAAAGTAGCATTGTATAATTATTATCAACGCTTTTTATGGCTTCTTCAACCTTGGATGCAAAAATAACTTGGCTAACACCAGTGTGTCCACCCTGCATAGCGCCATTTATCATTATGTTCTTATATTCATCTGTGGTGTATAAAGAGGATTCAGAGTAACTCTTCTCCCCTAAATCGGAGCGAGTAAGAATTATTCTTTCAACTCCAAGTGAAACAAGCTCACGTAAAATACGCTTCATGCAAATTGGTCTAACTAGTGCTAGTAATACAGTTAGAGGATAAAGGTCTATATCCTCTTTATCTCCTTCAAAGGTAAAGGTAATTTTCTCACTATCAAGTGCTGTGATAGTACAAACACCTACATCTCCATTCAGCTCTCCACCTCGGAATTCTGAACCAAGAGTAGCATGGAGCACCTTTTTTAGGTGCTCATACCTTTCATCCCCCTTTTTAAACTCTCTTACATCTTTATCAAAAAGAATGATGTTCACGCATCATACCTACCATATAAATCGATGTAGTAGCAGAAACGATCAAGATTATGCTCATCGTCTAAAGCCTTTTGATCCATAAGCCAAGACCAGTTAGAGGTTCCACAGGTTGATGGAACATTCATTCTTCCATCACTATCGAGGTATAGTAGGTCCTGCATTGGGATAATCGCATATTTACATCTTGAAGCTATAGCCTCTTTAATAAGCTTATAAACTACATCATCATCCCCACTCTCAAGGTAACGTCTTACATAGTCCTTATCTCTATCATTAAGACTAAAATACCAGCCACGAGTAGTATTGTTATCGTGTGTACCTGTATAAATTACACTGTTGTAATCACAGTTATGAGGAAGGTATGCATTTGTAGTATCATAGGTGCCATCATCATTATAAGCAAAAGCAAACTGTAAGATCTTCATACCAGGAAGATTATTATTATCTCTTAATGCCTCTACATCCTCTGTAATTACACCTAAATCTTCTGCGATGATAGGTAAATCCTCACCAAGCTCAGATTTTATAGCATCAATAAGCTTCTGACCCGGAGCCTCAACCCATTTACCATTTAAAGCAGTATCCTCATCAGCAGGGACTTCCCAGCAAGCTGCAAAACCTCTAAAGTGGTCAATTCTAACAATATCACACATCTTAAGAGTTTCTCTAACTCTACTTACCCACCAGCTAAAGTCACTCTTTTCGTGCTCACTCCATCTATATAGAGGATTTCCCCAAAGCTGGCCTGTAGCAGAGAATGCATCAGGTGGTACACCTGAGGATACTTCCTGGTCACAATTCTCATCTAGCTTTAAGAGCTTTGTATTAGTCCATGCATCAACACTATCTGGAGCAACAAAGATAGGGATATCACCGATAATCTCAATACCCTTTTCATTTGCATATGCCTTTAGCGCATTCCACTGCTTAAAGAAGAAGTACTGATATACCTTATATAGCTCTATTTCATAGCTCTTTTCCTTAATAACCTTATTTAAAGCACTCTTCTTTCTAAGCTTTAGATCCTTTGGCCAAGCACAGAACCATCTTGAATCATTGAATGTATCTACTAACACCTGGTAAAGAGCATAGTCATCAAGCCACCAAGCTTTCTCAGCTTTAAACTCCTCATAGTCAGGGCTTGGGCTTTTTAAGAATCTCTCTGCAGCCTTCTTCAAAAGAGGCATTTTAAATTCTCTAGCCTTACCATAATCAACTCTATCACAGCTAAAGGCCTTTCCAACGAGATCAGTAACATCTAATAGCTCATTTTCATAGAGAGAATCTAAATCAATTAATATTTCATTTCCAGCAAAGGTTGATCTAGCTGCATATGGGCTATCACCAAAGCCAGTTGGTCCAAGTGGAAGAATCTGCCACAAGGTTACATGTGCCTTATAGAGCTTATCAACAAAGTCATAAGCACTTTTACCTATTGTTCCAACACCATATTTTGTTGGTAAACTAGTTGGATGGAGCAATACTCCTGCTTTTCTAATATTCTTTTTCATAGCTTTGAGTATATGTCATGGCAATTTGTTTTACAATTATATTAAAAATGAAACACTTTCAAATTTTAATGTAAAATTGATTATCATTAACCCTGCTTTTGGTAGTAAAACAAGAGAGTAATATACATATAACTTTTTATATAGAATATATATACTTGATTAAAGGGAGTAAAACATGATACAGTTAGTACATGAAAGCGATCACAGAAAAATTTAACATTGGAGAACATGTTGTATATCCAGAACAGGGTATGGGTGTCGTAAAAGACATAGTACAAAAGAAACGAAATGGTGTTATGGAAAGCTACTATTCCATATACCTAAAAAATACAGACATGAATTTACTAATTCCTGTTGATCGTGCTAGGGATATTGGAATTCGCTCAATTGTATCAAAAAGTGAAGCGACCGATGCCATAATGAATATTTCAAATAAAGATAATAGTTCTACTCTTGATTGGAAGGAGAGATTACATAAAAGTCAGGAGCTAATACACAATGGCTCAATTGGTTCCATTGCAAAAGTAGTTCAGACGCTGTATCATCGTTCAAAGATCAAAGAGCTTCCTATTCAAGAAAAAAAGATATATGAAAGCGCATTAAATCTTCTAATTGAAGAGGCTTCTCTTGCTATGAGTCTTGATAGTGAGCAAATCTCAACTTTGATCCTTGAAAGATTAGAAAGCTAATGAGTATTCCGAGTTTTGCCCTAATAGTAACTGCAGCTGGTTCATCACTAAGATTTTCCTCCACATATGAGAATTCTGAGAGTGTAAAAAAGGAATTTTTACAGCTCGATGGACATAGTGTTTTATATCGTGCTACAGAACCATTTTTTGAAATTCCTTCCCTTCAGGCAGTAGTAGTCACATATAAGGATGATTCACTTGATGAAACTATTGTTGCTCTAGAGGATTTAGCAGATATAAATACAATTCCTATGTTCTTTGTTAAGGGTGGAAAGAGTAGACAGGAATCTGTTAAGAATGCTCTAGATAAATTAAAAGAGATAAATATTCCATTTGAATATGTTGCAATTCAAGATGGTGCAAGACCATATGTAACACCAAGATTAATAATTAATGTTTTAGCAACTGCGTTTAATTCATCAGGTGCTGTACCAGCACTTCCTGTAACAGACTCTATTAGACGTATTGATAAAACTGGCTCTATCATTGAATGTCCTTCTAGAAGTGGATTAGTTAGAGTGCAAACACCTCAATTCTTTGAGTTTGATAAGCTTATAGCTGCATATGAAAATCAAGATATAAACAAAGCTACCGATGACTCAGAAATATATGTAAAAGCAGGCTTTAATTGCTGTGTCTGTGAGGGTGATGAAGCAAATATCAAGATAACATATGAGCGCGATATTCCTGATGCAAGAAAGCAAATAGAGAGCTACATTGAGGATAGAAGGAAAGGTAGAGCCTCTAGAGAGGCTAATGAAACCTTTAGAAGACTCTTAAATCAGGTAGAGGATGAGCTATGAGAATTGGACAAGGCTTTGACCTTCATAAGCTGGTAGAGAACCGCCCTCTCATCTTAGGTGGTGTTATTATTCCATCGAATAAGGGGGAAGAGGCTCACTCAGATGGAGATGTACTCCTTCATGCTCTAATTGATGCGCTTTTAGGTGCTAAGGCTTTAGGCGATATTGGAACGCACTTTCCACCATCTGATGATGAATATAAAAATATATCAAGTGTTGAGCTATTAAGAAGAACTCTTCAGCTAGCTAGCTTTGATATAGTTAATATTGATATAAATATAATCCTTCAAACACCAAAGCTTGGTCCACATATATATGATATAAGAAAGAATTTATCAAAGCTTTTGAATATTTCAATTGATGATATTTCTGTAAAGGCTAAAACTGCAGAGCATATATTAGGAGAATTAGGAAGAGGGGATGCAATAATTGCTGAGGTTACTCTTCTAATAAATTAAAAAAGGGAGCAATTTAGCTCCCTTTAATATCAAATATACCCAGAAATTAGTGTGAGATTAACATTGTCTTTGGATCGAGGCGAACTGAAAGTGGCTTTGCAACGTCCTCGCCATGAGCTCTAACAACTGTCATAACTACCTTATCAACATCTTCTCTATATCTGAGACCAACAAGTACATCGATAGCTGGGATATATTTTGCAAGTGTGTTTGGAACACCATATTCATCATAAACAACATCAGGTCTAACTGGTGATACACTGAACCATACCTCAAGATTCATTTCCTTAGCAAATTCTCTAATCTTGATGATATCATCATCTTCAGCGATAGTTAGCTTATATCCATCAAAAAGAATAGCATCAGCCTTGAAAGCACCCTGCTCAATTAATGATTTAAGTGACTTTAAAACCTTTTCAATAGATACTTGGTTCTGAGAGAAGTTCATAACTACGCGATTAGAAAGGATACTTGAATAAACATTGTGCGCATCATCTAAGCTTTGTACCTCTGAGATTTCTCTGAAAACCTCTTTATACCAATTCATTACATGTTCAACGTTTCCTGAGAATGAAACATGAATAACGTTTTCACCTCTAAGAAGTTTATCTGTAGCAAGGTGTACTAAGCATGCTGTCTTACCAACACCATGACGTGAAACAATTACACCCATGTTACCTTTACCTAAACCACCATTGATTGCCTCGTCAAAGACACGAAGTGGACTAATCTTGTTCAATTCCTGGATATCCATAATTATACCTCCAAGTTGAGTTTTTGTTATTTAACATTATAACATTGCAAAAATGTAATTCAATATAATTTACTCTGTTTATGCACATTTTATTCACTTAAAATAACAGCTACGTTATTTTAGCTTACTAGTTATAAACTAGCTCCTAACCTCTTAGCTTCCTTTTTTAATGCTTTTACACTCATATCTGCATACCTTGCAGCTTCTTCAACACTAAATACACCTTTTCCAATAAGATTGATGTAAACTAATATTTTTCCTTCAAGTTTACCTTGCTCAAATCCTTTTTTTCACTTTCCTTTACATAGTCTTCTAATTCTTTACACATATTTTTATCCCTATTCCTTCACTCTTAGAAATCTCAATTTTCATCTCTTCAAGACAAGCTGTAAGTAAGCAGTTTCTATCACGAGATAATAATGAATTTAATTTATAATTACACACGTGACAGAATGGACTCAAAAGACTACATCAACCTTCTTAAATACAATGATGAGGGCAGATAGTTTATAAACTTTTATTTAAAATAACAGCTACAATATTTTGCCTTACTAGTCATAAACTAGCTCCTAACCTCTTAGCTTCCTTTTTTAATTCTTTTACACTCATATCTGCATACCTTGCAGCTTCATCAACATTTAGTGCACCTTTTTCAATTAAATTGATGTATGTTAATATTTTAACTTTTTTTTCACTTTCCTTTACATATTCTTCTAGTTCTTTACACATATTCTTTACTCCTCTTCTTGTTGTTTTAAATTTACTTACTTCCCTCTTAAATACCTCAATTTTCACCTCTTCAAGACCAGCTGTAAGTAAGCAGTTTCTATCACGAGATAATCATGAATCTAATTCATAATTACACACGTGACAGAATGAACTCAAAAAACTACATCAACATTCTTAAGTGCAATAATAAGATTAGACAGTTTATTTATCTTTTATTATCTAAAATGACAGCTATGTTATTTTATCTTACTAGTCATAAACTAGCTCCTAACCTTTTTGCTTCCTTTTTTAATGCTTTTACACTCATATCTGCATACCTTGCAGCTTCATCAACATTTATGGCACCTTTTTCAATTAAATTGATGTAAGTTAATATTTTACCTTCAATTTTTCCTTCTTTCTTGCCTTCATTTTTTCCTTCAATTTTTCCTTGTTTAAATCCGTGTTTTTCCCTTTCCTTTACATAATCTTCTAGTTCTTTACACATATTCTTTACTCCTCTTCTTGTTGTTTTAAATTTACTAACTTCCCTCTTAAATACCTCTGTTTTCATCTCTTCAGGATCAGCAGTAAGTAAGTCATGCATTAAATCATCAAGCTCTTTATTACCTTTATTCTTACTATTTATAAAAATAATACTGACTTTATCACTCTCATACAATCGATTATTCTTCTCTGCTAGCGTAAACTCATATAATTGCTTTTTTCCATCAAAGATATCATTTGGCATTAAGAAGATAGTTATACAACGTCTAAGATTTGAGAATTCTTCATTTTCTTTCAATGCCTTATTTGATATCAAAAGTGCTTCATGGTAGATAGCTCTATCTAGAATAGTTTTACTTCCACCATTTTGAAACTCAATATTATAAAATACTCCTTTACTATCTTGAGCCAAAACATCGAATATAAGTGAATGAGAGCCATATAGTGCTTTCATATCCGACTGTGTTTCCCACATCACTATATCTAGGTCCTTTATTCCTGTGATAGTCTGTAAGAGATAGTTACAAATTGGACTTTTTTCTTTAAAGAGAACTCTCATAAAGCAATCATCCATTGGTGTAAGCTTTTTAATAATTTCTATTTTATTCTTCATATTAATAATACAAAAAAAAGTTGAAAAAAATATAAACAATTCACTTTTAATATGTATCTTTTCTACAACAGACAGGCTTTTCAATCCCTTGACGAGTAAAATAACTGTGCATATTATATACCTATATATTGATTCGCACATATAAGTGCAAAGGAATTATAGTGGACGAAAGCCCTTTACCTAATGAATTAAATGATTCATCAGACGATCCTCACAGTAGAAGGATAAAAAATTTATATTTGCTTCTTTGATAAAGAGAAGAATTATCAAGAAAAATATTTATCAAAGGAGTAAAAACAAAAACAAATGGTCTCTGTGCCCAAACAATTATTATTTCAAGCATTATTAATAGCATGTAACGCATTCTTCGCATCGATGGAAATTGCTGTTATCTCATTAAATACTACTAAGCTTAGAAAGCTTGCTGATGAAGGAGATGAAAAAGCAAATAAGCTTTTAAAGTTTGCAGAAAACCCAGCTGGCTTTTTATCAACGATTCAAGTTGGTATTTCTCTATCAGGCTTTTTAGGTGCTGCATTTGCTGCAGACTCACTATCTGAGCCTTTAGTCGATTGGTTCCTATCTCTCGGTATCAACCTAAGCTATAGCTTTTTAAATAGCCTATCTGTCATCTTTATTACACTCATTCTTACATTTGTAACAATAGTTTTTGGAGAACTTATTCCAAAAAGAATTGCTCAGCAAAAATCCTATGAGGTTGCTAAAGCTTGCTGTGGTGTAATAAGTGTAATGGCAATTCTATTTAAACCTATTATTGTATTAATTAGTGGCACAACTAACCTATTCTTAAAAATGCTTCGCTTAAAAACAGAAGCTGAGGACGAAAGTGTCTCTGAGGATGATATTAGAATGATGGTTGATGTAGGTGGTCAATCGGGTTCAATTGAAGAGGATGAAAAGGAGATGATCCAAAATATCTTTGAATTCAATGACATTGCCATTTCTGAAATCATGACTAGAGTTAGTGATGTTAATGCTATAAATATTGAAGATAGTAAGGAAGATATTTTAAAGCTTATTAAAGAAACAGGTAACTCTCGTTTCCCTGTTTATAGCGAGGATATTAACAACATAATTGGTGTATTAAACTCTAGAGAATTCTTAATAAATCTAAATGATAATAGTGACAAGAGTATTAAGGATATGCTTCGCAAGCCTTATTTTGTCCCAGAAACAATTAAAGCTGACCAGCTCTTTTCAGATATGCAAAAGAATAAAATTCATATCTCAATTGTTATCGATGAATATGGTGAAACAAGAGGTATTGTTACTCTTGAGGATCTATTAGAGGAAATCGTTGGTAATATATATGATGAATATGATAAAGCTGAATTACCTGAGATTGAGAAGCTTGATGATAATAAATGGCGTGTTCAAGGAACTCTTTCAATCGATGATTTAAATGATGAGCTTGGAATTTCAATCACAGATGATAGAGATTATGACACAGTTGGTGGTATGATTTTCTCCTGCCTCCACACTATTCCAGAGGATGGAAAGCAATTTAACGTCTCAGTTAATGGTCTTGATATCACAGTTACTCGTGTTGAGGATAAGAGAATTATCGAAGCGATAGTAAAAAAGCAAGAAGTCCCTCACGATAATGAAAATGATGAGTCACTCACCAACTAATTGAAGTATAAGACCTCGGATGATAAGCTTAGAGCTTGCTTCGAGGTCTTCTATTTTATCCCCATGCAAAAATGAATATAGCAAAAGCATGTATGCAGAATAAAAGCCCTCTAAGTCCTCCTTATCATCTATAGCAAAGTAACCAAATAACTCCTTAAAATAACTAAAGAGCTCTTCTCTTACACTCAATAGCTTTTCCTTTCCAACCTTTTTTCTAATTATTGCTTGCTGCTTCTCATCTAAAATTCTATATATACCCTTTGAATATACTTCCTTAGTAAGGTATGTAAAGACCTTAGTGAGGCTTGTTACGATATGGTTTTCATCAAGCTCCTCAAGTAAAGCTAGAATTTTACCTTCACTTTCCTTTTTAAAGTTAGAAACAACATCTAAGAAAAGCTCCTCCTTCGATTGATAAAAAAGATAGAAGGTTCCCTTTGGAATAGCTGCAGCTTCAACTAGCTGGTCAACTGTAATACTCTCAATCCCACTATGAGCTAAAGCTATTTGAGCTTCCTCAAGTAATAATTCTCTTATATTTTCCTTTTCTTTTTCACTATATATTTTTGGCATCTTATATAGAATATTATCATAAAATTCTTATTTTGACTATATTTGTTTCTTTAGTCAGCAAAATACCGATTTTAACCCATTTTTTCATTAAAAAAAGCTATAAAAATATATTTTTTTCTTTTGTGCGCTATAAATCTAGCTTATCATTTAACTATCAAAACAAAGGAGCAGATATGGCTACAGTAAAACTTGAAAATATCTGCAAGATCTACGATGGTGGCGTTAAGGCAGTAGATAACGTTAACATTGACATCGAGGACAGAGAATTCGTTGTTCTCGTTGGCCCTTCTGGTTGTGGTAAGTCAACAACACTCAGAATGGTTGCAGGTCTTGAAGACATCTCATCTGGTACACTCACAATCGACGGTAAGGTTGTAAACGATGTACCACCAAAAGATAGAGATATTGCAATGGTATTCCAGAACTATGCACTCTATCCTCATATGACCGTATATGATAACATGGCATTCGGTCTCAAGATTAGAAAATTCGACAAGCAAGAGATTGACAGACGTGTTAGAGAAGCAGCTAAGATTCTCGACATCGAACAGCTTCTTGAAAGAAAGCCAAAGGCTCTCTCTGGTGGACAGAGACAGCGTGTTGCAGTAGGACGTGCAATCGTTAGACAGCCTAAGGTATTCCTCTTCGATGAACCACTCTCTAACCTCGATGCTAAGCTCAGAGTTCAGATGAGAGCTGAAATTTCAGGTCTCCATCACCGCCTCAAGGCTACAATGATCTATGTAACACACGACCAGGTTGAAGCTCTTACAATGGCTGATAAGATCGTAGTTATGAAGCTTGGTGTTATCCAGCAGATCGGTGGCCCACTCGAACTCTATAACAACCCAGACAACAAGTTCGTTGCAGGCTTCATTGGATCACCTCCAATGAACTTCATCAACACTAAGGTAGAAGCTCAGGGTGATACTATCTTCGTTAACGAAGGTACATTCAAGATTGAAGTTACTCCTGCTCAGGCTAAGGTTCTCAAGCCATATGTTGGTAAGCAAGTAACATTCGGTATTCGCCCAGAAGATGTTGAGTTCACAAAGACTCCAGTAGCTGGTAAGACAATTGACGGTCACGTTTCTGTTGTTGAACCTCTCGGTGCTGAGACTCATGTATATGTTGCAACATCTACAGCTAAGGTTATCGGTAAGATTGACGGTACAGTTATTCCTGCTGTTGACACAAAGATTAGCCTCATCCCTAACATGGATAAAGCTAAGTTCTTTGATGCTGAGACAGAGCTCGCAATCCGCTAATAAAGGATACCTTGAATACAAAGCACAGCTAATCGCTGTGCTTTTTCTTTATCTTTAGGTTGTAAAAAAAGCCCATCCGAAAGAGAGATGGGCTTAATATACTTTTAGTAATATTAAAATACTTTGTTATAAATTGTTTGAACTGCCTTAGTGCAATCCTCTTCATTAACACCAATTAATGCTGTTGTTCTTGATGCACCAAAGTTCATGAAATTAACTTTGATATTTGCATCCTTGAGAGCACATGCAGCTTCAATGAATGCTGTTGACTCATCCATGTGTCCACCGACAAGACCAATAATTGCATGATTTCTTTCAAAGATTACATCATCAAGCTCGAAGTCCTTCTTTAAGCGCTCACACATTGACTTTAATACATTATCATTTGCCATCTTACTATCAAAAAGCCAAACAATTGAATCGATACCAAAGATTGAATATGAAGGTCTAACACCATATAGATGTAGAATAGTTAATAGTGCATGGCGCATTCCTGGCTTTTTAAACATCATAAGCTTTCTAAGCTTGAGCTTTGAAAAGCCAGTCTTACCAGAAACACCGCAAAGCCCTCTTGGATCAACTGAAGATGAGATAATAGTACCTGGATCCTCTGGTGCATTAGTATTTTTAATATTAATAGGAATCTGAACAGGAATTACAGGAGCAATTGCTTCCTCATGGAAAACAGAAGCACCTACATCACTTAATTCACGAACCTGTACATATGTAAGCTCAGGAATTACTCTTGCATTTTCTACTATTCTTGGGTCTGCTGCATAAACACCAGATACATCTGTCCAGTTCTCATATAAATCAGCATTAACTGCTCTAGCAGCTATTGCACCAGAGATATCTGAGCCACCTCTTGAGAAGGTCTTAATTCTACCCTCTGGGGTAGCACCATAGAAGCCTGGGATTACATAGTGGCTTCCAGTTGAAAGTCTAGTACCAAGACGCTCATAGCTAATAGGATTAACTGTTCCATCAGAATTAATAACAATGTAATTTTCAGGATCTACAAATTCCCAACCAAGATATTCAGCAATTAAAAGACCAGATAAATACTCACCACGAGAAGCTGCATAGTCTGTACCCTCTCCTGCATCAATCTTTCTTCTTACCTCATCAAGAGCTAGAGTGAGTTTCTTTGTATCAAGCTTTAAAGCTACAGCTATATCAAGATAACGCTTTCCGATCTCAGCAAAAACTCTCTTACAGCTTAAGTTTTTCTGAACAAGAGAATTACACTCATAGAGCATATCAGTTATCTTTCTATCTTCCTTATTTCTTTTTCCTGGAGCAGATACAATTGCAATTCTTCTATCAATATTGTTTTCCAAGATTGCCTTAACTTTCATTATCTGTTTTTCGTCAGCAACAGATGAGCCACCAAACTTACATACTACCATTTTATCAACCTCGAATAGGATATTTATTTTTTACTAAAAAATGCTCCATTTATACAATATGGTGAGGTGATTTTTCTTTATATTGGCTTGAAAAGAATTAATATAATAGCTTTAATACAGTGGGTATGCAAAAAACTAATATCATGCAAAGCGAGACAATCCCTCGCCTTTTATTCAAAATGTCATTTCCAATGATGCTTAGTATGCTAATCCAGGCATTATATAATGTAGTAGATAGTATCTTTGTTGCAATGGTATCAGAAACTGCTCTTACAGCAGTATCACTAGCCTTTCCACTTCAAAACCTACTTATCTCAGCAGCCGTAGGAACAGGTGTAGGTATTAACAGTCTATTATCAAGAAGACTTGGAGAGGGAAAGCACGAGGAAGCAAATCATGTTGCTTCAACCTCACTCTTCTTAGCTTTTGCCATGTGGGTTCTATTCGTTCTTATTGGTGTCTTTTTTACTAAGCCATTTCTAGCTCTATTCACAAAGGATACAGAGTTATTAAAGCTATCAACATCATATTCAAGAATATGTTTAATAGTTTCATTTGGTTGTATTTTCTCAATTACTATAGAAAAGCTAATTCAAGCAACTGGTAATTCTGTACAGCCAATGACAATGCAGCTAACTGGAGCAATAACAAACATTATCCTTGACCCTGTATTTATTTTTGTCTTTGGGCTAGGAGTAAATGGTGCTGCAATAGCAACTGTAATTGGACAAATAGCTTCAATGCTACTTGCAATAATTTTCTTTAAGAAAAACGAGTACATCTCAATAAAATTTAAAGACATAAAGCCAAATGCAAGAATTATTAAGGATATATTCCAGGTTGGACTTCCTTCAATAATTATGAATAGTATTGGTACAGTAATGGTATCATTAATTAATAAGATATTAATACTATTCTCAGCTACCGCAGTCTCTGTATTTGGTGTTTACTTCAAGCTTCAATCCTTTGTATTTATGCCAGTATTTGGTCTAAACAATGGTGTTATACCTATCTTAGGCTTTAACTATGGAGCAAGAAATAAAAAGAGAATGCTTGATACAATGAAGCTCGGTTTAGTAGTTGCACTATTAATAATGATAACAGGTACAATATGCTTTCAATTATTTGCGAAGGAGCTACTCTCACTATTTAGTGCCACAGAGGAGATGTATAGAATTGGTATTCCAGCACTACGAACTATCAGTCTATGCTTTATACCTGCATCTATTTCAATTATTTTGATTGCATCATTCCAAGCAACAGGCTTTGGCCTTGCATCTATGATGGTATCAATTATTAGACAGCTTGTTGTACTTTGTCCTTGTGCGCTATTGCTATCAAGGCTTATAGGAATAAATGGAGTATGGTATAGCTTTGCTATTGCCGAAATTTTTGGCTTACTATTCTCTGTTATATTTTTTATTCACGTCTATAATAAAAAAATAAAAAATCTTTAAGGAAGGTTAGATATGAAAAAATTAAGTATTGTACTTATCATTGTTCTTTCAGCTCTTATGCTTTTCTCATGTGCAAAGAAGGAAGAACAAAATAAAGTGTATGTTTTTGCAACAGATGCTACTTGGCCACCACTTGAATACATCGATGAAAGTGGTAACCTCACAGGCTTTGAGGTCGAGCTTGTACCAATGATTGGTGAAAAGGTTGGCGTAAAGATGGAAGCTAAGAATATTCCATGGGATACAATCTTTGCTGGCTTAGCTAATGGTCAATATGATGGTGTTGCTTCTGGTGTTTCAGTAACAGAGGATAGAAAGAAGACTATGGACTTTTCTACTCCTATTTTAGAGGCTGGACAGGTAATCATCGTAAAGAAGGCTTCAACTGTTAGTGGTATTGATGATATCAAGGGACTTAAGGTTGGTGTTCAGATTGGTACAACTGGTGACTTGGTTCTTGATGACTACGATGTAGTAAGAAAGCAGTACGATGATATCGGACTTGCACTTCAGGATATGCTAAATGGTAATATCGATGCATGTGTTTGTGACTCTCTAATTGCTTCAGATTTCGTTCTTGCTAATCCAAACTATAAGGATAAGCTAAAGGTTGCTGGCTCTGCTTTCACTCAAGAGGATATTGCGATCGCAGTTAAGAAAGGAAATAAAGAGCTCTTAGATTTAATCAACAAGGGACTTGCAGAGCTTAAGGCTGATGGCTCATACGACAAGCTAAAGGCTAAGTGGAATTTACTCTAAGAGAGCTTAAAGTCGCAAAAAGAGGCATTCTTGCCTCTTTTTTTTGTTTAAAGAGTTTAATATTTATACTTTCGTAATGCAAAATTTCTAGAATTAATTAAATTTTTTGTATTTTTATGCATTTTTTATTGACACAATTTGTAAATATATGCATTATTCAAGCATCTTAAACACAAGAAGGATATAACGATGAAAAAATTTACTGCTCTTTTACTTATTTGTCTTATTGCTGTAACTAGCATATTTGCTCAGGGTGCAAAGGAAAGTGATACAAAGTCATATACATTTGCAATGAACTGTGAGTGGCCACCACTTGAATATGTAGATGAAAATGGTAACATCACAGGCTTTGAGGTTGATCTTATCATCGAGATGAGCAAGGTTTCAGGTGTTGAAATGAAATATATTAATACTGCTTGGGATACAATCTTTGCTGGCTTAGCAAATGGTCAATACGATGCAGTTGCTTCTGGTGTTACAGTAACAGAGGAAAGAAAGAAGACTATCGACTTCTCTGATACACTCTTTACAATTAAGCAATCAATCATCACACTTAAGGGTAATGAGAATTTAAATAGTCTTAATTCTCTCTCTGGTAAGAAGGTTGGTGTTCAGATGGGTACAACAGGTCACTTCGCTGTAGAAGAGAATAAGGATGCTGTTATCAAGGCTTATGATTCAATCGGACTCGCAATTGAAGATATGATTAATGGTAACGTTGATGCATGTGTATGTGACTCCTTAATTGCTTCTGACTTCGTACTTGCAAACCCTAACTACAAGGATAAGCTTATTATCACAGGTGAAGCTAGCAGCGATATCGAGGAAATTGCTATCGCAGTTAAGAAGGGTGATAAAGAACTTCTTGATTTAATCAACTCATCACTTGCAAAACTAAAAGAAAATGGTACTATGGATGAGTTAATGAAGAAATACAACATTATCTAGGAGAAATAATGGATAATAACAAGAGTATAGAAACTCTCGTCAAGACAGAGACTATCAGAAAAAGGGTAGTCTCTGTTGATGCATCAAAGGACGAGAAAGTAAAAACTATTACAATGACAGATGGCCCTCTCATTCCTAAAAAGGGTGAGAAACATTTAATGACTAGCTGGAGAATCACATTTTTCATAGCTTTAGCGTTATTACTAGGTCTTGTCATCTTTAAGCCAGATCCTTATCGTGAGATCTTCATCGTTTGTATAAAAGGTGCTCCAGTAACATTTGAAGTCACAATTTGTGCTATCATTGGTGCAGTTTTTATCGGTGTATTCACAGGTCTTGGTTCAGTTTCTAAGCACCATATAATTAATATGATAAGTGGTGTTTATGTAGAATTCATCAGAGGTATTCCACTACTCGTACAGCTCATCTTTATCTACTACGCACTTGGACGCTTCTTCCATATCGAAGGTATGATAGCAGCAATCATAGCTCTTTCTATTTGTTTTGGTGCATATATGGGTGAAATTGTAAGAGCTGGTATTCAAGCTATCCCAAAGGGACAGATGGAAGCTGCTACAGCCTTAGGACTTACAAGAACTCAAGCCTTCATCTATGTAATTCTACCTCAAACAGCAAAGGTTATTTTACCTGCAATTGGTAATGAGTTTATCTCAATGCTCAAGGATTCTTCTCTAGTATCACAGCTTGCACTTGCAGATATACTCAGAAAGGGTAGAGAATACATTTCAAGAACCTTTTTATCTCTTGAAACAATGCTAGTAGTTGCACTTATCTACCTTATTTTAACACTCGTACTTTCCCGCTTAGTCGGTTTACTTGAAGAGAGGCTCCACAAGAATGGCTAAAATTGAAATTAAAAATCTATCAAAAGACTTTGTTGCTAATGGAATTAAAACAGTACATGCAGTAAAGAATGCATCTCTAACAGTAAACGATGGTGAAGTAGTAGTTATCATCGGACCATCAGGAAGTGGTAAATCTACACTTTTAAGAAGTGTTAATATGCTTGAGACTCCTACTAGTGGTCAAATCTTTATCGATGATATTGAGGTTACTGATCCTAAAACAGATTTAAGAAAGGTAAGAGAAGAGGTTGGTATGGTATTCCAATCCTTCAACCTATTCCCACATCTTACAGTATTAGATAACATCACTCTTGCTCCAAGGAAGGTACTCAAGATGGATAAAGCTTCAGCTGAGAAGCTTGCTCTTGAGCTTCTTGAAAAGGTTGGCTTAAAGGATAAGGCTAAGAGCCATCCAAACCAGCTTTCAGGTGGTCAGCAGCAGAGAGTTGCTATCGCAAGATCTCTTGCGATGAATCCTAAAGCAATGCTATTTGATGAGCCAACCTCAGCACTCGACCCAGAGATGATCAAAGAGGTACTAGATGTAATGCTTGCCCTCGCAAAGGATGGAACAACAATGCTTCTAGTTACTCATGAAATGGGCTTTGCTAGAGCAGCTGCTGATAAGGTAGTATTTATGGACTCAGGAGAGATCATTGAAGAGGGCTCTCCAGAAGAGATGTTTACTCATCCAAAGAGTGAAAGAACTAAGAGCTTCTTAGATCATATTCTATAAAAAGAGACGGATGCCAAAAGCATCCGTTTTTCTTATGACCAAGCCTTATATAGCTCTGCAATAATTTTTATTCCCTCTATAACGATATCATCAGGAGCAGAATAATTAATTCTTAAGCACTTATCATAGTGTGAATGAGGATAAGGCTTTCCAGCCTTTTGCTCCTCACTTCCAAAGAAGAAATACTCACCAGGAACGGTTATAACTCCCCTTTCTTTAAGCTTTTTATAGAACTCAATAGATGAAATCTTTAAATCAGGAAGATATAGGAAGCAGAAAATTGAGCCCTCAATTCTATGGTAATGATACTTAGTGCCTTCAAAGTATTCATTTATATAGTTAATAATATTCTTTCTCTTATTATCATAAAAAGGCTTTACATAGCTATTTGCCATATCAACTAGCTTACCACTATTAATTAAATCCTCTGCTAAAGCCTGTCCCATTGAGCCTGAAGCTAATGCTGCAATTGCATTAATATTAGAAAGTGCCTCAACAACCTCAGGTCTTGCTAGAATAATACCAGTTCTTAATGATGGTAACCCTATCTTTGAAAGACTCATAGAAAGAATAATATTTTCATTCCAAATTGGAGTTGCATCATCTGTAAATACAATATTAGGGAAAGGAAGTCCATATGCATTATCAATTATTAAAGGGACATTAAATTCCTTTGCAATATCTGATAAAAATTTAATCTCTTTATCTGTTAGTACATTACCACTTGGGTTAGTTGGTCTTGTAACACATATTGCACCAACCTCCTCATGGTTTGTTAAATATTCTCTAACAGCGTCTTGGTCGAGAGTATATTTAAATGAATGATCATCAAAGTACTCACATTTAGATGGAACACTTACAAATGTATTTGTCTCTATACCTTGATCTGCATAGCCTACATATTCAGGCATAAGAGGAAATAGTATAGTTTTTTTCTTATCTCCAAAGCTTCCTGAAAAGAGATTAAATAAATAGAACATAGCACTTTGAGAACCATTTGATATCGCAACGTTCTCAATCTTTACAGGCCAATTAAAGTTCTTTGAAAAGTAGCTTGCTATAGCTCGGGCAAAGCTCATTCTTCCCTGAGGAGCATCATAGTGACTTAAGATATTTTCAAAAGCTTCTCCAGAGGAGAGTATCTTCTCCATCTCCTCTCGGTAGACCTTTTCAACCTTATCTATTCTTGCAGGGTTACCACCACCAAGTGGATATGGCTTTACTCCTGGAGGAAGTGGCTTACCTAAATCATCCATCAATAATAGTATTCCTGAACGTGAAGTTAACTTTTTACCAAAATCTGAAAATTCCATATAGGTGACTATAGGACATCTTCATCTTTTTTTCCACCAAGCTCCTTAATAAGTCTAATAAAAAATATCAATGATGAAATAAATGTGAGGATATCAGAGAGTGGTTGAGCTATCTCAACACCTAAAACACCAATTTTTGATGGTAAAATTAAGATAAATGGTAGGAAATAAATTCCTTGTCTGCATAAAGCAAGATATGTTGCTTGAGCAATATGACCTGTAGCCTGAAGAGACATATTAGTAGCTACGTTAATTCCACATAAAATTAATGTAAGGCACTGAAACCTTAAGGCTTTAGTGCCGATTATAATTACATCTAAATCTTCCTTTCTAAAGGATGAAACTAGTGGACGAGCAAAGATAAAGCAAATTATTGCTAGTGTTGATATCACGACAGTTCCAAAGAATGCAGTAAATAGAGTTGCTCTCTTAACTCTAGAGTACTTCTTTGCACCGTAGTTAAAGCCCGCAACTGGCTGGAAGCCCTGCCCTAACCCCAATAAAGCAGAAAACAAAAAGAATGTAATTCTACCTGAAATACTCATTGCCGCAACTGCTGCATCGCCAAAAGCCGCAGCTTGAATATTAAGTGTCATAGTAGCAATAGATGCTAAGCCCTGTCTTGATAAGCTAGGTAGACCAGTTTTAAGAATATTTAAATAGGTTTTAGCACTTTTTGAGATATATTTAACACTAAGAGTTAAATTACTCTTTTTCTTTATAAACATCGTTAGGAGTATTATAAAGCTTATTAGCTGGCTTAAGGCTGTAGCCATCGCAGCTCCTCTAGTTCCAAGCTTAAAATAGAATATAAATATCGGGTCTAAAAAGATATTTAAAATACCACCAGTTGTAATACCAAGCATAGCATAGAAGGCTTTACCCTCATTTCTTAATAAATTGTTTAAAACGAAGGAGGTACAAATAACTGGACAGGCAATAAGGATAAATGAGCCGTAATCTAAAGCATAAGGTAGAATAGTTGGTGTTGAACCGAGGAATACCATTAGCTCTTTACAAAAGATTAATCCCAATATTGCAATTAATGATGAGATAATAATAACTAAAAAAACAGCTGAGGATGCTATTTGGTTTGCTTCATCCCTTTTTCCTGCGCCTAATCTTCTTGAGCTTAAGATTCCACTTCCCATTCCTATAGTAAAGCCTATAGCCTGCATGATAGCCATAAGAGAGAAAACAATACCAACTGCAGCTGATGCACTAGTACCTAGCTGAGAAACGAAGAAGGTATCAGCCATATTATAAATTGAAGAAACCAGCATAGAAATTACTGTAGGTACAGCTAAGCGCATGATTAATGGCTCGACAGGTGCTTGAGTCATCCTTATATAGTGTTTATCGTTATTAACCATTTATTTTTATCAGTAATATTTTTTAAATAAATATTACTACTCTCCGTTTATCTAACAATTACTTTATTCGTAAGTATTATCTACAAAACTATTATCCAAATTCAAGTATAGGTATCAAAACTAATGGGGTTAATTAATTCTTACAATTGGCAGAATTACTTTGCTTATATTATAATTAAAATAAAAGGGGTTAATAATATGTATCAAGCAAGTGAAAATCGTTATTCAGAGATGAAATATTCAAGATGCGGAAATAGTGGTCTAAAGCTTCCTCGTGTTAGCTTAGGGCTATGGCATAACTTTGGTAGCTATGCATGTGAAGCAAATATTAAGGAAATACTTTTTACAGCCTTTGATAATGGAATAACTCACTTTGATCTTGCAAATAACTATGGACCTGTCCCAGGAGCTGCAGAGGAAAACTTTGGTAAGGTTATTTCTACAGAGCTAAAAAGCTATCGCGATGAATTAATAATTAGCACAAAGGCAGGCTATGAGATGTATCCAGGTCCTTATGGTGATGGAGGCTCTAGAAAGTATCTATTTGCAAGTCTAGACCAAAGCTTGAGACGTCTTAAATTAGATTATGTAGATATCTTCTACCACCATAGAATGGATAAGGATACTCCACTTGAAGAGACTATGCTTGCACTAAGCGATATAGTAAGAAGTGGTAGAGCTCTATATGTGGGCTTAAGTAACTACGATGGTCCAACTCTAGAACAAGCTGCAAAGCTATTAGATGAGTATAGGGTTCCATTTATTATCAACCAAAACTGCTACAATATTTTTAATAGAACAATTGAAAAGAATGGACTGAAGGATACCTCATATAGATTAAAGAAAGGTATTATTGCATTTTCTCCTCTTGCTCAAGGACTATTAACAGATAGATATATCGATGGTATTCCTGAGGATAGTAGAGCTCACTCCCGAAGTATTTTCTTAAAGGAAAGTGATATTACACTAGAGCGTATTGCTGCAATCAAGAAGCTAAATAATCTTGCAAGAGAACGTGGTGAAACTCTCTCTGAAATGGCTTTAAAATGGGTACTAAAGGATGATAAAGTAACTAGTGTACTTGTTGGAGTTTCCAAAAAGAGTCAGCTATTAAATAATATAAAAGCTGCATCAGGTACTCTTTTTACTCTTCCTGAGCTACAAGTTATAGATGAGGTAGTAAAGCCAGTTCTGAAATGACCGAGAAGGTATATATTGCAATAGATTTAAAATCCTTTTATGCCTCAGCAGAGTGCGTATCAAGATCTCTCGACCCACTAGATGCAAATCTAGTGGTCGCTGATTCATCACGTAGTGAAAAGACAATTTGTTTAGCGGTCTCCCCTTCCCTAAAGGCCTATGGGATTAAAGGCCGTCCTCGCCTATTTGAGGTAGTTGAAATCTTAAAGGATTTAAATAGAAAAAGAGCAAGTAGTGCAAAGCAATATGGCTCCTCTAAATCTAAAAGAGAATTAGATAGTAATCCGCATCTTGCAATAGACTTTCATATCGCAAATCCTAGGATGAGTTACTATATAGATATTAGTAAGAGTATTTATTCTATTTATTTAAACTATGTGTCCCCTGATGATATACATGTTTATTCGATTGATGAAGTATTTATCGATGCAACTAGCTATTTAAAGCTATATAAGCTGGATGCCTTTGCATTCACATCTCTATTGATAAATGAAGTACTAAAGCAAACTGGTATCACAGCTACAGCTGGTATTGGAAGTAATCTATACCTTGCTAAAATCGCAATGGATGTTGAAGCAAAGCATATTAAAGCAGATAAAAATGGTGTGAGAATTGCAACACTAGATGAAATATCATATAGAAAAAAGCTTTGGACACACACTCCATTAACTGACTTTTGGCGCTTTGGACCTGGGTTAGTAAGCCATTTGGAGCGCTTAGGTATTTACACTATGGGTGATTTAGCTAAAGCTTCTTTAGGTGGTAAGAATGACTTTTTAAATGAAGATAGACTATATAAGGAATTTGGAGTTAATGCAGAGCTTTTAATCGACCATGCATGGGGCTGTGAAAGCTGCTTAATGAAGGATATAAAATCTTATAGGCCTGAAAATACATCACTAACACAGGGCCAGGTTTTATCTAGTGCATATAGATTTGAAAAGGCTGAAATAGTATTAAAGGAGATGGCAGACTTAATCTCATTAGATTTAGTCTCAAAGGATTTAGTTGCGTCTGGAATATCTCTTTATGTCGGATATGATATCGATAATATTAAATTTGGAGCATTCTCAGGAGATATAAAATTTGACCACTATGGAAGAAGTGTTCCTAAAAGTGTTAATAAGGCTAAGAGACTAGCTACTCCTACCTCATCAGCATCTATTTTGATTAAGGAATTTGATTTTCTATTTAAGGAAATAGTAAATCCTAAGCTAACTATTAGAAGAATTAATATCGCAGTCACTGATTTAATAAGTGTTGTTGAAGCACAAAGGGATAAGCAATTAGATTTATTTGAAACAGATCAGGAGCAGGAGGCTCTTGATAAGGAAAGAGCTCTACAAAAGGTTACCATAGAGATAAAGGAAAAATTTGGAAAGAATGCTATTTTGCGTGCCCTCGATTATACAGAGGGGGCAACAACAAGAGCTAGGAATAAGCAAATAGGAGGTCATAACGCATGAGCTATGATGATTTAATTTATATAGATTATAAAGCTAAATTGAAGCACCCTCCTATGGATAGAGCAAAAAGAGCTGCCCAGTTTTCTCCATTTGCAGCTTTAACTGGTTATGATAAAGCAATTGAAGAGGAAAGCAGAGTAACAGAGGAAAAAAGAATACTCACTAGTGATGAATTTTCTGAAATAGAGCGAAAGCTTCAAAATGGAATTAATAGAGATGTAGCTATAACATATTTTAAGAAGGATGAAAGTAAATCAGGGGGGACATACCTTACAATTAATAGTAAAATTGTTAAGCTTTTAATTGAGAAAAAAAGAGTATTACTTGAGGATGGTACACTATTAAATATTAAAGATATTTTCTCGCTTGAAATAAAAGGCAATAAAAGCTATGTTGATTATCAATGAAAGGAAGTGGTAGTAAAGCAAAAAGGATGACGGAGGGCTCTATATTTAAATGCCTTCTTTATTTTGCGCTTCCATTAATGGTTGGAAATTTCTTCCAGCAGCTCTATAACACCGTTGATAGCATCATAGTTGGAAACTTTGTTGGAAAGGAAGCTCTTGCCGCAATAGGGTCTGTAGACTCAATTATTAATACATATATTGGATTTTTCGTAGGACTCTCTGCGGGTGCTGGTGTTGTAATATCACAATACTATGGCGCCTCAGATGATGAAAATGTTCATAAAGCAGTTCATACGACTATTGCAATAACTCTAATAATGGCGATAGGCACAACTATAATATCACTCTTTACAACAGATATATTTTTAAGAATATCTAGAGTTCCAAGTGATGTTTGGCTAGAGGCAGAGACATATTTAGGAATATACTTTTTAGGGCTAGTAGGTCTTTTAATTTATAATATGGGCTCAGGTATATTAAGAGCAGTAGGAGACTCAAAGCACCCACTATATTTTCTAATATTCTCAGCGCTATCAAATACTGTTTTAGATATTATCTTTGTTGCAAACCTCCGCTTAGGAGTTGCTGGAGCTGCGTATGCAACTATTATTTCTCAAGCACTATCTGCCCTACTCGTTCTATACACTCTTATAAAAACAAATGATTGCTACAAAATTAGCTTAAAAAAAATAAGAATATATCCAAAGCTTTTAAAGCAGATTTTTAGAATTGGCTTACCTACAGCACTTCAAATGATGGTAACAGCATTCTCAAATGTATTTGTTCAAAGCTATATTAATTCCTTTGGCTCTGCTGCTATGGCAGGATACTCCTCATATAATAAGATTGATAAGGTATGCTTACTACCTCTCCAATCTATTGGCCTTGCAATTACTACCTTTATGGGACAAAACATTGGAGCTGGAAATAGTGAAAGAGCAATAAAGGGAGTAAAGACAGCTACTAGGATGAATGTAGTAACTGCTATTGTTCTTCTTACCTTCCTATGGGTTGTTGCTCCATACCTAATTTATATCTTTAACCAAGATGAGGAAGTAATACACTACGGTACTATCTTCCTTAGGACTATGAGTCCATTCTTTTTATGTGTTGCATATAACCAAATCCATAATGGTGCTCTAAAGGGTGCTGGTAACACTAAAATTCCAATGATAATTATGATGAGCTGCTTTATAGTCTTTAGACAGATTTATCTCTTTGTTATTTCAAGAGTTATCAATACACCAATTGCTATAGCACTAGGCTACCCTCTAGGTTGGCTACTATGTACTATTATTCTTTCAATTTACTATAAAAAGGTTGATATTACTGCTCATAGTGTTTTATCCCAGAAATAAGGTGTAAAAACACTCTTTCCGCTATAAGTATTTGCTTTCTTTTCTCCATTTAATACCTTGAGAACCTCACTATTTAGCACCTCCTGTTCAACCTCTCCAGGATAAACATAAATCGGAGCTATAAAGGCACAGCGCTCTTTAATTCCATCAACAATATCATTAAAGCGAACTAATCCACCTGTAAGAATTATTGCATCAACCTGGCCCTTTAATACTGTACTCATTGCACCTATTTCTTTTGCAATTTGATAAATCATAGTTTTCCAAACTAAGCATGCATGCTCATCTTTTTCTTCTACAAGCTTATGTATTGTATCGGAATTAGAGGTTCCAAAGTGATTAACAAAGCCTCCTGAGCGTGAGCACATAGCCTCAACCTCCTCAACACTATGAGTCTTTGCATACCTAACAGCTTCAAGCACAGGTATAGAGCCAAGTCTTGTTGGAGTAAAAGGTCCATCACCACCTGCGCCCTCAGTGCCATCGATCATCCTTCCATTTTCATGGGCTGCTATAGTAATGCCACCATCGATGTGAGCAACTATAATATTTGATTTCTCATATTCCTTTTCATGCTCCTTACACCAAAGACGTGCAACACCCTTCTGATTTAGCACATGTGATTGAGCTCTTCTATAAACACCCTTTATCCCTGTAAGTCGTGCTTCATCTATCAATTCATCTACATTAGTTGGATCAACAGTATAAGCAATTTTACCAGTCTCCTTTGCAAAGATATATGCAAGCATTACACCTAGCTTTGCACTATGGTCACTTCCGCCCCTATCATCTCTCGTATCGTTGTAGAGTTTTTCATCTATTACCATAACACCAGAGGGCTGTGAATAAGCGCACCCACCTCTACCGATAAATACATCTATATCACTAAGCTTATACCCATATACCCTTAATAGCTCTTCAATTACCCCTCTTCTCATTGGAAGCTGGTCATTTGTACTTTTAAAGCTCAATAATAGTGGAGCATCATGAAAAATACTTCTTGTAAAAAGCTCTCTTTCACCCTCGTAAAGAGATATTTTTGTTGATGTTGAACCTGGATTTATAATTAGCTGCTTCATATCTAAACCTTCTTTAATATAGTATTTAGCCAAAGCTCCTCACACCGAATTTTGCGTTTATCATTAGTTATCCAAACATCATGTATAGCTAGGTTCTTGATCTCGTTTAAAAAGCATGAAAAGCTTTCCTTTGTAAAGTTAGAAAAATACCTATCTCCTATAAAGCCTTCTTCATCTCCAACCTTAAAGGAAGCATAAATATATCCATCATCCTTTAATGCCCTTGATAAGTTAAGTAATACTTCTTTTAATGTATTTTTTTCTAGATGTAAAATCGAAGAACACGCCCAAATTCCATCATATTTATTAATTTCTTTAAAATCCTCAAACCTTAAATGCTTAACCTCTTGGCCTATATAGCTTGACGCTATTTTACACATCTCTACAGAGCCATCGATAGCTGTAACCTTAAAGCCCTTTTCTATAAAGTATTTACTATCACGTCCTGAGCCACACCCGGCATCAAGGATATGCCCATTTTTCTTTATTAAGGGTAGAAATCTATCGTATAGCTCACTTAGGTCAACATTCACTGTTGAATGTGCATAGGAAATAGCATTTGAATCATAATAGGAAATAGTACTCATACTCTTTTATTATTGCTCAATTATATCATTTTTGAATATGATAGCCACCATGGGAAGTTTTAGAAAAAAATTTTTTGGGAGTAAAGAGTTCTATTTATCTGTATTAGCAATAGCTCTTCCAATAGCAATACAAAACTGTTTTACTAATTTTGTTAACCTACTAGATAACGTCATGGTAGGTCAGATGGGTACTCTTGAAATGAGTGGTGTATCGATATCTAACCAGCTTATTTTTGTGTGTAACCTTTGTATATTTGGAACTGTCTCTGGAGGCGGAATTTTCTGTTCACAGTTCTTTGGAGCAAATGACTGGAATGGTGTTAGAAATGCAATAAGATTTAAGCTCCTAGTGGGATTTACAATTATTTCTATCTCAATTATTTGCTTCGTATTCTTTGGAGATAAGCTAATTTATCTATTTTTATCTGGTGAAAAGGATTTACAAAGTGTAGAAAGAACACTTAGCTATGGCTTTGACTATCTAAAGATAATGGCGATAGGAATTCCAGGCTTTTTGCTTTCTCAAATATATGCAAGTACGCTAAGAGAGGGTGGAGAGACTATGCTCCCAATGAAGGCAGGGATAATAGCTATCTTAACTAATTTAATATTAAACTACCTCCTTATTTTTGGACACTTTGGCTTTCCAAGGCTCGGAGTAAATGGTGCAGCTATAGCAACAGTAATTAGTAGATATGTTGAAGCTATGATTATTATATTTATAGCTCATAAAAGATATGAATACTTTAAAGGTCTTTATAAGACTTTAATTATTCCAAGAGCTCTTTTTATAAGGATCTTTAAAGCTGCTATTCCTTTAATGCTCAATGAGACCTTTTGGTCACTTGCTATGAGTACCTTAGTTCAGTGCTACTCAACAAGAGGTATCAATGCAGTTGCAGGTTATAATATAGCAAATACATTAATACAGGTTGCCAATAGCTCATTTTTAGCAGTAGGCTCTGCAATTGGAATTATTATTGGTCGATTATTAGGTGCAAATAAGAGTGAAGAAGCTGTAGAGACAGATGTTAAGCTCATAGTCTTTTCTATAATGGTAGGATTAGGCGCCGGTATTCTTTTAATAATACTATCACCAATATTCCCAATGCTATATAACACAACAGCAGAAGCAAGACTAATTGCTACTCAATTTTTAATCGTACAGGGATGCTTCTTACCACTCTTTGCACTTAGAAATGCATCATATTTTACACTTCGTTCAGGTGGAAAAATATTAATTACTATCTTAACAGACTCACTATTTATGTGGCTTTGTCCTGTACCTATAGCATTTATCCTTAGCCGATATACAGCTATGTCTGTACCACTATTATTTATGACTGTACAGATGAGCTACATCTTCAACTGTATTGTTGGTATCGTATTAATTAAGAAAAGAGTTTGGGTTAGAAATATGGTTAGCTAAAAAAAGAGTGCCACGCAAGTAGCACTCTTAATTCCTTACTCCCACTCCTTAATACCCTTAAGGATTTTTTCTTGACTTCTTCGTCTTGGATCAATTCTATTTTCGACCCAGCCAACGAACTTAGTCATTACTGCCGCAATAACGAAGTACATTATCGCAGTTAAGATCAATGGGAAGAAGGCTTCATAGGTTCTTGATCTTACTAAGTCACTTATCTTTGTTAAATCGAGTACAGCGATGTAACCTACAACAGAGGTCTCCTTAATAAGTGTTACAACCTCATTCTTGTATATTGGTAGGAAGTGATGAGCTGCTTGAGGAAGTAGAATCTTAAAGAAGCTCTGGTGATCTGAATAGCCTAAAGCAATAGAGGCTTCAAGCTGTCCCTTACCAATTGCATTGTACCCTACTCTTAGCATATCGATCATAGAGCATGCAAACATCAATGAGAAGCCCACAACAGATACCCATGTACCAGAGAGTCTTGAGGAGCCAAATACTATGTAATATAGTATCATCAATAGTAGTACTGTTGGCATTCCATGGATTAACCAAAGCATAAAGTTAGTAATACCATTAGCAACCTTATTTCCATGTCTACAAGCCATGTAAACTGCAAAGCCAATAGCTGAACCAGCTAAGATAGATACTACAGTAATTAAAATAGTCTCACCTGCACCCTGTACAAAGAGCTTCCATCTATCTTCCTTAATAAATGTCTTATAGAAGCTATTTTGGAGCTTTTCAAAGAAGCCTAGCTCTGAGCTATCCTCACCTAAAACAACTAGCTCAATAGGTGTTTTGTAATAAACATCTGTTAAAGTGCCTGTTTCATTTCTTTCAGCGCTTACAACGATATTCATACCAACATCATATTTTCCTGTCTCAACGCCTGGAGCGATTGCTTCAAATGGAACCTCAAAGAATACTGGTGTATATCCATATTCACGGCAGAATCGACAGATGAAGTCAACGTCAAAGCCTGAAATCTTACCATTGCTGATAAATGAGAATGGCTCATAACCACCCTCTACAGCTACTGAGATAGTTCCATTTTCACCTGTAAAGCCTGTAATATCACAGGTATCTGTATCAGGGTCGAAGTCTGCAATCCAATAATCATAGATTTCATCGAGCATTCCATTGGCACGGCTTTTTGCAATAAAGGCATTAATCTCTCTTAATAAGCGATCCTTTTTGCTATTGTTTCCGATAATACAAGTTGCATTGATATATCCTGCAGGCTCACTTAAGGTTGTAAGCTCTGGGTGGTTCTTCTTTTGAACACCAAAGCTAACCTGCTCAATTAAATATGCATCAACCTTACCTGATGTAAGTGCAAGGATCATATCGTTAGGCATTGTATAATATTGGAATGTAGCATTTGGAAGACGATCCATGATCAGCTCTTCATATAATACTGCAGTTTGAACACCAATATTCTTGCCATCGAGCTCATCAATTGATGAGATTGCAAATAGAGATGTTAATGATAGAAGCATCAAAAGAAGGATTAATATCTTTTTCATTATTTACTCTCCTCCTGCCACTTAAAGGACATAATAATTTGATGCTGGTATCCAAGCTCATCATCCTTTAGCTCTGTTTGAGCAAAGCTAGTTGTAGGCTCCTGTAATAAGAGCTTAAAGAGCTTACTTTCACATGAATTAACATCAAAGTACTCACCATTATATTTAATGGTCATAGATAGAATATCGCTCTTTTCAGAGTATTCAATTTTAACCAAAATATCTGGAGTATCAGAGTATGAAGCAATATTGTTGATACAAATTTCTTCAAGCGCAAGTAATAGCTTACTTAATCTTTCAGCCTCAATTAAGAGCTTTTCACCATAAGAATGAAGCTCTTCGTTCATAGCTTCGATATCAAACTCTGTAGAATCGATACGATATGTAAGAGAGGATAGACGCTGAATAAACTTTCTTGTCATCTCCTTCTTAGGATTCTCAAAGATCTCTTTAGGAGTACCCTCCTCATATATTTCACCATCATACATGAATAAAATACGATTAGAAATCTTTCTTGCAAAATCCATCTCATGAGTAACGATCATCATTGTTCTACCTGTATTAGCTAAGAGCTTAATTACAGACTGAACCTCTCCGATCATACTTGGGTCCAAGGCAGAGGTTGGCTCATCGAAAAGAATGATATCAGGATCCATTGCTAATGTTCTTGCAATAGCAATACGCTGCTGCTGACCACCAGAGAGCTCATCTGGGTAGTTAAATACCTTAGATGCAAGACCTACAGATTGTAATAAGTACATTGCCTTATCATAAGCCTCTTGTCTTGATCTCTTTAAGAGAGTTATCTGAGGATTCATAATATTTTCGATAACTGTTAAATGGCCAAAAAGATTAAAGGACTGGAATACCATTCCCATGTGCTTTCTAACCTCATTGAGGTTACAGCCTCTTTCTGTGATGTCCTGGCCATCGACGATAATGCTACCGGAAGTAGGTTCTGTCAACATGTTGATACATCTGAGCAGTGTAGACTTACCAGTACCGGATGGTCCGATGATTGATATGATATCTCCCTTGTTGATTGTTACGTTAATATCCTTTAGAGGAATCGTATCATCATCAAACTCTTTCCTTAAGTGTTTAATCTCTATCATTTCACTCCACATGACACTGTAAAAAAAAGAAGTAAAAAAGGAGATGTAAAGACACCTGGTAAGCTTTAAGCTCACTAGTTGTATCCTAACTTTCCTCTGTCGACCTTCTTAATTCCCACTTTGTCTCACCTAAAAAAATTATTTAATCAACACCCTTATAAAGTATGAGGGGTCAATGGTCAAGCCTTTTTTGGAAAGAAATTGATAATAACTTTAAAATCCAAATTTTTGAGGTAAAAATAGTCAATTAAATATCAAAAGAATAATCGTATCATAAGAGAAATATTATCCTTTGGATTATATCCAACATATTGGCTAGTCTCACTAATATTGTATGACAAGAAGCACTCAAAGAAGAATAGCTTAAGCTTTAAGCCAAATGAAGGATATCCACCCTTTAGCCCGCCATATAGTCCAATATTTTTCCAAAGCTCTACTCCACCACCAAAGTTTAAGTGGTATAAAAGGGTACTACCATTTTTGATGTTAAACACATCTACTAAATCTATAGCACCCATAATTGTTAATGGTCCAAGCTTATTCTTATAGCCTAGAGACATACAAACAGATGATGGAATAGAGATGTTCCATAATTCATTACTAAAGCTATCTTTAAACTTAATATCAAGTGCTAAATCCTCAACTGTTAATGCAGTTGAAAAACCATATGGCATATAAAAGGTAGCTCCGAGATCAAAGGAAATATTACTTCCACTTATTAATCCATCAATAAGCCTTTCTCTATTAATATAGGAATCTACAAAGCTAGAGACATCTACAGGGATTGTATATGCTCTATAATTAAAATGTGATACTCCTCCTATTGCTAATGAATAATCATTTTCAAATTCAAAGTTGTGTGAATAGCCCAAGGATATTGCTACTTCAATTGGAATAGAGATAGAAGCTGAGATACTTTCACCATCTGTATATAGACCGGCTCTTGCATCACCATCTAAGAAAAAGCCATTAATAAAAATCATCCCAGAAGCTTGTAATGCTGCAAAATATGAGCTTCCAGAGAAGATAGATAGAGAATCAAGGAGCTGATTTGCATCTCTATTAATTGCTCCCTTAGCTGTAGAGACTAAATAATTTAAATTTGAAATAGAAATCTCAAGCTGAGGGATTATCAAGCTAAAGCCCTCTCCATGTGCTGATGGATTTACAAAGGAAGAATCCTCTCTAAGTGCAATAGCTCTACCACTTGAGCCCATTGCTATAAAGGTTGAGGAGGTAGGTCTAAAGGTTTTACTCTCTAATTCACTAATATATGGGGCTGAAAAAATAGATGTCACAAGAGAGAGTATTAAAATAATTAAAATTAATTTCTTCATACATTTACCTCCGATAGCAATGTGTAAATAGTATCAAAGCTAGGAAGGCCAACCTCATCCTCATTATTAAATGTAATTCTATCAAGGCAAGCTATTGGTGATAACAAGTGTCTCAAAAGAACTGAAATTGAAACCTTAGCAGTTTCCTCTAATTCCCTTTCTATTTCAGCTACCATTTGATCAAGCTGAGCAGTTGTTATATTAGATATATCAATATTTTCAAAGCTTATAGAAGAAGTTTGCTTAACAACATATACACATATATCATTAATGCTTGAAATTAAGCCATCGATTAGGTTAACAGTCAATTGACACCTAATTAAATCTCCATTTGTAAGGCTTTCACTATTTAGCATATTTATAATAGGATTAAAAAGCTTTTCTGCAGCTTCATCTAATAAAGTATTTATGCTTTCAACTAGCTTATTATATTGCTCTCTTAATTTTTTTTCTGAATCGCTTAATTCACTATCTAGAGAAGCTATTGGAAGAAGCGCTTTGATAGAACTTACTATTTTATCTTTACTATCTCTCAAAATCGCTGCCATACCCTTAAGAGCTAAAATACTCTCTTTATCACTTAGCTTTTCAGAGAGAAATGCGTCTATCTCTTCTTCTGTATAGCATTTTGCATTAATCATTATAGTTAATGCTTCAAGCTCCTCTTTAGTTTGTGAGCGAAGTATATATCCGCTAAAGTCTTGCGGCACAGAGACATTACACTGGATAAATAAATCATTACCAAGCATTCCTCTAACTATATCGGTTTTTCCTTCCTCTATTTCTGCTTTAGTTACAGCTGGAGTAATCTTTAAGCTCTCCTTTTGAGCAATTCCAAGCTTTTGATATACATTTGAAAGCTCACAGGAGCTAAGTAAAAATATAATTAATAAAAAATAAATTAGCTTTTTCAATTGTTAACCCAAAAATGAGAAAAACTCACTCCAAAACATTAGATTTACACTATCACTACTAAACATAATTTCATGCTTAGAGCCCTTTATTTCTACGATATCACAGGAAGGAACCTTAGCTGCAAATTTAACTTGCGAGTCCTTTCGAACTGAGTGATCAACCTCTGCTTGTAGAAGTAAGGTAGGAATTATAATTTTTCTTGCTTCCTTAACAATCTGGGAGGTTGCTTTTAAAGCTGAATTAACCCATGACCATGTTGCACCATTACTTTTATATCTATCATTTTCTCTTTTTATCTTTTCAAAGTAGTTATAGCGCTCTCTACTTTTATCTGGAGAGTGTTCGAAATCACCATCATCTGAAAATTTATGGTGTCCTAATACATAATCATATTTTCTTCCAAGCTTTACCATAATAGCTGCTAGAGCTCTACCAATTGGATATGGAAGTGCTCCCATATTAACACCTATCATTGGAGAAGAGAGGACACATTTATCAAATAGCTTGCTCTCCTTTTCTATTACTCTAGCTGCTATTCCACCGCCCATAGAGTGACCGAATAAATATAGCTTTTCTGCTTTTTTACTTTTCTTAACAACTGTATTAGTAAACCTAATTACATCATCAACATATATTTCAAAGTCATCTACACTAACCTTTGATAAGTCATCGAGTACTTCTTTATTTCTTGTAGAAGCACCATGTCCAAAGTGCTCTATCATAAAAACCTCATAGCCCTGCTTAATGAAGGTGTAGATAATTTCACTATATTTTAATATACCTTCAGTAAAGCCATGTAAGATAACTACACACCCCTTAGCAGAAGGATTATTAAAGTGCTCATAGTAAATTTCATGGCCATAGCTTGATACCATAGTGCCTTTATCACAAATAGTATCAAGATAAGGTCTAATTTCTTTTTCTACAGTATTTGAATATCCATTTTCCTTAATTAGTACTAAATTATCTAAGCTTTTATTTGCAACTCTGACCATAGCAAACTCCATATTCTTCAAAGAATAAATATAAATTATATCACTATCAATATATTAGTAAAAATAAGTGCTACCATATTTTAATTTATTGCGATATCATAAATGTGTTTAGTCCAAACACATACTTTTAAAATAAGGAGACAAAGATGGAAGAAGGCAGTAGTCGTAGAAGTGTACAGCCACAAAATGAAGATACTGTTCCTTTATCTAGAACAGTCTCTTTATTGTGATATCACTCTTACATTTTTTCTGCGTCATTTTATCTTGAAAAAAGAAAATGAACGACAAGGATAAGACATTACAGGTACGCCCTGATTATGCAGTTGAGGTTTCTCAATTAATTAAAGGTACTCTTAGTCCAAAGCTAATGAAGGAAAAGCTATTAACATATCATGAAAGTGATATTGCTGATGCTTTAAAGTATCTAAAGAGCGATGAGCGCTTTAGATTATATTCATTACTTGGACTACAATTACTATCACAGGTTCTCGCTCATACAGATGATAGAAATATCTATATTGATGAGCTTCCTTTAAAAAAGCAGGAGGAAATTCTTCACTATTTAGATTCAACACTAGCAATTGAATATCTAAAGGGGCTATCTAAAACGGAAAGAAATACTCTAATTGATCTCATGGATGAGGAAAGGAAAACTGAATTAAGCTTAATTAACTCATTTGATGAAGATGAAATTGGAAGTAGGATGACTACAAACTACATTCAAATTGAAGAGGGTATTTCAATTGAGAAGGCTATGAGCTCACTTATAGCTCAGGCAGCTGAGAACGATAACATCTCAACAATTTATGTTGTTGATAGCGATGGATTATTTGAGGGTGCAATTGATTTAACGGATTTAATAATAGCTAGAAAAGGTACTAATCTTGATGAAATCACAGTTACCTCATATCCATATGTTTATGCAACAGAGCTAATCGATGATTGTATTGAAAGATTAAAGGACTATAGAGAGGACTCAATTCCTGTATTAAATAGCGATAATAAGCTATGTGGAGCTCTTACTGGACAGGAGCTTAGTCAATTAATTGATGATGAAATGGGTGATGACTATGCAAAGCTTGCAGGTCTCTCTGCAGAGGAGGAGCTTAATGAGCCACTTAAGATGAGTATGAAGAAGCGTCTTCCATGGCTTATTATACTGCTTGCATTAGGCCTTGGTGTTTCATCTGTTGTAGGTGCTTTTGAAAGTGTAGTTGCACAGTTAACAATAATTATTAGCTTCCAGTCTTTAATCTTAGATATGGCAGGTAACGTTGGAACACAATCACTTGCCGTAACAATTAGAGTTCTAATGGATGAAAAGCTCTCCTTTAAGCAAAAGCTACTTTTGGTACTTAAGGAAATTAAGATAGGCTTTGCAAATGGCTTTTTGTTATCAATTATTTCGCTATTAATTATTTTTGCTTACCTATTTCTTTTAAAGGGACAGCCTATTAATTACGCAATTCTTTATGCTTCATGTGCATCTATTTCATTAATTATTGCAATAGTGCTATCAAGCTTCACAGGAACTGTAGTTCCACTACTCTTTAAAAAGATAAAGATCGACCCAGCAGTTGCTTCAGGACCACTTATCACAACTATTAATGATTTAGTAGCGATAGTAACCTACTATGGCCTTGCTTGGGTCCTATTGATTGGAGTTTTCAACCTATAAAATTTCTTTTATAAAGTGATAATGCTTATAATTACTGAAGACAGGATCTATGATTAGGTTAGCCTTAAAGCCCATCCTTTCATAGAACCCTGGACTTTGAAATGAGTATGTATTTAGCATTATCCTTTTTACTTTTTTCTCTCTAGCAATATTCTCTAATTGAAGAATAAGCCTTCGTCCAATACCCTTTTTTCTGTAATCCTTATCTACGACTAGATAATCAACATAAATTGAGTCAAAATCACGAGTAGCAGTAAGACCACCAATTAATTTATCACCATCTTCCTCATAAATATTAATAGTTTCACTATCTGTAAAGAACTCTCTATTATATTTTCTTAGAGTATTTCTTATTCTCTCTGCACTCTCTTTGCTATCATCTTGTAAAATCATTATTCAATTATAATATTGACACTTATTTTTTTGCAAATATTATAGAGCTATGCTATATATTGGACCACACGTATCAATTTCAGGATCTATTTCATTTGCACTCGATAGAGCAAGAGAGCTAGGAGCTACAGGCTTTGCTATATTCACGAAGAATCAAAGACAGTGGAAAAGTCCCGCTCTTAAGGATGAGGACATTGCTTCCTTTAAAGCTAAAATGAAAAGCTATAGCTACTCAAAGGCTGCTATCCTCCCACATGCAGGTTATTTAATAAATTTAGCAACTCCAGATGAGGAGCTAAGAGAGAAATCCTTAAATCTATTCTTAGAGGAAGCTAGAAGAATTGATGAGCTTGAGCTTGAATTAATTAATATCCACCCAGGAGCATATAAGGAAGGCTCTGTAGAGGATGGTATTAAGCGTAGTGCTGCTATGTTAGATGAGGTTCTAGAGAGACACCCTAATATTAAGGTTGCACTTGAAAATACAGCAGGAGCTGGAACTATTTTAGGCTCAAGCTTTGAGGAGCTTGAGAAAATACTTTCTAATATTCACGCCTCAGATAGAGTTGGCTTTACTCTCGATACAGCACATCTATTTGGTGCTGGATATGATGTAAAAGCAGACCCAGATAAGGTCCTCGATTCCTTTTTCTCAATCTTTGGAGCAGATAAGCTATATGGAATGCATCTAAATGACTCTAAGGTCCCTCTTTCCTCTAATAAGGATAGACATGACAATATTGGGCTTGGATTAATAGGAAAGGATGCATTCATGCAAATAGTAAAGAGAAAGGAAGTTCAAAACATCCCTTTAATCTTGGAAACTCCAAATGAAGAGCTATGGAAGGCTGAAATAGCGACACTTTTAGGAAATTGAAGAAAAAAGTTAAGAAAATAATAAAAATATTGCATTAACAATTCACATAATTATTACAAATATTTTACTTTTATTTTACACTTGAAATTAAAGTACAAACTAAAGAGGAGATAAATGGATTTTGTTGATGCACTAACCCTATTAGGTGGCGTTGCTCTTTTCTTATTTGGAATGACATTAATGGGAGATGCGCTAAAGCTAGTTGCTGGTAATAAGCTTGAATTAATACTTTACAGGCTATCAGGGACACCCATAAAAGGTATTTTACTTGGCACTGGAGTTACAGCAGTCATTCAATCATCATCTGCAACCTCTGTAATGGTAGTTGGATTTGTTAACTCAGGGATGATGAAGATTAATCAAGCTATTTCTATTATTATGGGAGCAATAATAGGAACTAGTGTAACAGGTTGGATCATTTCTCTCTCTGATATCTCAGGTGGAGGTGGAATATTAAGCTTATTCTCCACAGAGGTATTGTCTGCAATTACGGCTATCATTGGCATTTACTTAAGAATGTTTAATAAAGAGCGTAATAAGCAACACATCGGTGATATCCTACTAGGCTTTTCGATATTGATGTTTGGAATGAAGAGCATGAGCTCCTCCGTTTCTGATTTAAGAAACTCTGAGGTATTTATCAACCTACTCACTAAATTCACTAACCCATTTTTAGGCATTTTAATCGGTCTTATTTTTACAACAATAATTCAAAGCGCTTCAGCAGCTATTGGTATTTTACAAGCACTATCTGCTACAGGTGCAATTACCTTTGAAATTGCACTACCTATTATTATGGGTATAGCTATTGGAGCTGCAGTTCCTGTATTACTTTCAGCCTTTGGCGCAACAGTTGAAGGTAAAAGAACAGCTGTTTCCTATTTAGTAGTCGATTTTCTTGGCTCTCTTATTTTCTCAATTTTATTTTACTCACTAAATTTCTTTTTCCACTTTTCATTTATGTCTACACCTCTTAGGAGTGTAAATATAGCACTAATTAATACAGTCTTTAGAGTTGCAATAGTTTTAATACTAATGCCATCAATAAATATTATTGAGAACATTATTTCTATGTTAATTAAGGATGAAGCTGTAAGCAGTGAAGCAGAGCTTGATGAAATAAATAGCTTAGAGGAACGCTTTATTTCATATCCTCCATTAGCAGTAGAGAACTCAAAGCTCGCAATAAGGAAGATGGGTGAATTAGCTCTCAAAAATATATATGATGCTTTAGACCTTTTAGTTTTGTCCTATAGTGATGATGGATATAAAGAGGTTGAGAGAATAGAAAATATTATTGATAAATATGAAGATAAAATTGGTACCTACCTTACTAAGGTAGCAGTGAGAGAGCTTCCTTCAGATTTAAATCGCTCTGTTACAAAATTTTTACACACTCTTACAGATTATGAAAGAATTAGTGACCATGCACTAAATCTTGCTCAAAGTGCAAAGGAAATAAAGGATAAGAACATTACTTTTACATCTGATGCTATTAGAGAAATTAGAAATATTACAGGTGCTTTAAAGCGTATACTAGCTATGGTAGTTGAAGCCTTCAATAATAATGATATAGAGCTTGCATATAAAATAGAGCCTCTAGAGGAGATCATTGATGAGCTCTGCATAAAAATGAAAGCAAACCATATAGCCCGCTTAACAGCAGGTAGCTGTACTTTGTTAAATGGTTACATTTACAATGATATGGTTGGTGATTTTGAGAGAATTTCTGACCACTGCTCAAATATAGCTGCCACTATGATTGAAATGGAGGGTGGTGTATTAGGAATACATACATATACAAATGATATTAAGAGCCGTCATACTCATAACTATGAAGAAAACTATAGAAAATTTAAAAATGAATTTAATTTAATGACTACTTAATAAATACTAGGCAGGATTACTCCTGCCTATAGTTTATTTAATTAGTTGCTTGATCCAAGCCTTTTCTTTAAATGAAATCTTTCCATCTATTGCACAAATTAACATGCAAACAACTATAATATCGGCTTTAATGTCCTCAGAGAAAAGACCAATAAGATCAACCATATCGTCTACAACTCTTTTTAGCTCCTTACCTTCCTTCCTTAAATCTTTAAACGCCTTAACACAGCTATCGTAATCAAGGTTATCACCTAAGAATGCGTGGAGAGCTGGATATAGGAGTGCATATTCCTCCTCAGAAATCTTTCCATCTGCGGCTACAGCTGCAAAGATAAAGGATGAAAAGATTGATACTCCTGTTAATCCATCAGCTGAGAAGTTAACTAATACAGGTAAAATCCTTTTTGATTTTTCTACCAAAATATCTGCGTATGTAATTGGATCAATTTCTTCAAATTCTTTAACTAGCTTATCAAAATCATTCATTTATTATTTCCTCCATTGAGGAAAAAATAAGAAAAGAAAGCTAAATCGTCAAATCCTTAACCCACTTATATTTTTTATAGTGGTACATAGTCCATGGAATCTTTCCAACCTCATCAAGACAGGTACACCCATATACAATTAATACAGGCCAGGAGAAGACAAAGGTACCTAGTGCTGCTAATGGAATAGCTACCATCCACATAGTTACACATAGAGAGTAAAAGTCAAACATAGTGTCTCCACCAGATGCAAACATTCCATTAATAACTACAGAATTAAGTGAGCAGCCAACCATATATACAGAAAGCACTATAGCCATTTCTAAGAAGTCTCTAGTAGCCCCTTCTGATAGCTTAACTATTTTTAATGAAGGATAAACTGTTAATAAGGTTAATATTGCTGAGATAATGCCACAAATAATAGATATTACAACAAGCTTATCGCCATACTCTCTAGCTCTATCTAGCTTTCCACTACCAAGCTCGTAGCCAATTAGTATTGCAGTTCCTCCAGCTAAGCCCCTCATAAAGCAGCTAACTAAGCTTCTTACTACAGAAGCTACAGAGTTTGCAGCAGCGGCATCAACGCCCATATGTCCCATAAATGCTGAATAGGAGGTAAATCCTATAGTCCATACTAAATATGCGCCCATTAATGGTATTAGCTGTTTTACAAAATCTCTTGATAGTCTTTTTGAGAAATAGAATAGCTTTGTTAAATCAGGTCTAGTAAAGCTATCCTTTGAGCAAACTATTATAGCTAAAAATAGCTCCACTACCCTCGAAATAACAGTTGCTAAAGCAGCACCATTTACTCCCATTTTTGGCATTCCGAGTAGCCCAAAAATAAATATCGCATTTAAGATTATATTTAAAATAACAGCTACAGTACTAATTTTTGCAACAGCAGCAGTATTCTTTCCAAGCTTAATTAAGGCAATGAGACATTGAGAAAACCCAGTTATTAAATATGAAATAGCTGCAATCTTTAAATAGCTTACACCGTAAGAAATTAATACATCTTCATTAGTAAATATCTTCATCATTCCTGCTGGTATAAAAAAGCATAAAAAAGAAAATACTAAGCTAACTAATACACAAATTCTAAGTGACATACAAAAAAGCTTATCAACTGTTTTTTTATCGCTCTTACCTGCATATTGTGCACCTAATATCTGAAATGCAGCAATTACACCTGTTACTGTAACATTTTGTACAAACTGTATTTGTGACGCTAGAGAAACTGCAGCCATAGCATTTTGCTCTAGTGAACCAAGCATTATTGTATCTGAAGCAGCAACACAGGCTAGCATAAAGTTCTGAAAGGCAATAGGTAATGCTAAATGAAATAATTTGGAATTAAAGCGTCTATCAGAAAAAAGATTTTTTAAATTCATATAGCTATAAATAAACATTATCTAATACTTTTGCAACACTAAAAAATTAAGAGGATAAAACTATGCCATCCCCTTAACTATACCTTACATATGGATTATTCCAAATGTATTTAAAATACTACTAATTAAAATAATAATTGAAAAAATCGGACATAAATACTTAATCATAAAAGCAAATATCTTCTTTTGTTTGAATGCTTTATTGTTTAAGCAAACTTCTTTTTCAATTTTTTTAATACCAATTACATAGGTTGTCAAAATACAAATTAAGATAGCAGAAATAGGCATCATAATTGAATTTGTTATAAAATCAAAAAAATCCAAAAATTGCATACCAAGCATTTTGATATTGCTTAGAGGGCCATAGCAAAGAGCAGATAGAGTTCCCAATATTATCGTAATAATACCAGTAATTATTGTTGCTTTATGCCTCGAAGTTTTTAATTCATCAGTAATAGTTGCTACTACACTCTCTGTTAATGCAATTGAACTTGTTAATGCAGCAAATAGGACTAAAACAAAGAATAAAATACCAATGATATTACCAAATCCCATGCTATCAAAAACCTTTGGAATAGTAATAAACATTAGAGATGGTCCTGCTTGAAGCTTTTCAGCATCTCCGCCTGAAAATGCAAATACAGCTGGAATAATCATTAAGCCCGCAATAATTGCAATTAAGGTATCAAATATTTCCACCTGCTTTGTTGATTCTTCAATCGAGGTATCATCCTTTATATATGAACCATAAGTAATTAATATACCCATAGCAATAGAAAGAGAATAAAACATTTGTCCCATTGCAGCTACAATTGTCATTAATGAGAAATTCTTAAAGTTTGGAATTAACAAATACTTAACACCTTCTATTGCCCCAGGTCTAGTAACAGAGTAAATCATTATTAAAATTGATAAAACAACCAATATTGGCATCATTATCCTTGATACCTTTTCAACACCATTCTTAACTCCGTTAAATACAATAAACAAAGTAATTAATGCAAAGAAAATAAAGTATATTTCACATGATAATCCATTTGAAATAAATGAGCCAAAGTATCCATCATCAGCAAGAGTTGAACCATTTTGAAAGAGGTATTCCATTAAATACTTTAGCACCCATCCTCCAATTACAGAGTAATATGGAACAATTAACAATGGAATAATAACATTGATCCAACCACCAACTTTAAGCCACTTTGCATTTCCAAAGGTCTTAAATGCACCCACAGGGCTCTTTTTGGTCATTCTTCCAATTGATGTTTCTGCTATCACCATAGAAAAACCAAATGTTAATACAAGTAAAATATAAATAATCAAAAACATTCCACCGCCGTATTTTGCAGCAAGATATGGAAAACGCCAAATATTACCAAGACCAACAGATGCACCAGCAGCTGCAAGTACAAATCCTATCTTTCCAGAGAAAGATCCTCTTTCAGAACTCATAGTCTACCTCTTTTGTTATTTTTTAAACAAACAAGATAATAATAACTCGAAATTTTACATAATACGATAGTAAATGTTAATGTTTTGACTAAATCCTTATTTATACCTTTCAGTTCACATCAAGTGAAGTACGAAGTGAAGTGATGTGTAGATTTACTTCACTTTACTTCACTTCATTTTATTTCTGTAATGATACAGGAAAAAAATATAGTTTTTCCACTATTAGGGTCAGTGAAATTACATGCAGCACCAATTTGCACTCTACTTGGAAAACTATTACTTCCTCAAATCGATATTCTTCCAATATTCTGGGGAATTTTAGGAAGCTTAAGTATTATTGTAGCTGGATTAATAATTAGCTAAAGCAACTTTCCTATTTCTTTAAAGATAATTGCAGCATCCTCTTGGCTTAAGAAATCATCTTTATTTGGATAATCTTCTAAGTGTTTTACATACGATGCTTCTGGGTGAAATTGAAAACCAAATGCAAAATCCTTATCACTTCTTTCAATTATTTCAACTGTAGTAATTCCATTTACATCGGTGTAACCAGCAAGAATTAAATTTGTACAATCCAAATCTGTTAATACTTGATGATGCCATGATGGAACATTATTTAAAGTATCTCTATCAAAGATTTCCTTAACTTTAGTATCATCAATTAATTTAACATCATGAGGAGCATAATCACGATAAGAATCAACAGATGCTATATCATTTCTATGTTCAGCGTTATATTCAACATTTTGTTCATTAAAATAAACTTTTAGGTCTTGAATAATACCAGCACCCGATACTACTCCTAACATTTGAGAACCTCGACAAAAACCTATTACAGGGATATTATTATCAAGACAATAAGACATTAATAAGTAGTCAGAGACATCACGAGTTGCATTATAGTCCTTTTCTTCTTCAATTCCATGCCAAGGTTCTGGGGTCTTTAACAGAGTAGGAGCAATATCTTCTCCTCCTGTAAAAATTATTGCTTTAAAGTTATTCTTGTTGATTACTTCTTCAATATTTGAGTTCCTGTATACTTCACTTTTTATTAGTTCTGCATACTTACTAAGTAAAATACCATTTTCGTCTATACAAGATTCACTAACATTACAATCATCATATAAAAGACTATAATCAACAACCTGATCAACCATAACATATGGAATATTTAAATTATCTAAGGTTTTTGTAATATTTGTATAAAACTCAGAATCTGTATCACTTCTCCATGCAATACCTATTAAGCCAGCACTATCAACGCTTTTATTAGTTGCACATGAAATTAATAGTGCAAATATTATAAAGATTAAAAGTAGTTTTTTTAAAGCTTTCATCCCTACTCCTCCAATTTTTTCTAATATACCTAATAATATGTTGCATAACTGTTGTAGTATAGATTTATTAAAAACTATTAATTATTTTCCTTTGGTTCTTCTATAAGATTTGAAATATTTTCTTTTAGTAGTTCTAATGCCCTATTTGCATCTGACTTTTTATCAAATGTTAAGTTATTAGAATAATCTGTACCACATCGCACGTGCAAAATGAAAACTGGAATTTGACCTGCACAACAACCTTTAATTGATAGTCTACTTTTTCTAACCCAAGCTCCATCAATTGCTGAAATAGAAATGTACTTAGCACCAGTTGGGAAAGAAAGGAAACAAAGTGCCTTCTTACTAAACCTGTAGCTACCTATTTTTAAAGTAGATTTATAATTTGCTTTTTAAATCCTCTTTAAATTCATTTCCATATAAAACCTTAAATACCATAGCTAATCCACCTTTTAATCTAGTATAATATTAATACCCATTTCTTTAGCCTTAGCCTTTAGCTCATCAAGATTTATTTTACCTTCACTGATTTGAAGACTAACATATTTTGTCTTTATTCTCTATTTTTTACCCTATACCCACACCAAATAGCGAATGGCCGATACATTTTTCTATTGTATTTTTTGATAAAGGTTTAGGATATGCCATACATTACTCTCTTATTAAATCAAAATAATAATTAGAATCTATATAACTATACATCAGTTTATTCTTTTACACATTTTTTATAAAAAAAAGTGACTTGCAGTTTCTTCTTTTAAGCACCTGCAAGTCATTTTGAATTTTATTCAAACTCAATAGTTCCTGTTGGTTTTGGAGTAAAGTCATATAAGACTCTGTTAACACCCTTAACCTCAGTAGTAATTCTTTTTACAATATGTTGCATTAAAGCAAATGGTATATTCTCAACCTCTGCAGTCATTGCATCAGAAGTATTAACAGCACGAATAATAACAGACCATTCGAAAGATCTCTTACCATCTTTAACTCCAGTTGATTTAAAATCTGGAACAACTGTGAAATATTGCCATACCTTTCCTTCTAAACCATTCTTTGCAAATTCCTCTCTTAGAATTGCATCTGATTCCCTAACTGCCTCTAGTCTGTCCCTAGTAATAGCACCAGGACATCTTACTCCAAGACCAGGGCCTGGGAATGGCTGTCTGAATACCATGTTATCAGGAAGACCTAAAGCCTTACCAACTACTCTAACTTCGTCCTTAAAAAGAATCTTAACAGGTTCAACTAGCTCAAATTTCATATCCTCAGGAAGACCACCAGCGTTATGGTGTGCTTTAATTCCATGCTCACTCTCTAAAATATCTGGCCAAATAGTACCTTGAGCTAGGAATTCAATTCCATCAAGCTTTCTTGCTTCCTCAGCAAATACTTCGATAAACTCACCACCAATTATCTTTCTCTTTGTTTCAGGATCTGTAACATCCTTAAGCTTATCTAAGAATCTATCTGTCGCATCAACATAAATTAGGTTAGCATTCATCTGGTTTCTAAAAACCTCAATAACCTGCTCAGGTTCTCCTTTACGAAGAAGTCCATGGTTAACATGAACACAAACAAGCTGCTGACCAATAGCTTTTATTAAAAGTGCAGCTACAACAGATGAATCAACACCACCAGAGAGAGCAAGAAGAACCTTCTTATCCTTTACCTGTTCTCTAAGAGCAGCAACCTGATCTGCGATAAATTGATTTGCAAGCTCAGTAGTTGTGATTCTAACCATATCATCTGGTCTTCTATCAAATACCATCTTTATCTCCTTCCCATTTAGTTTATGGCATACTTCAAAAGTATCAGAAAAATATAAATCTTATCCATAGCTTAATAATCTTTTTGTGTTATTATTCTCCTATGCTAAAAGAAAAAGTACCATCATATTATTTTGATAAAGATCAAAACTGTGCAGAAACATTATTACATGTAATTAATGACGAATATAATTTGGGGCTTAAGGAAGAGGATTTTCTACTAGTTGGAGGCTTTGGCGGAGGCTGTGGCTGTGGAATTACCTGTGGAGCTCTATCAGCTTCTATAGCAGCCTTAGGAAAAATGTTTATTAAGGAAAGAGCACATGCTACTGAAGGCTTTATCCCAATGTGTGGAGAATTCGTTGAAGAATTTAAAGCATCTCTCTCCTCTAGCGATTGCTCTATCCTAAAGGCTAAGAACTTTGAAGAGGGAAAGAGATGTATAAAAACAGTTAACCAAGCATGTGACTTGTTTGAAAACTTTATAAAAGAACGCTCTTAAGCTTTTCCTTTAATTGTAAGTAGCGCTGGTACTTTTCTTCCTTAGAAAAGTGCTCAGCTCTGCTTTCGAGAACACATGAGGAGTAATCAAGAGCTTTATCCTTAAATTGCTCAGAAGTAAGATCAAAGACTACATCACCTACCTTATTAAAGCAGTGATGTGAACCATCCTTTAATACTATACCGTTAACCTCTCCTCCAAATATATCTTGAGCTAAAAAGGCAGTAATTGAACACTGTCCTAATGTGGGATTATCAACACTCCAATCATCTCTCATTCTAGGAGCACAGGTTTCCTTAGACCAGCATTTTGTTAATAGATCATAGAGATGTCTTTGATTCCTGATATTCTCATCATTAGCTTTAACACTCTCACCTCTCCAACCATAAAATGAATATGCTCTAATATCACAATACTCTTTAGGATTTTTATCAAAAACCTTTCTTACATATGAGCATATTGGATTAACCTTAGCATTATTTCTCTTTGCTTCCTCAAGAGCGCAATCTAATAATCTTTTTGCAATACCTTGTCCACCGTAAGAAGGATCAACAAATGTATGATCAAAGGACCAAATATCATCATTTATTTTATAATCACACTCACCTATTAGCTTTTCACCATCTTTAGCAATACTTCTATTGTTTTCTATCAATATTTCAATCATGAATTAAGAATACTGGTTAATTACCTTATTTTGCAATAATATAAATTGTTATGAAAATCACTATACTAACAATGTTTCCTGAAGTATTTAATTCAATTAATTCTTATCCACTGATAGCAAGAGCAATAAATAGAGGAAATCTTGAATTAAAGATTGTTGATATAAAGGATTATGCAGGAGGCTCCTTTAGACATATAGATGATTCACCTTGTGGAGGTGGTATTGGAATGATATTAAGAATAGATACTCTAATGAGAGCTCTAAATGCTTCAACTAATGAGAAATCATATAAGATACTACTTTCTCCAAAAGGAAGTGTATATAACCAAAAGAAGGCTCGTGAGCTATCTAAAATGGATGATATTGTTTTAGTATGTGGTCACTATGAGGGTGTTGATAAGCGTTTTGAAAGCCATGTTGATGAGCTACTTAGCATTGGGGACTATATTTTAAGCGGAGGAGAAATTCCTGCTCTTTGTATTCTTGATTCAATTTCTCGTCTACTTGGTACAATTAGGGATGGAGCAACAGAAGATGAAAGCCATGAAAATGGACTTCTTGAGTATCCTCAATATACAAAGCCTGTAGATTATTTTGGTGATAAGGTTCCTCCAATACTACTTTCAGGAAACCATCAAGCAATTGATAGATGGAGGCATAAGGAAGCCTTAAAGGAAACTAAAAAATATCGCCCTGATATGTTTGAAAGATATAAGCTATCTGATGAAGAAAAGAAAATGCTTGAAGAAGAGTAATCTATTGCTAAAATAATTAAAGAGGATTAATTGTGGCCGTTTTATCACCTATCAAGCTAGGGCAAATATTAAATGATGAAGCAGGAATAAGACTATTGAGAGCACGCTCAGCTCCAATAGTTATATCCTTTTTGTACAATACATTTAGAAAAAATAATACCCAAGAAATACCATATGAAGTATTTCGTTTAGCCTTAGAAGATTTTTTAACTGAACATGTATCAGAGGAAGAAACAATAGAAAGCGATATTGATGAAGAAAACATACAATTAATGGATATTGCTTCAAGAGTAAAGACATATGCAGAAGATTGGTTTAGTGAAGAGAAAAGATATATTTTTCGTTACTATAACCAAAACAAGGAAGAGATGATTAGGCCATCACCTTCCTTAATTCGTGTTTTTTCTTACATTGATAATATTATAGAATCAGACTTCATCAGTACAGATAGTTCTTTTAACTTCATACTCACACAACTTAGAACTCTAAGTGAAAACATGAATAAAGATCCTGAATCAAAAATAAGAGAACTCAAGGAGAAAATAAAAGAACTTGAAACTGAAATTTTAGAAATTGAGACAACTGGTAAGGTAAAAACCTATGATAATAGAAGAATAATTGAGTATCTAACAGATTTAAAGCGAAAGAGTCGTGATATGCTTGGTGAATTTTCACAAGTTGAGGAAAACTTTAAAGAAATAATGACTCAAATTGCTAAAAAACAAGCAAGTGAGGACATCTCAAAGCGTATGCTTCTCGGATACTCATTAGATCTCTATAGAGAATTAAATAATTCTCCTCAAGGACAATCTTTCAATGGTTTTTGGGGATACATATCTACAAACAGTGAAGACGAGATCACCGCTTTGTCAGAAGAAATAATATCAACGATAATAGAAAACAATATTGATTATGATGCCTCATTCTTACTAAATCTGCGTTCCTCTCTATTTGCTGCAGGTAATAGAGTTGTTGAAAAGAACCATATTCTAACAGATAGGATGAACCGTGTCATGGCACAAACGAATCGTACTGATAGAAAAGGTCTTGATGCTTTATATGCAAAAATAAAATCTAAGAATGCTGAAATTCTATCAAATGGAAGTGATTTCAATGATAATAATTTTATATTCATTGATGATATTAAAGCTTCACTATCATTTCCTTTATCAAAACCTCTAAGAGCAGAGACCGAGGAAAGAACTACTTCTACTATTTTATTTGAAGAAAAAAAGGATATCCTTTCACAAATTCGTGCTCTTGCTTCAGAGTTTAAAGTAGATGAAAAAAAACTTCGCGATAATATTTTTTCCTTTTCACAAGAAAATAAAATAAAGACATTTACGTTAAAAGAGCTAACAGATAGATATCCTATTACAAAAGGATTAGAAGAAATTGTAAGCTATATATCAGTGTTTAGAGATTACTGCACAAGTGTTGATATTTCTGATACTTCAACCGAAGAAATAAAATATTTATGGAATAGTGATAAATATTTTTGTGTAACCCTTCCAACTATTACAATTCACATCTAGAGGAATAAAATATGGTAAATACAGTTCAAGAATGGTCTAAGGCAGCGATATTACTACTTAAAGGTCCTGTTTATGAAAATGATGATAGAAAAACCTGGGCTATACTTCTTCGATGCAGAGAAAATATAAATAACTATTTTAGGGTAATAGGTCTTCATGTATTAATCGAAGAAGAAGATGGATATGCCTATCTTGAGCAAATAAAAGATAGTGTTGAAAAAGGTATGGAAAGTGAAGAAGAAGTAAATGACACACTTCCTCGCTTAATTAGGAAGGTCCCGTTTTCCTATAAAATGTCTATGCTTTTGGTACTATTAAGGCAGGAAATGGATAAATTTATATCGTCTAGAAATGAGTCAATCTACCCAATATTACATAAAAGTGAAATTATGGGCTTGGTAAAATCATATACTAAAGAAGCAACTGACCAAACAAAGTTTAATAATGATGTTGATAGTATGATAAATAAGCTTGTTGAACTCACATATCTTAAACCTAAAGAAAAGCTTCTTTCTTCAAAGATTTCTGATGAAGCAGAATTTGAGTTAAGCCCTATAATCAAAAGCAAAATAAATGCGAATGTAATGAAAGAAATGTTAGAAAAGCTTGATAAAAATGAGGGGGAAGAAAATGAGTAATTTATTTTCAGATGATTCATCTGGATACAGGCTCAAAGCTCTACAAATACTAAACTGGGGTGTATTTGACAAAACTGTAAAAACCTTGGTTTTTGATGATAAGTCAACAATACTAACAGGATATAATGGAACCGGTAAAACAACCGTTGTTGATGCTATTTTAACTCTTTTAATTCCTTCCAATCTGAGGTGGTATAATCTTTCATCTGATTCTGTAAAAAAGAGAGAAAGAGATGTTGAAAACTATGTTCGTGGAGCATATGGGAATAGTGGCGATGGAACTACTAATTACCTAAGAGATAAAAATACTCTTAGTATTATTAATGGAATATTTGAAGATCCTTCAGAAGATAAAGTATTATCTCTTTTACAGGTTAGGTATTTCATCTCTGATAGGCTTGATACTAAGTATGCAATTAGCGATAAAGAATTAACAATTGAAGAAATAAATCGTGTATTCACTAAATCTAAAACAAATATATCATCAGATGGAAAATGGAGAAAGGAATTAGCTCAAAATGTAGGAACAAGATTTTTTGAATCATTCTCTTCTTATAAAACTTATTTTATGGATAAGTTTGGTTTTCGTTCTGATAATGCATTAAAACTCTTTGCACAAACAGTTGGTATGAAGGTACTAGGTGATATCACATCATTTGTTAGAAGTAATATGCTTGAAGATAAATCTCCAAATAAAGAGTTTACAGAACTTGATGAAGAATTTAATAAGTTGATTATGATTGAGCAAGATATAAAAAAGAGTATGCTCAAGCTTGAAAGACTTGAAAAAATTAATCACTCTGGTGAGGTTTGGAATAAATCACGTACTTTGAAAGAGCAATATGAAAGCAAAATAAAGGGAGAAGATATTTGGTTTATTGAAAGTGCAGTTGAGCTGGGAAGAAAAGAATTAAAGGAAAATGAAATAGAGAAATCAAAGGCTCTAAATAGAGCAGAAGATAATAAATGTGAATTAGAGCTATGCATGGAAAAGATTTATTCTTTAAAATCTGATCAAGCAACTACTATTCTTTCAGAATATGAATCCCAAATAAAAGAATATGAAAATACTCTTAAGGAAATTTCTATTAAACATGACAGCTATAAAGCATTAGTTGAAAAACTACTTGCAAATGGTGTGGAAATTCAATTTGCTGAAAGTCAGGATGAATTTTATGTTACCAAAGAAAATATTAAATTATTAAAAGAACAAGTTGAATCAAATAATGCAAAGACTGAAATATTAAAAATTGATTACTATCACATTATTAAAGATATTAATGAATCATTAGATTTAATGGAAAAGGAGCTAAGTTATCTTTCTCTTCGTGATACAAATATTCCACAACAATATGATGAGATAAGAAATAACATCAAAAAAAATACTGGGATAAAGAAATTATTCTACTTAGGTGAACTTATTTCTATTAAGGATAATAAAGATGAATTTAGTGATGCTATTATAAAAGCAGTAAATTCAAGAGCCCTACACCTTATTTGTGAAAAAAAGGAAGAAAAAACTATAATTGAATATTTGGATAAAACAAATATTGGAATAAAGCTCTCCTTAATTGTCATAGATGATTATATTTTTGAATCTAATCATCAATATAATATCTTTAATTATATAGAAATAAAGCAAAAGGATAATCCATATAAGGATTATATTACGAATTACCTTGATAGTAATTTCAATTTTGTTTTATCTAATAATATTGATGAATTTTTAATATCCTCAAATTCCATTCTTCCTTCTTGCATTTTTTCAATTAATGGAGAAAAACAAAAAGATGATAGCAAACTTGATGTTTATCTTGGATGGGATAATAAAAAACGAAGGGAAGAGCTTCAATTTCTTATTCAAGGACAATATGAAGAAAAAACTGACCTTTCTTTAAAAATAAAGGATGCTGAAAAGAAAATAAAAAAAGCACTCTCAATATGTAGTTTACTAGATCAACTAGATGAATATGATGACTGGACTAAAATAGATAAAGCACCACTTATCTCTAAAATAGAAAAAGTTAAAAACCAAAGAGATGAATTCTTATTAAAAAATAAAGATCTTGAAGAAAGAAAAAGGCAGTTGGAAAGAGAAATAGAGAGAAAAGAAATACTTCAAAATGAGCAGAGCGAGCTTCAAGGTAATATTAGAGAATTAAAAAATAAAATTGATAAGCTTACTATCGACATAGATAACTTTAATCAAAGATTAAACACTATTGATTCAGATCCTTTTTGTAAGGAAATATTTTTAGAAACTGAAAAGCTTTCAAAAATTTCATCTCTAGATGATTTATTAAGCTTACACTCTAAGCTTTCTTCTTCATATAAAGAAGAATTAATAAACCTTAGAGAGAGGGAGTTAAAAAATCGAAGTCAATTAGAACGTTTAATGGTAGATTTTATCTCTCCTGCAATAAAACAAGGTGAGGAACAATTAAATTGGAGTGGAGAGTATTCATATCTTATTCCTGAAGTTGATTATTTATCAGATTTTAACAAAGAGTATTATTCAATTAAAGATGATAAACTAGTTGAATTAAAACTTAAATTTGATGAGTACCTTACAATTTCTCTAAAAAATACATTTGGTACTCTAAATGAAAGAATAACAAGCTGGGATAAAGAAATCAGAAATGCTATTCGAATATTAAACAGAAATTTATTAAAGATCCCATTTGATAAAGATAATGATACTCATTTGCAACTTGAAATTAAATCATCTTATGACAAAGATTTCAAAGAGTTTGAAAATAACCTTGTAAAAGCAATTCCTAACATAAGAGATTTAGTAGAAGGTAATGAGGAAAAGAGAAAAGAAATATATAGCGGAATTAAATCCTTCTTAGATAAATATCGATTGGATGATAATTTAAGAGCAAAAGTATTAGATCTTAGAAGAAAATACATTTTCTCTGCTAAAGAGATAAATAAAGATGATTCTATAATTCAGTATTATCAAGATACAAGTTCTCTTTCTGGAGGTGAAAAAGCTAAGCTAACATACACTATTTTGGCAGCATCAATTGCATATCAATTTAACCTTGATAACTATGATGAGAATTTCAAAGGCCCATTTAGATTTGTAATTCTCGATGAAGCATTCAGCAAAAGCGATGCAAGGAATAGTGAATATGCTCTACAACTCTTCAAAGAACTTGATTTACAACTTATGGTAATTACCCCTAGAAATGGTATTAATATCGTTGAAGGATATGTATCTAGCCTACACCTTCTTGAAAAGAATGGTGATGGAAGAACTTCCTCTATTTCCAGTATGACAATAGAAGAATACAAAGAGGTAGAAGTTGCTAACACCTGATATAATCGTTCAAAAAGCAAAAAATAAATGGGGTGAGTATAAAAAGGCTTTAATTACTTCCATTATCTTAGGAAATGATTTCTCATTCTTTCCACTAATAATTAGAGGTAATACATCTTTAGATAAAAGCTTTAATAGTAATGCATCTTCTTATTCTATTTTATATAACAATAGTAAAGCTAAAGTTGGAAAAGGTTATTTAATAGAATGGGAAGATAAAACAATTAGAGGACTAGGGAATCAATCAGAAATAAAAAAAATAGTAATTCCCTCTAATGATGATTATATATATATCACTAAAAAAGAAAAGGAATATAAAGCTATTGAAACAGCTCTTTATACTCTTATTCCTTTATTTGAGAAACATTCAAATAAAGGGGCCTTTATTTCTTGGGCTCTTTCAAATTTAAAAGAAATTGACGATAACACAATAGACTGGAAGGGTATAAATAAAGTGTTATCTTGGTTTTTAGCAAATAAAAACTCAAACATGTACTACCTTCGAGAGCTTCCAATAGAAGTTCATACTAAGTTTATAGAGAATAATAGTAATATCCTTATCTCGCTTTATAGCTCATTACTTAATAAGGATTTAAAAGGTTTAAGGATTGAAGAAGTCTTTAATGTTAAAAGAAAACCTATCTTAATTAGACTTAAACTAAAACATAAATTATTCGAAGAAATTGCTTTACCTCTTTCATCATTAAAAGTACTAGATAAAGCTTATGATTTATCACAAATTGAAAGAATATTCATAATTGAGAATGAATCAGTATACCTTTCTTTTCCAATAAAAGATAAAGATCTTTGTATATTTGGAGGTGGATTTCAAGTCAAAATTCTAGATATTCCATGGTTTAAAGAAAAGGATATTTATTACTTCGGTGATTTGGATGAGCATGGTCTTGAAATATTATCAATAGCACGGTCTATTTATCCTTCAATAAAATCAATAATGATGAATGTTGAAACATATGATAATTATTATTGCTATGCTGTAGGAGGTCCTAAGGCTACATGTTTTGATAATTTAAATAGTGAGGAGTTAAAATTACTTCAAAAATTAAGACAAAATGAACCAGAACACAACAGGCTTGAGCAAGAAAAAATAGATCAAGATTATATTTCAAAATTTTTGGAGACATTAACTACATAATTTTATAAAAAATATCATTTTAGGTAGTGACAAAGCTTTAAAAATTGTAGTAATCTCTTATCGATTCTTGGGCCTACGGGCAGAGGAGGTGAGATATTATATGGCATTCGTAAAAGTTGATGAAACTGAACCTATCGAGAAAGCGATTAAGCGTTTCAAGAGAATGGTAGAGAAAGAAGGCGTTATCAGAGAATACAAGATGCGCAGATACTTCGAAAAGCCATCTGCTATCCAGCACCGCAAGAATAAGGCTATGGCCAGAAAGCAGATGCTCAAGAATAAGAAGATGCATGCTTCTAAGGCATATTAAGCCTTACTCTATTTTGGGTCCTCGTTTATCGGGGACTTTTTTTTTACTCTATCAGGTTCAACGGGTAAGATCTCAGTCCTACGACACCCTGGGACATTTAATAATTTAATCTTTTAAAATAGAAAAAATACTGTCTATAGCTATTAAAACAAACTATGATAAATCTATGAATAGACATCAAAGAGTTGAAGTATTTAATAGTACAATTAGAAAGATAAGTACAGACAAAGGTCTTAAGGAATCACTTATTTATTCAATAAAAGAGCAAAAGGTTATAAAGGATTTCATTCCACTTGATAGTCTTCCATCACCAAATAAATCAGGTATCATTAGACTCTCAAGAGATAGATCCTTTCAAGCAGCATGTCGTCATAGTGATAAGTATGTTGCAACCTTAAACTTTGCATCATGGACTAATCCTGGAGGTGGTGTCGAAAGTGGCTCAGCTGCCCAAGAGGAATCACTATGTAGGATATCAACTCTCTTTCCAGCACTAAATGATGAAAGGATGATGAAGGAGTTTTACTATCCTCATAGAGCATCCTCTTTAAAGGGTATATATAATGATGATGTTATATACACTCCAGATGTCACAATATTTCGTGAAGACGATGATAATATGAATTTTTTAACTCCTGATAAATGGACAAGGAGTGATGTAATTACCTGTGCTGCACCAAATCTTTTAGCAATAAAGAGCTTAGAGCTAATAGATTTAGAAAGTATTTTCCGAAATAGATTTTCTAAAGTTTTATCAATTTCTTACCAAAATAATGCTTCCTGTGTTGTTTTAGGAGCCTTTGGATGTGGAGTTTTTGGTAATGATCCCCACTTAGTTGCAAAGGCAACAGTTGATGTACTATCAAAATTTAGAGCTTACTTTGATATAATTGAGGTTCCAGTTTTTTGTGGTGCGGATACTTCAAACTACGATGCATTTGAAAAAGTATTTTCTGCTTTTGATATTTTATAGTTTCATTCTATTTATTAAGTACAGGAAGAGGAGAAAAAAATATGTCAAAGATTACTTGTCCAAATTGTGGTACTACTATAGAGCTCGATGGAGCTACCTATGCAAACATTGTAAACCAGGTTAGAAGTGAAGAATTTAAAGCCGATGTAAGAGAAGCTGAAGAAAGAATTAAGGCTCAAAGCGATGCAGAAAAACAATCAACACTCTCTAAAGCTAAGGAGGAGTTTTCAAAAGCTCTTAGAGAGAAGGAAGATGAAATAGCTAAATTAAATCAAAAGCTATCAGAGACTACTCATCAATCTGAATTAAAGCTTCAGGATGCGCAAAACAATATAAAGCTAGCAGAGAGTAATCTTGATAGTGAAATCGCAAATAGAAAGGAGCTTATTGAGGCTGCTGTACAAAAGGCATTATCTGAAAAGGAAAGTGAAATTATAAAGCTTCAAAGCTCACTTGAAAGTAAGCAGCTTGAAAAGGAGCTTGCAGTTAATGAGGCTGTAAAGAAATTACAGGAAGAGCTAGCTCAAAACAACACAACTATCGTCCAGCTTACAGGCTCTTTAGAGGCTAAGAAATCAGAGATGGAGCTTGCCTTAAAGACAAAAGAAGAAAACCTAAATGCAATTATTAATCTTAAAAATGAAGAAATTGAACGCCTAAAGGACTTTAAAGCAAAGCAATCTACAAAGGCTGTTGGAGAGTCCTTAGAGATTTATTGCATGAACCAGTTTAATAAAATACGCTCCTATACCTTTCCTGGTGCATATTTTGAAAAGGATAATGATTCTAAAAGTGGAAGTAAGGGAGATTTTATCTTCCGTGATTACATAGATGGAGAGGAATATATCTCTATTATGTTTGAAATGAAGAATGAGGTTGATACAACAGCTACAAAGCATAAAAATGAAGACTTCTTTAAGGAACTTGATAAGGATAGAAAGGAAAAGAATTGCGAATACGCAATCCTAGTTTCTCTTCTAGAAGCTGATAACGATCTATATAACGATGGTATTGTTGATGTATCCTACCGCTATGATAAGATGTATGTAATAAGACCTCAGTTCTTTATCCAAATTATTTGCTTACTTAGGTCTGCAGCCAGAAATTCTGCAGCATACAAAAGAGAGCTTGCAGAGATAAGAAATCAAAATATTGATATTTCAAACTTCGAATCCTCTCTAAATGACTTTAAGGAAAAATTTGGTAGGAACTATCGTCTAGCAAGTGAGAAGTTTTCTAAAGCAATAGATTCAATCGATGATACTATTAAGAAGCTTCAAAAGATAAAGGAAGATTTACTTTCATCTGAAAACAACCTCAGACTTGCAAATGATAAGGCAGAGGAATTAACAGTAAAAAAGCTAGTAAAAAACAACCCAACGATGAAAGCGTTATTTGAAGAAGCTCAAAATAATAAATAAAGTGCAAAGAGCCATGTCTAAAAAGGAAAGCCATGGCTCTTTCTTTTTAATTGACAAGCTAATTGCTTATAAATCAAGATAAAACAAAAGGATTAAAGAAAGCTAATGAGAGATAGAGCTAATATTAATAGTAATTGGCAATTTAAAAAGGATTGTGACTTAGTACCTAATACTCTTCCTAATTGGGAGACTATTAATTTACCACACACCTGGAACAACATAGATGGAATGGATGGTGGAAATGATTACTTTAGAGGAAAGGGTACATATGTAAAGGTACTCTCAAGAGAGAATCTTCCAAGTGATAAGCTAAACTACCTTGAAATAAATGGTGCATCATCATCTGCAGATGTATTCTTTAATGGAGAAAAGCTAACACACCACGATGGAGGATACTCAACCTTTAGAGCTTTACTTCCTGCAGCAATAAAGGATGAAAATATTCTTGTTATCCAGGTTGATAACTCTCCAAATGATAGAGTATATCCTCAGATGGCAGACTTTACCTTCTATGGTGGGTTATATAGAGATGTAAATATTATCTCAGTTCCAAAAGCACACTTTGACTTAGAGTACTATGGTGCTCCTGGAGTAATGGCAACACCACATGTTGAAGGATCAATAGATGTTAAGGTATTTGTAAAGGACCAAGGAGATGAGAGCATAATATATACTCTTCTTGATAAAGAGAATAATGTTGTTACTTCTCTTGAGACAAAGGCTACAGAGGTAAGCCTAGAGGTAAAGGAGCCACACCTATGGAATGGAAGAAAGGATCCTTATCTATATACACTAAGGTGTAGCTTAACAGGTGGAGATGAGATAACAACAAGAGTAGGCTTTAGAGCATTTGAGATAGATCCAGAAAGAGGGTTTATTTTAAATGGTGAGGAGTACCCATTAAGAGGAGTATCAAGACACCAGGATAGATGGGGAAAGGGAAATGCGATCTCTAGAGAGGACCATGAAGAGGATATGGCTCTAATAATGGAGGTAGGAGCTACAACAATTAGACTTGCACACTATCAGCATGACCAATATTTCTATGATTTATGTGATGAGAATGGTTTAGTTATTTGGGCTGAAATTCCATATATCTCTAGTCATCTTGAGAGCTCTAATGATAATGCAATTTCCCAAATGAAGGAGCTTATATATCAAAATTATAATCACTCTTCTATAGTTGTTTGGGGCTTATCTAATGAAATAACTATGTCTAGCGGAGAAAGTGCTGAAATTATTAGCTTTCACAAAAAGCTTAATAGCCTTGTACACAATATCGATAGCACCAGAAAAACTGTTTTAGCAGCTCTTACAACATGTCCTATTAATGCTGAATATATACATATTCCAGATGTAGTTTCCTACAACCACTACTTTGGCTGGTATGGTGGAGATATCTCAATGAATGGTCCATGGTTTGATAACTTCCATAAGAAATATCCAAATAGACCAATAGGCTGCTCAGAGTATGGGTGTGAAGCATTAAATTGGCATACCTCTAAGCCAATTCAAGGTGATTACACAGAGGAGTACCAAGCATATTATCATGAGGAGCTAATAAAGCAATTCTTCTCAAGAAAGTATCTATGGGCAACACATGTATGGAATATGTTTGACTTTGGAGCCGATGCAAGAGCTGAGGGCGGAGAGAATGGTCAAAACCATAAGGGGTTAGTAACAATAGATAGAAAGTATAAAAAGGATTCCTTCTATGCATATAAGGCATGGCTATCAAAGGAACCATTTGTACATCTTTGCTCAAAGCGCTATGTAGATAGAGTTGAGCCAAGAACTAAGGTAACTGTATATTCTAACCTTCCAGAGGTAGCACTCTATGTAAATGGAGAGCTAGTAGAGACAAAGAAGGCAGAGGACCACTTCTTCCACTTTGAAATTGAGAATAAAGGAGAGTCACACATAAGGGCAGTTGCTGGAGAATTCTCAGATGAGAGTGTTATCAAGAAGGTTGATACCTTTAATGAGTCTTATCGCTTAAAGGAAAAGGGTGCTATCCTTAACTGGTTTGATATCGAAGAAATCGAAGGTAAGCACTCATTAAATAGTAAGATAGGCGATATATTAAAAAGCTTCAGAGGAAAGCTTTGGTTTGTTAGTTTTGTTTTACTGATACTTGGTAAAATAAAGAAAAATAAGAAATCAGATAAAGCCTCATCCTCAACTAGTCCTAAAGCAAATAAGGATCTATTAAATATGATAAAAGGCTTTAGTGTACTTCGCCTTACAACAATGTTTGGAATGATTAATATATCTATTACTAAAGAAGAGCTATTAAAGCATAATAAGAAGCTAAATAAGATTAGTGTTTAATAGTATTACTTTTCCCATAGGATTATCTGTCCTATGGGTTAATTAGCTTTTAATAAATAGTCATTGTTAAGATAAAGGGCCACTTAATACCTTGCTATTGACAAGATCAAATAGCTTCGCCCTAACACTTTCATTAATAAAGTCTTGCCTACCTAAAGGATGAGATATAATGGTGCTTGTGACATTTGCAATTCTATTTAGTATGCGCTAAACTTTCCTCATCCATTTTTATTCTCCTTTATTGGTAGTGGTGCTACTTGGTCGTAAAACACTTCCATTATTGGAGAATTTTTTTGTATATCTAACCTCATGACGAGCTGGATGTATTCATATAAAAACAAAGCTTGTAAAATCTACTTATAATTACTAAATATTATAAATTATATAGGTACTACATATATCTCAAGATTTATTAAGCTTTTTCTATTTTACAAAAATGCTCCTTTGTTTTTGAATTATAACTTACGGCAACAAGTAGGAGGTTATCTTTGTACTTTACTAAAGCCTCGGGATATTTTCTTTCCTTTATTTGATTCATAGATATATCCACAGTATCGTCTTTCTTAAGCTCTATGATAATTGCTGGGATATTTTGTTTATAAGGAATGAATGCAACGTCAGCATACCCTTTTCCTGCAGGGAGCTCATTTATTAGTGAGTAGAAGGACTTAGCATAATAGTATGCTAAATGGAGCACGGACTGAAATGATCCTTCATTATTATATTTGAGTCCATATGGGCTCTAGATATTCCTTCTGCAACAGTCTCTGCATCCATTGTCCATGTAGCTTCCAATAGCTTCTTTGAGTCCTTTATAAGCTCTACTACACTCTCATAGTCAGGAGTATCTTCAAGAACATTTATCCACTCCTGTAAAAGTTCATAGTTAGGTATGAAGCAAGTCTTGTCTTTATAGTCGTACCCAAGATATCCGAGATGGATTAGAGAAGTAAATACATCATCCTTAGAGTTGATTACCCTAGAATTTGTGAATTTACTTACGTTTACAGGTATGTGCTCTCCCGAAACCATTGAAATGACATCGTTTTTTATTCCATTAAAATCTAAGATAATATAATCCTTGAGAGCTTCATAAGAACCTGTTTGTGTCCAATAGTCATCACATTTTCTTTCTTCGATTGCATTGATTACCGATTTAGGGGAATATACATCCAAGCTATCAAGGTTATATCCGTCATACCATCGTTTTAGCTCCTTAAAGTCCATTTTTACTTTTAAAGAAAGATCTTTGACTTCAGCTTCAGTGAATCCAACGAAAGGAGCCATGGTTTTTGCATTAAGCATTGTATATTCTGTGAAGTTATTAAGCTTGGACTGTGTATTCTCTTTGATGATTGGCATTATTCCAGTCAGATATGCAAGCGCTATAGCAGGAGAAGTAACACTGTTTTTGAATAGAGAGACCAAGAAGGAAAGATACCCACTGAGTTCAGAGGAATATTGCTGGTCACGAATAATTACATCATATTCGTCAATAACAAATACAAACTGGTCTTCAGTAGACGAGTATATCTGTCTAATAGCCTTTGACAGAGAAATGTCATCTAGCATCGGTACAGAAGGATATACTTTTCTTAGTTCATTAATTACTTCTTTTTCTATATATTCAGAAACAGAGAGAGGCCCTTTATTGGTCACAACATCATTCATATCTAGTTGGATTACTGTATACTTGTTGATATTTTCTTCAAAAGATGCATCCTTAGATATCTTTAGGCTAGAGAATATTTCATGAGAGTCACAGCCTTTTGTGTAATAGGCAGCTATCATATGGGCAGCCATAGTCTTTCCAAAACGGCGGGGACGTGAAACACAAATAAAGCGGTCTTTTTTGTTTAACTTAGTATTAAGAACCTTTATCAACAGTGATTTATCGACATAAAACTCATCATCGATATCAATCTCCATGTTTTTTGTTCCAGGATTTACGTATGCTCCCATATTCTTTTACTCCTAAAAAATATATTACCATACCAAGCACCAAACTTAAATATCAAAAGAACTCTTAAAACAATCCAGAAGGAAGATAGTATTAGGATGCTGAAATTATTCACTTAGAGATACAGGATGATTGTGCTGTTATAGTTTAGATTGAGAAATCGGGTATTAAATACTGCTTTCAAAACATAGCATATAATTCAATAAATGAAATATCTAAATTTTCTAAATAAGAGATCAACAGCTATATAGATGCAATGTAAGCACCCTTTCATATCAAAGCAAAAAGGCTTTGAAAAGATACTTTGATTGAGAAAAAAATGTGCCCAGTATTAATCAAGGCACATTCGGTAATTTAAAATATAATAAAGTTTTATCTTACTCTGTCAAAGAACACGGCCATCATTGTGGAATGATCGTTATTAAAATTCCGTGTAGATTTTATCCGGCAGCAGTTCCATGGGAACGGAAAGGTCAAACAGAGTGTCATACCAGATCACGGTATCCACATGGTCGACCTGCTCAATTATTACCTTCAGGGCAACTACATCCTTGTTCGGCATCGATAGCCTACGGCAGCTGGTGACGAATGATCTTAACGGCGGTCAGAATGGTGATCAGATTTAGCACACCTTCGGTTATGAGCGTCACTCCAAGTAGGATCATCACGACCTGGGCGCTTTCCGATGGGCGTAAGACCAGCAGGAAACCGGCAGCCCCTGTCAGAATTGCCACAGCGAGAATCAGCCACCACTTTTGAATGCCAAAGGCTTTGGAATCAATGGAAATCTGTATTTTGAGGAGTGCGTCTGCTAAAACACAGATGCCTATAACAATACAGATAAGATTAACCATTGTATCTGTACGGATGATCAGAATGACGCCAAGTGCCACGAGCAGAATGCCAAAGGCTAGATCAAATTGAAATGCCAGCCTGTATAAGTCTTTGGAACAATAGCCGACGATCTTTACCAAGCCGAATAGAACCATGATTCCTCCGCCGAGCCTGCATAGTAGCGTTACCGATAAATCAGGCACAGCAATCAGTACAATTCCCAATACACATAGCAGAATCGATATCATGATATAGCCAATTTTTGCGGCTTTAATCTGGTCGTTCCGTTGCACAAAAATACCTCCTTGGGTTGTCAATATTCTCATGGTTGCGTGAAAGTCACGTACCTCATAGACAATCTTTTTATATATAAAAAGTGTGATTTAGCATCGTAATTTACTACATGAGCTGACATATCAGCCAACTCTTCCGTCTATACTGCCAATCTGAATGTAGAACAGACTAAGCATTCATTTGAAAAAAAATATCTTGCAGATCAGCATCAATTGCAGACAGCAAATCTACATCATGTTTCAGACGACATTTAAGAGAATCTGACACATCGTTTTCAGTCTTGTATTTTAGGTGATGCTCTAAACTCGCCCAATAGTCCATAGCAATTGTCCGTATTTGGATCTCAACAGGAATATGTTCTGTTGTCCCCGCCAAGAAAATGGGAACTGAAACAATTAGGTGGAGACTCCGGTATCCGTTTGGCTTTGGATTAGAAATAAAGTCCTTTTTCTTAAGCAAACGAATGTCATCTTGAGAAAGGAGCAGGTCAGCGACTAGATTTACATCATTTAGGTAATTGCACACTACACGAACTCCAGCAATATCAAGAATACCCTCACGAAGGGATTGCATTTCTATGGGGTATCCTTTTCGTCTGAGCTTTTCGAGCATACTTCCTGGAGACTTCAGCCTACATTCAATATGGTGGATAGGATTGTGGCAGTGCTCTACTTGGAATCCATCATTAAGAATCTCAAGTTTGGTCCTTACTTGCTTAATTGCAGCATTGTACAACTGACGGATTGCGAAGAACTCTGTCACATCATCCACGAAAGCCTCGTCCTGTAAGAGCGCCAGATTACGCTCACTTGTCGTCATTTGCAGGATTCTTTCAAAGTCCATAATAAGTCCCCCTTTTCATTTAAAACCGACAGAACTTTGGCCCCCTTCATAACACAGATAACCGGACTGCCCAATGCAACCCTTAGGGCAATCCGGCTATTAGGATCTTCTATCACAAAATCAGATGATACCCTGCCAAAGCAGTGGCAAGTTTGTCTGTTCCCAAGGTAATTCCGCAGTATTTGAGCCAAAGTGACCATAGCTTGCGGTATGTCTGTAAAACGGTGTTCGCAAGGAAAGGCGGTCTATGATAGCAGAGGGGCGCAGGTCAACCGTATTCAGGATCAGTTCCCGGATCCGGTCTGCCGGGAGCTTTCCCGTACCAAAGGTATCTACCAGGAGGGATACTGGCTGGGCTACGCCGATGGCGTAGCTAATCTGAATCTCACACCGTTCTGCCAACCCAGCCGCAACCACGTTTTTTGCCAAGTACCGGGCCATATACGCACCGCTTCTATCAACCTTTGAGGGATCTTTACCAGAAAACGCGCCGCCGCCATGCCGAGCGTAGCCGCCGTAGGTATCCACGATCAGCTTCCTGCCCGTCAGGCCGCTGTCACCAGCGGGACCACCAATGCAGAAACGGCCTGTAGGATTGATAAAGAATTTTGTGTTCCTGTCCAGCATGCCCTCTGGGATCACCGGGTGGATGACATGGCGGAGAATATCCTCCCGCAATTGCTCCATGGACACATCCGCCTCATGCTGAGAAGAAACTACAACAGTTTCCACCCGTGCCGGGATTCCGTCCCGGTACTCCACGGTAACCTGGGCTTTCCCATCTGGCAGCAGATAGGGCAGAATTCCCTCCTGTCGCACAAAGGCAAGGCGCTTTGTCAGCGCATGGGCAAGCTCAATGGGCAGCGGCATTAGGTTTTCCGTTTCCTTGCATGCGTAACCAAACATCATGCCCTGATCTCCTGCGCCGTTTTCCATAGAATCAGTCTTCTCCACACCCATGTTGATATCGGGGGATTGCTCATGGATATCCACTGTGATTTGGCAGGTGTCTGCGTCAAAGCCATAGCCGTGCTTCACATACCCGATATCCCGAACCACCTGCCGTGCAATAGCAGCATAGTCCACACTGGCAGCCGAGGTGATCTCGCCGAAAATGTGGATCCCGTTGGGAATGGCAGTTACTTCGCAGGCTACATGTGAATGGGGATCAGTTTCCAAAAGGGCATCCAAAATGGCATCGGCAATCTGGTCACATACCTTATCTGGGTGTCCCGCTGTGACGCTTTCAGATGTAAAGAAGGTTGTCATTTTGTCGATTCTCCTTTTTTCTTTGCACAGCTGCAGCTCCACAACTCGGTGGCTGTGGAGGTCCAGTTCTTTGCGTAAGCCTCGCATTTATCGCACAGGTGATCCACCGTTTCTGGGGATTGCAGGTCTGTGGAATGAGCGCCGGTAGCTTTCACAATTTCCCGAAGCTTTTCCGGATTCTCCAGCATAGGGCAAGGACGCAAATGGTTATCGTTAAAGGGCTGTCCATCGTGATAGGCCATGAAAATAGGGCTGCGTAGCACATCTAGCAGGCTCATGTCCCGGATGTTGGCGTTGGAATAGTGGATAAACACGCATGGATCACAGTCACCGTTAGCGTTGATATGCAGATATCGTCGTCCACCGGCAATGCAGCCGCCTACATATGTCAGAGTCAGTTGAAAAAGGACAAAAAGAGTCAGTTGAAAAAGGACAAAAAGAGTCAGCTGAAAATGGACAGAAAAAGTCAAATGAAAAGGGAAAACATACAAACCATACTAAAGTGCTTTCCTTAATTATTATTGATAAAGACTTAGACCTG
>NZ_VUNN01000012.1 GCF_009695635.1 Bullifex porci
TAGTATGTTTGTTATGTGCTGGATTATATCAAAATTACTTAAGATGCTTTTTCCTTTTTTAACTGACTTTTTTTGTCCCTTTTTAGTTGACTACTTTTAAATTGTCCCTTTTCATTTGACTATTTCTGGCCCTTTTCTGTTGACTCTAACAGCATTGAACTAAATCTTGTGAGCGTTGCAGGTATTACCCTTACTTTTCCAGACATTTCTCAGCCCCCTTTTGGTTTTTCCACTTTTTGATGATTTTTCTTCCATCCTTCATAACGAATGTGACTTGATGGTATGAGCCGCCTAGGATATGGTCTATGGATTCATCAAAGTCCTCTGATGTAAAATTCTCTTTACCAAGTATCTCAGCAGTAAGGCTATAAAGTGCCCACTCAGGTATGGACTTAGCGGTGCAACCACTACCACATCTTTTATCTATCCTCTCTCCACAGGTCCACTTGTAGTACATCTTTCCATTCTTCTGTTTGTTGCTTCTTCGTCTGAAGGTCCTGCCACACTCTCTGCAGATAATCTTTGAAGTAAAAGGTGACTTTACTATCTTCCAATTACACTCAAGGCTTCCTTCATTCTTCCTTCTTTCAATCTCCTCTTGTACTTCATCAAATTCTTCTTTAGTGATGATGGGAGGATGTGTTTCTTCTGCGTAGTAGCGGTCTCTTTCACCTCTGTTTACAACCTTCAGGTGTGATATATGGTCAACAGTGAAAGTTTTCTGTAGAATCGAGTCACCCATGTATTTCTCCTGTCTGAGTATGTGAGTGACGGTGTTCGCGCTCATAGGGCTTCCTCTAAGGCCCTTTATTCCACGCTCTCTGAGAACCCTTGATATTTCCTTTGGACCAAGTCCCGTCATGTACATTGAGAATATCTCCCTAACGATTTCAGCCTCATCTTCAACTATCTCGTAATCACTACCATTCCATCTATATCCTAGTAGATCATGAGGTATACCCTCTCCTCGTTCAAACTTCTTCTTGATAGACCAGAGTACGTTTTCACTTATTGACCTAGACTCTTCCTGTGCTTGTGAGGCAAGGAATGTAAGAACCATCTCTCCTGTGTAGGAGAAGGTGCTGATGTTGTTTTCGTCGAATATCACCTCCACACCCAGATCCTTCAGATGCCTTACTGTTGCAAGAAGATCTACTGTGTTCCTGCAGAACCTTGATATGGACTTTGTGACGATGATGTCGACCTCCCCTTCCTCACATTTCTCCATCAGGGCCCTGAATCCCGGCCTGTCGGTCTTTGTGCCTGTGATCCCCAGGTCAATGAAGACGCCTCCGTCCACCCATCCGGGTGTGGAGGTTATCCGTTTCTTCAGGAATGCCGACTGGGCTTCAAGGGAGTGTGCGGAGTTGAATGTGTCGACCGACACCCTGGCATACCCCGCCACCCGCATGAGGGCCAATTCACCTTTCTTCTTTGTATCAATTGCTGTTATCTTCATGGTTCAATACATCACTCTTATTCTTTATTTAGTAAAGGGATATGAACGATCATCGGCTTATATTTCTTCTCGATGTAAGCCGTCTCCCTGAGATGTTCGGATTTTGATATCATACCTTTTGAATAAAGCAGGTCGAGGTAGTAAAGTGCTGTCTCATATGCCTTCTGTCTTTCAAACTGATCCCCGTCAAGCTTCATGGTCCCCTCCGAACCTAGCCTTGATGTAGCACTCGTGGGAGCAGTATTTCCTGTCCCGTCTGTAGGATAAGAACTCGCTGCCGCAGCATGCGCAGACCTTTGTATAGTTCCTGTCCTTCTCCTTCATCTTCCGCCAGTGGGTGATGCGGCAGCTGGAAGAACAGAAGAGTGCCTTCCTGCCCTTTCCGGTGTTTGCCGCAAGTTCCTTCCCGCACTGCTGGCAGCAGGAGCCACCGCTTTTTCCTGGGACGATATTGTTCCTGCTGCAGTACATCCTCACCGAGTCCCTGCTGAGTCCCGTTATCTCGGCAATACGGGAGAAGCTGTTGCCGTTTTTCCTCAGTCGCTCTATCCTCTTTCTTTCATCGTTTGTCACTGTAATGTGCTCCCTTGAATCATATGAAGGTCCTGCCCTTCATCTCTTTAAGGAGTTTCTGGATGGGGAATTCCGGGGAATGATGAGAAAAATTCCTATTTAAGTGATGATTTAAATATTTATTAAATGTATGAATATAAAACAGTAATGCTCTGTATAGCCTTTATTAATAAACATGAATGCAAGTAGACAAGTTTACATATTAAAAAATGTGTATTTGAATCAGGGATAATAAAAGACTAGAGAACAACCGAAGATATACTATTTCTCAGCTCTTCTGCAGCAGCTACTTTTATTTTAGGATATTCAAAAACTGGAAAATAGCAAAGGTGTAAGCATTTGGGAGCTAAGGATCGATAATTGATGAAGTAAGAACAGAGCCTTATATCTTTCTGTTGTGTGACTAAATAGCTAATCTTTTTTGGCACTTGAAACTAAGGAAAATATTCTATCTTTGTCTCTTAAGTAAGAAATCTCCCTTGGCTTGTGAGCTTTACCAAGGGAGAAAGATCGATCTATCTTAAATGCTGAGGGGCAGCATTAAGAAACTTAGTTTTTTGCGTTTGCAGTCCATTATGTATTACTTATTCAATCACAATATAATTGGGTTGCAATGCGCGTAACAAATAATATCTTCCATCATATCCACTTATTGTGTCACTAGAGCCAAATCCAAACCAATTCAAAGACGCATTGTTTTTTCTAGTAACGCCTGTTGCATTCTTAATATAGAGATTTGGCCATCCCGGGGCACCAGAAGTAGCTAGTCCAGCAATTTCTATTTTGTAGTATTTCGTGCTATTGTCTGAGAAAGTTACCTCCCATTCCGCATTTGCAGATTCGGTTTCAGTTACTGTAATGGTCATTTCCGTTGCATTATCAGCAAAAGAGTAACCGTCTATAACTTGAAATAAGAATTCTACTTCATTAACAGTAAACTCTCCATACGTCCCAAGATAGTTTGTCTTTGATATAGAAGCACTACCTGATTTGTTAGATTCCAAGGAAGATGTATCCCAAGTCCATTGTCCATTAACCTTTTTAGTACTAAAAGTTGCTTCAGATGTATTGAAACTGTAAGTTTTATTATCTAAATTTAATTGTGAGCCACTTTTGAATATTAAAGTATGGCTAGAATGATTTCCACTTGGCAATATTGGCAATCCATGTAGAGTGCCAGAAGTTATTTCTAACGAAACTTTCTGTGTACCATCAGTCATGCTTCCAATTGTGTTTATATTTGTAAAATCATCATTATTATTATCATTTATCACTAAATATGCATAAGGATTAGAATTGTAATTAGTTGCAAGAGTTCCAATCAGTCTTCCTTTTGAATAGCCAGTGCTTATGACATTTTCACTACCGCCATTACAATTTTTTATATATCCAGCAGAACCAATATTGTATGACCAATTACCAACAACTCCACCAGAAATATTAGTACCATTTATACTAGCTGAATTAGAACAATTTTCTAATTTTCCCCCCTGTAATACTCCGGCAATACCACCTGATGTTGAAGCTGTTACTTCACCAGTATTATTGCAGTTTATAACAGTAGCTACCATATCTATTCTACCACCAATACCACCTGCATGTGAGCTAGAATTTATTTCGCCACTATTAGTACAATTTTTTATTATTGCAGTTCCAGTATCGTTGCTTTGTATATAACCAACAATACCACCAACATAGGCATATGAAGAAGTACAGGATACAGAACTATAATTTTTACAATCTACAATACTACAGCCAACATTACTTAAACCAACGATTCCACCAACATTAGAGTTGTTTCCTGTGATTATTCCGTGGTTTTCACAATATGAAACTTCTGTATTATTATTTTTATAATTAATGCCTAGAATACCACCAGTTTTAGTACCTCCTGCTTTTTCATTTTCTTTTCCATTTATTATGCCGTAGTTTTTACAGCCCGTAATTTCAGTTTTACCACTTGTATTATAAGATCTTCCTACGACACCAGCTGGTTCAAAAGCATCAATTGACGCAACATTTATACAATTTTCTATTTTTGTTTCGCCTGTTCCAATAACAAAATCAACAATACCTGCAGCGCTATCTAAAGTATGAGTAAATTTACTTTCTCCATCATAAACATAACCATCGCCCTGTTTTGTACCACCAATAACTAAATTAGATATTTTTGCACCTTCAACAGTTCCAAAGAAACCTGATGGCATTTCAGCTCTAGGTTCCGTGTATTTAATATTAGTTATTGTATGATTTTGTCCATCAAAAGTTCCTCTAAAAATTGGTCCGTCTGTATTACTTCTGCTACTATATCCGATAGGAACCCATGTCTTTCCTGTTAGGTCAATATCAGCAATAAGCATAATAATATTTTCTTTATAATCCTTACCAGAGTTGACTGATGAGGCAAAATCCATTAATTCTTGGGCATTGCTTATTAGTAATAGGTTAGAAACTACACAATCAAAAGATCCTGATATAGTTGTAGATCTGCCACAATTTACAGTTACATTGATAGGTTTACTAGCATTTAGAATACCTTCTGTATCTTTATACGCAAAAGTAACATAATGATTACCTGGAGCACATTCTATTTTCATATATGCCCCATTCAGATTTGTTATTTTTACACCATCAACAGAAACATAGTTTGGAAAAACTTTTAATACCTTGTCATCATTAGTTTTTAGATTAACTGTTACATTGTCAAAAACAATATACCCTTTATCCCCTGTATTTTCATTGACTGGTACAGGAACAGTTACATTAGGTTCATAGAAATTCCATTTGATTGTTACCTTACTGGTAGTTCCGGCATATACCTTTTTACCATCTTTAATACCCCTAAGGCTTATAGTCCAATCTCCTTGAGATAAAGTTACAATTCCATCCTTTGGAAGTATTGAATCACTTGTTGCACCATAATTAAATTGTGTTTCACTTTCTTTTGTTGCAGAATAGTGCCAAGTGATACTGTCATCATCTAAATTAATTGTTTCAATATCAGTTGTTAGGCTTCTGCCCCCCCGGACGGGGTTAGTCTGACTTTAACGCGTACATCACTAGCATCATCTGAACCCATGCTACATGATGTAAATAGTGATGCTATTAAAAGCATTACTAATAACGAAATGGATAATTTCTTCATTTTTATCTCCCTATTTTATTTTATTTCATAAAAAAGCTAAAAAGCTTCTCTATGTAATATTATAAAAACAACATAAAGAAATAATATTTACAGGGAGAAAACGACTCAAAAATCTTACCACCTATAAATAAAATTTCTACACTAATAATATATCTAAAAGAAGTTAGTTGTGAATATTTTTTACCTTACTTTAATTTTTTATTTCGAAATTAATAGTAAATAACTAATTAGAATAAAAGTGTATTACAAGAAAACTTACCCTTAGAACTGAAAAAAACAATTTTCCCAAAAAATTCTTACCTAAGAAAGTTGATACTTAAAAATCCTTCATTTACCCCAACTCTTTTATCCTAACTAGATTTCATCATTCCTCATAATTGGTATAATTTTTCTATGACAATTATTATATGCTTAGACAAAAACAACGGTTATCAGTTTGGTGGAAAAAGGCAGTCAACTGATAGAGAACTCAGAAAGAAAATATTAGAACTTGATGATGAAATTAGATGTGATGAATACACTTCGTCACAATTTGAAGATGATGAAAAAGGTAAGCTTTATGGAAGTAAGGACTTACTTGTTGCACCATAATTAAATTGTGTTTCACTTACTTTTGTTGCAGAATAATACCAAGTGATATTATCATCATCTAAATTAATTGTTTCAAAATCAGTAGTTAGGCTTCTGCCCCCTCCAGATGGGGTAATTTTGACTTTAACGCGAACATTACTAGCATCATCTGAACCCATGCTACATGATGTAAATAGTGATGCTATTAAAAGCATTACTAATAACGAAATGGATAATTTCTTCATTTTTATCCCCCTATTTTATTTTATTTCATAAAAAAGCTAAAAAGCTTCTTTATGTAATATTATAAAACACCACTAAGAAATAATATTTACAGGGAGAAAAGGAACTATAAAATCTCACCACCTATAAATAAGATTTCTACTCTTATAATATAGCTAAAAGATATTATTTGTGAATATTTTTTATCTCACTATAATTTTTTATTTCGAAATTAATAGTAAATAACTAATTAGAATAAAAGTGTATTACAAGAAAACTTACCATTTGAACTGAAAAAAAACAATTTTCCCAACAAATTCTTACCTAAGAAAGTTGATACATAAAAATCCTTCATTTACCCCAACTCTTTTATCATAACTAGATTTCATCATTTCTCTTAATTGGTATAATTTTCCTATGACAATTATTATATGCTTAGACAAAAACAACGGTTATCAGTTTGGTGGAAAAAGGCAGTCAACTGATAGAGAACTTAGAAAGAAAGTATTAGAACTTGCTGATGAAATAAGGTGTGATGAATACACCGCATCCCAATTTGAAGAGGATGAAAAAAGTATGCTTTATGTTGGTGATGACTATCTTAATACCATAAATGGTACATGCTTTATAGAAAAAGGTGATATATCAAATATAAGCTATGACAAGTTAGTTGTATTCTGGTGGAACAGATCATACCCAACAACTAAAAAATTTATCATCCCTCAAGGCTTTAAATCGGTTTCAAAAGAAAACTTTAAAGGCTACAGCCACGATAAAATAACAATGGAGATTTTTACTAAATGAGATATTTTACAATCTTTTTTACAACATTAATTTTGGCGCTAGTGATATCCTGTTCAGGTTCCACAAAGCAACCTGCTAATACTGGTGTCTCGTATATTATAGCAGGGCAAAGTGATTTACTAGAAATTAGAAATGACAACGTTCCATACTTTACTGCTGCAGATTATGAAAAAGCAAGGAGTGGTTATTTTATGGAGCTTTCTCCATTAGATGAGCTTGGAAGAGTTGGCAGCAACTGGGGATGCTTTGACTTTGATCATATGCCAACAGATGAACGTACTTCACTCTCAACAAAACCTACAGGCTGGGTTCAGAAGGAATATGATAATGATATAATTCCAACTAGATGGATTTACAACAGAAGCCATATTATAGGGTTCCAGATTTGTGGGCTTAATGATGAAAAAAGAAATCTTATGACCGGAACTAGAGCATTTAATGCTGGTGAAAACTCAATGGTAACTTTTGAAAATATGACTGCAGACCACATGAGAGAAAATAGAACACACCATGTTCTCTATCGTGTTACTCCAGATTTTGAAGGTAGTAACTTATTAGCATATGGAGTTCTTATTGAATCTGATTGCTTAGAGTGTGATGACACTGCAGATTACTGTGTATATATTCTTAATCAACAATATGGGATCTCTATTGATTACCGCACTGGTGATAACTGGTTAACAGGTGAAAATGAAGAGATTACAAGTGAATGGACATATATTTTAAACACAGGTACTAAAAAGTTTCATCTACTAACTTGTAGTGGTGCGCCAAGCCCAAGTAGCAAGAACTATCAGTTAACAGATAAAACTAGAAGTCAGGTTATTGATGAAGGATATAGCCCATGTGGCATTTGTAAGCCATAAAGCGTTTCCTAAACTCCAAATAAAAGAAAAATCCCCAAAGCCACAAGCAAAACCTGCATCTCTGGTGGTTAATTTTTACTTAACTAAACTATAAACAACTGTCTCATCCTCTTCTTTCGAGTGGAGTTTAAAAAGTCCTGCTGATAGCATTTCATCAAAACAAGCCTTTTTATCTATTTCATCACCTGTGACGATAGATGAAAACATCCTCTCAAATCCATCTAAGGTTATAATCACCTCATCATCTCCAGTTGCTTTAAACATGTACGAGTAAAGCATCTTAGAAACATTGCTAAGCTCTCTATTCACCATCACATCATCAAGTTTGCTAACTATTTTCCTCCTCATTAAAACTAATTGTATGATTATCAAGATAAAAATTAGGCGGAAGTGAAAAAGTGTTTTTCATCCTGTAATATAGACACCTCCCTATCAACGACACTTCCAAATAATCTTTTACTACCGTAGAAACATACTTTTTTAACTCATCATCACTAAGACCTTCTTTACTAACTGAAAACAAACTACCAAAGACAGCATTTACACGTGTCTTGTTTTCATAATAAGGCTTTAAGAAGGCTTCGTATGCTTTATCGTTAAGAATTAACTCTTTCATCAATGCGCCTCCAGTAGTCAAGTGCAACCTCAGACTGTACTCTAGTTATAGGGCAAATATGAGTGGTCCTTATAAGCTCATTAAACTCACCATAGCACCCTGCAGGGCAGAAAGCACATTGCTCTTCAAAGGCACATAGCTTACACTTTTCATCTTTTGTGATTTTATCTCTCATTGAATTTTCATGAATTAATTCAGCTTTAGCTTTATCAAAGAAAAGTGTCTTAACATCTCCTACCTTCGTTATACAGTTCATGAATAACGTAACACAGTGTTCAATATCGTTGGGGAGTATAAAACTTTGCTCTCAACTGTGCAAAAAAAACAGGCCTACAGCAACTATGCCATAGACCTTTCTCTCTTTTTTCCAATAAAAGCTCAATTTGTTTTAATCTACCTTTATCAAATCATCTCTAAGATGCGGAGTACCCCCATTTTTGAGATAATGCTGTTGAAATTATTTATTTGATGACTATCCAACGTACATTACGCTTGTTTCCAATTCTTTCTATCGTACCTTGTTCCTGTAAAAAAGCTACAGATCTCTCAACAGTTCTTTTACCGATATCGCATTTTTCTGCAATTTGAGCTGCAGTATCATCAGGCGATGTGAGGATGTGACTCAGGACCTTCTTATCTGATGGTTTAATACCGCCATTAATACCGCCATCCTGTGGTATACCGCCACTTTTGATCCTGTATTCAATAACTTCTCTGTCAAACGGTATGGTACACTTGATATAGTTGTCTTCGATTTCAAATGCTTCTTCACCATATTTATTTACAATAGTCGGTACGCCATGACCAGTATGCTCCACAAGGTTCATACTCAGAAATATTCTCATCAAAGTTGCATTTCTTGGCTTGCTGATTCCCTCAAAGAACTGTTTTTTAGTCATTCCCCTTGGAAGCCCACCATGTGACAAGATTTCAATGCGATTATAGAACATGGAAATCTACACTTGTATGTTTTTGCTTAATTTAAGGCCTACAGCAATAATGCCATAGACCTTTATAACCATTCTCACTATCAAAACTCAACCGGTACTTCCATCCCGCTCTTGAACTTCACCCTGAAATTCTTCTTCTCCACCACAACTATCACATCCACCAGCCCAAGCCAGAGGTTTTCGGAGAATTCAGTGAAAGCATCTTCAAATCCGTCTACTTCACCAATAAACCATCCGATCATCAGGGACCTCTGCATTCTCTCGGTAAGCTCATCCTTGAGCATATCCTTTTCAGCCTGAGCCTCCCTGTACTCCTTCTCCAGCTATGAAAATCTACCATCGACGAGATATTTCTCGGTAATTGCGTTCTTTGAAATTCTGTTTTATTTGTTTTAGCTATGAATAAACAATCCCCAACACAGGATATTTTGCACACTTAAGTAGTAACACTACCATAAAGAAGAATTTAAATAGATGAAGACAGTTTAGCTCATACCAAATGAAATAGAAAAACAATTAGCATTTGATGGAATTTCCAAAACCAAAGATACTATGCTTAGGACATAATCAAATCATTGTTACTGGACACATCCAAACATCTCGTTTTAATGGAAAGAACTCATCTGCCATGCAAATAATCAAACCTGGTTTTACCTCTAATCCAAGTTTTCCTAAAACAGAAAAGTTTTTATCTGGGTCAGAAGGTGTTTTTGCCTTCTTAATTTCCATTGGATAGATGCATCCAGCTCCAACCATCAATAGATCAATTTCCTTCTTATCAATATCTCTATAGTAGTAGAGATTCGGCTCTTTTCCAGAGTTATAATAGCCTTTAAGGATTTCTCCTACGACGAAGGTCTCAAAGAAAGCACCGGAGGCATTGCCATTCATTAATGTTTCATAGCTAGGCCAACTAGTTAGGTATGCAGCTAATCCTGTATCAAGGAAATAGCATTTCGGAGTCTTCACTAGACGTTTGCTGATGTTAATGTAGTATGGTCTAAGGATGAAGATTATTCCTGAACGCTCCAATACAGTTACCCAGGATTTTATAGTCACAGCTGATACTCCAACCTCATTTGCCAATGTTTCATACTTCAATTCTTGTGCAGTATTGGCAGCAAGACAGGTTACCAAGGTTCTGAATTCATCTAGTTTTCCTACTTGTTCCAAAGCACAGACATCACGTTCCAAATATGTATTGATATAGCTGGAGAAATAGAGGTCTCTGTCTATTGAATTATCAGAGACAAGTTTAGGCATACCACCCTGAAAAATCCTTTGGAAAACCTCCTTAAGAGTCTTAACCTCATGCTTTTTTCCCTTCAAGACATCAACATCAGGGGAAAAAGGCTCTGATGTACTTCCTTCAATTTCTCTCTGGGATAAAGGCAAAAGAGAAAAAACAGCAACTCTTCCAGCAAGGCTCTCTGATACATTTTTCATCATTTCAAATCTTTGAGATCCTGTAAGCCAAATCATCCCATATGGATTTTCTCCAGAACACTCAGCATTGTCTACCAGATCCTTTATTGCCAGAAGAAAGGAAGGAACTCGCTGAAACTCATCTATCAAAAGTTTATGACCATAAGTCTCAAAGAACAGAGCAGGATCATTTTGCGCAAGCCTTCTTGCCTCAATCCTATCAAAGGAAACATAACGACGATCAGACTCACTAATATGTCTAAGCATAGTAGACTTTCCTGTCTGTCTTTGGCCACAGACCATTACTACAGGATATTGTGAGGAAGCCTTAAGAATGGAAGCCTCCATAGCACGAGGAATATACTTCATATAATACTCCGAGAAATCTAAAGTCTACTTTATTTTACTCGATAACCTTTACAAAGTCAATTTATTTCTTTTCTAAAACACAAATTACGTCATAAGTGGTACTATTGGTAATTGTGATAATATATTATTTTCTTCATATCCTTTAAGTCGAATTTGATATAATCAAGTTCTGATTTTTTATTTCTACACCATAAGGATTTAAATACTACCACTCTGTAACGCAATTGAACATATGAGTCATAGAATAGATTTAATAATAGCGTTACAAAGTGTTCATTTTAATTGGATAAAATGGAACTTTGTAATTAGGCTCAACATAAAAACAGTTGTGCTAGTAGCTTTGTTTAATAAGTTCAATTCTTTATCAACGCCTATGAAATAGAAGATATCTTCCAAAGTGATAGTTTTATATAATATGGCTATACTTAATCATGATTCATGATAATATATAGGTGTTGAGGTGGAACAATGAAAAAAACTCCATGGTTATTGATTGCATTACTAACTTTTTTACTAATCTCCTGTTCATCAAATATTAAAACGCCTGAAAATAATAATCAGAAGCAGGAAAATACGGACTATCTTGTTGTACTTACTAATCTTGATGACAATACAACAATTAATTCAAGAGAAATATCTAGAGAAGTTAAGCTTAAAGGTGTTCTTCTCAAATACCAGCATGAAGGACTTTTCAGCAATAATTCAGATATTAAACTAGAAAACAAAAATGCTTTTTACTTTGAATATCTAGGTGAAGATGCTTCTTATTTTAATGGTGATAATATGGAGTTTAACTCTGTACTATATGTTCCTGATTGCATTCCTCAGGCATATCTAGATGGAAATGGTGTTAACCCTACTTCAGGTAATCCCTTCTGGTGGTATATGTCCACTTACCTTAACAAAAACATTAACGAGATACGCAATGACTGGATTGAAACAATAAACTACCTTCTTTCTCTCAGATCAGAGGAACTTCCAATGCCAAAAGCTGAAGATGTAACGAATAATTGGAGCAATAAGCATAACACCAACCTATCTAATTATAATGTATATGGATTCAAATGGAATGAAGATAACACTAAAAGATCGGTTGCTGTAACAAAAATTGAATTCCATAAGGAAGGCGATGAATGGGTTCTTTACTGTCCAGCTATGCTTCCTTTCGTATATGTAGCAGGTGGTGGTAACATATCTGATAATTGGCACGAATCCATATATTGGTATATAGAAACTTATTATCATAAGACGCCCGATGAAGTAGACCTAATGGTAAAAAATGGAGAATTTGAAAGTTTCTTAGATGCACAGGAATATGTTGAACCAAAAGAATCTGATGTAAATGTCTATGCAAATACAATAGTATCTATGGTGCTTCCAGAAAATATTGACAGTATGATTTTTGCAGATATATTTTACTATAAACCAGGTAGACTTTCACTCTCTGATGGAAGCGCTATTCCTGATGATAACAGGATTTATTTCATTCAAGAAGGTGAATATATAAAATTTTTCTTTCCACAATCATTACGAGAATACATTGAGAAAACCAAAAACGTAACATGGAATGGAAACGGAAGTTTATTATGGTGGCTTCTACAGATAATTCTTCCACAGAATACAAACAATGTTATAACTGATCATAATCTTGATAGGAATACTATCTTAAAAATTCTAGGTACTTATGTTAATTCAGAAGGGAATCTTGTAACCCCTTCTATTTAATATATTACTTTAGATCCATTGAAAAGGTCCTGAGACTACATTGTCTTTGGACCTAGTTTATTCTCATTAATCAATTTATCAAAGCTCAACCGATAATTTCATCCCACTCATGAACTTAACCCCGAATTTCTTCTTATCCTTCACTACTATCATATCCATCAGCCCTATCAAAAGGTTCTCGGAGAATTAAGAATACCTCTCAGCTTATGTGTACAAAGAAATAGACATAAATGGATGTAGTATAAAGATAAGAGGAATTTATGGCAAACTATTATTGTAAGAACTGTGGAAAAAGCTTTACTTCTATAAAGTACTTGACTCGTGAAAAGTGTATTAGAAATCCTCTTGGAACTTATAAGGGATATCATGAGTTATATATATATGCTGCGAAAAACCCTCACGCTTGCGTGTGGGATGATAGCAGCTTTTTTATCTTGACAAATAACTAGAATAATTAAATATTTTGTGTATATAATATAAATAAGTTAAAAACTTAATAATAGGGAGAATGACTATACTTCCTTGCTGAGAAGCAGAAATTTATCGCCAATGTGGTCGTATGACTGCTTGATAATAAAAGACCTGATTCAAATAGGCTTACACTTGTAACTCCAAAGTCTGAAAATGATGTACGATTACAAGCTACTCTTGGTAATCAGAACCCCACGGGCTTGCCCGTGGGAGTAGTCAGATGAAGGAAGCGAGAAGGATCAGTATTTCTGTAAATACTGTGGCTAATCTTTTAAATCAATCAAAGCAATGACTGTAGAGAGTTGTATAAAACATCCCAATGGAAATTATAAAGGTAAGCATTCTCCAGCACTCTAAATCTTAAGGCACTCGGATAGGGTGCCTTTTATAATCGTTCCATTGTTTTTCATTAAGTATTCATTGTTATATAAAGTTTCAGCACCCTTTATTCCAAAGAGAATTTTGCTTTGCATTTCCGAATTTAACTTTGCAGAGATTATTGTTGAGCAAAGAGATCGAATATGAGGAGTGATGTATTCTGACGACACTCTACTTGTTCCTATAATGAATCGTACTCCTTTTTCTTTGTATAACTCAAATAATAGAGGGACAAGATATCCCTCTGGAGTGTCAATAAGAGAGACAATATCATCTATTACAAAAAGAGTTCTTTTTGGAGTATCAAGATATCGGAAATCAGCTATCAACCTCTTTATCCCATCTTCATAGGAGAGAGAATCAATTCTTTCCCAGTATCCAATAGAAATAATAATAGTATCTTCTCTCTGCATACTAGCTATGGCTTTACTGAAGATAGAATGCCTTACCTCTTCACTCCTTCCTGCAATTAGTATCATTTTATAAGGCATAATTTATCTCCTCTGTAATCCTTTCTCTCATTACATCCAATGGGGTAAGTCCTATTAGATTCTTATCTTCCAATAAAGATAAAGGTAAAACACTCAAGACGCATTGGATATCAACAAACTCTTTTTTTCTTGCCATAATATGAAGAACATTATTACCACTATTGTTCTTAGCTGTTGGATCTGCTCCGAGTGTAATCAAGTCTTCAATCACATCTGGATTAACAGAGGCTGCAATAAGAAGAGCTGTGTCTCCATATTTATCTTTTATCTCTAAGTCTGATTTTTCACTTATTAATAAACTATAATCAGAAGAATAGAAATTTTCGTTTCCTATAGCGAGCATAAGAGGGGTCTGTCCATTATCATCCTGTTTTTTAGAATATGAAGGGTGATTTATTCTGGACAGTATTTTTATGTGTACTTTTTCAAATCTTACATAATCAGAAAAGGCTTTATATCCCGTTTCTGTTCCAGGAGTAAGTTGACCTAAGCTTAGAGTTTTTTCCAGTATCTTGATGCTTTGCCTTGGATAATAAGACAAACTCAGATTGCAGATGTCAGCAAGAGACAAGAGAGAGAAGAATGCAAACTCATTATCTCCTATAATAGCATTGTTTAGTATTTGGTTGATATATTCTTGCGTCACCTTCCCCTTTAAATATTCCATTGTCTTAATAAATAGATTCTTCAATTCAACATTCATGATACTTGATTGTAAAAAACCACTTATGATTCTGTCTTTTATTTCATCACTCGTTTCTATAGCTACTATATCAATGAAATCACAACACCAAGAATCGATGTAGGAAGAGAAATATGGATTATATTCATCATCACTATCAATATGGAAAGGTATTCTAAAACAAGAGTACCCACTTTTATAAACATTAAGATAATAAGTTATATGGATATAGATTTCTTCATAAGGGTTCCCTTTCTCTTGATAATTGTTTTTATAGAAAGAAATCATCTCCTTGGGTGTAAAGTTAAATAGTGATAATCGAGGAGGATAGTAATCGAAGCTAAATCCTTTAGATGTTAAAAGCTCGATAATACCATTAGATGACATCTCGTTTATTACAAAATCTGTAGGATATGGATAATCGATATTATCCCAGTTGGCTTGAGGAGGTAGCATGCTGAGGCTCTTCTCTACAAGAATTGTGTCTTCACTCCTTATTCCTGCAAAGAGAGCATCATAAATGTCTCTCCCTGTTGCTGCACCATCATCAATTAGTTTTGAGTAGTAGTTTGATATATTTCTGTTCATACCTCCATAATAAGGAGGTATGAGTACATAACGTTGGACACATGGAATAATTATTTAGTTATTTTATCTTCTAAAAGCTCAAACATTTTTTCCTTATGCTTTTTTGCTTTTTCTTGTGTCCATCCAATAGGAACTTCATTCATGATCTTAGCCATTTCGTTAAGCTTTGGATTTTGATTTACTACTGACTTCAAGTATTCATATTTTGCCATGGGTGGTAAGTTTGAGAATCTTGAGTTTTCTGAAACAGAGAGTAAAGCCAGGTTACCAAAAGAGTTCAAGTCCTCATCTTCCCAATACTCACCCTCAGATGGATGTTGTGGATAAAAGTGCTCTATTGAATTACGAAATCTGAAGCTATAGTTTGCATACTCTTCTTTAGTCGTAGCCAGAATATAATCTAGAAAATTAAATACTATTCTCTGGATACCAAAACCTGATGTTTTAGTGTATTCTGCTTCCTTCACTTTTTTTCGAAGCATACTGTTCTAGTAGTAGAACAATATCTACTTCTTCGTTCTTATCCAATTCTGAAAGAACCTGTCCAATCCAATGCATATTATTAGGGGAAGTGTAAGTTACACGTAAGCATGACTCAATGAGAATAAGATTGCGGTTATCTATTTGGTATTGTTCATCTATGTTTCCTGCTTCATCTTTTTGTATTGCCAAGACCCAGTTACCTTCATCAAATACGTTTTTCCTCTTAATGATGTACTTGTCAAACAGGAGTCTATATTTCAGAAGCTTGTAGATAAAACTTTGTGCAGCCTCTTTAGTTTCCCAATTCTTACTCATGGGACTATCAAGAAGTTTCTTCTCATCAAGAGAAAAGCCTTCTTTTCCGTCAGATGCTGGTCGAGTAGACAGATGCATCGTCTAACCTCCAGTGCTAAACAAATGCATCCAACCCTCACAGAACCGGACGTGCGCTATTAACGCATACGGCTCTTCATTTTAGTCTTTTGTTGTTACCAAAGCTTTACATAAATCTTAGGATTTACAATTGGTGACTGTTTCATGAAAATTTTGTACTTTTCCCAATTAATCCTCTTCTTCTGCCCTCGGCGTCTTAATACTCTGTATAGTGTTTTGATACAGTAGTGTCTAAATGAACAGAGACTTTTTATATTTCCACTTACACCATAGTAACGATAGTGTCCAATCAACTTAACATTTAGCTTAGCTACAATGTCAGAGATGGGACAATGCATCATGCTATACAACCATTCTTTAATGGCTTGCCTTTTAGCTTTCATCTTCTTTTTACTAGAAAGAACTACTACAACGTAAAAGCTTTTATGGACCATTCCATTGTGAAAAGAAAAACCAAGGAATTCAAATGATTCTTTTGAACCACTTCCTTTACCAAAAGGTAGTATTCTAGTTTTATCTTCAGCAATCTCAAGACCAAATTTTGCAAGTCTCTTTGGAAGTACCGAGTAAAATGCTTTAGCATCCTCTTCGTACTGGAAGCATGCTAGAAAGTCATCTGCATACCTAATGATATATGCTTCACCTTTTACATGTTTCTTTACTACTTTCTCAAACCATAGGTCTAAAACGTAATGAAGATATACATTAGCAATATAAGGACTTATTAATCCCCCCTGGGGAGCGCCTAAGGTGCTTTCTTGCATTATACCTTTATCAATTATTCCAGCTTTGAGAAATCTTATGATATATCTGATAAAGTTTTCATCGGCAATATCGTTTCTAAGAAACTTTATTATCCATTCATGACTCATATTGTCAAAGAACCCTTTTATATCTGCTTCAACAACCCAACCTATAGGACGTTTATATATAATATCTCTAATAGCTTTGATTGCATCATGCGCACTTCTATCAGGTCTAAAACCATATGAACAATCTAGAAATCTTGGTTCATATACACCATTTAATACTTTAGCAAGTACACCTTGAACAAGCTTATCTTCATATGATGGTATACCTAGAGGACGAAGTTTTCCATTAGCCTTGGGAATGTATACTCTTTTTACCGCTTGCGGTCTATAAGAGAATGTTTTCATTCGTTTAAGCAAATTATCAAGATTTGCATCAAGGTTCTTGTTATATTCATCTTTGGTAATATAATCAACTCCAACAGCCTTGTTACTAAGTTGTAGCTTATGCTCTTTCTCAAGATTCACTTTATTGACGTAGTGAATTAACGTCTGAAGCTTGTTATGCTTCCTTGATAACAACATTATTTCCTTTTCGTAATTTTCCACAATTTACAGAGCCTCCAGTACTCCATGTGTCCACTCTAAGGAACCGACTAAAATGTGTCTCCCTTCGCTCCACTGTGTTTCCACAGTTTCATCACTACTATGAAGACATCCGACTACTTACATTTACGACTTGAATCTTGCTTTTTACACTTGTATTCAAACGTTCTGCTCATTTTGAGCCAGATAAAATGTAAGTCCTCCCAGGTATGACATACACACCTTGCACACTCGCCACGCTCTACGACCCCGATGAGTTCTCAACAATCATCACCTTTATCGATTGTTTCATACTGTCTGCTGCCCGCTTAAAAGCATCGACACTCATACTGTATTATTACGAGGCCCAATCGCATTCAGGTTTCCCTTGCGGCTCTTGTGCTTTCCTACCTACGCTTAAACCTAATCTCACGACTTCGGCTCCAAGGCTGGATACTGACTGCTGGCTAGGCTTTGTCAGATTGGGAGTTTCACCCAACTATGTGTATGACACCGAACTGGCGCACTAAGCATTAAAAAAGTTGGGAAGGTAATAATAGATTTTAGTTCTTCAGAAATATCTTTTTCTTCTTCCTTAGTACTCACCGCAGTAATGACATTGTTATCAAGAAAAACCTTTAAAGATGATTGATTTAAAGCTTTTTCGTTACTAGCATAAATACTCATAATATCTGTAAAAGATGAAGGAACTTTTCTTTCATTTTTATCACCAAATAGTTTTTGCTTTATACCATCAGAAAAATGGTTGACAACAAAGCCATTCATATTAGCAATGGCATCCCATATTTCTGAGGCTACGGTCCTTTCTTTTTCTTCAATGCTATCTTTCATTGTTTCTAGAATCTTTGCCTTAACCAACTCATGTAGTTCAAGTTGCTCTCCTCTGTTATTCATTGTCTCAAAGAACTGGTTGGGGTTTGTTCCTGCTGGGATAGATACAAGAAGGAAGAATGTTTTTGTTAGTTTATCGATAAATTTGTTTTTATCGATTTTGTTATAATCTATCCAAGCCTTGATTATTTCAATTCCATATATCAAAGAAGAATCTTTTTCTTTCAATGTTATGTTAGCTGAAGAAGAATCTTTTTCATCCTCTGTATTGTTAGCTGAAGAAGTGCTAAGGCTTTCGAGTATTCCTTGGGCATTATCTCTTGCTTCAAATCTCAACTTGTTTTCTAAGGAAGATTTATCATCACGAATCAAGCAAAGAAGAAGGTATAAAGTAGTAAGTCTCTGCTGTCCATCTATTATGTAAAGATTATTTCCTTTCTCTTCAACTATTACTGTTCCGATAAAGTATTCTCCTTTTGAATTTAATATGTCTTCCAATAGACACTCAATTTCATCTTTCCCCCAAGCGTATCCTCTCTGAAAGATAGGAATAGTATACTCATACTCGTACTCGTCTTTACAAAAAGCATTATAAGCCATTACTTTTTTAATTATTCCTTTATTCATTTTCTCCTCCATAAATACTTTTCCAGAAAGGAAAGCTTTTGCTGTTTGGATCTGGTTTTTCACAATCAGCTAAATGAATTGAATATATCTGGTCAGGAGTAATCATCTTCTTAATCTCCATAAAAATATTCATTGCGTTGATTCCATAGTCGCCATACAGTGCATACCTGTTAATTGACTCATACATCAATCTGGATTTATTTATTCGAAGTGTGTATGCCCACTTATAAAAGAAACGAAGAACACTGTCATCAAGTTTTTCTATCCCAAATCTATCTGCAAAGAAAATACACACATTAATATATAATTGTTTGACATAGTAATTTCCCCAAGTGTATTCGTTTGTATCCAAATCTTCAAATTCATTGATTTTAACTTCGATCTTGTTTTTTAGTTCCAAGTACTTTGACACAAAATCAAAGAATCCTTTTCCTGCTATAAATGGCTCTGAAAGAAGAAAACATTGGTTTTTCAATTGTTGAAAGAATTTACTATATGGATAGTCATTATTAGGTATACCTTTAAAAGTGTTGATTTTATCTGTATCGTAGTAGTTCCCATCCAAGCCATTCGACCACCGGACAATGGGATATAGATTATAGTAAAAGAAATAAAAAAGATTATCTCCCTCATCAGCTTTTTCCCATTTTTCAACTAAATCTTTTTTTGTTTTTTCATCTATATCAGATACAAGTCTTAGATGATATGCCTTTAATAAATCATGAGGAGAGAGTGGCTTCCCTTTACTGTTAAGGGAATCAAAGTATATGAAAGAATCAGCTTCATTCTCTGTAACTATTTCTATAAAGGTACAGTTATTTAAAATAAAGGTGGTAAAAGCCTCTTTTTCACTTTCTATGTTTTTGCATTTCTCTTTCAAAGCCCTCTGATTATCCTTGATTGCTTTTCCCGATAGACTATTATATTTCAATTTATCCAAAACTTCATCTTCATTATACCCAAGGCAATATAGTAGAATTAATAACGTAGTGACTCTCTGTTGTCCGTCAATAATATAATACTTGTCTTCTTTATCATGAAATAAGACAATCGAACCAATCCTATATTCTCCTTCTTTGTTTTTCTTAAAGGAGGCATATAAATCATCAAAAAGAATTTGTGCATTTTCTACTTTCCAGCGATATGGTCTTTGATAGTCAGGTATCAAGAGATTTTTATTAAATAACTCACCAATTTCAATTTTCTCAAAATTCATTGAATCTCTCCCATTATTAAATAGATAAGTGTAGTAATTCCTATTATATATCTGACGATATCAGATAGTGAATTATTTATATAATAAATGATTAAGTGTTTAAGTTTATGTACATATAATTTATTATCATATAGCAAAGGAAAAACACATGCCTAATTTTAATAAACTTGTTTTTTTGGCTACCAAGCTTGCATCAGATAATGGTGTTACTATTCAAGAGTTATTGAGAGATGAATCTCTTGGATATAATAGTAGATCCAGTATCTACCAAGATTTCAGAAACCTAGAAATTAGCTTTGGCCTTACGCCTTATAACACCGAAGAAAATCGAGGTAAGAGCGGAAGAGAAGCAGTATATAGGATAGACAAAGATGAATGGAATAAGTTTAAAAGCGGGTTCCTGACAAAGACTTTTTCTGGAAAAGAAAGAAGAAGGCTCGCTTTCATGCTTGAAAGCATTGGAAGCTTATCTCCACTTGTAAATGTATCCACAGATGATATCATCCCCAAACTTAACAGTATCATTGGTGATATTTCAATCGATACTGCAAAGTTTGGTGGATACTTTAATCTAGAGACAACAAAGTTTCTCGACATACTACTTGAGGCGCAAGAAACAAAAGAATTGTTATATATCACTTATGGTGGAGATAGAAGGGATCTATTTGTAATTAAATGTTTTGTTTTCTCTGGTGGTACCTATTGTTATGTGATGGACATAAAAGGCAAGTCTTATATGCTTTCTGTTCAGAGAATAGAGTACGTGGAACGAAAGCTGTTAAAGAATAATATTCCTTATCCAACACCGGATGTAGATATAGATAAAGCTCTATCTGATCCTTTTGGTATTGTTAGAGAAAATGAAGAATTTGATGCTGTTGTAAAGCTCAGTGACGGGCAAGGATATTATGAGAAAGAGAAGCTTTGGCCAGATAGCGTGAATATAGAAAAAGAAGATGATCACTGGCTCTTTAAGGTTCATACATGTGGTGAATACTGGCTCATTAGATGGGTTTTGTCTTTAGGAACTGAAGCTGAACTCTTAGAGCCTCAGTGGTTAAGAGATAAAATAAAAGAAGAAATTAATAGCTTGGCTGTCATTTATCAATGAGAACAATAATACTATAAACAGGACTAGACAAATGGATAGCCCCTATTTTGAACAATGGATTGGAGAAAATTATGAAAGCGGTGGAATCTTTGGCAAAAAAACTTTGTTTTAGGTGAAAGCCATTATTGCAGTAGTAGTAGTAAAAACTGTGAAGGCTGCGGAGTTGCAGGGGGTATAAGTTGTATTCCAGATTTTACAAAAAAAGTTGTAACCAAGAATTTGTTCACACCTCCCCTCTCCAGTCCTTATCTCATAAGAGGTAATGCATCTCCCCTCTCAAGATGCTCCAACTCAAACCTCCTTTAATGATTGGATCCCCGACTCTGAAGTTATTCGTAACTTTCAAGAACAGGGTATTATTACTTGTTGCTCTCTCAAGTATTACACTCAAAATTATCAACTAATCCATCAACTAGAATGGATGCCAACCTTTTCATAGCTTTTATAGTTCCATTCAAATCAAAGGTATTGTCATCATTTTTCACATACTATTACATTTTATCAACTACAAATAATGTCATGGTTACTCCAACGCCATAACGTGATGGTTTACCTCCCATAATGCCGTTTTTTCTATTATAGACAGTAGTTCAGTGACAACACAGTTCCTTATTTCAGATTGTCTTTCATAGACTTCACCAAGTTTAATTACAAGATTTTAAGATTCGAACTGCATGTATATATTTACATCTAAATTAATTATTGTTCTAAAATGCCACCAAAATCCAGAAAACCCTCCGCTCTGATTAGGGACAAATTAGTGGTGCTCAACTGTGAATTACTAGTGCTATAGATGCGTAATACTCAACAATATTATACTGAAGCTAAAATTAGCTCATAGCATTCTCTAGCCTTTTGTATTCTTAATTCTTTTGGATATATAATTGGTGTTTCTATTAAGATATCAATGTGCCAAAATGCTACCTTGAGTTTTTTTTAATTAGTATTTTCTTACATCTTATGAAAGACCCTTTACCATAATCATAAACATTGTTTAGTTGATTATAATTCTAATTAAGCGTGTAAAGCCCCTTGCAAATCATTACTGCAGGGGCCATTATTATTAATAATACAATTAGAGGTTTTCAAGAACAAAAGCTACAAGTTTCTTTCTTCGTTTATCAATATCAGCACAAGTCCAATTGTTTCTTCCTAATGTCATATCCTGGATTTCTCGTTGCTGATATCCATAACAATAAGTATTGCGTTTATCGGAGAAACTGCTATTACCTATCGAGGAATTGTGGCTACTTGAAATCAGGATATAGTTACCAAGTTGATTTGTGTATGACATTCTTCTTGATTCTGCGTCATCTCCATCAAATGAATCATATCCTGTATTAGGCCCTTCTGGGAGAGTCTGAGGCATTATATGTTCAACAGTCATTGCCCTCAAGTCTTCTGGAGAAAGAGACTTATATCCTCCCTTTCCATTTCTATGAAGATAGTTTTCATATCTCCAGAGTATGTATTTTACAGACTGAGAAGGCCACATTTCACCATCAATAACCATTTTAAATGCGTTATTATTCCAATACGCCCACCACCAGTCATCAGTAGTCTTCATCCATTCAATACGATCTATTACTTTATCAACAGAAAGCACTCCGCTAAATACATCCCCTAGTCTATATTCAAGAACTGCCCGAGTACCTATTATGCTGTTTCTCGCTATTATATCTGCAAGAGCTTTTGAGAGATTGTTCTTATCTTCTGATGACAATGCAAAAGACTTGACAATAAAAGGAAGAGCCAGAGAGAAATATCCAAGAGCAACGAGATCTTCCATGCCTTCATATTTCCTAGTTTCGGTTAGCTTTACAAAGGCTGTTATAGCATTAAAGCTATAAGCAATCGTATCTGTAAGCTTCATAACAAAGCAAATCTTGTCTGAAGACACTGCTATTTCTTTATCAATCTCATCCTGAGAGAAATATGCAGTAAGGTTATCCTTATGAACTCTATAGGCACATAACAGGATATTGTCCTCGTCTATGTGGTATCTTTCCAATATAGATATCGATTTGTATATTTCTGCAAACTTGTCAGAAATCAGTTTGAGGCAGTTTTTCCTCTCATCATCTTTTTCAGCATAAATATGTACAAAATACATAAGCTTTGCCTTCAGGATCTCAAGCTTTGTAGGTTCTTTTCCTCTAGCATTTTGGAATATGAACATCTGTACAGCTTCAGACTTATCAGAAACTACATGGGTTGTGCACTCAGCATTAGCTATTGCATACATAACTGTTTTTAATTGTTTGTAATCCATTTTGGAGAATTTATTTCTGAGGTAGAACATTGCAGATAGAATCCTTCGCTGTGATTCTGTTTCGAGAGTATTGATGAATTCCTTGTCATACAGCTTTGCCTCAATAACATAATCTGAAAATACTGAATCATCATAGTCTACAGTATGGAAATGTCTCTTAGTCCTTCTTGCAAGAATATCTTCCTTAAGGGTGAGTTCATCATCATTTAACTGTCCATTGAGTTCTTCAATACGACTCAATAGTGCTGAAATGCAGATTTCTACAGTAGTAAGTCTCTGCTGCCCATCAATGATGTTATAGCTGTTATTATCACGTCGCTCGAATAAGAAATGCCCAAGATAGTAATGAGTCTGACGCTCAAAACTGATGTAGTCCATAATATCATTTAGAAATACAGCAACTTGTTTTGATGAAATAGTGGCTGAATCAGATGCTGTCATATCAGAATCCCATGAATATGCTCTCTGATAATCAGGAACATAAATCTCTGTTCCCTGAAGCATGGCCTGAATTGTCATTTTGCTTTCCATAAAAAGCCTCCCTATATACATATTCTTAATTTACACTTGCACTTTTATTGCAAACAATTCACAAATAAGAAGATACTTACACTTTGAAAAGCCTTTTGAGTGTCTAGGTCATAGCTTGCAGTTAAGTATGTAATACTCGTAAACTTCTGACAACAATACTTGCAATAATTGTTTGCAATTGCAAAATCTTCAATTTATTCTCATTATACTTTTTATATGTACAAATACTTAGACATATATTTTTTTAATAAGAAAAGAGACACATCAAGACAAGTAGTTAACAATTATTAGAATAGATAAGATATCTCTCCTTTATTAATATTAGAAAAAGAAATCTATATTTTAAAATCATTTAGCGTCAAGTAATATAATCTTTGGTGTTTTATTTTTAGATATAAACTTGTAGCTTTAATTCAAAATATTTTCATTTCAATAATTAATTTGGATAGTATAGAATACTGTAACGGTCGAGTAGACAGATGCATCGTCTAACCTCCAGTGCTAAACAAATGCATCCAACCCTCACAGAACCGGACGTGCGCTATTAACGCATACGGCTCTTCATTTTAGTCTTTTGTTGTTACCAAAGCTTTACATAAATCTTAGGATTTACAATTGGTGACTGTTTCATGAAAATTTTGTACTTTTCCCAATTAATCCTCTTCTTCTGCCCTCGGCGTCTTAATACTCTGTATAGTGTTTTGATACAGTAGTGTCTAAATGAACAGAGACTTTTTATATTTCCACTTACACCATAGTAACGATAGTGTCCAATCAACTTAACATTTAGCTTAGCTACAATGTCAGAGATGGGACAATGCATCATGCTATACAACCATTCTTTAATGGCTTGCCTTTTAGCTTTCATCTTCTTTTTACTAGAAAGAACTACTACAACGTAAAAGCTTTTATGGACCATTCCATTGTGAAAAGAAAAACCAAGGAATTCAAATGATTCTTTTGAACCACTTCCTTTACCAAAAGGTAGTATTCTAGTTTTATCTTCAGCAATCTCAAGACCAAATTTTGCAAGTCTCTTTGGAAGTACCGAGTAAAATGCTTTAGCATCCTCTTCGTACTGGAAGCATGCTAGAAAGTCATCTGCATACCTAATGATATATGCTTCACCTTTTACATGTTTCTTTACTACTTTCTCAAACCATAGGTCTAAAACGTAATGAAGATATACATTAGCAATATAAGGACTTATTAATCCCCCCTGGGGAGCGCCTAAGGTGCTTTCTTGCATTATACCTTTATCAATTATTCCAGCTTTGAGAAATCTTATGATATATCTGATAAAGTTTTCATCGGCAATATCGTTTCTAAGAAACTTTATTATCCATTCATGACTCATATTGTCAAAGAACCCTTTTATATCTGCTTCAACAACCCAACCTATAGGACGTTTATATATAATATCTCTAATAGCTTTGATTGCATCATGCGCACTTCTATCAGGTCTAAAACCATATGAACAATCTAGAAATCTTGGTTCATATACACCATTTAATACTTTAGCAAGTACACCTTGAACAAGCTTATCTTCATATGATGGTATACCTAGAGGACGAAGTTTTCCATTAGCCTTGGGAATGTATACTCTTTTTACCGCTTGCGGTCTATAAGAGAATGTTTTCATTCGTTTAAGCAAATTATCAAGATTTGCATCAAGGTTCTTGTTATATTCATCTTTGGTAATATAATCAACTCCAACAGCCTTGTTACTAAGTTGTAGCTTATGCTCTTTCTCAAGATTCACTTTATTGACGTAGTGAATTAACGTCTGAAGCTTGTTATGCTTCCTTGATAACAACATTATTTCCTTTTCGTAATTTTCCACAATTTACAGAGCCTCCAGTACTCCATGTGTCCACTCTAAGGAACCGACTAAAATGTGTCTCCCTTCGCTCCACTGTGTTTCCACAGTTTCATCACTACTATGAAGACATCCGACTACTTACATTTACGACTTGAATCTTGCTTTTTACACTTGTATTCAAACGTTCTGCTCATTTTGAGCCAGATAAAATGTAAGTCCTCCCAGGTATGACATACACACCTTGCACACTCGCCACGCTCTACGACCCCGATGAGTTCTCAACAATCATCACCTTTATCGATTGTTTCATACTGTCTGCTGCCCGCTTAAAAGCATCGACACTCATACTGTATTATTACGAGGCCCAATCGCATTCAGGTTTCCCTTGCGGCTCTTGTGCTTTCCTACCTACGCTTAAACCTAATCTCACGACTTCGGCTCCAAGGCTGGATACTGACTGCTGGCTAGGCTTTGTCAGATTGGGAGTTTCACCCAACTATGTGTATGACACCGAACTGGCGCACTAAGCGAAAAATAAATCACTATACAAATTAACTTAGCCAAAAAAGTATTCTTTAAACCATAGGTGAGGATCTAAATAAATGATTAAGTTTGAAGAATACGATTATTACATTAAGCCAGGATGCACAGACCTTAGAAAGGGTGCATTAAAGCTATCACTAATAATACAAGATGAAATGGAACTTAATCCATTTTCAAAATCTATCTTTATGTTTTGCAGCAAAAATAGAAGAACTATAAAAGCAATCCTCTGGGATGGTAATGGCTGGTTTGAAATAACAAAACGTTTAGATTATAAATCCACCTTCTCATGGCCAAAAACAGAAGAAGCTTCAAGAAGCATTAATTTGGAAGATATAAGGTATCTTCTAAAGGGGGCAGATGTGTTTAAAATCTTCCCTAATTATAGTCCTTTATTTGTAGGTTAAAATGTTGTAATATAATAAATTATTTCACTAAACCTATTGTAAAAAGTTTAATAATTCTTTATAATACAAGCATGTACAGTAAGAGCGAATTAGTAGGAAAAACACAAGAAGAATTAATAAAACTCGTATTAGATATGCAGTTTTGTAATGTTAATCTAGCTGCTGAAAGAGAAAAGAATCTAGATAAAATTGCAAATCTAGAAGAAATACTTCGCCTTAAAACTGCTGAGACATTCACTCCTTCTACTAAACAAACACGTAGCCTATTTGATGAGCTAGAATTGTTAGCTCAATTTGAAGCCATAAAAAATGGTCTTCCTGAAAGCGAACAGATAGTTGTTGAAGCTCATACTAGAAAAAAGCATAAGATAAGAGAAAACTCTACTTTGCCTGCTTCTACTCCTGTTATAGATGTTTATAACTATGAAGAAGCTCCAAGTGAGAAAGTAATTAATGGAGTTCTTTATAAAAGAGTAGAAGATAAAACTATTGATAAGGTTTATATCGTTCCTCAGAAGTATGTTGTTGTCAGAGACCATTACTTAAAGTATGAACCAGCTAATACTACAGATAGTGAAGATAAAAGCGTAGTTGAGTTTAAAAACAAGAAGCTTGATGGTCTTGCCGCAACTCCAAAATTTATAGCTCACTCAGTTATAAGTAAATTTGATGACTATACGCCCTTTTAGCGTCAGAGCGAGATTCATCAAAGAGCAGGCTTAACAGTGCAGCGGCAAAAGTTAGCTAGCTGGATTATTAAGTATTATGAAGAGTTGCTTCCTCTGGAAAAAGTTTTAAAGAAGCAAGTTTACTCTTTGGCACTACTTAATAAAAATGAAACTAAAACCACAGTACTTAATGTAAGAACTAAGAGTGGTAAAGTTTCGCAAAATAGCTTCATGTATATAACAATTGGAACTACTTTTAATGAAAAGTAGTCGATTTTTCATACCCTAGTGCTTTGTGAGTATATTCAAGGTCGTAGTAAGAAGGTGTTACTAGAGGATATTGAGAGGTTTAACTACAAAGAACCTGTCATTACAGATGGCTTGAAGCCATACTTTCATATAGAGAACCATGGTACTTGCTGGGTACATCTTATTAGAAAGTTCAAAGATGTTTTGAAAGTAACAGCTAAGAAAAAAGATGTTAATGCTAGTATTCTAGTTTCTATTTATACAAAGCTTAGTAATGCTCATTATGATTTAGTTGAGAAATTAAAAAACAAAGAGATTACTAAAGAAAAATTCTTAAAACAAAGAAGAGAAATGTCTGAGCCTTTAATATCTGTCACTTCCATCGGAGGCGGTGCTTTCGGTTTTTGTCGAAATCTCAAAAGAATATACATCCTGACTCTGTCAAGACCATCAGGGTATATGCTTTCTCCGGCTGTTCCAACCTTACCAGCATCACCATCCCTGAACCTGTCACTTCCATAGGAGAAAAAACTTTCAGTAACTGTTTATGGTTCTACATAATCAATATCAAACAGAATCAGCAAAAAACCTCTCTTACAGGAGAGCCATGGGGAGCTTCGAAATCTACCACAATCAATTGGGATTACACAGACTGATAACCACTCCATAAGTCCGAAGGTAATCGCCTTCGGACTTTTGCCATTTGTACCGATGCTCCAGCCTTTTTACACCAAGGGTGTAATTATATATATATAATAAAATAAGAGAGAGGGTTATGTTAATACTCCTATATATAATCTTATGATTATGGTGTTAGCGGTATATAGGTGTTTTCTTTATGTTATATTAATATAAAATTATTATATAAATATAAATAAATAAAACCTCCTTTGACTGCACTGCACAGAGGGTACTACAGGTGACTAGGTTGAAGATAAAAGGGCTTTTTTAAATTTCAGCAGAATAATTGAGAATGATTTGAGTCTTATTTTCATGGCCATAACAATTATGTTGATATTAAAACAATTAGATCTTTTATTTATGCGGACAGTTTTAAAAGCTGACCTTAAAATATATATAAGGAAAAAAAAGAATAAATTTAAACTTAAAAAAAACTCCTGTAACACTACTTAAAAAATAGAATTACAGGAGATAAACTTAAATCACAAAAGTAATGGCTATACTAAATATCCATACCCTCAATAAAACCTATCAGTCTATTGTAAATAGGCAACAACCTAGTTTTTATGAAGCTCTATCGCTTCTTATTTTCCATAAACCTTTACACCATCAACTGTTACAAACAGGTGATCAGCAACCATGGAATTCTTATTTGCCCAAAGTGTAGTTCCGGTTGATATACCTTCTGGATTAATTGCAAAACCATCAACTGTTGTATTTGTAACATTCAGAATGTAAGTTGCATTATAGTCATTTCCTGTTTCAATAGCAGCCTTCTCCGTATTAAGAGTATTATCATCATTGAAAACACAATCAGTTACTGTCAAAACTGTTGTAGGTGTCTCAGAAGATCCTGCTCCACCATACAAGAGTACTGCCTTTCCACCGGAATTGAATGTACAACCAGTAAGAGTTACTTCTCTACCTCCCCATGTCCAAATTGCATAGTCGTTCTTATTTTCAAAGATACAGTTATTGAACTCTTCTACTCCTGCATAGAGAGTAATCTTTCCCAGCATTTTACAATCTTTGTAAGTAACCTTATTTGTATGGGCTAAGCCACCATAGTTACCTTTTTTTTGACCCTGAATAGTCATTTTTTCGAATTCTAGAGTAGCATTTTTCGGATATGCAATTTCATCCTTATTATTAAGAATATTTAATTTTGTTCCATCTCCACTACCAACCATTTTCACATTTTTGTTCTCGCACTTAGCATCAGGAAGAGTAAATTCACCTTCTGGTAGATGTATGATAATTTTATCTGATGCATTATTTAAAGCAGCAGAAAATTCATCATCAGAAGATACAGCAAAAGCAATATTTCCTACTATGCTACATGTAGCACCATTCATTATACTGTTTATAGTTGTATCTTCTGCAATTGTTCCATTAACACTTACATCGTAATTAGTCGTCTTATAAATATAAATACCCGATCTATTTTCTGAGAACTTAATTGTTGCATTCTCAAGTTTAACTGAAACAGGATATGGATAAGAATTGTTTGAAACATGATTTCCTACAACTAGAGATGCTAATGGTACCTGATTACCTTGTCCCCAGTCATTTGTCATATTATCGGTCCAATCATATCCACTTGTTTTTGTACCAGTTGCTTCAATAGTAGAATTCTTAATGACAGAATTAGTACCACCTCTTAAAATCATTCCTTGACGATTTCCTTTAATGGTAGAATTCTCTATATAAACTTTTCCTTGTACATTAAATAGAATACCTGTATTATCTTGGTCTTCAGATGAAGTCTCTACAATTGAATCCTTGACTTCAATGTATAAGGCTTCGGATTCTTCTTTAGAAGCATTTGTTGCAATACCATATACAGCAGCCTTAATCTTAGAGCCATTAATTACACGAACACTCATGTTATTATTAGTTTCTGAAAGGTAAACGCCACCATATGCAGCCTCAACATTCATATTATCAATTATCAAACCAGATGATTGATACATTGAAAAGGTATGTCCAATTGATGATTTTATTGTTCCATTCTTTACGGATAGTACATATTCAGAATCAGATTTATTTAAGTATAAACCATATTGAGTTTCAATTGTTTTAGAATTTAGATCAATAGTAAAATTCTTATTTGGAATAGAAATACTATTAACTGATACATTACTAAGCAATTTAACGATCTGTTCATCATCTACTTCTGCAATAGCAGTTACAAGTTTTGTGTAAGGGATACCCGTACTTACGTTAAGAGCTTCTACATTTGCAACTACAATATACTCTGAGAAGTGATTTGTCTTAAATACAAGTTCTCCTGTTTCTCTATTATAGCTTACTAAGATTGGCTGATCTCCCTCACCAGTATACTTAACTTGAACATCTTCAAGACCAGCAAGAATATAAGTTGTAATTACAACATATTCATTATTAAAACTTGTTACTTCTTGCTCATTTACTTTAAGAGAAATATCTATACCAGCAACAGCAGGTGTATTTGCTACAGAGAAATCACCTGCAGATTTTACGCTTAAATTAAGAACTGCAGTTGTAGCCTCTTCAGGAAGTGCTCCTTGTGGGAATGTTACTGTTGTTTGGTTCAAATTACTTGATGTATTAGCAGGAGCAACTAAAACATTTACAACTGTATCTCCTTCTTTCTTTACTTCAATTGCTTGTTCTACTTTAGTTAGAGAACTACTTCCACTAGTGATTTTACTTGGGTCTATATTTCCACTAATTGTAGTTTCTCTACCACTTATTACTTCTACAACTAAAGACATTGATGATTTGACATCACCATTATCACTTCTATATTCAAATGTTACTGTATGAGGACCAGGGATACATTCAAGTCTCATATTAACACCATTGAAATTCATTATTATAGTACTATCAATAGAAGCAAAGTTAGGAGTTTTTAATTCTTCATTAACAGGAATTTTTACATCAGTTAAAACAATATAACCATTATCACCTGTACTTTGCTTAACTGGTACAGGAACTGTTACATTTGGTTCATAGAAATTCCATTTGATTGTTACCTTACTGGTAGTACCGGCATAAACCTTTTTACCATCTTTAATACCCCAAAGACCTATAGACCAGTCACCTTGAGATAAAGTTACTATTCCATCTTTTGGAAGTAAGGAGTCACTTGTTGCACCATAATTAAATTGTGTTTCACTTACTTTTGTTGCAGAATAATACCAAGTGATATTATCATCATCTAAATTAATTGTTTCAAAATCAGTAGTTAGGCTTCTGCCCCCTCCAGATGGGGTAATTTTGACTTTAACGCGAACATCACTAGCATCATCTGAACCCATGCTACATGATGTAAATAGTGATGCTATTAAAAGCATTACTAATAACGAAATGGATAATTTCTTCATTTTTATCCCCCTATTTTATTTTATTTCATAAAAAAGCTAAAAAGCTTCTTTATGTAATATTATAAAACACCACTAAGAAATAATATTTACAGGAAGAAAAAGAACTATAAAATCTCACCACCTATAAATAAGATTTCTACATTCATAGTATAACGCATTTGGGCTCATATGTTAATATTATTTTGAAGTATGAATTATTTTAAAATTATGATTTATTTTAAATAATTATTTATATTAAAACATAATAGATATAAAAATTACTTCAATAGTAATAATTTCTTTCTTAAAGCCATTCTTACCTAAGAAATAAAACTCCTTCTCTCATGTTTTAAAATTAATACTAATAAAATTTATGATAGTATTTAAAACAATATGGATAAGTATAAATACATCACATTAAGAGATAGAGTAGATTTAAAGAATAAAGCAGCAGAATGGTTTCATTTAAAATGGGGCATTCCTACAGAAGCTTATCTAAAATGTATGGATGCTTACCTAAATAAAGAAACAGAGTATGGTTGGTATCTTTGTTTAGATGGAGAAAAAAATTATTTGTGGCATGGGAGTTATCGATAATGACTTTCATAACAGAAAGGACCTTACGCCTAACATTTGTGCAGTATATACAGAAAGAGAGTACCGTAACAAAGGTATAGCTGGCCATCTGCTTAATATTGTAGTTGATGACTTAAAATCAAAAGGAATTACTCCTATTTACCTAGTTACAGATTACACTGGATTTTATGAAAAATATGGATGGAAGTTTTTATGTATGGTTCAGTGTGAAAATGAACCTAATTTATCTAGAATGTACATTCATAGATAAATTAGATTACTTTTAAGTTATAGGAGTTTAATTTTTCTTTTCTTTATCAGGGATAATTAAACTCATGATCATACTAACAACGAATACTCCTGCAACAGGGTTTCCTGCAAAAATATCTCCAAATACAGAAGGAAGATATTGGAAAAATCCATCTACTTGAGTAACACCTATTCCAACACAAAGAGATGTTGCAACAATTAATGTTGTCTTTTCATTCCATTCACAAGAATTCATCATATTTATTCCGCTTACAATAATTGCTCCAAACATAATTACTGTACATCCACCTAATACACATGATGGAAGTGTTGAGAAGAATGCACCTACAGGTGGGAATAAGCCTGCAATAATTAGTGTTAAAGCACCAAACATAATTGTCCATCTGTTAACAACCTTAGTCATTGCTACAAGTCCTACGTTCTGGCTAAAGGAAGTAATTGGAGAGCATCCAAATACTCCTGCTGAAATAGTAGACATAAAGCCATCACAACAAAGAGAACCAGATACCTCTTTCTCTGTAATATCTCTATTCAAGCCACCAGTACAAATTGCAGTTGTATCACCAATTGTTTCTGCAGCTGAAACTAAAAATACTAGTGTTACTGAAATAATTGATCCAATATCAAATTTTGGTGCAAATCTAAATAATCTAGAAAATGAAACAACTCCAAGCTCATTTATTGTTGCCATCATCTGACTAAAATCAACCATATTAAAGAAGATTGATATTATATATCCCACTGCAAGACCTAAAAGTACATATAGGTTTTTCCAAAAGCCTTTAGTAAATGAGTGGAAAAGTAGACATGCTAATAAAGTAAGAGCACCAACTGTTAAATTCTGCCAAGAGCCTAAAGGATAAGCATTAGAGGTTGCTAAAGTAGAAATTCCAGTTGATAGAAGAGAAAATCCTATTGTTGTTACAACACATGCTGAAACAATAGGAGTAACAAAGCGTCTCCAATATTTAGTAGTCAGTCCTAATAAGCCTTCGATAATACCACCAACCATAACTGCTCCAACTAATAAGCCATAATCTCTTGATGCAAGAATCATCATTGGGGACAAGAATGTAAAGCTTAAACCCATTACTACAGGTAGCTTTGCACCTACCTTCCAAATTGGATATAGCTGGATTAATGTACCTATTCCTTCAATTAACATAGCAGCTTGAACTAATAGAGCTGTATCAAGAGATGAAAAGATATTTCCATTTAAAGTGCAACACCAGATATTAAAATAATTGGGGTTACATTTGAGACGAACATAGCTAATACATGCTGTAGACCAAATGGAATAGCCTTAGAAACTGATACTCTTCCATCTAATTTGTAGATGTTTGAAACATCATAATCTTCCTTTATTAATTTTTTACCTTCTTTTTTTGCAACAAAATGCAACATATTTATTAAACCACAAATATGAAACATTTCACAACAAAAAACTTAAGAAAGATTAAAATTACATTTTCTTGGTCTTATCTCGCTACACTACTTTGGGAAAATAAATTTTTTTTGGCTCATCTTGTATAAATATGAGTAATAAAAAAAATCAAAGCTTCAATCATCAAGTTCAATTTCTTTCCACTCAGTTTTCTTTTCTAATACTTCACTTGGGCATCTTGCTACTACAGAATAAAGCTTAACAATAGTACCTCTAATTTTATCACGATGTGGTGTTATAACAGAGCTCCTAAACCCACCATCAATTGATTCAGAGATATAAAAGATAATTGGCTCAAACTCATCAATTATTATTCTCTCTATATCATCAAAATAACCAACATGATCACAAATAACACATCCATTTTCATCGGTGAGTGTTTTAGATTTACCATTGTAAGTAAACCTTCCAAGCTTATAATTCCCTACTTTTTTTCCACTCATTTCACTAACTTTCTCAAAATCTAAGTAAGTCATTATCCCTCCCCCAATGAATATTATGTGTATAGAATATTTTGCGCCATATATAGTCTGATTACAATTTTTTTAATGCTAATTTATGAAAATAATTGCAACAGAATCATAAAAGTAGATAATTATCCTCTTAAGAGCAATAAAAATTATAGTGTTCTTATTTTATTTAATAGCTCTATTAACCCCACTTTTTAAATCAAATATTTTCTTTTATTATTTAATTATGGTTAGAAATATAAGAATTGATGATGCAAAGTATATTGCAGCAATTTGTGAAAGCACATTAAATCATAAAACATCTATCAAGATAATTGAGGAAAGAATAGAAGAGCTTGTAAATAATAGTAATTACTTTATAGCTGTATATGATGATGGCAAAGCCTCAGCCTTTATCCAGGCAGAGGAATATACTATTTTGTATGGAGAAAAGGGTTGGAATATTATTTCTCTAGCTGTATCAGAGGATAAGCAAAATAAAGGATATGGAAAAGCATTAATAAATGCTCTAGAAAACCATTGTTTAAATAATGGTGGATCCTTTATTCGATTAAACTCAAGAATTGAAAGAGAAAATGCTCATGGCTTTTATGCTCATTTAGGATACACATGTGATAAAACTCAAAAGAGATTTATAAAGTACCTTAAATAAACATTAATATCGTACCAACTATCGATATAATAGTACCGATATAAGAGTTGATAGATATCTTCTTCTTAAATACAACCTTATCGATAGGAAGCATAAATAAAGGACTAATCTGAGAAAGTGCAGATACAATTCCAACTGGTGCAAGTCTCAATGCTAGCATCTGGAAGCTCATACCTAATACAGGACCAGTAACGACAGCAAATAAAAGCTCAATCAGCTTTTTTCTATCCTTTAAAAAGACAAGATCCTTTCTTAATGTCTTTCCTGGAATAAAAGATAGAATAACAAAGCAAATTAAGCCTGAAAGATTTCTTAAAAAGTTTGTTGATATAGGTCCAATATCATTCAAAGCATATTTAGCTGCAATATAAGAAATAGCTTGGAATATTGCTCCAAGAATAGCTGCTATTAAGCCCTTTATAAGCTTATCCTTATCCCTACTTCCCTTATTCTTGATTAGCTCATCAAGAACCATAATTACGATACCTAATATTATTAGAAATACTGAGAGCCATTGTTTAGCAGATAGCTGCTCACCAAAAAATCTATTTGAAAGTATTGCAGATACTACAGGTGAGAAGGTTAATATTACTAAAGCCTCTCTAGCTCCTAGTGCAACATAGGAATAAAACATTAAAATATCTGTAATAAAGTATCCAGTTACACCAGAAAATACTAATGCGAAAAAGGACTGCTTGCTAATTGATAGAATATCAAGGCCTTCAGTACAAAGCATCAAAATAAAAACTATTGGAACTGCTAAGAGACTTCTAGCATAAGCAAGAGATGAGCTCTTAATACTCTTACCAAGAATATTATAGGTAGTTGAATTTAATGCCCAACATAGAGCTGTAAATAAAGCAAGTATTTGTCCTAAAATCTGATTATCCATCAAGACGTGATAATAGAACAAATGAAAAATCTTGAATAGATATTTTTTATTACTTCTTTTAGTGGTTTTCTTTTTACTTTCTGCGACAAAATAAAAAAGGGCATGAAGTTAATCATGCCCCAACAAGATATTATAATTCTTATTTGAAATATCTATTTAAGAGACCTTCAAAAGCCTTACCATGTCTTGCTTCATCACGAGCCATTTCGTGTACTGTATCGTGGATAGCATCAAGGTTATATTTCTTAGCAAGCTTAGCAAGCTCGAACTTACCCATTGTAGCACCATTTTCAGCATCAACTCTCATCTCGAGGTTCTTCTTTGTGCTGTCTGTAACAACTTCACCAAGGAGTTCAGCAAACTTAGCAGCGTGCTCAGCTTCTTCGAGACCAGCCTTTTCCCAATACATACCAATTTCAGGATAACCTTCTCTATGAGCTACTCTAGCCATTGCTAAATACATACCAACTTCTGTGCATTCACCTTCAAAGTTAGCCTTTAATCCTGCGATGATTTCAGCCTTAACTTCTTCAGGAACATCAGCACCAAACTGCTTGCCAACACCTACTACATGTTCAGCAGCCCATACCTTTTCAGTCTTCTGTTCTGTGAACTTGCTACCTGGAACCTTACACTGAGGACAGAACTCTGGTGGAACATCACCCTCATACACATAACCACATACAGGACATACCCATTTCTTCATAATTATACTCCTTACTACTAGTAATAGTTACTGTTAATATAATACTTAATAATAAAAAAGTGAATTATATAAATAGAATAATTTTGTATATTCACTATATTGCATAAATATGCTATTAATATACAGGATAATTTATCAAAATTATCAGGAGGAAACATGAAAAAATTATTTGCTTTGTTACTAGTTCTATTAGTTTCATTATCTCTTTTTGCTCAAGGTAGTAAAGAGGCAACAACAGAAGATCTTTCATTAAAGAAAATACAAGATAAGGGTGAGTTTATTCTTGGCTTAGACGACTCCTTCCCACCAATGGGATATAGAGATGAAAATGGTGAAATTGTGGGCTTTGATATCGATTGTGCAAAGGAAGTTTGTTCAAGACTCTGTGTTAAGCTTATCTGTCAGCCAATTGACTGGGCAGCTAAGGAACAGGAATTAGCTACATATAATATTGACTGTATTTGGAATGGCTTCACTATTACTCCAGAACGCTTAGAAAACCTTACATTTAGTGATCCATATGTAAAGAATGCTCAGGTTTGTGTCGTTAAATCAAATTCTCCTGTTAATACACTTGCAGATTTAAAGGGTAAAAACGTTGGTGTACAGGCAGGCTCTTCAGCTCAGGATGCAATCTCAGATACAGAGGGCTTTGAAGCATCCCTTAAGAGTGTTGTTGAATTTAAGGATAACCTAACAGCTCTTATGGATCTTGAAATTGGTGGTGTTGATGCAGTAGTTATGGACCTCTTAGTTGCTAACGATAATATCAATCGTTCAGGTAAGGACTTTAGAATTATCTCTGAGTCTCTAGTTGCTGAGGAGTATGGTATTGGCTTCAGAAAGGGTGATGTAGCTCTTCGTGATGCAGTTCAGAATGCATTAAATGATATGGCTAAGGACGGAACTCTTGCAGAAATTGCAACTAAATGGTTTGGTGCAGATATTACAGTTGTAGGAAAATAATTAATTTCTTATGATAGCTAGAGGGACGAATACGTCCCTCTTTTAATAAAAGGAAATAATATGACAAAACTTCTATCATTAATGCTAAAGGGAAGCATAATGAATATTAAGATATTCGGCTTAACGCTTCTATTTGCGCTACCTCTTGGATTTATAGTTGCTAAGGGCAGAATGAGTAAAATCAAAATAGTTAAAGCTTTAGTAAATATATACATTCAAATTATGAGAGGAACACCTCTTATTTTACAACTTATTTTCGTTTACTTCGCTCCTTATTATATCTTTGGTGTTTCCTATGATAGATTTACAGCTGTTATTATTTCCTTTGTAATTAACTATGCAGCATATTTTGCAGAGATTTATCGTTCAGGACTGCAGGCTATCGATAAGGGACAATATGAAGCAAGTAAGGTATTAGGCTTTTCAAAGCTTTATACATTCTTCCACATTATTTTACCTCAAGTATTTAAGATTATTCTTCCAGCACTTGCTGGTGAAGTAATAACACTAGTAAAGGATACAGCACTTGCACAAACAATTGGTGTTGCAGAGCTATTTAGAGCAGCTCAAAATGCAGCATCAAGAGAATTCTCTACAATGCCTATTTTTATAGCTGGTGTATTCTTCTTTGTGATGAACTACTTAGTATCAAAATTCTTCAATATCGTTGAAGCTAAAATGAATTACTATGAATAAGGATTTAATATGAACGAGATACTTATTAGAGCAAATAACATTTCTAAAGCCTTTGGAGAAGTTAAGGTATTAAATGATATTTCATTTGAACTTAAAAAAGGTAATGTATTATCAATATTAGGTCCTTCAGGAAGTGGTAAATCAACACTACTTAGAATTATCACACAGCTTGAAAGAGCCGATAGAGGATCTCTATATTTTAATGATAAGCCTCTCTTTGAGGATGATGGTTCTAAGGCTAATTATTCAAATAATAAAATAGCAAGAGAGATTGGCTTAAAAACTGGATTAGTATTTCAGAACTTTAATTTATTTCCTCACTTCACAGTATTAAGAAATATTACTGAAGCTCAAATAGCAGTTTTAAAACGTGATAAGCATGAAGCAGAGGATAGAGCTATAGCGCTCTTAAAGAAGCTAAGCTTACTCGATAAGGCGAAGGCCTACCCTTCTCAGCTATCAGGAGGTCAGAAACAAAGAGTATCGATTGCTAGAGCCTTAGCAATGGATCCAGAGGTTCTATTCTTTGATGAGCCTACCTCTGCGCTTGATCCTGAATTAACTAGAGAGGTTTTAAATGTTATTAAACAGCTCTCAGAAGAAAAGATGACTATGGCTGTTGTAACTCACGAAATGGAATTTGCAAAGGCTATTAGTGACCATGCAATATTCATGGAGGGTGGATATATTATCGAAGAAGGCGATAAGGATTCAATCTTTACTGCCGCTGAGAAAGAAAGAACAAGACAATTTATCCACTCAATGAGTAATTAATAGAAAATAATTTTAAATTTCAGCTTTATTACGATATCATCACCCATTGGATTTCCAATCATGGGTGATTTTTCTTCTTTAAATAAAAAGAAGGGAGCAACCTCTACATTAGTAATCCTTAATAATGCGATGCTATTTCCTTTATTATCTGTTAAAGCTTCAATATCATCCTTTAAGGGTAGCTCCTCTCCACTCTCCTCAAATAGAGCAGCAGGTATTAATATACTACTAACCTTTTCAGATAAAATATCATCCCAGCTTATATAAGTAGAAAAAATTGCATGAGAATAATCGCTTGCCATTGGATTTAATAATCTATATTGCTTAAACATTTCTTCTGGAGTCATGGATAATAGAATAATATTTTTTATTGTTTAGTAAAAGTAAAAAAAACGAAGAGCTTTTATACTCTTCGTTTTGCGGACGACTGGACTTGAACCAGCAAGGCCTTTCAACCACTAGCACCTCAAGCTAGCGTGTCTACCACTTCCACCACGTCCGCATTATGCTTTAGTGTGCGTTGTCTCGCAACGTTGATTAATCTACACTATTGCATAATTTTGGTCAACCAGTTTTCTTTATTTTTTTAGTTTTTCTTTACCAGCTACTTTTTCAAATTCTTCGACTACTTCTTTTGAAGGAGCAGTTGAACAAAAACTAATAATTACAGCTACAAATAAAGCGATTAAAAATGCTGGAAGTAATTCATAAATATCAAATACTCCACCTAATGGTCTAACCATGAATTTGTAAACTAGTACACTTAAACCACCAGAGATCATACCGCAAAGGGCCCCCTTAGCTGTTAGTCTCTTCCAATAAAGAGAAAGTATAATAATTGGTCCAAAGCTTGCACCAAAGCCAGCCCAAGCAAATGATACAATTGAGAATATTGAGCTTGCTGGATTACGAGCAATAACAACACCTAGAACAGCTATAATTAATACTGTTGTTCTAGCAGCTACCATACTACCCTTCTCTGAGAGATTTAAATGCATTGCATCCTGAAGAATATCATGTGATGCACTAGATGATGCAGCTAGTAGCTGTGAATCAGCTGTAGACATTGTACTTGCTAAAATACCAGCAAGAATTAAGCCTGCAATAATTGATGCAAATACACCATGAGAAGATAGAAGCTTAGCTATCATTACTATAATTGTTTCAGAGCTTGAGCCACTTAAGGTTTCAACAATATTCATTGCGGATAGAGCTCTACCAATTACACCAATTAATACAGCAATAGCCATTGCAATAATTACCCATACAGTAGCTATTCTTCTTGAAAGAGATAGCTTATTCTCATCCTCAATTGCCATAAAGCGAAGTAGTATATGTGGCATACCAAAGTAGCCAAGTCCCCAAGCTAAGGTAGATAGTACCGTGATAAATCCATATGGCTTAGCTGCATTAGTTATAGGATCGTGTGTTAAGTTAAATGAGAAATAGCCTGCTAAATTACTTGCATTTTCTATTACAGTAGAAAAGCCACCTGCAAGAGTAGTTGCATAGAATAATACAACAAAGATTGCAAAGGTCATGATAATAGATTGTATAAAGTCTGTTAGAGAAGCTGCTAAAAAGCCTCCTGCAACTGTATAAGAAATAATTACAATTGCTGATACAATCATACATGCCATATATGGTAAGCCAAATAATGATGAGAATAGCTTTCCACAGGCAGCAAACCCAGATGCTGTATATGGAATAAAGAATACGATAATAATTAGAGCTGCTACTGCTGTTAATATCTTACTTTCATCATGAAATCTCTTTGAGAAGAACTGTGGAAGAGTAATAGATCCTGTAAGCTCTGTATATCTTCTTAAACGCTTTGCTGTAAAAAGCCAATTTAAATATGTACCAACACTAAGTCCAATAATTGTCCAGCCTACATCTGCAAGACCTGTTAAATAAGCAAGTCCAGGAAGTCCCATTAGTAGGTAGCTAGACATATCTGATGCTTCTGCACTCATAGCAGTAACAAAAGGACCAAGCTTTCTTCCTCCTAAATAGAAATCAGATGAAGAAGTATTTTTCTTTGCACATCTAAAGCCTATATAGAGCATTCCAACTAGATAACATAAAATAGTTAATAAAATAAAAAAAGCTGAACTATTCATTTTATCTCCCCCTAACAATAGGTTTAAAAATACTTTGTTAAGAAACAATATGCAATATCAAGAATAATTCATAAGGTATATATGTAAATAATTTTTCAAATATCATATTCTTTTGTTAGGAGGCTGGTATGAATTATTTACAAATTGCTAATTCACTATCACTTTATTTACTCGTTGGTGCGATACTACTTTTCATTGCAGCAGGGTGTGTAGTTTTTATGATTAAGAGCTATAGAGCTGGTTTAAAAATTGGTATGGACAAAAAAGTTTTAACTGGAGCTATTACCTCTTCAGCAGCTTTTACAGTACTACCATCAATTTCTATTTTACTTGGCGTAATCGCGCTCTCTGGTTCGTTAGGTGTACCAGCGGCATGGCTAAGATTATCTGTTGTTGGAAATATTCAATATGAGGCAACAGTAGCTAACATCGCAGCAGAAAACATGGGAACAGCCCTTGATTCCTCTGTCTTAACAATGAATAATTTGGTAACAATCCTATTAGTAATGACTGTTGGTATTATCTGGGGATGTCTACTTACAATCTTTACTTTAAAGGGATATTCAAAGAAGCTAAAGCTCTCCTCTGGGAAGAAGAGTAACTCTAATGGTGGCTTTGCAAACTTTGCAATGACAGGCATGATGATTGGTCTATGTGCAACCTTTGTAGGCTCATACATTGCTACAACCTTTGTAAAAGCTAACTCAACACCTTTAATCACATTACTTGTTTCAGGTCTTTTCATGGCCCTCTTTGATACTCTAGCAAAGAAATATAATGTCACATGGCTTGAAAACTTCTCACTTTCTCTTGCAATGCTCTTTGGAATGTTTGCAGCAGTCGTTTCTAACCTAATTAAATAAAGGAAAGTATTATGAACGAAGAATTTGATTTTGAAGCCTACCAAAATGATATACATAGAACAGGAAGAGCAATGCTTTCAATTGGAGTAATTATGCTTTTAGCCTGTCCTTTTGCTATGGCATATATTACAGGAAGTACAATTGAATGGAATGCCTTCTTTAAAGCTATCATCTCTGTATTAATTGTATATGTACCATCTTGTATTGTTGAATATTTAATTTATGTACCACTTTTAGGAAGTGGCGCCTCATACCTTACATTTATCACAGGAAATATTACAAACTTAAAGCTTCCATGTGCATTTAACTCTCGCGATATGGCAGGAGCAAAGGTTGGAACAGTTGAAAACGAAATTATTTCAACACTTTCAGTCGCAACCTCATCTCTTGTTACAATGCTTGTAATATTCTTAGGTGTTCTTCTATTAATTCCACTTACACCTATATTACAAAACCCTATTATTAAGCCAGCTTTTGATAATGTATTACCAGCACTCTTTGGAGCACTTGGATATCAATACTTTAAGAAGAGTATTAAAATCACAGTATTCCCACTCTCCTTCATGGTATTGCTTTGCTTGTTAATTCCTTCAATGGTAAATCAAACAAGCTTCCTACTTATCGCATGTGGTGGTATTGCATTAGCTTTAAGCTATGTATTTTTTAAAAAAGGATGGATTAAATGAAATACGAAGAAAAGCTATCGAAGATGATTCAAGTCGAAACAGTAAGTGTTAGAGGAGAATTAAATCTTCCAAAATTTATTAAGTTTCAGGAGCTATTAAAGGAATTATTTCCAAATGTATTTAAAACAATGGAATTTAAGACCTTTGATGGAGCGATGCTCTTAAGATGGAAGGCTAAGAATCCTAAAGCTGATCCAATTCTATTTATGAGCCACCAGGATGTTGTTGAAGCAACTGGGGAATGGAAATACCCACCATTTTCTGGCCAAATAGCTGAAGGTAAGATTTGGGGAAGAGGTACTGTTGATACTAAGGGTTCCCTATTTTGTATTTTCCAATCTCTAGAGGAGCTTATAGAGGAAGGCTACGAACCAAATGTAGATGTATATATTGCATCCTCTAACACTGAGGAGGTTGCAGGAGATGGTGCTCCTAAAATAGTTAAATATCTTAGTGATAATAATGTTCATCTTCAATTCTTAATCGATGAGGGTGGAATGATTAAATCTGAACCTCTTAAGGGTGCTAAGGGTAGATTTGCTATGATTGGAACTCTTGAGAAGGGAACCTGTAACTTCAAGTTTATTGCTAAAGGAAAGGGTGGACATGCCTCAGTACCTGGTAAGAACACTCCTCTAGTAAGATTAGGTCAGTTCATGGCTTCTGTTGAGAAGGATGATCCATTTAAAGCAAAACTAAATGATACTACTATCGAGATGTTTAGACGCTTAGGCCCATCAATAAAGGGTCCTCTTGGATTTGTACTTAGACATGCTAAGGGACTATCTCCACTACTAAATAAGGTGCTTCCAAAGGTTAATCCACTTGCAACAGCAATGATTAAAACTACTATGGCTTTTACTACATGCTCTGGCTCAAATGGATTAAACGTATTACCAGAGACAGCTTATGTAACTGGTAACTCTAGAGTTATTCACCACCAGGATGCAGATGAGACCTATAGAATAATTAGTGAAAGAGCTAAGCAATTTGATATCGACACAGAGATCATCTACTCATCAACTGCATGTCCTGTTGTTGATTACAAGGGAAAAGAATTCAAGCTTATCGAGAATACTATTAAAGAAATCTTCCCTGGTGTAATTCCTTCTCCTTATGCTATGACAGGTGGAACAGATGCTCGCTTCTTCTCACCAGTAACAGAGAATGCAATACGCTTTGCACCTCTTGAAATAGATGAGCAGCAATATAAATCTATTCACGCGCTAAATGAAAACATTAATATCGATGTTTTACCAAAGGGCGTAGAGTTCTATAAAGCTATTGTTAAGAAGATGTGAAAAGTTAAAGCCCTCGATCTTTTCGAGGGCCTATAATTAAAATAGCTTAAAGCCTAGCTTCTTTGCTTCCTCATGAGCTTCATCCTGCCATACAGAAGCTTGAACCTCACCTATATGTGCTTTCTTTAAAAGGAACATACAAAGTCTACTTTGACCAATACCACCACCAATGGTTTCTGGGAATTCACCATTAATTAATCGTTTGTGCCAATATAACTCTTTTCTTTCAAGCGCATTCTTTTCTTCAAGCTGTCTTAAAAGAGCTTCCTTATTTACTCTTATACCCATACTGCTTAATTCAAGAGAGGATTGTCTTACACTATCCCATACGATGATATCACCATTTAATCCCTTATGCTTTTCGTCTGTAGGAGTAGACCAGTCATCATAGTCAGGAGCTCTACCTGAATGAACCTCACCATTCTTAAGCTTAGCACCAATACCAATTAAGAATATTGCACCATACTCCTTAGCAAGCTCATACTCTCTCTGACTAGGAGTAAGCTCAGGATATCTTTCATAAGCATCCTCACTATGAATAAAGGTAATATTTTCAGGTAAAATAGGAGTTAATGCTGAATAGGTTTCATGAACTAGGAACTCAGTTCTCTTTAAAGCACTATAAATGTCCCTTACTATGCTTTTAAGCATTTCAAGGTTTCTTTCACTATCACCTAATACTCTCTCCCAATCCCATTGGTCAACGTAAATTGAGTGAATTGCGTCGATATCATCATCAGGACGTAGTGCATTCATATCTGTATATAAGCCAAAGCCTGGTTTAATGTTGTAATCAGCTAAAGCCATTCTCTTCCATTTAGCAAGTGACTGGACAATCTCCATCTTGCTATTATTCATATTACCAATTTCAAATCTGACAGGACGCTCAATACCATTTAAATCATCATTAATACCACTACCAGATTTAACAAATAAAGGTGATGTAACTCTTGAAAGTCTAAGTGCTCCACTTAGCTCTCTCTCAAAGATATCCTTAACAAGCTTAATAGCTCTTTCTGTTTCTCTTTCAGAAAGAATTGGTTTATAACCATCTGGGAAAAATTTCATATTTTACCTCTCTAAGGTTTGATGATAAACCAAAAAATAAATGATGTGCAATATAATTTAAAAATCAATTATTCCAATTTTTTTATTATTTATTCTTTGTAACTAAATAAGTTATAAACCGAATATTAGACATCTTGACCAAAGAATGAAATAATATTATATATGAATTAACAAAAGCTGGGGTTAATTAATTCTTTTTGGAGGCTTTATGACGAACAAAGAGATTGACATGATCCTTGAAAAGACCATGAATGGTTTTAATGTGCTTGAAGCAAATGAAATCTATGTTCATATTCAAGCATATCGAAGAGCATTAACAAATGAATTCAAAAGCAAAGTTACTTTTGCTGAGGCACTTAATCACTACATTGAAGACATTTTCTTACCTGTATCAAATAACATGAGAAATGATAAAACACTAAAAAAGATCATCAAAAAATATGGATTTGCATATGCATATTTAATTGTTACTGAGTGCTTAATAAGTAGCAAAAAGCTCACTCCTTTTGAAATGATACAAAGAGTGAGCTTCAGAACAGAAGATCTTAAGAAAAGAATTGCAGCTTAAGCTTGGTAGTAAATACTACTCTTTACCTTATTTGCGGTCTCGCTTCCTTCTAGGAGCTCAACGAGCTTAAAGCCTAGAGGCCAAGCATAGGCTGCACTCTTCGCAGTTACGATATTTGAATCAACTACTACCCCCTCTTTTGAAAACTCTAAATCAGGATAATATGACTCACAACCTGGATAGCAGGTTGCTTTCTTCCCAACTAATAACCCTGCAGGACCTAATACTACAGCTGGAGCGGCACAAATTGCTGCAACTATTTTATTTTGTGCATGCTTTATTACAATTTCATTAACATCAAAGCTTTGAGCAAGGTTTATGCTTCCTGGCATTCCACCAGGAAGGAAAACTAAGTCAAACGTATCATTCTTAACTTCACTAATTAGCTTATCAGCAATGATTGGGATATTATGTGTAGAGACTACCCTATTTTCATCCTTAACTGCAGCTGTTACACACTCAACTCCACCCCTAATTAAAGCATCAATTACAGATAGTGCCTCTACTTCCTCAAAGCCATCAGCAAGAAAAATTAAAGCCCTCTTCATAGAACCTCCATTACTCCACCATAGCGTTCAGCCTTCTTTAATAGCTGTGCACCATGAACAAGTATTCTCTCTGTTTCATCCCAACCAATACATGCATCTGTTACAGAAACACCATACTTTAAGGTTGATTTATCACCACAAATAGGCTGGTTGCCTTCAAAGATATTACTTTCAAGCATGAAGCCTCTTATAGCCTTTTCTCCCCAAAGAACCTGGTCAAGTACATTTCTTAATACTCTCTTTTGTCTTGAGAAATTCTTTCTGCTATTACCGTGTGAACAGTCAATGATGATTGCAGGATTAATTCCAGCGTCATATAGCTTCTTTTTTGCAACCTCCACATCATCCTCATAGTAGTTTGGAGCTTTATCACCACCACGAAGAATTAAGTGACCAGCGTTATTACCCTTAGTACTTAATACAACTGTTTGACCATCCTTATTAATACCAATAAAGGAAGCAGGAGCTGCTGCACTCTTAATTGCATTAATTGCATTAGTAAGCTCACCACTTGTAGAGTTCTTAAAGCCAACAGGAACAGATAAGCCACTTGCTAAGGTTCTGTGGGTTTGGCTTTCAGTTGTTCTTGCACCAATACTAGACCAGCTCATTAGCTCATCAATATATTGTGGGATAATTGGATCAAGGACCTCACATCCAAGTGCTAATCCCTTTTTTGCAATTTCAATTAAGAGGGATCGTGCAGTCTTTAAGCCCTTCTCTATATCATAGCTTCCATCCATATCTGGATCTAAGATAAGACCCTTCCAACCAACTGTTGTTCTAGGCTTTTCAAAATATACTCTCATGACAACATAGAATTGGTCACTAATCATATCTGAAAGTGCTTTTAATCTATCTGAATAATCTAAAGCTGCATCTGGATCATGAATAGAGCAAGGACCAACAACCGCAAGGAGTCTATGGTCAGTACCATTTAAAATGTTTTCGACAATCCTTCTTGATTCAGTTATTTGCTGTGATAACTCATCAGAGATAGGATAGATTTTTGCTATCTCGTTAGGTGTTGCTAACGGTTTAATATCAACGATTCTAGTATCTTTGTTACTCATGAAAAAATTATAACAAATGTGTTACAAATATTAAATAAATGTTAAAAAAAATGGAGCTAATCTTTTAGACTAGCCCCGACATTTACTATTATTACTTTTTCTTTGGATATAAGAATCGCTTTATTTTCTGAGTAGCAGTCCTCTCAAAATTCTCCTCTTGAAGCTCTACGCTATCAATTCTATTTTGACTTGAAAGCTCCTTATTTACATTAATCTTTAAAGAATTAATATATTTCTTAGCCTCAACCTTAGCTTCATCAATAGTTATAGCAAGGCTCTTTGCCATTAGCTCAATATCTATTTTTATTAAAGCGAGAAGAGAGCCATTATCACTTACTACTAAGGATTCCTCAACAAACTGTTGGTTATTAATTACACTCTCAATTGACTCAGGATAAATATTTTCACCGGCAGGTCCTAGAATCATAGTCTTACATCTACCCTTAATAGCTAGCTGTTTTTTATTGTTAATATATCCAAGGTCTCCAGTTTTAAAATATCCATCCTCTGTAAAGGCTTCCTTATTTAACTCAGGGTTATTATAGTAACCAGGCATTACATTTGGGCCCTTAACAGCTATCTCACCTACCCCTTCAGAATTAGTGTTAATAAGCTTCATATCAATATCTGGAACTATATATCCAACATAGCCAAGTCTATGATCCTTCTTCTTTGGACCACATGCAGCAAGTAGTGGGCTAGTTTCTGTTAAGCCATAGCCTAGTGCATATGGGAAGCTTCCTCTATATAAGAACTCCTCAACCTCTTTATCAAGAGGAGCACCACCAATTCCAAAGAACTTTAGCTTACCACCAAAGGTTTGAACAAGCTTCTTCTTTACTACTCTACAAACAAAGTTCTTTGTTAAAGGATTATTATAAATCTTCTCAAACTTTCCACCATTTTTAATCATTGGTGCAACAGCAGATTTATAAACCTTTTCCATTAGTAATGGAACAGAAAGAATTACATGTGGTTTAACATTCTTTAATGCAGGAAGAAGTATCGAAACTACAGGTGGCTTTCCTAGGAAGTGGATCTCTAAGCCTCTCATCATTGTTAATAACTGTCCTGCTGTAAACTCATATACATGGCTAACTGGTAGGATAGATAATGCTCTCATACCTGGCTTTAATTTAATGTACTGAGTAGTTGATAAATCTGCATTTCTAAGTAAGTTCTTATGAGTTAAAACAACACCCTTAGAGGTTCCAGTAGTTCCAGAGGTGTAGATAATTGAAGCAATATCATCTTCCTCTAATGGTAAGCTACTAAGCTCCTTAATATTAAATTTAACTCTAGTTACATCAACACCTGGAAGATCAAAATAGTTTTTATCCTCCATTAGCTCTACACTCTGTGGTGGTAAATAGAAAATATCCTCAAGTCTAATTACTTCTATCTTATTACTAATTATAAAATCCTTTATTCCTAGGATCTGCTTTTTTCCACCGCAAATAAGCTTTGCTCCACAATTATTTAGAGCAAATACTGTCTCCTTTGGAGTAAATGCTGGTAATATAGGAACTGCGATAGCACCAATAGATGTAATACCAAAATACATCATCATCCACATTGGGCTACCTTCACCATAGATAGCTATTTTATCACCCTTTTTAATACCAATATTTAATAAATACTGACTTATTGAGTGTACCTTAAATGCTAAATAGCGATATGTAAAGCTTACCTCATCCTCTCCACCAACAATGGTATAGCATAGTCTTGATGCATATCTTGCTGTACATGCATCAATAAAATCTCTAAAGGTATATTTTTTCAAATTGTACATTGTAAGCCCATCGTTACGCTTAACACTCATACAATTCTTTTTTGAATATTCTTTAGCCTTTAATTTAGCTGCTTTTTTCTTAGAATTTGCCATAAATTACTCCCAATAGCTCTTACCACGTTCACAAATGATATAACGATTATCAACTGGAAGGGTCGAAACCATTTCATTTAGTTTTTCTATAGAATTATTGTTTTCACTAACATGTATTAGATATATTGTTTTATTACTTAGCTTTGAATTAATAATAAAATCATGAGCCTGTTCATTAGATAAATGACCTCTATTACCCCTAACTCTTCTTTTTAATACATAGGGATACTTTCCATGCTCCAACATTTCATCATCATAATTACTTTCTATAAATAGTATATTACTATCCTTGGCTAAAGCCTCTGCAGCTTCAGGAATAATACCTGTATCTGTCATTAAGAAAAAGGAATCCTTTCCATTTTCTATCTTATAGCCACAGCTTCCTTGAGAATCATGAGAGGTACTAAAGCTCGTTATTACAAAATTATCAATTACTATTTTTTCACCGTAATCAAAGGTGCTTAGATTATTATCCTTTAACCCTAGCTTACATAATATAGATGTTCCACCATCTCTCATACTTTTAGTTAGATGTACATTGATGCCACTGTCTCTATTAAATACTCCAGCTCCCTTAACATGATCAGGGTGAAGATGTGTTAAAAATAATGCCTTAATTGAGGTATATGGAATATCAGCATCTACAAGTCTACGCTTAAGACCTGTAAGAGTTAACCCTACATCAATTAGTATTGTTGTCTTTCCATCATAAAAGGCATAGCTATTTCCACAGCTTCCACTTGTAAGGACACTATATCTCAACTCTGTCCCTCCAAGATAAATGAATCATCAAAGCCGCTATGAGTTTTCATCTTATATCTTAAGATAGGAGTTTTTAAAAGCTCAGGATGGTCAACGACCTCCTCTTGAGGATTAAAATCTCTCCAAGCATATCCATTTTTCTTATAATATGCACCTTCACTATCTATATATTCTTCAGGTTCTGAAGAGCGAAAAATACTCTCATATTCTTTTTCTGAGAGCTTTTTTTCACTTAAATTTATAAACTGAAAATCAATTCTTCTTTCTTTACACCATCTAATCGCTTTTTGAGTTTCGCGACATTTTGGAGTTCCTATTATCTGTAACATAAATACCTTTTTGTTATATTTTACTGTTTTAGAGGCTCAAGTCAACAAACTAAAAACCACTATTAGTAAAAAAGAAGTATGGTTATTAATAACTAGTGGCTTATTATTGACCATAAATAGTGAAAAGAATAGAATTTTGTCAATATTTTTTAATAGGAGCGCATCAAAATGCAGGAAAGAATCAAAGCTATCCTTCTTAGAGAGCCAAGTGATGAGATTATCAAGGCGGAAGGATGGGTACGAACAAAACGAGACAGTAAAAATGTATGTTTTTTGGAGATTAATGATGGATCTTCACTTAAGGGTTTACAGGTTGTAGTTGATAAGGATTCTTTCAATAATAATGAGGTGCTAGATAAAATCACTACAGGTAGTTCTGTTATTTGTGAAGGTAAAATTGTAGCTTCCTTAGGTGGAAACCAAAAGGTAGAAATGCAGCTGTCAAGCCTTACTCTTGTAGGTGAATGCCCAGTTGACTACCCTCTTCAAAAGAAAAGACACACCATTGAATTCTTAAGAGAGATCGCACATCTAAGACCAAGAACAAATCTACTTGGAGCAGTTACTAGAGTTAGAAATACTCTTGCTTATGCAGTACATTCCTTCTTCCAGGAAAATGGTTTTATCTATGTAAACACACCTTTAATTACATGCTCTGATGCAGAAGGTGCTGGAGAGACTTTCCAAGTAACAACACTTGATCTTGATAAGGTTCCTCTAACAAAGGAAGGCAGTGTTGATTACTCTAAGGACTTCTTTGGTAAGAAGGCTTCCTTAACAGTTTCAGGTCAGCTTGAGGGTGAGACTTATGCTATGGCAATGAAGAACATCTACACCTTTGGACCAACCTTTAGAGCTGAAAATAGTAACACAACAAAGCACCTAGCTGAGTTCTGGATGGTTGAGCCTGAGATGGCTTTCTGCTCACTCGATGGTGATATGGAAATTGCTGAGTCATTCCTTAAATATATCTTCTCAAAGTGTCTTGAAAAGAACCCAGAGGATATGGAGTTCTTTGATAACTTTGTATTAAAGGGTAACATCGAAACTCTTAGACATGTTATCGAAACACCATTTGCTCACATGACATACACAGATGCTATTAAGGTATTAGAGAAGGAAAATGATCATTTTGATTTCCCTGTACATTGGGGTTCTGATATCCAGACTGAGCATGAAAAGTTCTTAACTGAAAAGGTATGTAAGTCACCTGTAATTGTTACTGACTATCCTAAGGAAATCAAAGCTTTCTACATGAAGCTAAATGAGGATGGAAAGACTGTAAGAGGTATGGATGTTCTTGTTCCAAGAATTGGTGAGATTATTGGTGGTTCAGAAAGAGAGAGTGATCTCAATATTCTTCTTTCAAGAATTAACGAGCTTGGTTTAAACCCAGAGGATTATTGGTGGTATCTTGATTTAAGAAAGTATGGATCTGTTCCACACTCTGGCTTTGGCTTAGGCTTTGAAAGAGCAGTTCAATATGTAACTGGTGTACAAAACATCAGAGACGTAATCCCATATCCAAGATATGTGAAGAGTGCAGATTTCTAAAATTCTTTAAGCTGCCTGTTAATAGCAGGTAGCTATTATTTTATAGATATAAATGCCCATCTTCTTAGCTCAGTTGCATTCTTTACACCAACCTTTAAGCAAAGCTTTTTGCAATATGATGAGTAGGTTGCTCTAGTAATATTTAAATCAATACATACACCCTTTGTCATATCATTTTTCATTAAAGCACTAAGAAATCTATTTTCCTTTAAAGTCAAATCTGGTTTTTTAGCAACTCTCACATAGTAGCCTTTAGGTCTTTCAGCGACACAGTCAACCTGAGGTGAGAATACTATAAATAGCAGCTTAACTTTATGGGCAAAATTAACTTTTAAATTTTCATAGTAGCTGAAATCACTATGGTCTCTTATTTTAACAATAATTGCTTTATCTAGCTCTTCAATATTACTGCTAATAACCTCACATCTATACCCTAGTGCTTCAACCTTACTCTTTAATAGAAAATCATTTACTACAAAAACTTTTCTCATATAAAGAATAGAACAAAAGTTTATAGGTTTTGTTAAAATTAATTTATCATACCGATTTTGGTATTTATTTTAAATTTATATACATCTGTATAATTTTATATATTTTTATTATTTTTAATTAAATATACAATTTTATATATATATGGTTATTTTATAATCTTTTTATCTCACTTATTGCTTTATCAAAGGCATTTGCAAATGCATTATAGGTTTTTAGATCAAATTGCTTTTGCTTATCATTAAAAATACCCATTTCTCTAAGAGTCATCTGAGTATCTCTAATTGATAATCGCTCATTTATATTACTTTTATCTAATCTATTACCTCTGTCATCAATTACAACAACACCCTTCTCTATGAGCCTAGCTGCTAGAGGAATATCATGTGTAATACATAAATTGTTTTTATTAGCTAAACTAACAATCCTATCATCAGCAGCATTTACACCGCCCTCAACTACTATCATTTCAATTGAGCTTTTAATTTTTCTTATCTCTTGATTATCTAATGTAGCTCTATAAGGAGATCTTAGCATAATAGTATGCTGCTTAATAGCCTCCTTAACATCTTTAAGCTCTCTATCTGCGACAAAGAAAGTAATTATATTTTCTTTAATACAACGTTTAAGAATAATTTCTCTATGTTTTAAAGGAAGAGAATCAGCATCGAGGTAAATAATTAATTCCATAGTTAGATAATAGCATTAATATGTGAAAAATGTATGCATTGTCCAACCTTATACAATAGATAAATTTTTAATTATTTTATATATTAACATTATAAATAGATTACTTTGGAGGAATAATGAATTACTCACCATTACAGAAGGCTAGATATGAATATCAGCCAAAGCTTCCGTTGATTCTTCAAAATGATATTAATAACATTGAAGTATGTTATGGAAATGCAACACAGTCTGTTGCTGATCAAGATAAGATCAAAGAAATGTTTCCTAATACTTATGGTATGAAGACTATTTCTTTCAAGAAGGGTTCATCAAAGGCTAAGAAGGATGGACAGGTTGTTGGAGTTATCCTTTCTGGTGGACAGGCTCCAGGTGGACATAATGTTATTACAGGATTATATGACGCATTAAAGAAATCTAATCCTAATAACGTTCTTTTAGGCTTTAAGGGTGGTCCATCAGGATTATTAGATGATGATTATATTGAATTTACAGATGAATTTATCAATGAATACAGAAATACTGGAGGATTTGATATCATCGGTTCAGGTAGAACAAAGCTCGAAACTGTAGAGCAGTTTAAGGTTGTTGCAGAAGTTGCTAAGAAGCATAGCTTAAATGCAATCGTAATCATTGGTGGTGATGATTCAAATACTAATGCAGCTGTACTTGCTGAGTATATGGCAGCAACTAATTCTGGTGTTCAGGTTATTGGATGTCCTAAGACAATCGATGGTGACCTTAAGAATGATGTTATTGAGGTTTCTTTCGGTTTTGATACAGCTTGTAAGACATATTCAGAATTAATTGGTAACATTGAAAGAGATGCAAACTCAGCTAAGAAGTATTGGCACTTTATCAAGGTTATGGGTAGAAGTGCATCACACATTGCTCTTGAATGTGCTTTAGAGTGTCAGCCAAACATCTGTTTAGTTGGTGAAGAGGTTGAAGCTAAGAACCAGTCAATGATGGATATCGTTAAATACATCGCAGATGTAGTTGAGGCTAGAAGCGCTAAGGGACTTAACTATGGTGTAGCAATTGTTCCAGAGGGATTAATTGAATTCATTCCAGAGGTTAAAGTATTAATTGCAGAGATCAACGAGCTCTTAGCTGTACATGAAAAGGATTATGCAGTACTTGGTACTTGGGAAGACCAATTCAACTTTGTAATTAGTAATCTTACTTCAAATTCAGCTGCAGTATTTAAGAATCTTCCTGTTGATATCCAGCACCAGCTATTAATGGATAGAGACCCACATGGAAATGTTCAGGTTTCTAGAATTGAAACAGAGAAGCTCTTAATCACAATGGTTGCTAAGGAGCTTAAGGATAGAGGCTCTAAGGCTAAGTTCAGTGCTTTAAATCACTTCTTTGGTTATGAAGGAAGATGTGCATTCCCATCTAACTTTGATGCAGACTACTGCTATTCACTTGGTTACAATGCATTCTTATTAATCAGTAATGGTTTAACTGGATATATGTCTACAGTTACTAACCTTTCAGCAGGTCCAAGCAATTGGGAAGCAGGTGGTATTCCAATAACAAAGATGATGAACCTTGAAAGAAGACATGGTGAATTCAAGCCAGTTATTAGAAAGGCACTTGTTGAATTAGATGGTAAGCCATTTAAGTATTTCGAAGCTCACAGAAAAGAATGGGCAGAGAATACCTGCTTCACATTCCCTGGTGCAATTCAGTACTACGGTCCAGCAGAGGTTTGCGATATCACAACAAGAACACTTGCTATAGAGCAGGGTAACTAATAAAAGTAAAGCTCCCAAGATTTAATTCCTGGGAGCTCTTTTTTAGTCTTAGAGAAAATTAAATATTATACTTCCTTTCCTCTTTCTTCTCTTTTTGCTTAAAGAAAACAGCTGTAAATCCAGTTGTGGAAATTAAATCACAATCAGCCTTTTCTGCTAAGCTAAATGATATTTCCCTTACATCTTCTTTAAAGGCTTGAAACTTTACCTTTACTAGCTCATGATGGTCTATAGCTTCCTTTAATGCTGTGACAACACTATCTGTTAGACCTTCCTTTCCAACCATTACTATTGCAGGAAGCTCTTGAGCTTCACTTCTTAAATATGCTCTTTGCTTACTTGTATATTCCATATATATAATATTACTCGATTTAATAATAAAAAGAAAAGGCCTAGCTCACAAAGAGTTAGGCCTAAAGCAACAGTTTTTATATATTAATTATCTAACTTATCTTTATATTGCTTTGCAACAACAAAGCGCTTAATCTTCTTTGTTGATGTCATCTCAAGAGGCTCATCAGCAATAATTACCTTAGTAATCTTCTTGTGGCTTTGTAAAGTCTTATTTACTTCACTTACAATTGATTCAATATGCTGCTGTAAATCTTCAGGATGCTCCTTCTTGCAATCTGCTGATGGATAAACAATTGCTGCAATACCTTCACTCTTTTCAGCCTTGTTCTTAATATATCCAGCGATACAAATTTGTTCAACATCAAAATATAGCTGGAAGTGGTCTTCAATTTCCTCTGGGAATACATTCTTACCACCCTCAGTAACAATAATATTCTTAGCTCTACCTGTTAATACGAGATATCCATCGCTATCCTCATATCCAACATCACCTGTATTGAGCCATCCATCCTCAGATAGTACCTCACGAGTTTCCTCAGGAGCGTTATAATAACCCTTCATTACCATTGGTCCGCGAAGGTAAATAACACCATTTCCATCCTGGTCCTTATTTTCAATCTTAACCTCTACACCCTCTAAATGACGTCCAACTGAAATCTCTTTGTAAGCTTCAACTGGGTTAAGGTGAGTAATTGGGCTTGTCTCTGTTAAACCATAGCCCTGTACAAAGTTAATACCAAGCTCATTGTACATCTTGAAGGTAGAAGCAGGAAGCGGACCACCTCCACAAATACAAATTCTGATATTCTCAAGTGAAACCTTCTTTAAAAGGAAGTTAAACCACTTCTTTCCAACCTGGATGTGGAAAACCTTCTTAAGGATGCCAGAAATACCCATTAAGCCTCTAATAAGACCATATAGAACAATACCCTTCTTCTTAACACCATTCATTAAAGCTGTCATGAGCTTATTAAATAGTAGAGGAACTCCAAGGAACATTGTTACCTTACCCTTTTTAAGCTCCTTTAATAGCTGGGTTACAACTAGCTTCTTACCAAATACACAAGCAGCACCAACTGAAATTGATTCAATAAATACTGCAAGCATTGTATATGCATGGTGGATAGGAAGAATTGCATAGAATACATCTGTTGGATAGAGCTTCATATAAAGCTGAGCAATATAACAGTCACTTACTAAGTTATTGTGTGTAAGCATAACACCCTTAGGAGTACCTGTTGTACCAGATGTAAATAGAATTGCTGCTAAGTCCTCACTCTTTGGTAATACAGCTTCATTCTCATCTCCATTGAGATCAAGAATATAGCTATAACCCTCAGGATGCTTCTCCTCAAGAGAATACTTTGCAACAAGCCCTACTCTCTTTGATGTATCGATTGTACCAACTCTATCGCCATCACAGAAAATTCTTGAAACACCACCAAAGGCCATCAAGGTCTCCATATCATGGTCGTTATAGGTTGCATCAAGAGGAACTACAATAGCACCTGCATATAAAACTGCAAGATAAGCAATTGCCCACTCTGGACTATTTTTACCAGATACTGCGATTTTATCACCTGGCTTAACGCCATCACTTAATAAAAAGTTTTTAACCTCTAATATCTTTTTTCTTGCTTGAGAATAAGTAAACCTTAATTCCTTAGGATTGAAAGCAATAAAGCAATCATTATTAGGATATCTCTTACAAGAAATTTCAAACATCTCAACAACGGTAGGCCATTTTCCTGAAAAATCTTTCCCTCTATATTCATCTAAAAACTTATATGCATCAGGATTAGGAATTTTAAAAGACATAATCAATCTCCCTGTAATTTGTTCTTATTTTTGATATTATTACACATTTCATATATGTGTCAATAAAACTATTTAATACCCTTTACTTTATTCTATTAATAAAAAGAAGTATCATCGATTTTATGGCATTAAAAACCTTTATAGATGTTGAGGAATTTCTCGATAGTTTTTCATATATAGATAAAAGTAATCCTCCTGGCTTGATTAGAAAAAGTCGTTTAGAGAGGATGGTGGGCCTCTTAAATTGGATAGGAAATCCCCAAGAAAGCTTTAAATCAATACACCTTGCAGGAAGTAAAGGAAAGGGCTCAACAGCAACCTTTATTTCTACACTATTAGAAGCTAAGGGCTATAAAGCTGGATTATATTTATCACCACATGTTTCTGATTTCAGAGAGAGATTCACTCTAGCTGGCTCATACTTTAGTGATGACTTTTATATTTTAGTTGCAAATAAGCTTCAGACTCTAGTAGAGGGCTATAAAAATGACTCCTCTCTTGGTCAAGAAAAGCCAACAACCTTTGAGATGTATACAGCATATTCTTATCTACTATTTAAGGAATATGGCTGTGATTACTGTGTTATAGAAACTGGCTTAGGAGGAAGACTCGATGCAACTAATACGCTTAATAGTATTGCATCAGTTATAACACCAATCGAGCTTGAGCACACATCGGTCCTTGGTGATAGTGTAGAAAAAATTGCAATTGAAAAGAGTAAAATAATAAAAGAGTCACAAATCGTTTTTTCATCAAAGCAGGATAAGGAGGCTCTTTCTGTAATACAAAGTGAATGTAGTAACCAAAACTCTGCACTATATACCTTTGATGATAATATAATAGACTTTTCATCAAAAATTAGTGAAAAGGGAGAAAGAGTTTCCTTTACACTTAATGATAAAAAATATGATTTACAGCTTTCTGTTTTTACAGAAAAGCAAGGTGAAAATGTAGCTCTTGCAATACTTGTTGCAGATAAGCTTGGCTTTTTGAGTGATGAAGGAATAAAGAGAATTGAAAAAGCAACAATAAAAGGAAGATTTACTCGACTTAAAGTAAATAATGTTGATGTTGTAATTGATGTTGCTCACACTCAAAAGAGTATATTAGATACAGTGGTTACCTTTAAAACTATTTTTAATGCTTCAACAGTAATATTTGGTGCAGTTGAAGGGAAAGACATTACTCATATGCTAAAGATTTTACTTGATAGCTTTTCACACCTCATAATTTCACAGCCAGGAACCTTTAAAAAGAGTGATATTGAAGAAATATTTAAAATAGCAAAGGAAATTAATCCAAATAAAGATATAAAATTAATTAAGGATAATGAGGAAGCTCTAAGCTATGCAATTGATAGAAAAGCACCTATCCTTATTACAGGATCATTTTATTTAGCAGGTCCGATGATTAATATATTGGAGGATAAATATGGCGTTAAATGCTAATGAAATAGCATTATTACTCAGTGAACTTGACTTTTCTGATACCTTCATACAGGACATCGTAGAGCATGATTTCCACTCCTTTACAATGTGCTTATTCTCTAAAAAGGAAAAGTCCTGGCTATTTTATGTAGAGATTGGAACTGTTTATCAGAGAATATGTAAGACAGATAAAATTAGAAAAAAAAGTAATAAGATGCAGCGCTTTACTCAATATCTTAGAGCAAATATTGTTGGCTCAAAGATTATAGATGTTAGTGTTGTTAAGGGTGAAAGAGAGGTTGCTTTTACTCTTATGCATAGTGGCGAAGTAAAAAGGATGTTTATTCGCCTATTCTCTGGCCCTTCTTCAAATATAATAATTACAGATGAGAGCTTAGTAATTCTAGAAACTCTTATGAGAAGGCCTAAGCGAGGTGAGGAAAAGGGACAGCTATTTACACCATGTAAGGAAAAGGCTATTGATCTAAATGCATTTCCAATCAGAGAGTATGAAACACCTACCTTCAATGAAGAGATAGATAAAAATATCTCTAAGGAAAAATTAGATGATACTATAGCTCTTCTAAGAAAGCAGCTTTGTGATAAAAGAGATGAAGAAATAGCACACTTAAGCAGTAATCTTCATAGTGAAGAAAAGAAGGTAGAGGAATTTAAAGGCTATGAGGATATTAAGACCTCTGCTGATATTCTATCTGCAAACTCATATCTTATTAAACGAGGTCAAGATAAGGCTATAATTAAAGACTTTAACAATAATGAAGTTACTATTCCTCTAGATGCTTCTTTATCTGTTAGTGAAAATATTAATGCTTACTACCAAAGGTATAAAAGAGCTGAAAGAATTTATCAAAATGCTATTAATGAGGTAAAGAGGCTAAAGAATGAAATCGAAAGAAGAAGGCTTCATTATGAAAACTTATTAGCTCAAAATAGTAAGATATTATTTGAAAAGGAATTAGGTAAGCAAAGTAAAGGTAGTAGTAATGAATTAAAGGGACCTGGTCTTAGAGTAGAATCTCATGGCTTTGAGCTAATAGTTGGAAGAAATAGTAAGGAAAATGATGAACTACTTCGCCATCATATGAGAGGTAATGATCTTTGGCTTCATACTAGAGACTTTGCAGGAGGATATGTCTTTATTAAAGCTAAAAAGGATAAGAGTGTTCCTCTTGAGGTTTTACTTGATGCAGGAAACTTAGCAGTCCACTACTCAAAGGCTAAGAGTAATAAAAAAGCATCACTATATTACACTCATGTAAAATATTTAAGAAGAGTAAAGAATGGTAAGCAGGGCTTAGTAATTCCAACTATGGAAAAAAACTTAGATATTACTCTAGACGAAAAGAGAGTCAAGGAATTACTTTCAGAAGGAGGTGAATTACTTTGAAGACTTTTTTTGATGATATTTTTTATCCAGCAAGTGAAGTAGAGCTTAATAAGCTTATCTCATTTGAAAATAGTGGTAATTCTAAAGTAATAATTATCCCTCATGCAGGTCTTGAAAACATCAATCAAGCTTATAATATTGCTTTTTCAGCAATAAAGAGAGCTAAACGATATGTATTTATAGCACCTATGCATAATGGAAAGTATCCTGATTCAGAATCCTCTCTATTTACAATATCAAGCTGTCAAATAAATGGAGTAAATTGTGAAAGTGTAAATAACCTCACAGCTGATGACTCTATTTTAGAGGAAGAATATACTTTAGAGCTTGCTACCCTATTTATTTCTAAGCTTGATAGTAGCTCTATATTACTACCAATCTTTACTGCATTAGAGTTTAGTGATGAAATTAAGAAATTAAAAAGCTTAATTAGAAGCTTAGATGATGGAGACACATCATTTATTATTTCAGCTAATTTCTCTGAAGAAACAAATAATGAGAAAGCTAAAGAAATGGCTAAAACCTTAATTCAGAGCTTAAATGAGCAAAAGCCTCTTGTTGATGACGAGAAGAAAGGAATTATCTCTGGGTGTGGAATTAAGATATTAGAAGCTTTTAGAAATCTTTATTCAAGCTTTATAGTATTTGGTATTCAAGATGGAAGTAATTTTACAAATAATATTGAAGAAATAAAGGGAAATATTATTCACTTAGCAGGAGCATTTAATGATTAATGAGCCATTAATAAAAAATACTGTAATAGATGGTATTGAATATAGCTGTATAGCTTTAGGAAAGGATGATTTTGCAATTCCAAGACATATGATGCAGGGTGAAAAGCAAAATGGATACATATATAGGGATGGTAAGCTATCACCTTGGACCTGGGATGCTTTTACAACAATCGATGGAATAAGATACTTTTACTTTGAGAAAACAAGCCTTAAGCCTTTTTCTTCAATTGCATATGAAAATAGATCTAATGCATTAGTTCTGTTAAGAGAATTAGCAGAGGCTTTAACAAAGCTTCCTAAGGATTTTGTTGCTCCTCAGCTCGGCTTATTACCAGTTTATCGATTTTACATATTAGATGATAATTCTTGGTTAATTTTACCTCAGGATTTAGGAGATTTATTTTCACTATATTACACAGATGAGGATAGATTTTTATCACTAGGGTGCTTTGCTAAGGGAGGAACAGAGTCTTCCTTTACATTAATTAGACAGTTTGCACAGTTTTTATACTATGCTTTAACTTCAGATGCTCCTTATCAGGAAAAAGCAATTAGAGAGTATAATTATACAGAGTTTCCTCTCTCTGAATATAAAAGCTACCTTTTCCCAAAGCTCGATGATAAAACTATTGGCTTTATTGATTTCTGTCTCCATGCATCTAGCAAGGATATGAGAAAGATAAATGGGAATAAAAAGCCTGAGGAAAATCTTGAATGGTTTGTTGAAAAAACAGCTTCTCTTAGCTGGGATGTAGAAAATAAGTCTAAGGATGAATACAAAAAAGTAAAAGAGGAGTTAAAAAATAATGGCTCAGTACAGAAGTTTATGCAAAAAACTGAGCAGGGTGCAAAGAGGAATAACTTTTGGAGAAAGAAGGGCTCTGTAATTATTGCAATTACTGCAACAGTAATTATTGTTGGTGCCTTCCTATTCTCATATATTTCTAACCTATTAGAGCCTCCATATACAAAGGATATGGAACCTACAGAGATTATTTATGCATTCTATGAAGCTCAAAACGAGTTAAATGTCTCTGACATGACAGCCGCTCTAAAGGGGTGTAAGGCTCCACAGGAATCAGAGGTACTAAATCTATTTGTTAATAAGCAAACTAGAATGGCATATGAACAATTCTCACCTGTTGTTCGTGCAGATGAATGGGTTAATGAGGGTAAGCCATCGTTTAATTCTACTATGTTTGTTTATGGAAATAGTGATGTAGTTGTTACAGAAATTGGTGAAAACAAGTACCAAGCTAAGCTAAAATATTACTCTCCATATGATTACAATGCAGATGAGAGCACACTAAATAATGCAGCTCAATCAGAAGCCTTTACATATGTTTATGATTTCACTCAGGAATTTGAATTAGCATATAACAAGCGTGGCTGGTGGAATATTGTAAATGTTACTGACCCAGAGATAAGTCTAATTGAGATTATTAAAACACCTTACTTAGATAAGTAACTATTTAATAAGCTCTCTAAGCTTTCTCTATCATCTGGATGAATCCAATTAACATTTTTAAAGGATCTAAAGAATGTAAGCTGTCTCTTAGCATAGCGCCTTGAGGCAGTTTTTATTTTATCCTTAATTATTTTTATTGAGGCTTCCCCTGTTAAGCTTGCATCAAAAAACTCTCTATAACCAATTGCTCCTAACGCAGGCCAAGCTAAGGTGCCACCCATACCTTTAAGCTTTTTAATCTCTTCTAATAGCCCATCCTCAAACATGATATCAACTCTTTTATCTATTCTTTCATAGAGCTCATCACGGTCTCTATCAAGACCGATAATTAATGGGTCCATATTATTTCTTGGGCTTGTAGGAAGAGCAAATGAAGAAAGAGGCTTCCCAGTCTGATAATAAACCTCTAAGGCTCTCGTAATTCTATATGAGTCATTGATATTAATTCTCGCACCACTGATAGGATCATATGTATTTAAAAGCTCATAAAGCTTCTCAAGACCAAGAGTATTAAGCATATCATTTACTTTAGCTCTAATTTTTTCATCTGCAGTAGGAGCCTCAGAAAGCCCATAGAGAAAGTGCTTAAAATAGAATGCAGTACCACCTGTTACTAATGGGATATCACCACAGCTATATATCTCTTGAACTGCAATATCACTATTTTTAATAAATTCTCCAACGGTAAATTGCTCCCAGGGATTTAAAATATCAACGTTATAGTGTTTTATTTTTTTTAAAAGCTCTAAAGACGGCTTAGCCGACCCGATATCAAGGTATCTATAAACCTGAACGGAGTCGGCATTTATTATTTGATAACCATTTGAAAAGTAGTCCTCAACCAATTGTGTCTTACCACTGGCAGTTGGACCAAAAAGGAATATTATTTTATTTTTCTTCGATGGAATATTTGATTTCATCGTTTAGGACCTGAGTAAGAACATGTGAAACGATTTTTTCACCGCTCTCCTCAATCTCATCCTTAACATTAGTTGAGGAAATAATATTTGCTTCTTTGATAGCAACACAGGTCATCTCGTAGATGTTACCTTCTTTATCAATAAGTTTATCTAGTGGAATGCTCACGTACAATCTCCTTATATTCACGTAAATATATCAAAAAAAACGTATCAGCGTAAAGTATCTAATTTCTTTACAATGATATCAACAATCTCCTGAGGTGTCTTATCATCTGTATCAATAACTAAATCAGCAACAGAGGTATCGCTATTATCAATTCCATAAATTCTCATGTATCTAGCGCTATCCTTTGCATCACGACCCTCTGTTTGATTAATCCTTAGCTCTAGGTCACCACCCTCTCGATTTAAAACTCTCTTTGCACGAGTTAAGCTTGAGGCTCTTAAATATACCTTTAAATCCGCCTTATCTAGCATCCAAATTGCAAGTCTAGAGCCAAGTACACAATTACTCTCAGCCATAGCCATCTCAACCTGTCTTCTATCTAATTCACGGTCGATATTATCATCATTTTCAGCCATTCTACAGAAATCCCAGAAATCAACTCCTCTCTCTGCAGCTAATTGACGGAAGGTAAAATTTATCATCTTATAGCCTAATCTTTCAGCTAATAATGTTGTTACAGTTGTATTTCCACACCCACTCTTTGAACTAATTGCAATTCTCATTCTATGTTCCTTATTTGTTCCCTAATATTTTCTATAGCATCCTTCATTTTTACTGTTTCTATATTAATTTCAGCAATCTGGCTCTTACTTGCAGTAGTATTAGTTTCTCTATTCATCTCCTGCATTAAGAAATCTAAGCGCTTACCAACAGCTTCATTACTATCAAGCAATCTAAAATACTCCTTTAAATGAGTTCTTAATCTAATTTGCTCCTCATTGATAGAGTATTTTACTAATATCGAGCCAACCTCCTGTCTAAATTGATTTTCATCTAATTTATCACTTATTTTGAGCTCATCATATTTTGATAATAGTAGCTTGGAATAGTAATCCTCAAAGCCTTCAAAGAGGGATTGTATCTTATTATTTGACTCCTCTATTTGCTTTCCTAATTTAAATAAATCAGCTTTAGTAGCATTACCCTCTCTAAGCTTTGCTTCTTCAAATTGGCTTAAGGCTTTATTTAAAGTCTCAAAAAGTGATTCTCTATAATACTCAGGATCTCTCTTTTGAACTAAGGTCATTAAGCCTTCAATAGCTAGATAATCACTTGAGGATAAAGAAATTTCCTTACCTGTATGCTTACTAATACTATTAAAAGCATCGTTATACTTTTCAAGTAAAGCCTCATCAAGAACTAAGTCACCATCATTTTTAAGTGTCTTTAGTTTAATTGAGATATCGACCTTACCTCTTGTAGCATATTTCTTTATAAACTCATCTACCTCAGCCTCAAAGGCAGTGAGATTTGAGTTAATATTATGGTAGATATCAAGATATCTATTATTATAGCTCTTTATCTCAACCTCAAGAAAGTATTCATCTGAGGAATAAAAGCTATAACCATATCCAGTCATACTTTTCATAAGAAATCAACAATCCTTTTGATTAATTTTCTATTATCTCCAGCACCCATGGTAATACATATATCACCACTAAGCAAGGCTGCTGCAATGATCTGGCTTGCCATATCATTATCCTCTAAGTATACAACTTGAGAGGCTTTTCCATATAGTGACCTAAATACTTTTTTTTCAATATTTTTTACTAAAACCCTTGATAAGTTTTCTTTACTCCTATCATCTCTAGCAGATGAATATACATCCTGAACAAAGATACAATCAGCAAGAGCTAATGAGGAAGCAAAATCATTCATTAAGGCCTTAGTTCGAGATGCAGTATGCGGCATAAATACAACGACTACTCTTGATGATGGATATTTCTTTCTAATATTGTCTATACAGGTTTTAATCTCAGTTGGGTGGTGCGCGTAATCACAAATAAGCTTTATATTATTTTTTTCTGCAACAACCTCTGACCTAGATGCAACTGTAGGAAGTGTTAATACATATTTTTTTAGTGAATTAACTATTTCCAAAATATTAGAGCAATTTATCTCTAAATTATTTTCCTTTAAAAGCATTAATGAAGAAATTAATAGTGCAGCAACTACATCTGCTTTAATATTAATACTCATCTCACTATTAATACCACTAACCTCATACTCACCTTCACCATTAATCTTAAAGGTACTATCACTGTAAGAAATAAGCTTAATGTCACATCTCTCTAAAAGCCAAGAGGAAACTAAGCTGTAGATACTTTTATGACAAATAACAAAGCCATTTTGATTAATAGCTAAAACTCTTTTGTGAAAAGCTCTCTTAACATCCTCAAGTGATGAAAAGTAATCAGGATGGTCATATTCAATATTTGTAATTACTAAGCCATCTAATGAATATAAATTAAAGTGATCCTTATATTCACAGGCCTCAATTAAAAGATTTTTTCCACTATTGTTATAGATATCACTATTAAGCAGGAAGGAACCATATATAGAGCCCCCATTAAAATTTATACTATTTAATATATGAGTTGCATATGCAGTTGTAGTTGTTTTTCCATGTGTACCAGAGACACCATAGGTGTGTGAGCTTTTAGAAAGGAGAGCTAAAAACTCTGGGTATGAATAGCTCTTAATTCCTCTCTCATTTGCGTCTAATAAAGCAGTGACATTTTTATGCTCATACGCACTTGAATAAATAACTACATCGATATCTAAAGGAAGGTGGTCAGAAAAAAAATAGATCTTAATACCTGTTAATAAGGGTGCTGTGAAAAAATCCTCAATTACATCACAGCCAGATATATTATGGCCACCCTTTTTTAAGAATCTAGCTAGGTGGCTCATTCCTGTACCCTTAATACCAACAAAATAAATATTCATAAAGCTATTTTACATCGAAAATGAAAAAACCGGGAGTAATCTCCCGGCTATGCATCTTTTTTAGAAAGATATTATTTCTTGAGCTTAGCATTGCACTGCTTGCAAACGTTCATCTTTGCACCTTCAACTTCTACTTCGTAAAGGCACTTAACACTTTCTCTCTTGCAAACTGGGCATGTAGCCTTTCCCTGATTAGGAAGCTCTCTAATACCTGTTCCTCTATGTGCTTTTGACATTTTGTACTCCTTAAGGATTAATTTTGCGCGTTGTTAAGAATACTTGTTTTAACAAGAGCTTGTCAACACTCCTTAGGACCATCACACTCATCGCACTTTACATATTCACCATAGTACTCTTTCTTCTCCTCAACCTTTTGATTTTTATTTGAAGTAACTAGTGCTATTGTTGAAGCTACTATACCAACTAAGCCAAGAATAAAGCTCATATTTCCAAAGGTTCTTAATAATACACTACTTCTATTTTGAATTAAGGTAGTAGATGTATATAGCATATTTCCAATTCTATATGTTTGTGTTGTATAAGCAGCATAGATACTAAAGCCAATTAAAACAAAGCTAAGAACAATTAAAATAGCTGAAATAATGTATGAAATTAAAATACTTTTTTTCATCTCACTGAACTCCTATTAATATTAAATCTAACACTATTTTTGCTTTATTCAAGGCTAGCTATTCATTCTTCAAACAATCTACACAAATCATATCGTAAGGTGAAGAAACCTCTAGCTTATCGATTTTGCTAAATTTAAACCCAAGTGTTGATAATGTATTTATTACATCACTATGTGTGTATAGCTTTAAAGCTAGCTCCTCATTTTCATTATAAAATGACTTCATCATTGTTAATGCTCTAGTATCAATTGTTTTAGATGCTAAGAAAATTAATATAAGCTCACTTTTCTTTTTCATCATCTCTTCAATATCAAATAAAAGAGGTACTACATCCTTCTTTTCAATAATATTGATAATTAGTGGAGCAAATATAAATGTATATTCTCCTTGAAGAGAGGAAATAACATTAATACCACTACTTTTAAAAATATTTTGGTCTAGCTCATCATCCTCTAAATAAATATCGACCTTACACCCTACACTATCCTTAAGCATTAAGGCTCCAAGTGTAGAATACTTTCCAATGCATAAAACAGTTGCATTTCTGTTTAACCTTGTACAAACATCATCGATAGACTCTATAAAAGCACTATTTTCTTGGCACCAAGCTAAAAAATCATTAAACATTGTTTAATACCTCAAGAGCTAGCTCAAATACCTTTTTAGCAACGCTAAGCTCCTTTTCCTTTCCTATAAATTCAAGACCACTCCTTGCTAACCCTGCAGCCATATTAATTGAGTAAGCAATTGCTAAATTATTAATTTCTAATTCATTTATTAAATCAGCTTCAGTAGAGAGCGTCATACCAACACAATCAAAGCCTAAGGAATTAAACATCCTTATCTCTGCCTTAGTTTCGAGGCGTGGACCTTGAGTTGTTACATAAATTAAATCTCTTTTAATTTCTTTATTTAAAGCTAATGCACAGCTCTTTAGCTTTTCAGAAAATTGATTTTCAGCATTTACATGGTCCAATGGATAAAAGGTTCCATCAAATAATGTATTTATTCTAGAATGAGTAAAGTCAACATGGTCAGATATTATTCCAAACTCACTAGGTAATAGCTTATTACTTATAGAACCAACAGCATATATAGAGACAACATTCTTAACCTCTAAATCCTTTAATGCATGGATGTTTGCTCGGTAATTTATAAGATGTGGTGCTACACTATGCCCCATTTTATGACGTGGAATAATTACAATACCATCCTTTTGATAGTACTCATATTCACCATAGTGATTACTTCCAAGCTTTTTTTCATAACCATTAAAGCCAAGCTCATCAGCTCCCGTTCCTAATATAATTGCATTCATCTTCTAACTCCATCTGGTGTAACAATTCCTGTAACAAGCTTAGATGGTATGATATCAAAACAAGGATAAATCGCTCTAACCTCATCACTTGTTGTTTTAACACCTTTAAATAGCTTAACCTCTTTACTATCTCTATACTCTATTTCTACATCTCGAATATTATCCTTTGTTTCATCAAAGGAAATAGAAAATGGATAATATGGAATATTATAGTAATTTGCACAAATAGCATTTTGCAAGGTTCCTATTTTATTAACTACAGTATAATCCTTTAAAGCTAAATCAACTGCAGTCATATATTTATTAATCTTTCCTAAGCCCATAAAGGTACCAACCATATTATCTGTAATTAGATAGTGCTCAAAGCCCATTTCAGCAAGAGATGCTGCTGTTAATCTTGCACCCTGAAGGTATGGTCTTGTCTCAGGAGCATAAACACAAAAGCTTTTTCCTTCCTCTCTTGCTTTGTAAATAGATAAGAAAAAAGAGTGCTCAGGAAAGCAGGTAGTTAATATACCATCGTTATTATCAATTAAGGTCTTTCCATAATCAGACATCTTATCATATAGATAGTCATAGTATGAAAGCTTACAGTTTACTATTTTTACTACCTTGAAAATAAAGTCATCGTCATCAAAGGCCTTCAGAATATCTGAAAGTAAATTATTAAGCTCTCTTGCCATTGTTGTGTTGGTAGGTCTTGCAAGAGAAAGAGCTTTTACACCCTCTCTAAAGGCTTTTTCATCCTTACCATTTTGTCTTGCGATCATAATGAGTGAAAGCAGAGCTACCTCTAATGGACCTCCACCCTGTGTTACCATATTCTTTATAGCAGAAGCTGCTTCAAAGACATTATTTGCAACAACGTATTTCTTTTCAAATGGGTATACTCTTCTATCGCCAATTAAAAGCTTATCATATTCTAATTTTGCGATAGTATTGTGGTGTAAAATAGTTGGTAATTGGCTTTGTATATCACTCATTTCCAAAACCCAATATGGTCAGCACAAATAGCTTTAATTAGCTCAGGAGAATATAATTTTGCAGCCTTTAGACATAGTAAGGTCTCAGCATGGTATGCAGAGCCACACTCAGTAAAAGCATTTTGCATCTCAAGTAAAATATTTCCACCCTTATCTGCTAATACAGAGCCAAATGAATGATTTCCATTCTCCATTGATTGGTGTGCAACTCTAATACACTCTCTAAGCATTTTTTTATCAAAGTCATTAATTTTGTCTTCACTGACTGCTCCCACGGGCAAGCCCATGGGGTTCTGATTACCAAGAGTAGCTTGTAATCGTACATCATTTTCAGACTTTGGAGTTACAAGTGTAAGCCTATTTGAATCAGGACTTTCATTATCAAGCA
>NZ_VUNN01000013.1 GCF_009695635.1 Bullifex porci
CGGACTACCAGGGTATCTAAACCTGTTTGCTCCCCGCACCTTCGCACCTCAGCGTCAGTACATGGCCAGATATTTGCCTTCGCCATCGGTGTTCTTCCAGATATCTACAGATTTCACCCCTACACCTGGAATTCCAATATCCCCTCCTGTACTCAAGCTCAGCAGTTTCCAACGCCAGACAGGGTTGAGCCCTGAATTTTTACATCAGACTTGCCAAGCCGCCTGCGTGCCCTTTACGCCCAATAATTCCGAACAACGCTCGCCCCCTACGTGTTACCGCGGCTGCTGGCACGTAGTTAGCCGGGGCTTATTCTGGAATTCACGTCATCACTCGGCCATTCCCTGCCAAGCTTATTCTTCCTTCCAAAAAGAACTTTACAACCTTACGGCCTTCATCGTTCACGCGGCGTCGCTCCATCAGACTTTCGTCCATTGTGGAAGATTCTTAGCTGCTGCCTCCCGTAGGAGTCTGGGCCGTGTCTCAGTCCCAATGTGGCCGTCCACCCTCTCAGGCCGGCTACCCATCGTCGCCTTGGTGGGCCTTTACCCCGCCAACTAGCTAATGGGCCGCGGACTCATCTTCCAGCGCTCCCGCAGGAGCTTTCCTACTGCTTACCTTTGTATGCTGTATCTCATTCGGTATTATCACATGTTTCCATGTGCTATCCCAAACTGGAAGGCAGATTATCCACGTGTTACTCACCCGTCCGCCGCTCTAGGGTCCCGAAGGACCTTACCGCTCGACTTGCATGCTTAAAACGCGCCGCCAGCGTTCGTTCTGAGCCAGGATCAAACTCTCCGTTATCAAAAGTACGGGAACAAGTTCCCGCTTATTTCTTCTTTAAACTAGTTTATCCTGTCATACTCGCACGAACCGGCTTTTTTATTTTTCCGTTCGATTTTCTTGAATTGACAGAAGCCTCAGGCTTCTTTCTCTTCTCTCTCTTTCCTATCGCTTATCTATTTGAAAAATCTGCTCGTAATTTCTTACGCGCTTTGTTAACTTAGCATTTTTGCTTTGTACTAGTCAACTACTTTTTTTAAGTTTTTCAACTTTTTGTTTTCGCTCGCTTTCGCGTCGTTCAACGTGTTAGGAATCTACTCCTTTTACTTTTTTATTTCAAGTACTTTTTTATTTTTTTATACATTTTTTCAAAGTGTATACAAACCTATAATATTTTACTTTTAATTTACTACCTGCTATTATCATCTATATTATGAATATAACTATTGAACACCCAACAATTAATGATCTATACGAGCTTGAAGAAATATGTCTTTTAACTAGTGATAGCGGTAAGGATGGCACACATCTTTACTCAGATAGAAGATTGATAGGTCAAATTTATTTAACTCCATATGTATTATACGACCCTACCTGTTGCTTTGTTGCTAAAAAGGATAGTAAATGCATTGGATATATCGTAGGCTGTTATGACTCAAGAGAGTTCTACCAATATTTAAATAATGAATTTCTACCTATAATAAGAAATAGGTTTACTTCAGCTATTACAGAAAATGATAAGGCTGTAATAAATATGATTCAAAATGGTGTTGAATATGAAATTTATCCTCAATACCTACCACATTTACATATAGATATACTTCCAGAGGGTCAGGGCTTGGGACTAGGTAGAAAGCTAATTGATACCTTTACAAAAAACCTTAAAGACCATGGATATAATAGTGTTCACTTAGGAGTTAGCAATACAAATAAATCAGCTCAGGGCTTTTATAAAAAAATGGGCTTCTCAACGTTAATTGAAAAGCCTTGGGGATATGTATTAAAGAAGGATTTTTAATCACTATTCCATTTTGCTGCAAGATCATCTAGGTCACTCGATAATCTATTAATTGCATTAGCAAGTCTAATGCAAGTCTTTTTATCTTCTCTATCGGCCTTTCTTGCAGCATCATTTAGACGATTAATTACCTCATCTACCTTTTCTAAGCCTTGAGCAAGTAGCTCTCTAGACTCATTTAATATTCTATCATTTTCATCTATATATGCTTCCTTCTCTTGGTATGGAATAATATCATCTAAATCAAAGCTCTCACCTAGGTGAGGTGCATAAGCTTTTAGATTATATTTTTCAACTAATTCTCTAGCAAAGGCTGGTGCGACATTTCTATCTCCATGAGAAATAAAAATCTTCTCTGGCTTAGTCTTAAAGGAAGAAATCCACTTTATAAGACCATCGTGGTCTGCATGGCCACTTAAGCCTGGAAGAGATTGTATTTGAGCATGTACCTCTACCTGCTCACCAAATATCGTTACATGTTTTGCACCATCTACTATTGACCTACCAAGTGTTCCATTAGCTTGGTAACCAACAAATAGAATAGTATTTTCCTTTTTATATAAGCCATGCTTAAGGTGGTGCTTTATTCTACCACCCTCACACATACCTGAGGAGGAAATGATAACAATACTTTCTTTTATTGAATTTAGCTTAATAGACTCCTGGACGTCTTTTACCTTATGAAGAAGCGGAAACTCGAAAGGATTTTCACCTCTATTAATTAGCTCCATAGCGTCCTTATCAAAATAGTTTTCTGCAGTACAGCTTTTAAAAACAGAAGTAGCTTTTATTGAAAGCGGAGAATCTAAATAAACAGGAATAGGTCTATCAATATATTTTTTATCATTAATAATCTTAAATAGATATAATAGCTCTTGAGTTCTACCGACAGCAAAAGAAGGAATAATGACTCTTCCATTGCGCTTAAAGGTATCATCAACTATCTTTGCTAATACCTTTGCTCTATTATAGATATCATCTGTAGCCTTTTTCTCATGACATCTATCACCATATGTTGATTCCATTACTACGACATCACTATTTTTAATATACTCAGGGTTATTAATAATTGGTTGATCTAAATTACCAATATCACCAGAGAATACTATCTTCTTCTCTTTTCCACCTTCACTTACAAAGAATTCAACCTCAGATGAGCCTAATAGATGACCTGCATCAATAAACTTTACTCTAACATTTTCATTTAAAGTTAAAAGCTTTCCATATTCAGTTTCACTAAATAGCTCAAGAGCCTTATATGCATCATCCTTTGTGTATAGCGGCTCAATAGGAGCTTCTCCCTTTCTCTCTCTTTTTCGATTCATCCATTCACTTTCACTTTCCTGAATCGAAGCAGAATCTAGCAGCATTATTGAACAAAGCATGCTAGTTGCTGATGTAGTAATAATACTTCCCTTAAAGCCTTCCTTTACTAACTGAGGAATTCTTCCAGAGTGATCAATATGAGCATGAGTTAAAATAACATAATCAATTGATAAAGGATCAAAAGGAAAATCTGTACCACAGATTTTTTCATCCTGCCCTTGAGCAAGACCACAATCGATTAAAATCCTTAATCCACCTGCTTCTAATAGATATTGTGAGCCGGTTACAAAGCGAGCGGCTCCTAAAAATGTGAGCTTCATAGCTTCTCTCCTTGTTTTCATTATAAAGGTAAAAAGCTGTTTTACAAAGTTTTATTATTGCCATTAGCTGCAATAGAGCTTCACAGAATATGAGTGTAAGTTATAAAATAGAACTATGAAAACACTTATTATCGTAGGATCTCCAAGAAGGGGTACATCATTAAAATTGGCTGAGTGCTGTGCAAAATATAGTCAGGACTCTGAAATAGTTGAATTAAGAAAATATAATATTAAGCCTTGCTTAGGGTGTGATGCATGTAAGAAAAATGAGACTCATACATGCATACAAAAGGATGATTTAAGCCTTGTTATTTCTAAGCTCAAGGAAGCAGAGACTATCGTATTTATCTCCCCTATTTATTGGTGGGGTGTCACAGCAACAATGAAATGTTTTATCGATCGTTTATATAGCTTTGATAGCTGGAAGGGAAAGGAATTTAAGCTAATATTAAATGGAGGAGCTGAGACAAGTGATGTTGAATACAAGCTCCTACATGACCAATTTAAGGAGATGATGGAATATATAAATGTTCCATTTACAGGCTTTGCAGCCTTCGAAGCATATCAAGATAAGATTCTTGAAATAAATAGTGATGTAGAAGAGAAAATTAAGAGTCTCTTCGCTTAACTACCTCTCCTTCTCTTTTATAAATTGAGTTAGAGGGAACACTCCCTCTAACAGAGGAGAGAGGATAAACTATTGAATTTCTTCCAACAATTGCTCCTGGGTTTAATACACTACCACACCCTATTTCAGCTCGATCACCAAGCATTGCACCGACCTTCATTAATTTACTATCAACACCCTCTATTTTAACATTTTTCCCATCAGAGCGGACATTTGATGTAATAGAGCCAGCACCCATGTGTGCTTTATAGCCTAATATAGAGTCACCTACATAGTTATAGTGTGGGACCTGAACATTATCAAATAGGATAACATTTTTAAGCTCTGTTGAATTTCCAACAACACAATTTGCTCCTATTAAGGCACTATTTCTTATAAAAGCGCAATGTCTTATTTCACTATTTGGACCAATAATACATGGGCTACCAATAAAGGCAGTAGGAGCAACTACTACGCTTTTATGAACCCAAATATTTTCACCCATTTTTAAATAATCATCTGATAAGGTCTTACCAATTTCTTTAATTAAATCTGTAATACCAGCTAAAGCCTGGTATGGATATTCAAAGGCTGATAAATAAAGGCCTGCTATACTATGCTCAAAATCAAATAAATCAACAGTTTTAAACATCTTTACCTCTTTATTGTAACTAGCTTAAAGAAAAGCTGGCTATGAGCTTTTAATCTTTCGAGAAGCTCTTCTTCTCTTTCAGGGTGCCTATCAAGCTCATCTATTATTACTAACAAGGGACTATCATATAGCATTGCAAGTGATAAAGAATCCTCTGCTATCATCAGCTGCTCCTTTATCAATTCATCAAAAAGCCTTTTATGATAATTAATAACAAAATCAAAAAACTTTTCTGAATAAGCAGCTCTTATATTACTATCATTAGATAGCTTCATCAGCTTTCTTAGCATTACAATTTCTTCATCATGAGTAAAAAACCTAATTACAGCTTTAAGCTTTGAAAAAAGAATATCAGAATTTAAGCTTGTTATTTCATCCTCATTAATTTTAATTGAAGTAATAAAGGAATCATATTTATTTAATGCCTTTTCATATACAGCATCAAAGATTTCTCTTTTACTCTTATAATGCTTATACAATGAAGGAGCTTTAATTGAACAATTTTCTGCTATCATTGCTACAGTAACACTATCATATCCCTTAGCTGAAAAAAGCTTTAAGGCTTCAGCTAGGATTAAATCCTTTGTATTCATATAGCTATGATAGGCTAATGTTAATTAGCCCGTCAATAAATAGTACTAGACATTAAATTGTTAAATTATGTAAAACATCGATGAGGCAAAATATGGAAAAGGATTGGTATAAGGATTTAGTTGTTTATCAAATTTACCCAAAAAGCTTTATGGATAGTAACAATGATGGTATTGGAGACCTTAAAGGAATTATCTCTAAGCTAGATTACATAAAAAGTATTGGTGTAAATGCTATTTGGCTTTCACCTGTATATTGCTCACCATTTAAGGATAATGGATATGATATCTCTAATTATAAGGATATAGCACCAGTATTTGGTACAATGGATGATTTTAAAGAGTTTTTAACCAAAGCTCATAATCTTGAACTTAAAGTTATTATGGATCTTGTAATCAACCATACCTCCGATGAGCATGAATGGTTTAAAATCTCATCAAAATCAAGAGATAATGCTTACTCTGATTACTACATCTGGCACGATCCAGTTGATGGTCATGAGCCTAATAATTGGGAATCCTGCTTTGGAGGAAGTGCATGGGAATATGTAAAGGAAAGAGACCAATACTATCTTCATCTCTTCTCAAAGGGACAGCCTGATTTAAATTACACCTCACCAAAGCTAAAGAAGGAAATCTTCGATATGGTTCGTTGGTGGTGTGAGCTTGGTGTTGATGGCTTCAGAGTTGATGCAATTAGTTATCTTGAGAAGGCACCATTTACATATTCTCCTAACAAGGAAAATGCGATGGGATATGCCTTTTGTATGGATATATGCAGTGGCCGAGATGGAACTCATTCAATTATTAAAGAACTAAGAAAAATCTTTGATGAATATAATTGCATGAGTGTTGGAGAAGTAAGTGTTTCAAATGTTGAAGAGCTTTATAAATACTCAAGCGACTCAAGAAAGGAATTCAATATGGCAATACCATTCATTCCTCCTGTAGTTGAGGTTGATACCTTTACTCCAAGCAATATGAGAAAGAGTATTATTGAAAGCTATGAAATTTTAAAGAGCGATGGCTGCTGGGCTAGATTTTTATCTAATCATGATAAGCCAAGACAGGTATCACTTTATGGTGATGATAAAAAATACTATAAAGAGTCAGCAAAGCTATTAGCTTTAATTACACACCTCCTCCCTGGAACACCATTTATCTATCAGGGTGAAGAAATTGGTATGACTAATATCTATTACCCAACTCTTTCTGAATACGATGATATCGATACAAAAAATTTCTACGAGCATGAATTAGCAGAAGGAAAAAGTAAAGAGGACGCATTCAAAAGAGCTCAAATGGTTTCAAGAGATAATGCACGCTCTCCAATGCAGTGGGATGATACACTATACGGTGGCTTTTCAAATAGTAAGCCTTGGCTAGGTGTAAATGATAACCATACAACTATTAATGTAAAAAATGAGAATAACGATATAACTTCTATATTAAATTTCTATAGAAATATTATAAAAATTAGATTGACTTCAAAAGCTCTTAGAAGAGGAACTCTCGAGTTTATCTTTAAGGATTCTGAAAAGCTATTTGCATATAAAAGAGAGCTAGATGGAGAAGAATATGTAGTAATTACAAATTTCTCAAAGGATGAAGAATTAATAAATTTCCCATTTGATAATTACACATTAGTTATATCAAATTATAACTCTAATTATAGCAAGAGCTCTTTAACACTAAAGCCTTATGAAGCTCTTTTATTAAAGAGGAAATAGAAGTAAAAATAGTGGATGAGAAAAGCATCCACTATTTTTTATTTTAATTAAAATTTTCCAGCAGCAACATCAGCTACTGACACACTATCGAGGTAAGTATTCACTTTGTCTTCAAGAGAAGCCCATAGATTTACTGTTTTGCAGCTATCCTTGCGAGAACACACATTCTCTTCACACGCTAAGCATGCAACAGGTGCTAAGGTACCTTCAGTAATACGTAGGATTTCTCCTACAAATAGTTGATCTGGCTTTTTAGCTAAGCAGTAGCCACCATTCTTTCCTGAGGTTCCATTAACATACCCTGCCTTTGTCAAAACAGGCATTATCCTTTCTAAGTACTTAAGAGAAATCTCTTGTCTATGTGCGATTTCAGAAAGTGGTACTAGCCTATCCCCTTTGTTATCGGCTAAATCAACCAATACTCTTAGTGCATATCTACCTTTAGTTGATATATACATTAATTACTCCACTTGATATAAAGGTGTAGAAAGATATCTATCGCCTGTATCTGGGAAGAGTACTACAATAGTTTTGCCAGCATTCTCTTCTCGAGATGCAACCTCAATAGCAGCCTTAAGAGCAGCACCTGAGGAAATTCCAACCAAGAAGCCTTCAAGCTTACCAGGAAGTCTACCATACTCAAATGCATCATCATTAGATACTGTAATAATCTCATCGATTACACCTCTATCTAATACATCTGGTACGAAGCCTGCACCGATACCCTGAATCTTATGTACGCCTGCAACGCCCTTTGAAAGCACTGGAGAGCTTTCTGGCTCTACAGCTACAGCCTTAATATTAGGATTCTTCTCTTTAAGATACTTTCCCACACCTGTAATTGTACCACCAGTTCCAACACCTGCAATAAAATAATCAACCTTACCTTCACTGTCTGCATAAATTTCAGGACCTGTAGTTTCGTAGTGGATCTTAGGGTTTGCTGGATTAACAAACTGACCTGCGATTATTGAATTAGGGTTATCCTCATGAAGCTTGTTAGCAACCTCAATAGCGCCCTTCATTCCCTTACTTCCTTCTGATAAAACGAGGTTAGCACCATAAGCCTTCATAAGCTGTCTGCGTTCAACACTCATTGTTTCAGGCATTACAATAGTAATCTTATATCCTTTAGCAGCAGCAATAGAGGCAAGACCGATCCCTGTGTTACCACTAGTTGGTTCAATTATTAGTGTATCTTTATTTAGAGTTCCATTCTTCTCAGCCTCATTGATCATTGCTAGAGCAATACGATCCTTTACGCTACCAGCTGGGTTAAAATACTCAAGCTTTGCAAGAAGACGTGCTTTTAAGCCAAATTTCTTTTCGATATTATTTAATCTAACTAGAGGTGTTTTACCAACCAGTTCCTCTAAAGAATTGTATAGTGCCATGTTAAGCCCCCTATTACCTACTAAATTGATAGGCGAATATTACATTCGATTCACCTATCAAGTCAATAGGGTAAATAAAAAATGGGTAGAAATTTTCTACCCTACTCTTCAGCTTCATCTATATCCTTCTTTCTTCTCTTTTTAACGGCTTCAGTTAGGAGAAATTCAATTTGCCCATTAAGAGAGCGAAAATCATCCTCAGCCCATGCCTGAAGCTCGTTGTATAGAGTAGATGACACTCTAAGAGGTATTTGCTTTTTACTATCCTTCACGCCCATATTGTTTAAAATTAATAGATACTTCCAGCATTTACAATAGGAGATGCCTCTTTATTTCCACAAAGAACAACAAGAAGATTTGAAACCATTTGAGCCTTTCTTTCTTCATCAAGATTTACAACATCATCTTCCTTTAATCTCTCTAATGCCATTTCAACCATAGAGACTGCACCCTCTACAATCTTCTGTCTAGCAGCAATTACAGCCACAGCCTGCTGGCGCTGGAGCATTGCAGCAGCGATTTCTGGAGCATATGCAATTTGGTTAAGTCTTACATCTATAATCTCAATTCCAGCATTTTCAACTCTTGCAGAAAGCTCATCCTTCATCTCAGATGCAATAGTAGATGCAGAGCCTCTAAGTGTCTTTTCTTCATTATCGTCATCATCATCGATAATATCATATGGATATAATCTAGCGATATTACGAATAGTTGAATCTGTTTGGTTTGAAAGATAGGCTTTATAATCATCAATATTTATTACAGCCCTAGTTGCATTTACAACCTTCCATACAATAATTGCACTAACCTCAATAGGATTACCTAAGCTATCATTTACCTTTTGACTTCCATTTGCAAAGGTCTGGATCTTTGTACTAATCTTTCTAGGAGTTATTTTTAAAGACTGAGATGACTTCGATGATAGCTGCAGATTTTCCTTCTTACCTTCCTCTTCTACATTCTTTGGGTGGATAGCAGTAGCAAAAGGATTTACAAAATAAAAGCCACTATCATAAATAGTACCATAGTACTTACCAAATAAAGAAAGTACTAATGCTTCATTAGGATTAATAACTCTTAAGCCGCCGAAGCAAATACAGGTTGATACAAATAATAAAATTGAAAGAACTAATAAAATAGCAAATAAAGCACCACCTATTAATAGGCACTCAAAAAGTACAGCATCAATAACAAAAACTGCAATGCTAAATAGCATTACTAAAATATTAATAAATAGACCAACAAAACCATTTAATGGATGAATTATTTTTTCTTCATCAAATTTCATAACCAAACCTCCAATATGATTTATTATGATATCAAAATAATATCATCATGTTTATTACTATGTCAACTGAAGTTAACATTTCACTATTTTAATTATTTACTGTATATTTAGAATGCAGGAGATAATAATGAATATAAAAAGGAAGCTTACACTTCTTATTCTAATATTTTTATTAGTGACAGCTAATTTATTTGCTCAAAAGGTAGGCAGTGTAAACTATTTCACTCCTCTAATTGATAACAAAGAGTATTCTCAGCTAATAAAAGGAATTTTTGATGATGAGGGCTTAGATAAGGCTCTAGCAAATTATGAGGTTTTAGTTGAGAAAATTTCATCATATAAATACGAACCATGGATGCAGGATTTAGCACTCTCACGTGCCTGCATGATAGTTGCCAAATATGCAACAGAGGTAAAGCCAGAGAGAAAGGATGTTGCTACAGCATATATGACTGCAGCAGATAAGCTACTTAAAAGCGGAAGAGATAAGGGCGCACCAGAGAGCGCAGGAGCTATACTAGAAGCTCTTTCAAACTCATTTTGGTATTTAATCGATGGCTCTCTTTCAAAGGGCATGGCATTTACTAAGCTTGTTGATGAAGCTTATAAAGCACATCCAGAGGACTTTCATGTATTACTCATGGCAGCAGATAGATATCTACACTCACCAGGTATTGCAGGTGGTAGTAGAAAGAAGGGATTAAGTCTATTTGAGGATGCTGAAAAGCTATTAGAGGAACAGAAAGTCGCAATTTGGGACCGCTTTACTATATATTCAGGACTTGCATATGGGCATTGGAAAAGAAAGAATAAGAGTAAAGCTTTAGAATATGCCTTACTTGCAAAGGATATTTATAAAGCAGACAGCACAATTAATGAGATAATAGCTGACTTAACATAGAGGGAAGAGTATAAATACAATGAAGGTATTACTTGTTTTAGATCAATTTGATGGCGCAAATAATGGAAACACTATTACAGCTAGAAGACTATATACAATATTAAAGAAGCATGGACATGATGTAAGGATTTTAGCCTCAGGAGAATCAAGGGATGATAAATGGGGCCTTCCTACAGTAAAGGTTCCAATCTTTAATGAGCTAATTAAAAAGCAGGGCTTTGTATTTGCAAAGCCAGTTGAAAAAACTATTGAGGAAGCTGTTAAATGGGCTGATATAGTTCATGTTGTAATGCCTTTTATGATCTCAAGGAAGGCAACAAAGCTTGCTATTAAATATAATAAGCCAATGACTAGTGCCTTTCATGTACAGCCAGAGAATATTTGGTTTTCTGTAAACTTGGGAAATGTTAAGCCACTTATTTCATTTACCTATTTCTTTGCTAAGCAATATATTTTTAAATATCATAGCTTTATCCACTGTCCAAGTAATATGATCGCAAACCAGCTCAGAAAGCACCACTATAAGGCAGATATCAGAGTAATTTCAAATGGAATAGAAAGCGACTTTGTATATAACAAGAGAGAAAAGGATGAATGCTTTAAGGATAAATATCTAATTGTCATGAGTGGAAGATTTTCTCATGAAAAGAGACAGGACTTAATAATTGAGGCTGTTAAGAAATCAAAATATGAAAAGGATATACAAATCTTCTTAGCAGGACAGGGCCCTGTAGAGGAAGAGTATAGAAGGCTTGCTAAAGGATTAACTAACCCTATTATTATGCAATTCTTAACTAAGGATAAATTAAAGGATTTATTTAGCCAAACAGATTTATATATTCACGCATCTGATGCAGAGATTGAAGCTATGAGCTGTATGGAAGCATTCGCATCGGGCTTAGTTCCCGTTATTGCGAATAGCGAGCGCTCTGCAACTCCTCAATTTGCACTTGATGAGAGAAGTCTTTTCAAGGCTGGAAGCAGTGATGACTTAGTTAAAAAAATTGATTATTGGATAGAGCACCCAGAAGAGAAAAAGGAGATGGAGTATAAATACGCAGAGAGTGCTAAAAAATATGCACTTGAGGAGTGTGTAAACAAAATGGAAAAGATGTTTACAGATGCAATAGAAACAAAAAGGAAACAATAATATATTATACCTTAACTAAGTTAATGATAAAGAAAATTTTTTCTATTTTAATATTTATTTCAGTTTTTATTTTCTCTTCATTTGCAGGTAATGATCAGAAAATCTACAGAACAGATTCTCAAGAGAAGCAAGCAATTGATTTGCTTGCTATCTCAAGTGGAACAGCTATGCCATCCTCTAGTGGCCCTTGGAGCCAAGCTGAGCTTCGTCTTATGCTAAAGCAAATAGACGTAAATAAGCTTTCTACAAATGAAAAGAATATTTATACATCCCTTATCAAGAAATTTGATATAGAAAAAGAGCAAAGGCTAATATTCCTAGACCCAGGTATTTCTATCAGCTTAGAATTTTCACTACACTCAAATAAAATAGACTTTGTTAATCCAGATATGATAGCTTCCTGGTCATACTTAGGTGATTTTAACCGCCCTACTCCATTTATTACTATTCCAATATCTGCATATATAGACAATAGCATTTACCTCTTTTGCGAAATCGATGGAGGCTTAAATAGAAGCCTAATTTCTCAAACAAATTCTATCGAACAGGGTAAGGAGGTTTCTTATAATCCTCTAGCATTTAAAACTAATCTTCTATTTTTCCCACCATCAAAGCTAATAGATTTTAATATGAACTTTCCTTATAGGGGGATAATAAGTGCAGGTGGAGAGCATTGGTCTATTTCTCTTGGAAGAGAAAATATCTCTTGGGGACCAGGAGTAAGTGGAAATCTTTTGCTTGGAAACCAAATTCCTTACCATAATAATTTAAGATTTGCAGCATTTTCAAATCATTTAAAATATGTCTTTAGCTACTCATCCTTCATACACCCAGACAACTATACATATAGTGTTGATGGAAAGGATTATATAAATCTGTTTTTTAATCAGGATGTACCTAGAACAGGTACTAAGGCCTTTATTGCACATAGAGGAGAGTTTAGAAATGGACCTCTCGCAATTTCAATTTCAGAAGCAATAATTTATCAAAGTGATAGCGGCTCAATAGATTTATCTGTCTTTTCTCCTTTAGCACTATTTCATAACTTCTATACTCGAGGTAATGCTAATTCAGAGCTATCACTAGAGCTTGAATATACAATTGTTCCTCATTTAAATATTTATGGAACTATATTAGTTGATGAGTTTAACTTTCCTTCTGAATTTTCTGATAGTACAGCTCCACCTCCAGCTATGGGCTTCCAGCTCGGAGTTAAATCAGCTTGGGTATTAAATAAGAGTATCATTACTTCTAGCTTTGAATGTGTATACACAGATCCATACCTCTACATTAGAGATGATGGATCAAGGAACAATTCAGGGTATGGAATAAATGGAATTATTGCATTCCCTGATTTTATAAATAGTCCAAGCACAGATATTAATCTTGCAAATTATAACCTTCAATTTATTGGCTATCGCTTTGGAAATGACTGTATTACATTTAACTACACATTAGGCTATAAAGCTTATGACTCTTGGTCTCTCGATTTCACAGCGACATACATCATAAAGGGTGTTAAGGATAAATATACAAGGTATAAGCTCGGTGACACGAGCTATGCACCAAGCACTACAGAGGGAGAATCATATTTAATTGATGTAGCAAAAAAGGATGCTGTAATGCATGTTTTATCACTCTCCTTAGATGCAAGATACTACTTTAATTCAAATGTCTTTGTTAAAGCAAAGCTTACATCAGTTACTATATTTAACTACAATAACAGCTCAGCAGGTGGTACTAAGGAGGATATTCAATTAGCATTAGGAATAAGCTTTATGCTCTAATAAAGCTTACCTAATAATTCTAAAATAAAAGTTTTTACAATAAAGAAAATCTTAATTAGTTGTATTATAATAATTTATAAAAACTTAATATTTTTTAATTTACTTCTTTAATACTTTCTTACTTGATAATATAAAGCTAGGAGTAATAAATGATTAGTGAGTCCCCTGTAATAATCTGTGGCTTTCCTTCGCCTGCACAGGATTACACAGAGTCAAGCTTAGACTTTAATACATATTTAGATGTTAGAAGACCAAGTGTTTATGCACTTAGAGCGAAAGGTGTTTCTATGATAGGTGCCGGAATTTATCCCGAGGATATAATCCTTGTTGATAAAGCAAAGCAAGCACACCATGGCTCTTTAGTTGTTGCTTGTATTGATGGTTCCTTTACTTTAAAAAGATTATTTTTAAAGCCTAAGGTTGTATTGCATCCAGAAAACCCTGATTATAACGATATCGTACTAGAAAAGGATGAAGAGCTAACTATATTTGGTGTAGTAACTGCAGTAGTTAGAAAGCTATGAAAAAGCAGAGCTATGAAGCCCTGCTTAAGAATTAAGTTAAATTGAGAGAGCGTTTATAATTTCCTCAGGAATTAGTACAGGTCTCTTCTTACTTAGAGATATAGCTGCGACCTTTACCTCTAAGAGAGCAAGTATATCATCACCTCTTTTTACTTCCTGCAAAAAGATTGCAGAAAATTTTTTTGCTTCCTTTAAAGAGGTTTCAACTGTGATTAAATCGTCTAAATAACCTGGCTTTTCATATGAGATATTAATACTCTTTACTACAAATGCGATATCAGAGGATAACAGCTCATTTTGGCTTGAAGAAAAAACACTTCTTAGAGCTTCAGTTCTAGCATGCTCTGCAAAGTCTAAATACCTTGCATGATAAACAATACCACCAGCATCTGTATCTGAAAAATATACTCTGCAATTAAACTTATACTTCAACCTCAGCTCCTTCAAATCTCAAGGTCTTAACATAGTCATCATAGGTTTCAGCTCTTCTGATCATAACAAGCTTTTTATCTGCAGTTAATAAATACTCTGCGTGACGAAGCTTTGCATTGTAGTTAAAGCCCATAGAGAAGCCATGTGCACCAGTGTCATGAATTACAATTATATCACCCTCATCTACCTTTGGAAGCTTTCTATCAATTGCAAACTTATCATTGTTTTCACAAAGAGAGCCAGTTACATCATATACATGATCCTTAGGCATATCCTCCTTACCAACAACTGTAATGTGGTGGTAGGAGCCATAGAGAGCTGGGCGCATTAAATCAGACATACAAGCATCAAGACCAACATATTCCTTATATTTACTTGTAACATGAAGAGCCTTTGTAACAAGGTATCCATAAGGACCTGTAATCATACGACCACATTCAAAGGTAAGCCTTACCTTCTGATTGTAATCCTTATATAGCTTCTCAATCTTACTTGAAAGCTCATTTAAGTCGATTCTCTCATCCTCTAAGCGATATGGAATACCAATACCACCGCCCATATCGATAAACTCGATATCAATGTCTAATTCCTTCTTGATCTCATTTACTAATGTGAAAAGCATTCTAGCTGTTTCAACGATGTAATCACCATTAAGCTCATTAGAAGCAACCATAGTATGAAGACCAAAGCGCTTTGCACCTAGAGCCTTAGCCTTTCTATAGCAATCAAAAAGCTGAGACTTAGTAACACCATACTTTGCTTCTACTGGGTTACCAATAATTGCATTACCAGTTCTATCTGGACCTGGATTATATCTAAAGCAAATTAACTCAGGGAACCTTCCACCAAGAGCATTATATAGATAATCGATATGAGTAACATCATCAAGGTTAATAATAGCACCTAGCTCATATGCAACTCTAAACTCCTCAGCTGGTGTATCATTTGATGTAAATACTATTCTTTCACCTGTAATTCCTGATGCCTTACTAAGGAGCAATTCAGGTAAAGAGGAGCAGTCTGCACCAAAGCCGAGAGCTGCTAGGCGCTTAATAATGCTAGGATTAGGACAAGCCTTAACTGCAAAGAAGTTAGTAAATCCAGGAGCCCAAGCAAAAGCCTCCTTAAAGGCCTTTGCATTATCAATTATTGCTTTCTCATCATAGAGGTGAAAAGGAGTTGGGATATCCTTAATCGCATTAATAAACTCATTACTACTTAATGGGAGCTTTTTCTCACTCATCTCATATTCTCCTTAATACTAGCTATAGCCATTTCAACATTTTCTCTATGGCCATAGGAGGATACACGAACATATCCTTCACCTGCAGCACCAAAGCCAGCACCTGGAGTAACAACTACATGACATTTATCAAGAAGGAAATCAAAGAACTCCCAGCTTGACATACCATTAGGGCACTTAGCCCAAATATAAGGACTATTTTTGCCTCCAATACACTCAATACCAAGACTTTCAAGTCCCTCTTTAATTATTCTTGCATTACCCTTGTAGTAATCAACAAGACCCTGGCAAGCCTTATAGCCTTCATCTGAAAGCGCTGCTAAGCCACCAGCTTGAGCAATATTAGATGCACCATTAAAGAAGGTACACTGTCTTCTATTCCACATTCCTCTTAAAACATCTGGCTCACTATTTTCACAAACAAGAGCATGAGGAACAACTGTCCAACCAAGACGAACACCTGTAAAGCCCGCATTCTTAGAGAAGGAGTTAATCTCAATTGCACACTCCTTCGCACCCTCAATCTCATAGATTGAACGTGGGAGCTCCTCATCCTCAATATATGAAGAATATGCAGCATCAAAGATAATTACAGCCTTATTTTCTCTTGCATAATCAACAAATGCCTTTAGCTGCTCTTTAGTTGCAACAGCACCAGTTGGGTTATTTGGGAAGCAAAGGTAGATGATATCAACCTTCTGCTTTGGAGGAAGTGGGATAAAACCATTTTCACTATTTCCTTCAAGGTATACTAAGCCCTTATATTGACCATCCTGGAAGCCAGTACTTCTGCCACCTACAACATTTGAATCAACATATACAGGGTATGCAGGATCCTGAACCGCTACGATACAATCCTCAGAGAAAAGATTTTGAATATTTGCAGCATCACTCTTAGCACCATCAGAAACAAAGAATTCATCTGCTAAAAGCTCAACACCATAGTGCTTCTTATAAAAATCCTTTAAAGCCTCTCTAAGAGGTGTGTCACCCTGCTCATCACCATAGCCTGTATAAGTATCTCTTGAGGATAGCTTATCAAGCTTTGCCTTCATTGCATCTACTAATACCATTGGAAGAGCTTCAGTTGTATTACCAATACCAAGTCTCATTAGCTGAACACCTGGATGATTTGCACTCCAAACCTTTGTTCTTCTTGCAATTTCTGGGAATAGATATCCTGAAGCAAGCTTTGTATAGTTATCATTAATTCTAGCCATTACATTTCACCTCTTTCAATTGCAGCAAAGATTTCATCGGTGCTATTAATTAAAGTTGTTCTATGAGCTGGGTTTTCAAGAGAACACATTGGTAATCTAAAGATCTCTCTACACTTTCCATAGTGTGCCATAGCTGTCTTTATTGGGATTGGGTTAGTTTCAATAAAGCAGGTCTTAAAGAAAGGCGCAAAGTGCTTCTCAATCTTCTCTGCCTTCTCAAAGTCACCCTCAAGAGCTGAGTGAACCATATTTACCATCTCCTTTGGGAAGAGGTTTGAAGCTACAGAAATAACACCATCTCCACCTCTCTTAACAAGCTCGAGAGCAAGATTATCATCACCAGAAAGGACTATAAAATCATCTGGAGTTCTATTAATTACATCACTCATCTGCTCGATATTTCCACTAGCTTCCTTAACAGCATAGATATTAGGACAATCATTAACGAGTCTAATTAAGGTATCTGTCTCTAGGTTTACACCAGTTCTACCCTTAATATTGTATAAGACACATGGAATACTAACACTATCAGCAATAGCTCTGAAATGCTTATATAAGCCCTCCTGGTTAGGCTTGTTATAGTAAGGGTTTACAAGTAATACTGCATCGACACCTGCATCCTCAGCATGCTGAGAAAGTCTAATAGCTTCATTTGTAGCATTAGAGCCTGTACCAGCAATTACTGGAACTCTACCCTTTGCAAACTTTATTGTCTGAGCGATGACTCTATCATGCTCCTCGTGGGAAAGACATGGGCTTTCACCTGTAGTTCCACATGGAACTAATCCATCAATTCCATTCTCAATCTGAAAATTAACTATTCTTTCTAGGGCAGCGTAATCTACTGTGCCATAGTCTGTGAAAGGTGTAATTAAAGCTGTAAAAACGCCCTTAAATAAATTCTTGCTTTTCATTTTATTCTCCGAAAATATTGTTTATTAAATCATCCATTGAAAAGAGACCAGCTCTCTTTTCAGCTATTAACCACTTAGCAGCTCTTAAGGCTCCTGATGCAAAGCCATCACGTGAGCGTGCTGAGTGTGAAATAGTAATAGTATCGACATCGCTATCAAAAATTACTTCATGTATGCCAGGAATAGAGCCAACACGTGATGATGAAAGGTGTAATACATTGGGCTCAATTTTCTCATGCTGACACTCACAGTCAATTTTATCCTTTCTATCTAAATTCTTTACTATTTCCTCTGCAACCATTAGTCCTGTACCAGATGGACTATCGGCCTTCTTATTGTGGTGTACCTCATGTACTGCTACATCATATGAAGGAAGAGCATTCATAAGCTTTGAAGCATAGGAAACTATTTTTAAAAGCGCTGCAACACCCAATGAAAAGTTTCCAGAGTAAAGAATTGAACCATTTTTTTCCTTTACATATGAATTTACTTCATCTAGCTTATCATACCAGCCTGTAGTACCAATTACTGCAGGGATAGATAGATCAACATACTTTTTTATATTCTCAATTGCAGTCACTGGTGCTGAGAAATCAATTACAACATCAACATCTAAAAGAGAGCTTTTATCTATACTCTTTGAAGTGACTCTAGAATCATCAGAAAAAGAGTCAATAACTGCTTTTACACAATAAGAGGATTCGTGAGCTAGGTCATAAATCCTCTTTCCCATTTTACCAAAACCTACGATACCGATATTCATAAAACCGATAATACCAAATATGTAAAACAATGTCTATAGAATAACATAATGTTATTATTATAACACTATTTCCTATTTTTACCCCTTCTCTCAGCTCTCTCTTGAGATTGCTTGAAGAAATCAGCAAAGGTACCACCACCCATATCAGAAAAAGAGCTACTCTTTATATTATTTTTTCTTTCAACATGGCTTTGAGATGAGAAATCTCTCTTTCTCTTACTCTCCCTTACTACCTCAAGCTTAGTCTCATAAACTACCTTAGGTAATTTGACACTACTCTTTTTGAGATTAACCTTTACCTTACCATCGCTAGTAAATTGTGGAGTCCTTTTAAGCTTTATATTAGCTCCAGTATCTATTGCAACCTTAACCTCTCTCTCCTCATAGGAGCATGAAAGGCGCTGACAGATATAGTGAACAGAGGAATCCATAGCTATACTCTTCATCATTTCAGCACCACAATATGGACACTTCTTTGAATCTACAAAGTGAGGCTCAAATATTAATGAGGAGTTCTTTACTTCATCAACTAGCTCACTAGCCATCTTTTTAATATCCTTAATAAATAAATCAGGATTTTCCTTACCTCTACTAATAGACTCTAAACGACCTTCCCAAACACCAGTTAGCTCTGCAGATTGCAAAACCTTTGGAGCAAGTCTAACAACCTCTCTTCCCTTTGGTGTTGGAACAAAGTATTTTCCCTCTCTCTCAACATAGTGATTTTGAACTAGCTTTTCTATGATATCAGCACGAGTTGCAGGAGTACCAAGACCATTAGTAAGATTACTCTTAAGCTGGGCATCATCAACAAAACGGCCAGCATGCTCCATCGCAGATAAAAGCGTTGCATCTGTATATCTTTCAGGTGGAGTTGTAGTATTTTCCTTAACAGTAATATCCTCGATTTTTACCTTGGCACCCTCTTTGAGACGTAAAATTGCAAAGCTTGTATCTAGGTTATCAGCGGCAGCGGTACTTCTAATACCAACCTCCTCACCAACTCTTCTCCAGCCCTTATTAGTAGCAAGAGTTACACGAGTCTTAAATAGCTTTCCCTCACAGTCAATTACACAGGTAGTAGTTGTGTATTTATAAGGCTCACATAACGCTTCTAAAAAGCGTAATGCAATAAGCTTAAATAGTCTTAGCTCATCATTTGAAAGCTTTTCAGGCTTTACCATTTCCTCTGTTGGAATAATAGCATGGTGGTCACTTACTAAAGCCTCCTGAACATATCTATCTGTATCAAAGCTATATCCATTTTCTAAAAAAGCTTTAGCAACTGGAGAGAAATCACTATTACTTAGTGCTCTTACTCTATCCTTAAGTGTTGGAACTATATCACTAGTTAAATATCTTGAATCTGTTCTAGGGTATGTAACTATTTTATGAACCTCATAAAGACGCTGTAGTGTATCGAGAGTTTCCTTAGCAGAAAAGCCATAGGAGAGGTTTGCATCCCTTTGTAGCTCTGTTAAATCATAAAGTAGAGGTGGCTTATCCTCCTTATCCTCCTTAGATAAGGAGGTAACAATACCCTCCTTACCGATAAAGGAGCTCTCAAAAAGCTCTTTAGTTTCTTTATCTGTAAACCTAATAGTATTTTCTTCAGGGTAGTATGAAGCAGAGAAAAGACCAAAATCAGCACGTGCTGTATAATATCCACGTCCTAAGAACTCATCTCTTTCATCCTCTCTTTTAGTCATTAAGGCAAGAGTAGGTGTTTGAACTCTACCAGCAGAAAGCTTTGCATCATATTGACAGGTAAGAGCACGAGAAACATTCATACCAACATACCAATCGGCAGCACTTCTAGCCTCTGCGGCATGGTATAAATCATCGTAAAGCTCTGCAGGAGCAAGGTTCTCAAAGCCCTCCTTAATAGCCTTCTCTGTCTGGCTACTAATCCAAAGTCTTTCAAGCTTTCCGCTATAGGAAATAAGCTTTAAAATCCATCTAGCTACTAGCTCACCCTCTCTTCCCGCATCGGTTGCAATAACTACACCCTCGATATCACTTCTCTTAAATAATGCTTCAATGTTATCAAATTGCTCCTTTGTATCTTCAATTACCTCTTGATCTAGAGTTTCAGGGAGCATTGGAAGATCCTTTAATGACCATCTTTTATATCTTTCACTATAGTGAGCAGGATCACATAGCTCTACAAGATGTCCTAAAGCCCATGTTACAATATATTTATTTCCTTCAATGTAACCAGGTCCACGGTCAAAGCAAAGTAAGGTTTTTGCTATTTCTCTTGCTACAGAAGGCTTTTCAGCAATAACTATTTTCTTCATGGCTATGGGATTTTATCAAAACATAATAATTATTAAAAGTGTATGAGCGAAAATCCCTAAGCGCAATTTCTTAGTTTTAGTAATCAATTCACTATTGACGAGGCAAAGCTTGTCTAACTATAATTTAACTATCTCAAAAGGTAAGGAGTATTACTATGGCTTACAGAATTACAGATTCATGTGTAGCTTGCGGAACTTGTGCAGGTGAATGTCCTGCTGAAGCAATTTCTGAAGGTGACATCTATTCAATCGATCCAGACAAGTGTCTCGATTGCGGTACATGTGCAGGCGTATGCCCAACAGGTGCTATCGAAGAGGCTTGATTAAAATCAATCTGACTTCAAGCTGTCCAAAAGGACAGCTTTTATTTTATGATTTCTTTTATTATTACAGCTGTAATCCTAATACTATTAATAGCATCATCACGTCGCTATAAGAAAATATCATCACCCTTTTTATTGATGCTTGCAATAAAAGGTGTGCTATCATTTTTTATTTCAGAATTTCTTAGCTTTATTATTGGTGCAATAATCTCTCTAATATTAATAATATTTTTTACTAAAACACTTTATAAAATAAATAATTTAACATCCGCGACAATAGCTGCAACAATTCTACCAAGTAATATTAATATTACAATAATACTATCTATACTCTCACTAATTCTCTTTGCACTATCCTTTAAGGATGAAAGATTTATCACAGTTCCAGCATGTGCTCTAGCCTTTTCTGTTTTACTAACTAAAACCTATTATTTACCAAATTATATTACTATATTATTAAGTATTGTAATGATATTACTTGCCTTCTTCCTACAAACGGAGAAAAGAAAAAATGAATATTGATATGGCTCTACTTGATAAACCATTAAAGGTAAGTGAATTAAATAAAATAATTAAAGAGACCTTTAGACAGTCCTTTTATAATCTCACAGTAGTTGGTGAGGTTTCAGGGTTTAAAACAGCATCAACAGGACATTGGTATTTTACCTTAAAGGATAGAGATAGCCAAATTAGTGCCGTTATGTTTCGCTTCTCACGCACTCAAAGCACATATATTCCCCAAAATGGTGATATGGTAACAGTTACTGGGAATATAGACGTTTATGAGCCAAGAGGAACATACCAAGTAATTTGTCAAAGAATAGTTAAAGAAGGCGATGGAGACATATTAATAGAGCTTGAAAAGAGAAAGCAATATTACCAAGCCTTGGGTTATTTTGATATCGAATTAAAAAAGCCAATTCCAAAATATCCATCAAGAGTTGGTATTGTCACAGCACCTAATGGAGCTGCAATTGAGGATATGCTCAATACATTAAAAAAGAGAGCTCCTTCTCTTGATGTAATAATCTATCCATGTCTTGTTCAGGGTGATACAGCAGCACAGGATATTGCTGCTCAAATTGATAATGCAAACATGCTTCCTATGTGTGATGTATTAATCGTAGGTAGAGGCGGTGGCTCTAAGGAGGATTTACTCTGCTTTTCAGACCCTCTTGTTATTGAAGCTATACACCGCTCAGAGATACCAATTATTTCTGCTGTAGGACATGAGGTTGACTACTCTCTCAGTGATTACGTTGCCGATGCAAGGGCAATTACTCCAACAGAGGGAGCTGTATTAGCAAGTGAAGGTATTTACTCAGATAGAGTAAGATTAAAGGATTTAAAAAGCACATTAGAGCAGCTTATAACAACTAAATGCCTTAGATGTGAAAATCAGGTTATAGCTCTTAGAGAGCTTAATTCTATGATGATGCTAAAATTAAATTCCTATCACATCCCTACTACAGATGGAATTAATACCATACTTAATCATAGGATAAATTCTGCTGCGCTAAAGGTCTCTTTACTATATGATGGTATTACCTCAAGTGTATTTGAAAAAGCAAAGAGAGCTGAGCTAAAAACAGAGTCCTTGCTACCTTTAATAGAGAAAAAGCTTTTAAAGGCTGAACAGAGTGTAAATACATATTCAAAGGATATCCAATTTATTATTAATTCAAAGCTAAAAGAAAAAGAAATGCAATTTACTTCCATTGAAAAGGAGCTTTTAGCTCTTTCACCAAAGGAAGTATTAAAGCGTGGATATTCAATTGTTAAGAATAAAGATGATAAAATAATAAAAAGTAAAGCTGAGGCTAATAGAGGTGATGTAATCTCTATTACCCTTTATGATGGAAAAATTAATGCAATCGTTGGAGAATAATATGAGTTTTGAAGAAGATTTAAAAAAGCTTGAGCAATTAACTGAGCGTCTTAGAGACGATAGTACTGGTCTTGAGGAGTCTCTTAAAATCTATGAGGAGGCTACCTTACTTACTAAAAAATTAAATAAAACTCTAGAGGAAACTAAGAGAAAAATCGAAGAGGTTTCTAAGGATGGTAGTGTAACTAGTAGAGATGAATTGGGACCTCAAAGCTGAGATCCCAATAAGCAAATTGAATTAGGCATTTTCATCCTGGAGTGCGTCATAGCCTTCTTCACCAGTTCTTACCTTAATTACATTTTCAACATCGTAGATGAAGATCTTACCATCACCATAGTGTCCGGTATAGAGAACCTCTTTAATTGTATCTACTACCTTCTTAACAGGTACCTTTGAAACTATAATTTCAACCTTAATCTTAGGTAGAACTGTCATATCAACTGGAACACCTCTATAGTATTCTGTTTGGCCCTTTTGCATTCCGCATCCCATTACATGACTTAATGTCAAACCAGTAACACCAATCATTGCAAGTGCATGCTTAAGCTCATTGAATTTATTCTGTCTAGCAATTACAACAATCTTAGTAAGCTTTGCATCTCCCTTAACAGCTGGCTCTGGGTAATCAATCTTACTTTGAACCTTAACAGGAGCAGCTGCAGCTGGCTCTGTTGCTGAATGGTCACTCATATATACTGGAGCGAAGTCTGCATATGCACTTGTTAAGCCATGCTCCTTAATATCAAGACCTGCAATTTCTTCCTCAGCACTAACTCTTAAGCCAATAGTCTTCTTAATGATGAAGAATATTATTGTCATTACAACAACAACCCATGCAATAACAGATAATACACCCAAGATTTGGATTAAGAGGAAGTTAAAGCCACCACCATAGAATAAACCAATTTCTTCAGCAAATAATCCGGTAAGGATTGTACCTACTGCACCACAAACACCGTGAACAGATACAGCACCAACTGGGTCATCGACCTTTGCCTTCTTCTCAAAGAATTCAACTGCGAAGACAACTAATACACCTGCAACTAAGCCGATGATAGCAGCACCTACTGGAGTTACTAAATCACAGCCAGCTGTAATAGCAACTAGACCTGCTAAGGAGCCGTTTAATGTCATTGATACATCAGGCTTTCCATATCTAAACCATGTTAATATCATTGTTGTACAGGTTGCTACTGCTGCAGCCATGTTTGTAGTAACAAAGATCTTTGAAGCTGAAATTAATGTGTCATCACCAGTCATTGATACTGTTGAACAGCCGTTGAAGCCAAACCAACAGAACCAAAGGATGAAGCAGCCAAGAGCACCAAGTGTTAATGAGTGTCCTGGAATAGCTTTAGGCTTTCCATTAGCATCATATTTTCCAATTCTTGGACCTAAGAACATAGCTCCAATTAATGCTGCAACACCACCAACCATATGAACTGCTGTACTACCTGCAAAGTCATGGAAGCCAAGTGAAGCAAGCCAACCACCACCCCAAATCCAATGTCCTGAAATTGGATATACGAAAAGTGAAATTAATAAGCTATAGATACAGTATGAGATAAACTTTGTTCTTTCAGCCATAGCACCTGAAACAATAGTTGCACTAGTAGCACAGAATACTGTTTGGAAAATTATAAAAGCAAAGGATGGGAAGGAGCCTGAGTAATCTCCTCTAATAAAAGGATCAAAGCCACCAATAAATAAGCCATCACCTGCAAACATAAGACCAAAGCCAATGAGCCAAAAGGCAACTGTTCCTATGCAGTAATCCATAACATTCTTCATTATGATGTTTCCGGCATTCTTACTTCTTGTAAATCCGGTTTCAACCATCGCGAAGCCTGCCTGCATAAAGAAAACAAGAGCAGCACCTAAGAGCACCCAAATAGTGTCGACTGATGAATACATAATATTCTCTCCCCTAAAAAAATTAGGCGTACCGCTTCTATAACGATACGCCTTTGTACGAAAAAAGGTGATAACAATAACTGCTATCACCTTTGATGTGAGACTATTTACAATATTTTTTAATATCGTGTCAACACGTCTTTTTCAAATTTTTATAGAAATAACCTTTCTACTTACAGGATCTTTAAACGTTAGTCCAATAGCTTCAAGACCAAATTCTCCTTCAAAGCCACCATATTTTTCATCTCCAATTAGGGGGTAACCAGCCCATGCCATATGGCATCGAATTTGGTGTCTAAAGCCTTGAGTTATTGTACAAATAAAGGAGTCATCACCTTCCCTTATTACCTCTGTTTTATATACCTTTTGATTATCACTTGGTAAAACAGGTCTTACACTAGCACCCTTTGGTCCATAGTTTCTAAAGCCTGAAATAATTGATGAGCATTCATCATAAATAAAGGGTGGAAAGCCTGGAAGCAATTCCTTAGCTCCCTTTGACTTAGCTCTATACTCCTTTATTATCATATCATTCTTCTGCTGGTATATAAGATAATCAAAAGTATCTTGAGCTAAAGCAAATAGAACAAGCCCTGAGGTAGGTGTATCTAAACGATGCAGCAATCCACCCTCCCAAGCTTGAAAGCCTTTTACACCCATTATCTCTGGATACTCAATACTAACCTGTGAAACAAGATTATCATTTGTAGAATTTTTAAGGGGAGCAGTTGGAAGACCGCTCTCCTTATAGCAAACAAGAATCTTTGGATTTTTATAAATTATATTAATCACGGCGTGAGGATGCAAAAAGTCTTAATAGATAAAGGAAAATATTTAAGAAATCAAGGTAAAGATTTAAAGCACCAATAATACCGATCTTTGTAAACTCATCCTCAGTCATCTGAGAGCCATATTCATTATTCATATCAACTACTCTCTTAGTATCATATATAGTTAAGCCCATGAAGATGATAATTCCGAGAATTGAAATTAATAAGTCAACACTCTTAAAGCCAAAGAATAAATTGATTGTGCTTGCAATAATTATTCCAAATAGACCCATCATTAAATATGTTGACCAAGAAGCAATATTTCTCTTTGTAACATTTGCATAAACTGTTAAGAGACAAAACATTAATGCAGTTGAAATAAATGCTTTAGCAATGGAAGCTCCTGTATATACTAGAAAAACTGAGGATAATGTAACACCAGTTAAAATTGAATATGCTATAAAACAAATTTGAGCAGTTCTTGTTCTCATTCTTTCAAGTCTTGCTGATAGGAAAAACACTAAAGCAAGCTCAGCTACAACACAAGCTACGGTAACAAAAGGATTAGAATAAATAAAACGAATTGCACTTGCACTTTGAGAAATTAAATAGCTAAATAGTGCTGTTAGAATTAAACCTATAGACATATAGCCATAGACATTTTTTAATAGAACATTTTCACGTTCCTGAACATTAGATAAAACACTAAGATTTTTTTCTGTCATAGTTTTCTCCTATTAGTTAAAGATATGCCACTTTACTAAATCGTCAACTAGGGTTGGACATATCAATTACTAAAGTATATCATAAAAGCTATGAAAAAATATCTACTTCTCATATTCTTCATATTTTTACTTTTGGTAGGATGTAACACTACTAAGGACGACGTGCTATCCGAAGAGCAAATTTTTCAATTAACACAAGAGCTTAAGAATGATATCAATGAAGCAATATTAGAAAGTGAGAGTAAGCTATCGACAGAGCTTAAGGTTTTTACCTCTTTTCCTGCATATGATAGGTGGAGAGAAGTATTACCAGGCTTTAATAAGCTAGAAGCAAGCTATCTTAACCAAATAGATAAGGTATTAGCTAGTGCTTTAATCAATATATCAGATGTATTACTTTCATACATAAAGGATTATCAAATTCAGGATGTAAATCTTTTAGTAAAGCAGGGCTATTCCTCATTAAGTGAAATACTTGAACAAAATATGTCTATGGAGGTTAAAGCAATCTTTAAAAAGACTATTGAGGATGAAAGTGATAGCATTGATTTTTACTATAAGGCTTTAGAGCAGGAAGCCTTCATTTGGAAGAGTAATATTGATAACCTATCGCTTGTAGGAATTAATAATGATCTTGAAATGATTGATAAAATTGATGATGAGCTAATTGCAGAGCTTGCTACAGAGATATATTTTAATGTTCTTTCACAAAGTGAAGTAAAAGTTAGAACAGCTAGAGAGGTTTAATAATGGGAGACCTTTTTTCAACAGAGGATCAGATAAATTCTCAGCCACTTGCATATCGCATGAGGCCTAGAACCTTAGATGAATATATTGGACAGGAGCATATCATTGGTAAGGGAAGGCTTTTAAGAAGAGCTATTCAAGCTGATTTACTCAGCTCAGTAATCTTCTATGGTCCTCCAGGAACTGGCAAGACAACTCTTGCAAGAGTAATTGCTAATACAACAAAAAGTCATTTTTCAACCTTAAATGCAGTGCTATCGGGAGTAAAGGAGCTTAGATATGAAATCGATATGGCTCGCGATAGATTAGCTCATTTTTCACAAAGAACTATTTTATTTGTTGATGAGGTTCATCGATGGAATAAGAGTCAGCAGGATGCCCTACTTCCTTGGGTTGAAAATGGAACCTTTATCCTTATTGGTGCAACAACAGAAAATCCTTACTTTGAAGTAAATGCTGCACTAGTATCTAGAAGTAGAGTATTCCAGCTTACAAAGCTAACAGATTTAGAGCTAAAGAAGGTTGCTTTACAGGCTCTAAATGATAAAGAAAGAGGATATGGAAAATATAGTATAATATTTGAGGATGGAGCCCTAGAGCATTTAATCGATGTTGCTCAGGGGGATGCTCGTTCTTTATTAAATGCTCTACAGCTTGCTGTTGAAACTACCCCTGATACATTCCCTCCAAAGGAAGGAAGCACAATAAAGATATCAATGGAGGCAGCTGAGGAATCGATACAGAAGAAGGTTGTCCTATATGATAAGGAGGGAGACTACCACTTTGATGTAATAAGTGCATTTATTAAATCAATTAGAGGAAGCGACCCAGATGCATCTCTATATTGGCTTGCAAGAATGGTTGCAGCTGGAGAGGATCCAAGATTCATTTTTAGGAGAATGCTAATTAGTGCGTGTGAGGATGTAGGACTTGCAGATCCTAATGCAGTTACTGTCGTTGAATCATGTGCTAGAGCCTTTGATAGAATCGGACTTCCAGAGGGAAGATTCCATCTTACTCATGCAGCTCTTTACCTTTCTACCTGTCCAAAGAGTAACTCAGCTCTTGCTTTCTTCGATGCTTTAGCAGATGTAGAGAGGGAAAAGCAGCAGGAGGTGCCTAACCACCTTAAGGATGCAAATAGAGATAGTAAGAGCTTTGGTCATGGAGAGGGATATTTATATCCACATGCATATCGTGACCACTGGGTTAGTCAGCAATATTTACCATCCTCACTACAAGGAAAAATCTACTATAAGCCAACAGATATTGGGTATGAAAAGAGTATTAAGGATGAGGTTGAAAGAAAAAGAGAGGCTCAGCTTGAAAGCATCAGCGAAGATACCTTTGCAGAAAACCTTACATTCTCCCCTTCCAATAAAAAGGAGGATATGTGGCTAAAGAGAACAGCTACTCAAGGCTCAAAGCTACTTCTTGAAATCAGAGATGCTCTCTTTAAGGGTGCTGATATTAAAAGAAGTGATAACATCCTAGTATTAAATGCATCTCATGGCTTAATTCTATTTAATGCACTACGCTATAATCCTGAAGGCTATTGTGCCTGCCAAGTCAAGACAGAGGAAGAGAGAGATTATATTAATCACTATAAGGCAGGACTCGATATTTTGCGTCAGCCAGATATCTTCCTTGGCTCTGCAAAGGATTATTTACTAACTCAGGGCGATGATATTCGATTTGAATTTATATTTGGTAAAAATCTATTTTCCCGTCTCTATGATGAAAAGGAATTAATACCAATTTTAAAGTCTAGAGTAAAAATTGATGGAGAAATAAGGCTATCAGAGAGTATTGCAAGAAAGGGCTCAAGGCTTAGTGATTTTATCTATGATAAAAAAGCAAAGGAGCTTTTAAGAAGTGCTGAAAGAGAAATCTTTGATAGCTCATCAAACCCACTAACAGCGTGGGATGGTGAAGATATGAAAAAGCTCTTCTCCCCTTATTTTTCTTATATATCATCTGTAGAGCTTACACAGACAGAGGAGAAGGTTCTTGATGAGCAAACACTTAACCTCTGGATAGAAAAAAGATATTTGAAGGTTCTAGAGCAGCAAGGTCAATATAGTGAGAAGCTAAAGCCAATTGTACTTAATGAATTAAAAAATAAAATTGTTAAGTGGAAGCATGTTGTAATAGTAATTACATTATCAAATAAAGTAATTAAGGAAGAAAAAACAGAAACTTCTCCAGAGTGGATTGAGATTCATAAGAAGCTTGGAAAGATAACCTAATATGCGAGATAACCTCTCGCATTTTTTATTCTTAAAAAAATTTTTATACTCTGAAGATAAAAAAATTGCGAGACATCAAAGAGCCTCGCACATCAAAAAATATATATAAAATATGAACCATGTTAGGTTCACGCATTAAGCGAAAGACGGGACTTGAACCCGCGACATCCACCTTGGCAAGGTGGAGCTCTACCACTGAGCTACTTTCGCATTTTGACCTCGTTAGAAAAGGTACTTGCGAGAGGCGGGACTTGAACCCGCACATCAAAGATACTAGAACCTAAATCTAGCGTGTCTGCCAATTCCACCACTCTCGCGGTGAGATATGAGCCGCAAAGGGATCGAACCTTTGACCCGCAGATTAAGAGTCTGCTGCTCTACCAGCTGAGCTAGCGGCCCAAAAATTTTTTCAACTGCGCCCGGTAGGATTCGAACCTACGACCTGCGGATTCGAAGTCCGACGCTCTATCCAGCTGAGCTACGAGCGCTTTCATTCCGAAGAATGACGTGGGTGGAAGAAGGGGTTCGAACCCTCGACAACCAGATCCACAATCTGGCGCTCTACCACTGAACTACTTCCACCATTTTTCGAAGCATCCGGTGTTCACCAGCGCAATCAACGTGGAATATATTCTCAAAATGAGTGATAAATGTCAACTCTTTTTCTAAAAATTTTTAAATATTTTTTCAACAAATTTATAACTCATTATATTCTAAATAAATATAGAAAAATATTTTTTTTAAAGAAGCTCTAATGCTACCTTCAAAGCACAAAGGATTAATAAGAAGCTTATGTTTAAAATTAAGAAATACACAAAGAAGTTTTTCCTATCATTTTCACTATCCTTCATATACGCTTTGATAGTAATTAATGATGCAAGTGAAGCGATAGGAGTTCCTAAGCCTCCAATATTAGTTCCCTTTAGAAGCGCAACTCCATCATTTGTGAATTGTGATAACAGCACTGCACTAGGCACATTACTAATTATCTGGCTCGTTATTAATGAAACTGTAAATGCAGAACGTTTAATTATTGCAGTAAAGAATTCCTTTACACCTTCATTAGCAGATAAATTACCACTGAAAAGGAAAAAGCAAACGAAGGTTAATAAAAGAATGTAATCAATCTTAAAAAATACATCCCGTGAAAAGATGAAAAATACAATAATCGAAACAATAAGTAGCACATATGGAGAAACTATTCTAAAGACTGTTAGTAAAGAAAACAGTAGTAGCAAAAAGAAAATCCCCGCTTTTTTCTTGTCTACAATACTAATTTTTACAATAGCTTTTATCTCTCTCTTATCAAAAAATAAAAAGCCACAAAATAAAAGCATTAGTGCACTTAACGCACTATATGGCAATATAGCACTAAAGAAGGTTCTTACATCAAAGGAATAGAACGTATAGAGAAATAAATTTTGAGGATTTCCCACAGGTAGCATCATGCTACCAAGATTTGCAGCTATCGTTTGCAGTACTATTAAAATTGCAAGCTTTTTATTGCTAATTAATCCTGAGGCTAACATCAAAGTAAATGGAACAAAGATTATTAAAGCAACGTCATTTGTGATTAAAGCAGAGATGAAGAATGGTAAAAACACCATTACTAGAGCAAATGCTCGCTCACTTTTACAATGCTTTAATAGAAAGTCACGAAGTGCATTAAAGGCTCCAGAGGACTCTAATGCACTAGAAATCCCCATAAGAGAAAAAAGTATTATAAGAACTCTAAAATCTATCATTCCCAAATAGGTTTTAGGATTTGGATTTAAGACAATAGAAAAGCATGTTAAAACAAATGCAATTGAAAATGTAAATTCCTTCTTAATAAAGCCTTTTATACTATTCATTTTTTAATACCTCAATAAACTCTGGTGTTTGTGACCAATATTTTATTCCCCAATTCTCGAAATTCCACTCATCACTATATTGGTTACTTTCGTAATCTATATAGTAGAGCTCATTTTTTGAATAAATAAAGTTAGTTGGATAATAATCAATATTTAAGCCAATTGGATATAGTTTTTTACACATAGCTCTTACTAAAGAAACTATTTCATCACTCATCAAACCATTCTTTACAAGATCAAAGCACGTTGGACCTGGGATATACTGTTTTAATAGCATTTGATTTTCACTATCTGTCAAATATAGCTCTGGAATTAATATTCCTGCGTTCTTAAGTCTTTGATAATCTCTTAATTCAAGCTCGAGCTTAGGACTAGAGAAGGTATAATAGGAGACCTCTTCATTATGAAATTTCTTTAATACACATAGTCGTCCTTCATAATTAACTAAATAGGAATATCCCCCCTTCCCCTTTCCAAGTAGCTGTATTACATCTATCTCTTGACCTTTAAATTTCATTTTTACTCTCTTTTTCCAGTATTGCAAATATATCACTTCTTGATTACATTTAAGCATATATTAAGGAGTGCAAATGGATTTTTTCAAAAAAAATGCAGCAAATATGATTACATTAGTAAGAATACCATGTGCTGTAGGAATAGTGTTTTCAAAACCATTTACTCCCCTATTTTATTTTTTTCTAATTCTTGGTGGCTTATCAGATGCTATAGATGGAATGGTTGCTAGAAGAATTAGTGGCGATAGCCCTCTAGGAGCTCTATTAGATAGTATTTCTGATCTATGCTTCTTTGGTGCAACTGTTTTCTCTGTAATAATTAAGGAATATAATTCAATAGGAATATCAGCAAAGCTAATATTTATAATCCTTTGTATAGTTAGATTAATTTGCTATTTAATCCAGCTAATAAAATTTAAGCAGCTTGCTCCACTCCATACAATATTTAACAAGCTTGCTTCGATATCTATATTTGTTATGCTATTCTTCATTCCATTTATAGGAATAACAATGGCAACATCCATTGTTTCAATAATTGGTATTATTGGTGGAATCGAAGAAATAATTATCCACTTGCTTTCAAAAAAGGCGAGAACAAACACACTATCACTTTATGTAGTTCTAAAGGAAAGAAAGAGTAAATAGCTTAGCTAAAGCTCTTTCTTCTATCACTTTAAATAAAAAAAGAGCCTAGCTTTTACTAGACTCTAAGCGAAAGACGGGACTTGAACCCGCGACATCCACCTTGGCAAGGTGGAGCTCTACCACTGAGCTACTTTCGCATGTGAGCCTAATCCTAGACGAAACTGGGATTAATGTAAAGAGGTTTGTAATTTTTTTGTTGTATTTCTCTTCTAGGGGTGTTACTATTCATTCGCCATCTAAAGGAACCATCATACTTGAAGTTTTCAGTTGATGAATTCTTGGCAAGCTTTAAATCAAAAGGACTTGGTTTTACCAAGCAAAGAATTTATGGAATAAGGACAGAAAGAGAGTAATGGACAATCAAGAAAAAAACACAAACCAGTACTACGTTGATCGTCAAAACGATTTCGAATCAAGTGCAAGAAGTTACCCAAGAAAATTCCCATTCGCACTTAAAAAGGCTAAAGGAAGCTGGGTAGAGGATGTTGAAGGAAATAAGTATCTAGATTTCCTTTGTGGAGCTGGAACATTGGCACTAGGCCATAACGATGATGAGGTTAATCAGGCAATGGTTGACTTGCTAACTAGTGATGCACCTCTTCATACTCTTGATTTAACGACGCCGGTAAAAGACCGTTTTGTCCATACAATTCTTTCTTTATTACCAGAAGGTCTAAAAGAGAACGCTAAAATTCAATTTTGTTCCCCTTCAGGTACAGATGCAGTCGATGCTGCAATAAAGCTTTGTAAGACAGCAACAGGAAGATCTACTGTAATCGCATTCTCTGGTGGTTACCATGGAATGGGCCATGGAGCATTAGCACTTACAGGTAACCTAAATGCTAAGAATAAGGTTGCCAATTTAATGGCTGGAGTACAATTCATGCCATATCCATATTCCTATCGTTGTCCATTTGGACTTGGTGGAGAAAGTGGCACAAAAGCATGCATTAACTACTTTGAAAGATTATTAAAGGATCCAGAAAGTGGTATCACAAAGCCAGCAGCTGTTATCCTTGAGCCTATTCAGGGTGAAGGTGGTGTAGTTCCTGCTCCAATTGAATTTTTACAGGCTGTAAGAAGAATTACTCAAGAGCTTGATATCCCAATGATCGTAGATGAAATTCAATGTGGTATCGGCAGAAGCGGTAAATTATTTGCATTTGAATATGCATCTATCGTACCAGATGTAATTCTTGCATCTAAGGCTATCGGCGGAACACAGCCAATGAGTGTTGTTATCTACAATAAAAAGCTAGATAAATGGACCGCAGGTGCACATGCAGGAACCTTTAGAGGAAACCAGCTCGCAATGGCTGCAGGTACAGTTGTATTAAATAGAGTATCTCAGAGTGAATTCCTAGCAGATGTAGTTAAAAAGGGTGATTACCTTAGAAAAGCTATGAATGAGCTTAAGGATGAAGTATCTATTATTGGTGATGTTAGAGGTAAGGGCTTAATGCTCGGTGTTGAATTTATTGACCCTAACGGACCAAAGGATATCATGGGACATCCAGAGCCATGTGGAGAGATAGCAGCACTTGTACAAAAGAAGTGCTTTGAAAACCGCCTAGTAATGGAAAAAGGTGGTAGAAATGGTAGTGTAATGAGATGTCTCTGTGCCTTAAATGTTTCTATGGATGAAATTAATATCATGCTTGATATCTTTAAGAAGGTAGTTAAAGAGGTAGATAATGAGAGAAAATGAGATCTATGTTCTCTCATCAAATCCTGAAATAAAAGAAACACTTAGATCAATGATTATAAATACACTTGACGCTGTCCTTTCATCAATCGACAGCGACAGGTGCTACTCTGGAATTGATCCAAATGATTTACGAAGGATTATTAATAGCATAGAGGTACTACCTGAAAATGGTATTGGCTTTGATAAGACCTTAAAAAGAGTTGAAGAGGATGTATTACCGCATCTTCTTTCAACTTGGTCAACCTCATATATGCCACATCTACACTCCCCTGCTCTACTTGAAGCTATTGCTAGTGAATTAATAATTGCAATCTTTAATGATTCACTTGATAGCTGGGATCAAGGACCTGCTGCTACCGAAATAGAGCTAATAGTCATTAAAAAGCTTTGTGAGCTCTTTGGCTATGGTGAGGATAGTGATGGTGTTTTCACTTCTGGGGGAAGTGGATCTAATCTATCTGCTGTAATCCAAGCTAGAGATAAGTTTTGTAATGAGCAATTAAATTGGGATGTAAAGAAGAAGGGTCTTCCAGCTGAATATAAAAAGCTAAGAATATACACCTCCTCTATTTCACATTTCTCATTTGATAAAGCAAGTCACATTATTGGTCTTGGATATGATAATGTTGTACACCTTCCTGTTAATGAAAAATGTCAAATTGACACTCTTAAGGCAGCAGAAATTATCAAGAATGATTATGAGGATGGATATCTTCCATTTTTAATCGTTGCAACAATAGGAACAACAGATTTCGGTTCAATAGATAATGTAAAGGAGCTTAAGCAAATTGCAGATAAATATAACATGTATTTACACTGTGATGCAGCATATGGCTCAGGAGCAATTATGAGCTCCTATAGCTCACGTTTAGGGGAGCTATCCTTAGCAGACTCTATTACAATTGATTTTCATAAGATGTTCTTATTACCTATTTCTTGCTCCTGCTTAATAGTAAAAAATAAGAAGACTCTTGAGTGCTTTGAGCTACATGCAGACTATCTAAATCGAGAAGAGGATGAAGAGGATGGTTACGTAAATCTTGTTGGAAAAGCAATTCAAACAACAAGAAGAGCTGATGCACTTAAGGTTCTAATTGCATTCATGACTCGAGGTAGAGATGGTTATAGAAGTATGATAGATAGAGTTATTGAGAATGCACAATACTTCTATAATAAGATTAAAGATGATCCTCTATTTATTACAGGCCCTAAGCCAGAGCTATCTAGCGTAGTCTTTGCTATAAATAAAGGTGATGAATTAAATAAGAGAATAAGAAGAGCTTTAATGAGTAAAGGAACTATCATTGGACAGACAGTTTGGAAAGAGAAGGTAATGCTAAAATTTACTCTTTTGAATCCAGCTTTGACCCATGAAAAAATAGATGAGCTTGTTAAAGCAATAAAAGAGTACAAATAGAGGACACTTTCAAGTCCTCTATTTACTTTTTTCTACCTCTTCTATATATTTGTTTTTGCTTATCTCGTGACAAAGGATATAGTCTCTGTTATAATTTTTCGGAACTGCCTTTGAGCAAAGAATAATAAGATATTATTTATAAGGATGGTTGATTATGGTCACCAATAAGAGTTTAACAGCATTAGAAAACTCACAGATGGCTCTCACACTTACAGTTGATGCAGCCTCAATTGAAGAAGCATACAAGGCAAAGCTTAATAAGTATGCAAAAGAAATCCAGATGAAGGGATTCAGAAAGGGTAAGGCTCCTACCTCTGTCATTGAGAGCAAGTTCGGTAGTGCTATCAGAGAAGAATCTACTTTCGATTTAATGGAATCATCTCTTAAAGAGACAATTGAAACTCTCGAAGAGAAGGATAAGCCACTCCAGTTCTCTACTCCAGTATTACAGGATGAAGAGAAGCTTATCCCATTCAAGAAGGATAGCGATATTACATTTACAGTACACTACGATGTAAAGCCTTCTTTTGAGCTCCCACAGTACACAGGTCTCGATATCAAGTATAACTCAACAGAGGTTACTGATAGCGATGTTGATGCAGAGATTGAGAAGCTCAGAGAGCAGAATGCAGTAGTACTCAAGAAGGATACACCTGTTGCAAAGGGTGATATCGTTACATGTAACTACGTTGAGCTCGATAGCGAAGGTAATGAGGTTCCAGGAACAAGCAGAAAGGACTTCACATTTACAGTAGGTTCTTCATATAACTTCTATGGCTTCGATGATGATATCATCGGTATGGCTAAGGGTGAAGAGAAGAAATTCGAAAAGACCTATGGTGAGGATTATGCTAACCCAGATTACAAGGGCAAGACTATTACTTTAATTGTCAATGTTACAGAAGTAAAGGAAAGACAGCTTCCAGAGGTTGATGATGAATTCGCTCAGGATGTAAAGGAAGAGTACAATACTGTTGAAGATATGAAGAATGCTATTAAGGCTAATCTTCAGAAAGAAGTTGATGAGATGGTTGATAATGCAAAGAAGGATGCAATCATCGAAAAGCTCAATGAATCAGTTAATTTCGCAGTACCAGCTTCAATGGTAGATTTCGAGCTTGAATCATCATGGAGAGATTATGTTAGACAGACAGGTCTTTCAGAGGATCAGATTCTTAACTACTTCAAGCAGAGTGGTATGACTAAGGAGTCATTCACAGAGGGTTGGAGAGAGCCAGCTACAAAGAACCTTAAGAACCAGCTTATCTTAGAAGCTATTCAGAAGAAGGAAAACTTCGAGGTTGATGAGGCTGCTTTAGAGGAAGAGCTCAAGAAGAACATTAAAGAAGATACAGATGAGAGCACAAAGGAATACTACAGAAATGTATTAAGAGACAATATGCAGTATGCAAAGGTATTCCCATTCTTAATTGAGAATAACAATCTTACTGTTGATAAGGTTCTCTCAAAGTCTGAGTTCTTAGCAAGCCTCAACAAATATTGATAGTTTAAGGAGACCGATATTTTGGATATTAACACAGTGAAGATGCACAACCTAGTTCCTTATGTCGTAGAGCAGTCAGGAAATGGTGAGCGTCAATATGATATTTTTTCAAGACTATTAAAGGATAGGATTATTTTTCTTGATGGCGAAATTAGAGATGATATGGCTGATCTAGTAGTAGCTCAACTAATCTTCTTGGAAAGTGAAGATCCTAAAAAAGATATCAGTCTCTATATTAATTCTCCAGGCGGAAGTGTTACTGCTGGACTAGCAATTTATGATACTATGCAGTATATCCGCCCTGATGTTAGAACTATCTGTGTTGGTCAGGCTTGTTCAATGGCTTCATTGATTTTAGCCGCTGGTGCTCCTGGAAAAAGATCAATTCTCCCATATGCAAGAGTTATGATCCACCAGCCTTTTGGTGGTGTTGAAGGTCAAGCAACAGACATTCTTGTAGGCTCAAGAGAGTTACAGAGAATCAAGAAAATTAGCTCTGAGATTTTATCTAAGCATACAGGTAAGAGCGAGGAAGAGATTTCAAAAGCAATAGAAAGAGACTATTTTATGGATGCTGAAGGAGCTAAAGACTTCGGTATCGTAGACTTAGTAATGGCAAGGAAATAATATGGCACTTGGTAGAAATTCAAATAGAACCTGTTCATTTTGTGGAAAAGATGTATCACAGGTAAAGCAGCTTATCCATGGGCCTGGTGTATCTATCTGTGATGAATGTATCAATACTTGTCGCGAGATTTTGAAGGAAAATACAAAAGACTCCTCTTACTCTGCTAATCTCGAAACTATCCCTACCCCAGAAGAAATTAAAGCTTATCTTGATGAATATGTTATTGGTCAGGACGAAGCAAAAAAGGTACTCTCTGTTGCGGTATATAACCACTATAAGAGAGTTAAATTCCAAGATAAAATTGCTCAGTCTGGTGTAGAGCTTGATAAGTCTAATATTTTATTAATTGGTCCTACAGGTACAGGTAAGACTCTTTTAGCAAGAACACTTGCTAAGAAGCTTAATGTTCCTTTTGCTATTGCAGATGCTACAACTCTTACCGAAGCAGGCTATGTTGGTGAAGATGTTGAGAATATCTTATTAAAGCTCATTCAAGCTGCAGATGATGATATTGCTGCAGCTGAGCATGGTATTATTTTCATTGATGAAATCGATAAGATTAGTAAGAAAGGTGAAAATGTATCAATCACTAGAGATGTATCTGGAGAAGGTGTTCAGCAAGCCCTACTAAAGATTATTGAAGGTACTAATGCTTCTGTACCACCTCAGGGTGGTAGAAAGCATCCTAACCAAGAGATGCTTAAGATTAATACCAAAAATATTCTCTTTATCTGTGGTGGTGCCTTTGTTGGCCTAGATAAAATAATTGAAAAAAGAATAAGCTCTCACCCAATGGGTTTTGGTGCTGATATCGAAGCTTATGAGGATAAAAACTTTGAAGAGCTATTTAAAGAGCTTCATCCAGATGATTTAATTAAATTCGGTCTCATCCCTGAATTTATCGGAAGACTTCCAATACATGTTGCACTTAACAACCTAAGAAAGGAAGACCTTAAGAGGATTATTACTGAGCCAAAGAACTCAATATTAAATCAATATAAGACCTCTCTCTCCTTAGATGGTATTAAGCTTACATTTACAGAGGAAGCAATCGATGCAATAAGCCAAAAGGCTATTGATCAAAAGACAGGAGCTAGAGGGCTTAGATCTATTATTGAAAATATCATGCTCGATATTTCCTATGAGCTACCATCTAGACACGATGTAACTGAGGTTATTGTTGATGAAGATTGTATAACTAAAAATTCAAGACCAAAGCTCATCCTAGATGAAACAAAACAGATAGAAAGATAACAGTAAAGGAGTTGCCAATGGCAACTCTTTTTTATACATAAGTAAACCTACTAGTGTTCAAAGCTTATTCATACATTTATTAATTTTTTATATTATAACTATATATTTTTACTTGGCATGATAATTGCATATATTCTTTTATAAAATCAAAGAGGGGGAGAATATGGATTATCGTTGTCTAAGTAAAGCTGAAACTGCAAAACTTGATGAAGCTGTTAAAACTATGTTTAGAAAGAAGAATGAGGGCTTATCTTATTCAATAGAATATGAGTTCGTAAAATCAAAAACTGAGCTACTCTTCTTTTTGATACCTTATCGCTCCTTTTACATTGCTAGAGAACTATGCTCTGAATTTTATCTTTACATGCTTCCTAAGGTCGATATAATAATTAATTCCTACAGAATTACATCAAATGTTCCATACGTAGCTTACTTACATATTGTATTACGTACTCGCACTAAGAACTTTATTTTTCAAAAGGAAAAGCAAAAGCTGCAGGAAGAAAGATTCCTAACTGGTTATGTCCAAATAGAAGATGGCTATGAGATATTTGAAAGTGAGCCACCCTATTGCTTAGATGAAGAAAAAGACTATGAGAACTTTAGTGAAGAAGTATATACGCCTTCCCTTTCAGAACTAATTGATAGCATAGTATCCTCAGAGCCCCTTGCCCTAGAGACAGATAGCGAGGTAAGTAAAAAGCTTTTAGCATTTCTTTCAAATACTCTTAATAGAAAAAAATTCTTAGCATTCATAATGAATAATTATCGCTCATTAACAGATAAGGAAATAGAAGTGCTAGCAGAAATTATGAATGTTAGTCCCAATGCCTTTGCAAATCTTTCTTTAAAACTTCATGACTTAAATGAACATAAATTCAAGCATATTGATAAAGCCTATGACCAAGTTATAAATCGATATTGGAAACGATACTTGATAATTCTAGCAGCGTTATCTGAGGATACTGTTGATAAAAAGAGACGAAAGGAGCTTGAAACACAAAAGAATTTACTAATTTCAAAGATTAGAATTAAGCAGCAAAGAAAAAGTGATTTACCAATTAGAGGGACACCTGCCAACTTAATAGCTACTGGCTTTAATTGCTCATCTGGATGTATATACAATTGGAGTAGAGAGGTTGAGTCCATTTTAGAAGCAATTGTTGCAGAGGAAGAGGAGGAATATTTATTCAATTAATACTTTTTGATATATAGAAAAAATATTATCATTTTCTATATGAAAAAATTATTAGCTCTTTCAATTATTCTCTCTTTAATTTCAATTCTATATGCAAATGGAATGCAGGAAGCAATTGATAAGAATTCAGATAGCGTATATGTTGCAAATTCAAAGCTTGGATTTTCTATCGAGGTTGCAGGAAAAGATGATGATTTCACGCTAAGTGTTCCTTCTCAGCTTTTATATTTTTTGCCACTAGAAAAAAGTGATAATACACTAAGTAGTAAAGAGCTTGGAATAACATTTGAAGGCTCATTTCCTGGTAAAGTAATATTTAATCAATATAGCTATAGTGAGGAGCTTATATTTAATACTGTATCTAGGAATAAAACAAAGTATTATGAAAGGCCGCAAGAAATAAATAGACCTCAACGAGTTGAACAGGAATTAGAAATAATTCTAAGAGATGGAGCTATTCTTTCAGGAACTCTGACAGCTAAACCAAACACAAATAGTAATAAGGTTGTAGTTCTAATTTCAGGCTCAGGCTCTCAAGATAGAGATAGCTTTATTGCAAACCATAAAATATTCCAAGTACTATCAGATAGCATAATTACTCAAGATATAGCTACATTCCGTTTTGATGATAGAGGTGTTGGAAAAAGCACAAAGCCTAATGAGAGCTTTACGACCTATGATTTAGCTGATGATGTAAGAGAAATTTGTAACGAGCTAAAAAGACTTGGCTATGAAGATATAATTCTATTAGGACACTCTGAAGGCGCTATTATCGCAAGCATTATCGCTTCAAGTGATAGCTCTATATATGCAACAATTTTACTTTCTCCTCCTGCAATTAGTGGAAAAGAAATATTAATCGACCAAAATAGAACAGCATATCAAAATATTGGAGTTGATAATAATACTATTGAAAGCATATTATCTATTCTTTCTATTGCTTATGATTATTTAATTAACCAGGATAGTGATAGCGCATTAAAGTATTTAGAGATGATTCTAGGACCTTCTGCGAAAAGTACTATTAAAGCATTAGAAACTCCTTGGTATAGAACCTTCTTAGCTTTAAACCCAGCTGAATATATGAATAAAATACATTGCCCTACTCTAGCGATTTTAGGTACAAATGATAAGCAGGTATCCTATAAGCTAAATAAAGAGCCTCTTGAAGACGCGTTAGGAAAGGAAAATGTTTTATTTCTTGAAGGAATTAACCATATTCTTCAATATTCAAATAGTGGAAACACAGATGAATATGGCTTAATTGAAGAAACTGTAAATGAAAATATATTAAATAGTATAAAGGAATTTTTATGTACGATTTAAAGATTTATTTTGCATCATCAAATGATCATAAAAAGCAAGAGATGATGAGATTATTAAATGGAGTAAATATAACGCTTCCAAAGGAAGAAGCAATAGCCTTTGACCCTGTTGAGGATGGTAATAGCTTTATTGAAAATGCGTTAATTAAAGCAAAGGATTTATATAAGAAGGTAAATGCACCTGTACTAGCAGATGACTCTGGTCTTGTTGTTGATGCACTAAATGGCCGCCCAGGTATACATACAAGTCGCTATGGAGATGTAGATGGGAAAAAGCTTATACAGAGCGAAAAGAATGCAAAGCTCTTAGGAGAGATGGAAGGAAAGGAAAATAGAAGAGCACGCTTTGTATGTGCTCTAGTATTAATGGTTTCAAATGAAAAAATATATATTATTCAAGAAACTGTTGAAGGATATATCGCACATAGCATCAGAGGTGAGCATGGCTTTGGCTATGACCCATTATTTCTCGTAGAGGAAACAGGAAAAAGTGCAGCAGAGCTCTCTGACAGCGAGAAGGATAAATACTCACATAGAGGAAGAGCTGTAAGAAAAATGAATTTAATCATTGAAAAGCTTAAAGAGGAATTAAAATGAAGAGAAGTGAACAAAAGCTAAATGATACTTGGGATTTATCATCACTATGTATCGATAAAAATGATTTTAATACACGCTATGAAAGACTATTAAAGGATTTACCTACATTAGGATCATTTAATAAAACTCTTTCGCTTAGTAGCGATAATCTATATACTGCACTTGAGTTTATCAAGAATTTCTTAAAGGAAGCAGAGTGTATTTCTAGCTATGCATTTCTTTGCTTTGAAACAGATGCTGGTAAAGGTGAAAACGCAGAGCTTGCAGGTAAGGCATCTATATTACAAGCAAAGATCTCTGAAGCACTTTCCTATTTAGAGCCAGAAATACTATCTATAGATAAAGCTAAATTAGAGGAGGCGCTAGCAGAGCCTCGCTTTGAGGAATATAGAATCTTTATTTCAAAGATTATTCGTTTTGCACCTCACACTCTTTCAGAAAAGGAAGAAAGACTACTATCTCTAAACTCAGAGGCAGCAGAAGCTCCAAGTAGAGCATTCCATGACCTAGTAGATGTAGATATGGATTTTGGAACAGTTAATGGTATAAAGCTTACACAATCAAGCTATATGAGCTTAATTAGAAATACAGATGAAGCTATCAGAAAGGAAGCATATATGAAGCTTCATAGCACATTTACTAATTTCCAGCATACTATCGCACGACTCTATGAGGGCTCTGTTAATCAAGATATTTTCTCATCTCGCGCTAGAGGATATTCATCAGCTCTTAGTGCATCTCTTTTTGCTGATAATGTACCTGAAGAGGTATATCGTAATTTAATAGCTCAAGTACATGAGGGCTTTCCTGAGCTTCATCGCTACTATGCTTTAATGGCAAAGGTTCAGAAGAAGGACAAACTAAAGCACTATGATGTCTACTTACCTTTAGTTAAAAATATAGAGTGTAATTACACATATGAGGATGCAGTAGCATTGATAAAGGAAGCAATTTCACCTCTTGGAAAGGAATATCAAGATATATTAGTAAAGGGCTTAACAGAGGAGCGTTGGGTCGATAGATATGAAAATGATGGTAAACGTAGTGGAGCCTTCTCTGCTGGCTGCTATACAGGAAAGCCTTATATTCTAACAAATTATAAAGAGGATGTAATAGACTCTGTTTTTACACTAATTCATGAGGGTGGACACTCAATGCACTCCTACTATAGTGCAAAAAGTAACCCATTTATGAACTATAATTACACAATCTTTGAAGCAGAGGTTGCCTCAACCTTCAATGAGCAGCTACTATCACGCTATCTAATAAGCAATAGTAAGGATGATAAAATGAAGGCTTACCTACTCTCTCATGAGCTTTCTTCCTTAGTTGCTACACTCTTTAGACAAACTATGTTTGCTGAATATGAGCTATTAATTCATGAAGCAGTCGAAAGAGGAGAGGTTGCAACTGCAGAGTTTATGAGAAAAACCTATAGAGGATTACTTGAAAGCTACTTCGGTCCAATAATGGAATTTGAGGATAATAGTGATATTGAATGTATGAGAATACCTCATTTCTATAATGCCTTCTACGTATATAAATATGCTACAGGTATAAGTGCCTCTATAGCTTTAGCTGATAAGGTATTAAATGGAAATGAAGCTGATAGAAACGCTTATCTATCATTCTTAAAGAGTGGTGGCTCTAAATATCCAATAGAATCACTAAAGCTTGGTGGTGTTGATATGTCTAAGAAGGAAAGTGTTGAAAAGGCTATAAAGCACTTTGCAAAGCTGCTTGATGAGCTTGAAAGGATTATCGAATATTAATTGATGTAATTAATCCACTATTATCATAAAAAACATCGATGATAACACTCTTGGTTCTATCCTTGATGGTCAATGTACCATCCTTTAGACTCAAGAGTGCTTCATTTAAAGGAAGGATTTTAGCTAATCTTTCTCCATATTGCATCGAAAAGCTCTTCTGAAAGGATGGAACAACAAAGCTCTCTAGAGAGGAAAGAGAGAATTCTGAAAAGAAGAACTCTAAGACCCTACTTTCATTTGAATTTTGTTCGATATCACAAAGCATTCCAATATCTCTATCGATTCCGTAGGAAGCAAATATTGGAGTAAGAAATAAGGTAAGAATTAAAAGTACTAAAGTTCTTTTCATCAATCTTATTATTTATTATTTTCTGCTTTTGTCAAATATTCATTTGTGATAGATTATTTTTGTGAATAAAAAAGAATTAATTCTCAGTCTAACAGAGGGCTTTGTCCTCTCCTATCGTGATCCTCTTGGCAATGATATTCTAATGGATCAAGCAATTAAACGGATTACTTTGACCTCAGCATTTCGAAAGCTCGATAGAATAAAGCAAAATGGTCCAACCTGCTTAGTTTATCCAGGAGCTGTACACACTAGACTTTGTCATAGTCTTGGTGTTTATTACACAGGAAGACAAATACTTCTTTCTGTATTAGAAAATAGTAACCCAGAATTTACTGTCTCAGGTATGAGAAGCTTTCTTGTTGCATGCCTTTTACATGATATAGGACACTTTCCTTATGCTCACTCCTTAAAGGAGCTATCAATAAAGGAGCATGAGGAACTTGCAGGTGAAATAATCTTAAATGATAAAGAATTATTTGATGCAGTAAAAAATAGTGGAGCAGCTATTGAGGATGTTATTGCTATCATTGATGATAAGAAGAAAGCAACTGGAGAGGTTGAGATATATAGACATATTCTCTCAGGAGCCTTAGACCCAGATAAGCTTGACTATCTAAATCGTGATGCATTCTTCTGTGGAGTTCCATATGGAAACCAAAATAATGGGTACATTATCTCTAAGCTACATATTTTGAATAATCGAATAGCAATTGAGCATAGTGCCTATGCATCAATTGAGCACATTCTTTTTTCTAAGTACTTAATGTATAAAAACATCTATTGGCATAAGGATGTAAGAAGTGCAACCTGTATGATTAAAAAGGCACTACTCTCTGCAATTAGAGATAATGTAATAGCTGTTGAGGATTTATATTTTATCGATGATTATGATTTTGATATGATCCCTCAAAAATATAAAGAATATGAACCTCTATCACTAATTACAGCTGTAAGGAATAATATGCTTTTTGAGCGTGTATGGGAAAGAGAGTGGTATCTAGACCATGAGCTAAAGGAGCTATCTTCAAATATTTATAGCCGCTTTGAAGCAGAAGATAGAATTTATAAAGCTTTAAAGAAAAGGTATCCACAGCTAAAGGAATATGAAGTAATTATTGATATTCCAGAGCCAATAAGCTTTGAAGCCGATGTAGCTATCTTAGAAAAGGATGGAAGCTATAAGAAATTCTCAGATGTAACAAAGCTCTTTACAAAGGATGTAGAGCAGCAATTTGCATCATCATTAAGATATATAGGAATATATACTCCAGATTATGTATCAAGAGATATTATTAAGGAGGTTATCGATGGAAGAGAATATTGAGAAGCGCTCATATACAGAGCTAATTAATGGAGATATTCCTCCATGGGTAATGCGATTTATTAAAGGCGCAGGAAAAGCAATTAATAGATACAATATGATTAAGGAGGGGGATGAAGTTCTACTTGCTGTTTCTGGTGGTAAGGACTCACTAGCCCTAGCCCTTGCGCTATCACTACGCTTAAAATGGCTCCCAGTTAGCTATAAGCTCAAGGCCTTAATGATTAACTGGATCGAGCATCCAATCGACGATGAGCATAAGGAAGCCTTAAAAGAATATTTTAAAGCTTTAAATATAGAATTTGAAATTGTAGATGAGAATCAATTTCCAACTTCCTTTAAAGGTGACTTTAATTGCTATCTTTGCTCAAGAAATCGTCGAAGAATACTCTTCGAGTATGCCGCAAAAAATGATGTTAAGCTAATTGCAATGGGTCACCATCTAGATGATTTAGTTGAAACTACTATGATGAACCTATGCTTTAGAGCTAATTTTGCTACAATGCTACCTGTACAAGAGTTCTTTGATGGAAAGCTTCATATCATTAGACCTCTAATAGAAATACATGAATCTGTTACTCGTAGATTATTTGAGCAATATGATTTACCAGTAATTAAGCCTGTTTGTCCATATGACCAAACTAATATTAGAGCTAAGCTTAAGCCTATTATTAAGGAGCTTTCTCATATAGACAAGCTTACTAGGGAGCATATTTATAATGCACACAACTTTAATTTGCATTTATAAAATCCACCTCTTTTTAATAAAGCTTACCTGTGATAAGATTTAACGTAGGTAATTTGGAGATAGATATCATATGAGAATCAAAAAACTTACACTTGCAATAGTAATGATAGTCGCCCTATCAACGACTCTTTTTGCTGCAACTCCATTTTTCTTTAGCTCTGGTGATTACGATTCAATTAAGCTATATGATCCTAATGGTAAAAGAGTAGATGCATTAACTCAAATGTACTCATCAGGATATATAATTAGTACAGATAATCATGAAGCTTCATTTTTCTCAGAGTTTGCAGAAATAACTTTAAAGCCTAATACACTTATGGTTTTATTGGGAATAGAGAGTCCTGAATTCTATCTTCTTGATGGATCAATAATAATAAGTGCCAAAAATAAGAATGTTACTGTTTATACAACAACAGCTAAATATAGTTTAACACCATATTCATCTGCAGAAATTGTATATACAGAGACTGAAGATTCAATTTCTAACCTTTCAGATAAAAAGATTACTCTCTATGATGCATTAAGAGATTTAAATGGTGATGTTCCAGCATTTACCTCTGTTGATATCATCACAGCATCCTACTCTCCTTTGATGTATGAGTTAAGAAATTCTCAAGAATACATTAAAGCAATTAGATTTAAGGATGTTGAAATTAATCTTCATGCTGATACTCAAGGTATATTAATTACTATTCCAGAGACCTTAAGAAAGAGTCTAATTACAACCTTCCTAGCTAATCTAGAGACTAAGGCTCCTGAAATCAGAGCTATGTTTACCTATAGAACAACTCAAGATAGTGTATATCTAAAATACTCTTCACCTCTAACTGAAAGTGATTATTCAAAGCTAACAGATGAGCTTGCAAAAGAGCTACTTCTATATGTTAAGTCCTTCTATAGACCTGATACGCCAACAGTAAGTACAAATATAACACACCTTGAGAAGGTTCCTGGAGCTCCTCAGCAGCCAGCTGTAGTTGAGACAAAGGTAGTTGCAAATATCCCAGATAAACCAATTTTCACAGTAAAGGGTAAAGCAACAGTAACATCTATTGATTAACAAATTCTTCCTCTTCAAATTGAAGAGGATTTTTTTTCACTTTCTGTGCTATCATATTCCTATGGCAAAGATTAAAGTACTAGATCGTTTAGTAGCTGCTAGAATAGCTGCAGGAGAGGTTATTGACCGTCCAGCAGCAATAGCAAGAGAATTAATAGATAACTCAATAGATGCTAAAGCCTCTGAAATTAGTGTTGATGTCAGAGGTGGTGGAATTGAGTCTCTTTCTGTAATCGATGATGGCTGCGGCATTGAAAAGGATGATTTACCACTTACTACTCAGCCTCATGCAACAAGCAAAATCTCACAGCTTGATGATTTATATCACCTCAATACAATGGGCTTTAGAGGTGAAGCCTTATACTCTATTAGCTCTGTTTCTAAGCTCTCTATTTCCTCTAATGGATGGACCTACACAGCAGATTGCACAACAGATGGTGAGCTAACTAAGGGAGGGTGTGAAAGAGGAACTAGAATAACTAGTGAGGAGCTTTTTAAAAACCTACCTGTAAGAAGATCTTTTTTAAAGAGAGAAGCTAGTGAGGCTCAGCTCATTAAAAACACATTTATTTCAAAGGCAATGGCCTTTGAAAATATCCACTTTAAATACTATCAGGATGGAGCCTTAAAGCTCGATTTACCAAAAAGAAATACATTAATGGATAGAGTACTCGATATCTTAACGATTGACCAAAAGCTAATGCGTTCTGATTTTGTTTTCTTAGAGAGTGAAAACTCAATATATAAAATACGAATAGTAGCAAGTCTTCCATCACTACACAGAAGTGATCGCTCCGGAATTAAAATATATGTTAACTCTCGTGCTGTAGATGAGTACTCACTTTGCCAAGCGGTATCATATGGTTATGGAGAAGCTCTACCAGGTGGAGCATTTCCATATACAGTAGTATTTGTTGATGAAGATCCAGAGCTTGTAGACTTTAATATTCACCCAGCTAAAAAGGAAGTAAAGATTCGTAATAGAGCTGAAATACACCATGCAATCTCATCTCTTATCCACGAAAAGCTTCCTAAATCAATTCCTACAATTGTATCTGCAGATGAACAAATGGAGCTACAGCCAGCTGCAAGTAAAAAGGTTTTATTTGAGGATAAAGAATTTTTATATGAAAAGGCTGTATCTAATGAAATAAAAAATCAAAGCTATGAGGATGTTTACTCACCTTCAAAGAGCTACATAGATAAGCCAAAGGATAACTCTTGGTTAGAGAAAGCTAAGAACCTTCCATCTATTAATAAGCAGCTTGAAGCTAAAGCAACTCCAAAGGAGGAGCTTTGGGATAGCTCTGTAAAAAAAGAAATTAGATATATCGGTCAAGCCTTTAAGCTATTTCTAATTTGTGAATATGATAATAAGCTATATCTTGTAGACCAGCATGCTGCCCATGAAAGAGTAATTTTTGATGAGCTAAGAAAGCAAAAGGGTGTTCAAAAGCTATTAATACCTTATGAGTTTGAAGTCGAAAGTGATATAGATGAATTCTTAAGTGAGCATAGCGATGTATATACTCAGTTTGGTATAGCACTATCAAGAAAGGATGATAAGCTTTGGCTACTATCTGCACTCCCTGCATTAGCTCGCCCATATGAAAAAGAGGTTGCAGAGCTTATTAAAACAAAAATTGGAAGTGATAGTGAAATTGAAGCAGCACTATATGCAATTATTGCATGTAAAGCAGCTATAAAGGCTGGGGATGATATCGACAGATTTAGTGCTCAGGCTCTACTTGAGAAAGTATTTGAGCTAGAGGATCCTGCATGTCCTCATGGCAGAACCTTTATAATAGTGCTTGATGAAAATGAATTAAGGAAGATGGTCGGAAGAACTAAGTGAGATAATAGAAGAAATTCTATTATTTCTGCTATCCTCCTTATAAAGTATTAATTTATCACTATATGGAGGATAGCTACTACCATCTGTTTCAGCGATAAGAGCACCATCTAAATAAGCTTCTAGATAATCAACATCATCATTATAGCTAAGAGGATAGGTTTCATCATAATCGAGGCTTACAACACCAGAAAACTCTGTGCCATCATCTTTAATTATTGTATATGAGTATTCTCCCTTTAAGAAGGTGCTATAGGCTGTAATTTTAAGCTCCTCAGAACGATAGTACTCTCCTTCCTTAGAAAGAGATGATGTAAAGCTAATTGAATTTGATGGATCTGTAAGAGTTAACTCATATTTCCCGTCGGAGGATAGGATAGAAGAAAACTTAACCTTCTCTTCTATCTTTTCGCCATCACTATAAACAGCTTCATGAATAAGCTTTGCTGTATCTACACTAAATCCCTCTTTTTCACAGGAAAAGAGGGATAGTGCTAATAATAGGATTACAGCAAGCTTTGCTATCATCTATTCTCCAAGAAAGGATCTAACAGGATTTGCAAAAGAATTAAGTACGAAATCTCTTACCTCTGGAGTAAGGTGTGAAAATCCAGCTAAGAAGCTATCCTTATCAAAGCCTTCATACTTATCACTATTCTCATTACTATTATTTAAATAGTCATAAGAGAACCAGTTATTTGGCCATAGAGTGTAATTTGCATGAATCTGTCTATCAACCTCAGCTGCAACCTCCTCTGGAGTTTGGTAGGTATCTGTTAATTCATCACCGAAGGTAAGATTTACTCTACCCTTCCATTCACGAATTCCCTTTACCATTGAGATTACATCCTCTAAAGGCTTTTTATTGTATTCACCATCTTCCTTAGTCTTAATCTCCTCTCTTGCCTTATTTATTGCATTAGGATCCATTTCATAGCTAATAGAAACAGGTACAATATGATAGTTTTTAATTACATCACTAAATGAGAGCTTATCCTTTTTAGGACCTAGGTAGAGCATCTTAATAATTGCAGGATGAGTAACATCGATACCATCCTTACTTCTACCACTCTTCTGTGCAAGCCAAATATTCTTTCCACCCTGGATAGTATTGTAAAAGTACTCTGAGAGTCTAACTGTTTCGATATATTTTTCTCTTACAGATAGATCTCTTTTTACAATGATTGCACCATTAAGCTTAAAGATATCTAGAATTAGCTGGCTCTTTAAAAGGTTATCACCAATAGCCATCTCACAAAGAGGCTTTTCCTTCTCAAATAGAGCATAATCTAATAGAGCACAATCTAATACGATATCTCTATGATTAGAGATAAAAAGATAGCTCTTATCATTCTTAATCTTTTCAACACCTGAAACAGTAAAGCTCTCCATGGTGTTAGAAATAACATTCTTTAAGAATAAGCCAGAGGTAATTACATGCTGAAAATCATCATATGAGTGAACATTCTTTAATAGAGATAAAACATATTTTACAAATTGCTTTCTCTTTTCATCTACTTCAGGGCCATCACCCTTAAAGAGCGAAGCTGCAAAGGCATATAAAAACTCTGGATGCTGAGAAAGTCTTACTATAGCCTCATCTACATCCTTACCAACATATGGAGCAATATCCTTATATTGTTCTCTATCGAAACTCACTTATCACCGCCAATGAGGGTCTTCATATATTGGGTCCTCTCCCAAGCAGAGCCGTTAGCAATATTCTCCTGAGCCATCTTACCCTGGAAATCAGAAATAGATTTATAGTTCTTCTTTTCCATCCATGCGTTCAATTCATCACACATAGTCTTAACGATACTCTCATCCTTAAGATAGATAGTACAAATCTGACAAGCAGCTGCACCAGCTAAGAGCATCTTAATTACAGTATTAGCATCGTGGATACCTCTATTAGCAGCAAGAGAGCACTTAACTTCAGCACTCATTAAAGCAATCCAACGTAGGGTTGAAGCATATTCATTAAAGCTTGAAATACCTCCAAGGTGTGTCATTGTTTCTGTTTCAATATTGATATCAGGACGGAAGAATCTATTAAATAGAACAAGTCCATTAATACCTATCTTATCGAGCTCACTAATAATATTTGCAATAGAGGAATAGTTATCACCAAGCTTAATAGATACAGGAAGAGTAGTACTCTTTCTCATTCTCTTAGCAAATTTAAATAGTGCCTTATCAACACTTTCTCCACTAACCTTCTTATCCTGTGCAATAGGATAGTAGTTAAGCTCGATAGCATCAGCACCAGCCTTCTCAAAGGATGAGATATAATCCTCCCAGGTAGAAAGGTCAGAACAGTTTATTGAAGCAATTACAGGAATTGATAGCTCCCTTTTTGCATCCTTTAATAGCTGTAAATATTTTTCTAGATAGTAATCCTTAGAGACATTCTCAAAGTACTCTGAGAAATCTGAGTGCTCTAGATACTCTGAATGCTCTACAAGCTGCTTTCCAACTTCTGTTTCTATTTGCTCTTCGAATATTGATTTTAATACAACGGCACCAGCACCATTTTGTTCACACTTTTTTAAGCTTTCAATGTTACCTGTTTTTGGGCCAGAAGCAATAATAATTGGGTTTCTTAGTTTAAGTCCTAGATATGAAGTAGATAAATCTGCCATGTAAAAAAACTCCTTCAAAATAGGATTATAACATACAAATCTGTACAATTAGAATAATTTACTCTTTAGTTTTTAAGCACTCTTTAATAGTTATTTTATAAATTATAACAATTAACGGTAATACTAGAACATCTGAAGCAAAATAGCTTAAGTAAAGTCCATCTAAGCCAAAGAAATAATTCAATACTATTGAAAGAGGTATTAGTAGAAGGAAAAATCTAGTCATAGTTAATATTAAGCTTCTCTCTCCCTTCCCTAAGCCCTGCAAAAGTCCAGAGGTAGAAATATTAAAGCTTGTAAGTAGAAAGCAATAGGAAAGCTTCTTAAAGGCTCTTAGTCCCATATCTAATAGCTTATCATCAGCTGTAAAAAGCATTACTAATTGCTTTGTAAATATTTGGAAGAAAGCAAAGCCTAATAGCATAATAGCTAAGGAAAGTAGCATAGAAGTAAAATAAGCTATCTTAACTCTCTTAAAATATCTAGCACCATAGTTGTAAGCTACGATAACAACTAAAGCAGATGAAATACCAGATGATGCTAAGAACATAAAGGATTCAAGCTTTAAATACATCGAATAAACTGCCATTTCATCAAGGCCATAGGATAGTATCAGACGATTATAAATTAAGCCAACTATAGAGCCTGCAGCACTAACCATCATAGATGGAAGTGCAATATTTGTAATACTCTTTAGCACATCAAAGGAAAAAGCTCCCTTTAGGCTTAAGATACTCCTTCGTTTATATAGTATTAAGCCAAATATAAATGAAAATACGTACCCAAGAGCTGTTGCGATAGCTGCTCCATTAGCACCTAAATCAAAATAAAAAATAAATATAGGGTCCAGGATAATATTTAACACCGCACCTGAGGATTGTATTAGCATTGCATAAAGCGATAGAGAGTGAGAATTAAATAGAGCGGCTATAATCGTAGATATAAATACAAATGGAAAGCAAATTGAAATTATTTTTAAATAGCTTGAACCAAGCTCTATAGCTAAAGCATCACTTGTAAAGGATGCTACAAATGAATTTGAAAATAGCAGTGATAGTAAGGCAATTAATATTGCAATCGAAAGAGCTGATAACAGTGCTGTTTTAAAACCATCCTCTGCACTCTTTTTATTCCTTTGTCCTAGATAACGAGAAATACAGCCAGCCATTCCGGCTCCTAAGCCCGCACTAATTGCAAGTGAAATATTAATAACTGGCTGGGTAATTGAAATTGATGCAAAGGCATGGCTCGAATATCGAGCTATAAATAGACTATCAAAGGCATTATATAAGGCTTGAAAAGCCATGGTTAGCATAGCAGGAAGAGCCATTCTAACCACAAGCTTTAAAATATTTTCATTTCCAAGACGCTCTTCATTCATAATTAAGAGATTCTTTGAAAAAATTAAGGATTAATCAAGATGATTTTTTAAGTATTTATCTGCTTTTAGAATTGCAAGCTGTGTCTTAGCATCTGCTATCTCACCAGCCATTACCATATCAACAAGCTTATCAAGCTTAATTAACTCAACATTAATAAACTCATCGTCATCTAAATCCTGCTCGCCCTTTTGTAAATCCTTAGCAATATATATTTTAATTGCTTCATCACTATAAGCAGGAGTTGGATATAAAAAGCCTAAATCGATCCACTTTTCAGCGCTGTATCCAGTTTCCTCTCTTAGCTCTCTTTTAGCAGCCTCTAGCTTATCTTCAGACTTTGAATCGAGCTTACCGGCAGGTATCTCCCACAAAATCTCATCAACTGGGTATCTATATTGACGCTCCATAATGACAGAGCCATCTGCTGTAATAGGAACTACACAAACAGCACCAACGTGTCTAATTAAATCACGACCAGTAATATGATCATTTGGAAGCTTTACTGTGTCATGAAATACGTGAAGAAGCTTTCCTGAGAAAACCTCACTACCATCTATTTTTATTTCTCTAAGATTATTATCGTTCATACTCGTTAAATATAAAACAAGGGAAAAGCCAATGCAATTCCCTTGCTATCCTTTATAATAAATAAGGTACAACTAAATTGTGTGATTGATATACGATAAAGGTTTCTACCTCCGTTATATCCTTTACCTTGTTAAGCTCATTTTTAAAGAACTCAAGTAAGGATAAGCCCTCTGTATCGCATAATTCAATTTGTAAGATAAGATCATATCGACCAGTCACAACAGCACAGCTTATAACACCATTTAATCGTGTTAACTCCTTTGCCTTTGTCTCTAAATCAAGTGTTTTGACTTTGATACCCATCATAGCAACTTGGAAGGATGGAATATACTCTGGATTAACTAGCCCAGTAATTTGAAGAACTCCATCCTCTATCATCTTATTAACACGAGTTCTAACTGTATTCTCTGTAATTCCTAGCTCATCAGCGATGGCAGAATAAGCCTTTCTGCCATCCTTTAAGCTTCTTATGATAATCTTATTGGTCTCATCTATTTTTTTAATCATCCGTTCTTTCTCTCAAATTCTTTCATGAAATCTTTAAGAGCAACAACATCTTCATATGGGAGTGCATTGTAAAGAGAAGCTCTTAAACCGCCAACAGATCTGTGACCCTTAAGGCCTAACATACCCTCAGCACTAGCTTCCTTCACAAACTTAGCCTCAAGCTCCTCTGAAGGTAGACGGAAAACGATATTCATTCTAGAGCGATAGCGCTTATCAACAGGGCTTCTCCAGAAATCAGAGGAATCGATAACACTGTAGATTAAACCACTCTTAAGGTCAGCATTCTTATCCATGCCTTCAACTCCACCATTTCTCTTAATCCATTCAAGAACAAGCTTTACACCCCAAATTGAGAATACAGGAGGAGTATTGTAAAGACCCTTTTCTTTAGCATGAAGTGCATAATCCATATAAGCTGTAAGGTTAGGATTTCTTCTTTCAAGCATATCCTTTCTCATGATAATAAATGTAGCACCAGCTGGTCCAAGGTTCTTCTGAACACCACCGTAGATCATACCAAACTTCTTAACATCTACTGGGCGAGAGAGAATATCTGAGGACATATCTGCAATTAGAGGAACATCTCCTGTATCTGGGAAGTCCTTCCACTCGATACCTCCAATAGTCTCATTTGCACAAAGATATAGATAAGCTGAGTTATCACTTGGCTTAACACTCTTTGGGTCTGGAAGTGTTGTGTAGTTTTCAGCCTTATTATCAAAGAAAACATTTACATCTCCAAGCTTCTGAGCATCGCTACAAGCCTTATTTGACCAAGTACCTGTCTTAGCATAATCAGCAACCTTTCCCTTAACAAGGAAGTTAGTAGGAATCATTGTGAATTGTAGTGTTGCACCACCACCAAGGAAGTAAACATCATAATCCTCAGGGATATTTAAGAGCTCTCTAAAGGTAGAAAGACATGAATCATACATCTCTTCAAACATTCCACCTCTGTGGCTAGCTTCGATGATAGAAAGACCATTACCTTCATAATCAACGATGTTATCTCTCATCTCTTCAAGTACTTCAATAGGGAGTACAGATGGGCCTGCAAAATAATTCTTCTTTCTCATCAGATCTTACCTTCCTTTAATAGTTTTTCAATTGTATCATAAACTTCCTGACCAATTCTCAAGAGGTTTTCATTACTATTTGCTCCAACATGTGGGCTAAATGTTACATTTTCACAGCTAAATAGAGGATTTTCAGCTACACATGGTGGCTCAGATGAATATACATCTGTACAGAACCATGAGAGTCTTCCATCCTTTAAAGCAGCTGCAACAGCAGCTTCATCAACACACTTTCCTCTACCAGTATTAATAATTACAGGCTTCTTCTCCATCTTGTTGATAAGCTCTTCATTTACCATCTTATCTGTCTCTGGAGTATATGGTAGGTGCATTGAGATATAATCAGCATCCTTAACAGCCTCTTCAGGAGTTGCTTTAAGAACTGCAAGGTCACTCTCTGTTACATACTTATCATATGCTTGAACCTTCATGCCAAATGCATTAGCTAATGTAGCAACACGCTTTGCAATATTACCAAGACCAAGAAGTGCAAGAGTCTTTCCACCGAGCTCACTTCTCTTTGTCTTCTTTGCCCATTCACCAGATTTCATAGTTCTATCGTAGAAGCAAACCTTACTAGCTGTTGAGAGCATTAAAGCAAATGCCATTTCTGCAACTGCTGGAGCTGAAGACTTTGGAGTATTGGTTGCAATAATTCCCTTCTCCTTAGCATATGGTAAATCGATATTATCCATTCCAACGCCACCACGAATAATCAACTTACAATTTTTAGCACTATCGATATATTCCTTAGTAGCCTTAGTCTTACTTCTAATTAGAACAACATCTGCCTCAGGAAGACGTGAAATATCATCTGTAACTTCACCAAAAACAGCGAGCTTTCCAGGTAAGCTCTTATCAAAAGCATCTGCAATGAGTATTAGCATAGAAACTCCTTTTTACTTTTTGTTAAGCTTAGTATGGAGGTAATTTATGTATTTGTCAATTTTTTTTAAATAAAATTATGTAAACTTAAATAAACAATATTAAAATAATGTCAAATAGAACTAAAAAGCTTAAAGTTGAAATAACTTTATCACTCTTTTTTTTCTTGAGCAAGAACGCATTAAAAAAAGCACCTCAAAAATGAGATGCTCTTTGCTTATTCTTCCTTTTCTAAAGATACTACCGTTAATTGGAGATTTGAGGCTCCTCTATAGTAGTTTCTACCTAAGCGGAATATCATTTTTACTTTATCACCAATATCGAAGTTCTTCTTAAAGGCGTCCTTACTATTCCAAAATAAGCATGGCCATAGAGAGTCTCCATATTTAATAGTAAGCTTTAAGTTTCCCTTATCCTTATTCTCTCCAAGACAGATACAATCCTTAATCTCTGCATGCTCAATCATAAAGTTTAGAGGAAGATTCTGCTCCCCATATGGCTCAAATAGCTCAACAATTTTTATTAATGAGGAGTTCATATATTGCTGAGGAATTAAAGCATCGACAGTTAAAACCTCTTCCTCATCACTCTCATCGAGCTTTAGAACCTCCTCCTCTAAAAAGGCTTTAAACTCATCAAATCTATTTGAATCTAGAGAAAAACCACCAGCTGCCTTATGACCTCCAAAATCATTTACTATATTCTCAAAGAGTGAAAGGAAGGTTCTACAGTTAAAGGAGCCTCTACTTCTCATAGAGCCACTTAGCCTTCCCTCCTCTGCCTCTGCTATTATCATAACAGCAGGAACTTGAGGATAATCACGAAGCACCTTAGAAGCAATATTTCCAGTCAAGCCTCTCGAAATAGAAGGATCCATAACCATAATAAACTTAGAGCCAAAGGCTTCTAAGCTCTCTTGAGCCTTTAATTTAACTGCCTCATAGGACTCCTCTCCAAGCTTTTGTCTCTCCTTATTTAAAGCAATTAATTTCTTTGTAAGCTCACTACAAAGTCCAATGTCATTACTTAAAAGTAAATCAACTGCAATACGAGGGCAGCCTAGACGTCCAGAGGAATTAATTACAGGTGTCACATACCACCCTATCTCTGTAGTTGTAATAGGACGGCCCAAAAGATTTTGAGCAGATAATAGCTGCACAATCGATTCTCTTGGCTTTTGGTTAATTCTTTTTAGACCAGACTTTACAATAATTCTATTTTCATCCTTAAGAGGCATTAAATCAGCAATAGTACCTAAAGCAACAATATCTAATATACTTTCATACTCACTGCTTAAAAGTGGCTCCTGGTAGTAGCAGCTACTTTGAAAGAGGCTAATTAACGTCTCAAGCTCCTCATGCCCATCGCAATACATTACAGCTCTACTTTGCTTTGATAAATCAAATAGACTCTTATTGCAAACAGCAGGGATTACCCTTTCAAGGTCACTTCGAATATCATAAAGCATAATATCTAAACTATTTCCAAATGCCTGTCTGAGGGCTCTAAGCTCTATATCCTTATCGAGAACTAAAATTGGGATTTGTCTTGATAAAAATGAAACTACCCTACTATGCTCAAGGTCCATAACACCATTTGGGACCTCCTCAATAACACGACCTGTTTCAACTAAATTATCAAGCTGGACAGCTTCAATTATAGTAGTTGTATTTTCACCAGGTCCCGGAAGTGCATGTAAAAGGATAACAGAGGACTCATAAAATTTTGTCTTAGAAAATCTTAAGGCCCAAATAAGCTTAACAGCAACACCACATCCAGCAAGGTGCTCAAATGGGTATTTGGTAGTAGGAATCTTAGGATCGATAACAGCAACTGCATTTGGAAGCTCGTCACCAGAGATATGGTGGTCAGTTACGATAGTATCTATTCCAAGGTTAGCTAGCTCATCAATTTCAGATATACAGGAAATACCGCAATCAACTGTGATAACAAGGGTTGCCCCTTCATCACTAATCCTTTTAACAGCATCCTTTGTAAGACCATAAGGGTCATCACCCTCAGGAAGCATATAAAAGACATCAGCACCCAGCCTCTGTAACTCCTGAACAATAATAGTTGTTGCAGTTATTCCATCTGCGTCTCTATCGCCAAAGACACAAATTCTTTCATGCTCCTCAATAGCTTCATTAATTCTATTTACAGCACTATCCATATCCTCAAAAAGAAATGGAGAGTGAAGATAGTTGATACTACTCTCAAGGTAATATCTAATGTCCTTTCTATCTGTAATACCTCTTCTCGATAATATTGTTGCAGACAAAAGGTCACATTTGTACTTCTCGACAAGACGGCGTGGAACCTCTGGCGAGACTCTTTTTAAAATATATTCCATAGACTAATTCCCAAAATTAAAGGTTGCATCTATTAAGCCGCTCTTCATGACTTTAAGCTCTACGCCTAAAGAAAGACCAATATATCGCAGCATATATCTCATAATTCTAGATGCTTGCATAGGACTAATAACAAACTCAAGAGCCTTAGAAAGAGGAGCATTTGCTGAATCTCTAATATACGCTCTTGCATTTTTAGGAAGTATTAATCCACTATATATATTATCACAATTGCTACAACATGGAACAGAAAAAGAAGAATTATATCCAAGAGTCTCCTCTCTATCATAGGCTCTACCACATACAGGACAGTAGATAAAATCGGGAAGAAGACCAGATAGCTTCATATATCTAATCATAAATTGAGTAGCAATTGTAACATAGTTTTCATCATCTAATTCATCTAAGCATGATGTAAATAATTCATATAAGGGTAAAAAGGTTTCTCCCTTATAGAGCATTACAAGCTCACTCATTAACGATGAAGTAAAAATAGCGCCAAGAGATGAGGATGCCTGCTCATGAATAGAAATAACCTCTAAATCAACTAATGATCTTACAGCTCTTTCCTTATTATGGTACACACTAAAAACAGCCTCAGTATATAGAGAGGCTTTAACACATTTTTTTGATTTCTGCGCACCATATACCGTCAAATTATAAACTCCAATATCAGGAGATAATAATGTCAAAAGTCTATCATTTTCTTTTATTCTTGTAGTTTTGACGACGACGGAAAGTAATTTCTCATTTCTATCCACAAGACAAAAAATAAAACCTCTTATGGTTAGTGTCAACCTTCATTTGGTATGCTATATTATTGCTATGTCCAAAAAAATATTTCTATTAGCAACTCTATTATTAGCTATGCTAAACATCGGTGCAGTCTCTATAACTGGCACAAGACTTGAGAACACATTTGAAAGCGAAAAGAACCTTGCCCTCTTCGATTACACTAAAAGCGAAAGCTCAGAGGAGGATTTTCTAGATAGCACACACTTTTACCTACAAACAATGGCAGCTGGAAAGGAAATATATACTTGGTTTGGACATTCTGGCTTAGTAGTTGTTAATGAGAAATATGGCTTCGAGCGTTGCTATGATTGGGGAGTCTTTGCATTTTCACCAACCTTCTACTTTGATTTTATATTTGGACGCCTATATTACAGCTTAATGGTAACTAATCCTAAGTACTCTATAGTCCAAGCTGAAGTGGAAAATAGAGAGCTAATTAGAAGAGAATTAGATATTCCAAGGGAAGCTAAAAGAGGTATTATCGATTTCTTAAACTACAATTCATTAGATGAAAATACTACATATCTCTACCACCATTATTTAGATAACTGCGCAACAAGAATCAGAGACATATATAATGCTTCTACAAATGGTGAATTTAAAGCTTGGGCTCAAAGCATTGAAACAAATAAAAGCTATCGTGATTACACAACAAGCTTAATGGGTAGATCATTTATAGTTAATTGGACGTTAAACTTCCTGCAAGGACCTTCTATAGATAAAAAATTAAATTTGTGGGAGGCATGCTTCCTTCCATATGTATTAGATCAAGCTATAGAAGAGTATACAGGAGAGGAAAAAATAGTAATTAATGCAGGAAAAGAAAATACATTCTCAGATAATAATCCAGTTTTAGAAGCTACAACGGTTGCATTAATAATTTTTGTACTATTAGTTTGGTCTTACAGTAAAAATAGAAGACTATGGGCATTTATTATATCAATATTATTACTTTTCTTTACAATTCTTTCCTGTGTCCTAATCTTTATGATGTGCTTCTCAAATCACGATGTTACATACTTTAATGAAAATATTATCTATGTAAACCCACTACTATTTTTGGCATTATTTTCATCACTTAGAGCTTTATTTTCTAGAAAAAAAAGAGAAGCAACAATGTGCCTCTCTGTTATGAAAATATCATTTGTATTGACACTCATATTAATAATTCTCAAGGGCTTATTCATGGGTGTCTTCATTCAAGATAATTTTGCACAAATCTGCTTTATGCTAATTATCTATTTCAGTGCCTTTACTTTGAAACGACCTTAGTACCAGAGCCATGATAAAGAGCATCATAAAGATGTGCTGGATCTGTAATTAAGCCTGTATTACCAGTTGTTGATACAAAGTCCTTAATTGCTTGGATCTTTGGAAGCATTGAGCCTGGTGCGAAGTGTCCTTCAGCGATGTATTTATCACAATCAGCAACTGTAATCTCACTTAATTCCATTTGATTAGGTTTTCCATAGTTTAAGCAAACCTTCTCAACAGCTGTTGAGATAACAAATAAATCAGCATTGAGGTCCTTTGCAAGGATAGCAGCTGCTAAATCCTTATCAATAACAGCCTCCTTACCCTGAAGTGCACCATCAGAATCTCTAACAACAGGAATACCACCGCCACCTGCAGCAATTACAATAATATTATTATCAAGTAGGGTTCTAATTGTTTCGAGCTCTACAATTCTCTTTGGCTTTGGAGATGCAACTACTCTTCTATAGCCTCTTCCTGCATCCTCCATAATTGCCCAGCCATCATTTTCTTTATGGCTCAAAGCTTCCTCCTGAGTCATAAAGGAGCCAATAGGCTTTGTTGGATTTTCAAAGGATTTATCCTTTGGATCAACCTCAACCTGGGTAACTACTGTTACAACATTTTCCTTAAGGCCTAAAGCAGCAAATTCATTGTCTAGAGCTCTTTGTAACTGGTAGCCAATTGCTCCCTGAGTATCTGCAACACAGCTATCAAGTGGAACTGTATGTAAGATTTTTCTTGCATATTCAGCTCTAAGTAAAATATATCCAACCTGAGGGCCATTACCATGAGCAATTACAACTCTATGTCCCTCTTTTACTAATCTTGCTATATGATGAGCAGTTTTTGCAGCTGCTTCATATTGAGCAGATACAGTAACGTGTTTACTATCCTCAATTAAGGAGTTTCCTCCAATAGCGATAACGATTAATTTTGAATCCATATTCACCTCACACCTACTATCATATCACTATTGCAACAAAATGCAACAATTATTTCTTGTATATCACATCTAGTCTAAAACCATATATTCCTATATCTTTGAGAGCAGAGGAAATTATGGATTTAGATACATTCTTGCAGGACCCAAAGGTTCTGCCAAACTACCTTTTTATCCTTCCACTAAGTATTAAGCCTGTATTTCCTGGACTTTTTTGTCCTCTAGTTGTTACAGGAGAAAAGGATATTGAGGTTGTCACTCGTGCAATTAGCACAGGCGGTATGATAGGAGCCTTACTAGAGAAGGAGGCGCATACCTCAGATAACCAAAAGAGAGAGGATACCTTATACACAGTTGGAACAATGTGTAAGATCCTTAAATCTATCAAGCTACCAGATGGGGGCCTAAATCTTTATATCTCTACACAAAATAGATTTCGTGTAGATTCTTTCTTTTATAATGAGGATGCACTTTGTGCTAAGGTCACTTATCTACAGGATAAGCCATATAATAGAAGTCGTTTAACTGCTTGGGTTAGAACTCTAAATGAAGAGCTCAAAGCTATGAATCAGAAGATGCCTATGTTCAGTGAGGAAAATAGGCTTAACCTTATTAACATTGATGATCCATCAAAGTTTGCTGATTACATGGCTTCAATTCTATCTATTGAGCCTGATAAGCAGCAGCTAATTCTTGAGGAGCTTGATGTTAAAAAGCGTATTGAGGCTATTCTTTTCCACATCGAGGAGGAGAAGAGAATCATACAGATGCAGGGCTCAATTAGGGAGCATGTAAATAAAAAGCTCGAGAAGAACCAAAGAGATTACTTCTTAAGAGAAGAGCTAAGACAAATTCAAAAGGAATTAGGAATCATCCAAAATAAGGGTGACTTAGTTGAAAAGCTAAAAAGTGATCTAGATAGACTAAATTTAAAGGGCGAAGCAAAGGAAACTGTAGAGAACGAATTTGCTCGTTTCTCAGCTCTTGAGCCAAACTCACCTGAGTACTCTATGTCTCTAAACTACCTTCAGACAATTGCAGCTCTCCCATGGGCAGATGAGCCATTTAAGGATTTTGATTTAAAGAAGGCTGAAAAGATTCTTAATAGCGAGCACTATGGTATGGAGGAGGTTAAGGACCGCGTACTTGAATTCTTAGCTGTTAGAAAGCGAAGACAGGATACTAAGGGTGCTATTATCTGCTTAGTAGGCCCTCCTGGAGTTGGTAAAACTAGTGTTGGTTTATCAATTGCTAAAGCTATCGGTAAAAAATGCTATCGCTTTAGTGTAGGTGGCATGAAGGATGAGGCTGAAATTAAAGGCCACAGAAGAACATATGTAGGAGCACTCCCTGGAAAGATTATTCAGGGCTTAAAGATTGTCAAAACTAAGAGTCCAGTATTCTTAATCGATGAAATTGATAAGATGGGTGAAAGCTATCAAGGGGACCCCGCATCAGCTCTACTAGAGGCCTTAGATCCAGAGCAGAATAAGGAATTTAGAGATAGATATCTCGATCTTCCTTTTGATATCTCTCAGGTTCTATTTATTGTAACAGCTAATACCTTAGAGACAATTCCTTCTCCACTTCTTGATAGAATGGAGATTATAGAGCTATCTGGTTATACATCAAATGAAAAGCTGAATATCGGAAAGAAATACCTACTTCCAAAGAGTCTTGAAAAAAATGGCTTAAATAAGAAGGATGTAAAGTACTCTCCATCAATTCTGCTTTCAATTGCAGAAGGGTATGCAAGAGAAGCAGGAGTAAGAAATTTCGATAAGGCACTAGATAAAATAAATAGAAAGATAGCTAGAGAATCTCTTACAAACCCAGATTTTAAGTTACCTATTACTGTAACTGATGAGTTAGTTGTTAAGTATCTCGGTAAGGCTCCTTTCTCTGAGGATGAGGTTAAAAAGGCCGATAAGGTTGGAACCTCTATTGGACTTGCTTGGACTAGTATGGGTGGAGACACACTACTAATTGAAGCAGAGAACTATCCAGGAAAGGGTGAACTAAATATCACAGGACAGCTTGGCGATGTAATGAAGGAATCTGTTAACATTGCTTGGACATATCTTAAGAGAGAGGCAGTTAGAAGAAATATCGATTACTCCTTCTTCGAAAGAAACAATGTACACTTACACATTCCTGAGGGTGCAACACCTAAGGATGGTCCTTCTGCAGGTGTTACTCTAACTGTAGCACTCTACTCTCTTCTAACTAACCAGGTTATGAAGCAGAAGCTTGCTATGACTGGAGAATTAACACTAACTGGTAAGGTTATGCCAATTGGAGGCCTTAAGGAGAAAATTCTAGCAGCTAAACGCTGTGGAATAGATACAATTATTATTCCTTATGCAAATCGTAATGATTTAGATAAGCTTTCAGATGAAGTGAAGAGTGGAATTACCTTCTGCCCTGTAAAGGATATGCAGGAAGTACTTAAGCTCAGCTTCCCAAATGATAAGCATGTAAGAATGTCTGAAGAGGAGTATATTAAGGTAGATGAAGAGAAGCTAAAGCAAGAGAAGGAGAATGAAAATGACTCTAAGTATCTTAAAGAGCTTCTATGTCAGTTGACAAATAGAGTTGTAGAAAAGGAATAGTAAAATGAAGGATATAGAGTTATTATCCCCTGCTGGAAATGCTCAAAAGCTTAGAACTGCTATTAACTTCGGTGCTGATGCAGTTTATATGGGTATGAGTAAATACTCTTTAAGAAAAAATGCAGGAAACTTCGACATAGATGAGCTAGAGGAAGTAAGAAAGATAAAGGCAGAAAGCGGTAAAAAGCTATATTGCACAATGAATATCATCTTTAGTGAGGAGCAAATTCAAGCAGTAAAGGAATATCTTCCAACACTTGAGAACTCCCCTTTTGATGCCTTTATTATCACCGATATTGGGCTTGTACCTCTATTTAAAAAGTACCTACCATCAAAGGCTCTTCATCTTTCAACTCAAGCAAGCTGTATCAATAGTGAAAGTGCACGTATGTACTATGACATGGGCTTTGAGAGAGTTATCCTAGGTAGAGAGGCATCCTTAGATGACATAAAGAGAATTAAGGATGCAGTCCCAGAGCTTGAATTAGAGGCCTTTGTTCATGGTGCTATGTGTATGAGCTATTCAGGTAGGTGTCTACTCTCTTCATATTTGACAGGCCGAAGCGCTAACCAAGGTGATTGCTCACATACTTGTCGCTGGAACTATAAGCTTCACTACGCACTAGAGGAGGAAGAAAGAAAGGGAATCTACTACCCTATTGAGGAAGATGAAGCTGGATATACTACAATTCTATCTAGTAAGGATCTTTGTATGATAGACCACCTTGATGACTTAAGAAATGCAGGTCTTTCCTCACTAAAGATTGAAGGTAGGATGAAGAGTATTTACTATGTAGCTGTTGTTACTAGAGCATATAGAAAGGCACTCGATAATGATCCAGATAAGGATATATTTAGAGAGGATATCTTTAATGTATCTCATAGAGAATTCTCAACAGGCTTTTTCTATGGCCGTGACAGCAACGATGGAGCTATTAATCGCCCTACCAGCTATGGCTATCAAAGAGAGTATATGTATCTTGGAACTATTCTGGAGGACCTTGGAAATGGCAAGTACTCAATTGATGTTAAAAATCAAATAAGAACCAATAAGCTGGTTGAGTATTTAGGACCAGATATCTACTCAATAAAGGATGATACCTTCAAGCTTGTTGATGAGGATGGTCATGAATTAGTTAAGCTCGACCATGGCAAAAAGGGTTATTTAATAACAGATAAGCCTCTTAAGAAGGGCTATATCCTAAGAAGTGAATCTGATATAAAGACTTTAAATTAATGTAAATCTAAGCCGGTGTAATAAAGCACCGGTTTTTCAATAATATATTATTTTAATTCAGTATTTTCGTAATTTGAAAATTTGTAATAAATCTTTTTAAAGAATAATAATATTTTTTACTTGCATACATTAAATCTTATGATACGATTTAATTATAAATCTTAATCTTAATAAAGGAGAAACATGTAGATGACTATTCACGAACAGTTGGTTCAACAGTTTCAAACCTATGTTGCTGAATCTCAGAGATTTGAAGAAAAGGGTATTAAGGCAAGTGGTACTCGCGCTAGAAAAGCACTCGCAGAATTAAGTAAGCTTTGTAAAGAAAGACGAAGCGAAATTCAGGAAGCAAAATCAAAAGAAGAAGAATAAGATTTTCCAAAACTAATAGGATTAAAATTTAAAGAGGGGCTGTTGCACGAAATAAAATAAATTAAGGACTCGTGCACAGTCCTTTTTTATTGTCATTTTAGGTGGAATATACTATAATTAACTTGTTATAAGATAAGGAAATAAAAACAGAGAGAACCTCC
>NZ_VUNN01000014.1 GCF_009695635.1 Bullifex porci
TCTGTAATTTCATAAATACTGTGATAAAACCTGATGCTGACCTTATATTCGCAACTGTGACTTCCAAGATAATGAAAGAGCAGTCACTTTTAATGGATGACTGTTTCATAGACGGTACCAAGATTGAGGCTGATGCCAATAAGTTTAAATTCGTATGGAAGCCCATTACATTCCATAAGAGGCTTGGAGAGAAGGCGCGTAACCTGATACGAATTGCAGGACTGAGTGAAGCCGATGATAATCCTGGAGGACTTATCACGTCAGTTTATCTTGCTAACAGACTAAGGGAACTTCATGACAGGATTATGTCTTTAAATGATGCGGATGAAACCAACAGGCTAGTAAAAATGGCTGAAAACCTGGAGGCATATCTGATGAAAGCCTGTGAATATGAGGAAAATGAGCGAATATGCGGGCCGAACAGGAACTCCTATTACAAGACTGATCATGATGCAACGGCAATGTGCCTCAAGAGGGACTATTACAGTGGGCTTGGGAGCAATATGCACGCAGCATATCAGGTACAGTCCGCAGTATGCTGCGGCTACATCTGCTCATATGCGGTAACTCAAGACCGTTCCGATACTTACTGCTTCATTCCAACGCTTGAGCGATTCAGGAAAATGCATGGTTTTTATCCATCGAGGGTATGTGCGGATGCCGGGTACGGCTGTCTTGACAACTACAGGTTCTGTGACGATAACGGAATAACCGCATTCATCAAATACATGAGCTGGGAAGGTGAAAGTACGGGGCGACGTCCTGCTGTTTACGAACTCAATGATGATGATACGATTACATGCCTTGGAAATCGAAAAGGCCAGGAAGTAAGCATTCCTGACAGGCACCCGAAAAAGGCTGGATCTGTATTCTATCGTGTTAACGGATGCACTGGATGTGACTTCATGCCTTACTGCAGACAGTTCATGACGGAAAAGGTAGCAGACTTCAAGATTTTCGAAGTGAACAGGGATTTTATCCGATACAAGCAACAAGCCCGTGATATTCTTCTCTCTGTGGAAGGCATAGAAATGAGGGTAAACAGAAGCTGCCAGGTGGAAGGCTGTTTCGGGATTATGAAACAGGACTTCTCCTATGACAGGTTCAGGAGAACAGGGCTGGAAAGAGTGGCTACTGAACTTATGCTCACGGCACTTGGGATGAACATTAGAAAATACATGAGAAATGTGGCGGCTCCCAAAGTCTGGACTGCTCCAGAGGGTACGGTACCACAGGTATTCAAGAAGCCATCTGCAAAAAGACTTGCTAACAGGATTGCCAAAAAGAAACCCCTTCAGCCTAAAGCAGGCCAGAAAGGGCTATAAATATAATTAGTGAATAGGGGCGCTTAAAACCTTGAGTTTTTTAACAGCCCCCTAAAAGTTATCTAATAAAATTAGTTTTTATTTTAGCTTCACTATCTGGTAAAGCTACATTTGAGCTCTTAACTGCCTTAATTAAATAAGCCATATTACGAGCAAGTATTCTCATAGTTTGAAGGCCCTCTAAATCCTTTTTTACCTCATCAGGAGTATTTCCATGAACCTGGTTCCAATAATTTGAGGAAACAATTGGCATTTGAGAGATAGTAAAATACTTATTAAGCTGGTCAAAGGTAGAGGAAGCTCCACCTCTTCTACAGGAAACTACAGAGGCACCAAACTTAAGACGCATTTTAGAGCCTATTCTTGAGAATAATAGATCTAAAAAGTAATTTGACAGCCCGCATGAGGATGCATACCATACTGGAGAACCAATTACCAAGCCATCTGCATTAACACATAACTCAGCGACTCTTTCAACATCCTCCTTAGTAAAGTTTTCAATTGCAATGTTTACAATCTGAGCTTCAATGCCCTCTTGCTCTAAAGTATCCTTAACCTCCTTAAGAGCTGTATATGTACAGCCCTTAGCATTAGGAGAACCATTTAATAATAAAACATTCATATTTTAATACCTTGAAAGAATAGGAAGAATCTTATCCTTTCCACAAATCTTAATAAAGCCTGCAAGCTTAGGACCTCTTTCCTTAGAAATAAGTACTCTATAAACAAGAGAGAAGAAAGCTCCACTCTCGAGGTTACCTGCACTAGCTGCTTCATAGAGATAATTAGAGAACTCTTTTTCTGATAGCTCATCGAGCTTTTCTTCTACAAAGCCCTTTAAAGCCTTGAGAGCTGCTCTTTCATTATCACTTACCTCAACAAGAGGAGTTGTCTCTGATGATAGTGACCATCTGAATTCCTCTGGTGCAAAGGTTGTGATCCAAGCCCAAGCACACTCCATTCTCTTATTTAATCTATCAACCTGACTTGGCTTAATATCCTTTAATGAAGCAAGTACAGCTTCCTTATTACCACCATGGATCTGAAGAAGGTTACAAAGGTGTCTAAATGGAATCTGGTAAGAAGGCTCTGTAGGAATATCCTTAACCTGAGAAAGCTCATAGATTCTCTTTTCCTTTGCCTTTCTCTTCTCATTTACATCCATAAGACCAAAGTAAATTCTTTCACAGGTATCATAGTCCTCATAGATCTTTAATACATCTAAGTCAAATGAAATAGCGAACTCTGTGTTAGGTCTTGTTGATACAAAGAGGTAACGACAAATTTCAGGAGTATATACCTCAAGAACATCATATAGTGAGATAACCTCACCTGATGAAGAGCTAATCTTACCGCCACGACCCTTAATTGAAATAAAGTCATACTGGAAGGAAACTGGTGCTGTTCCTCCAAATAGCTGTACGATCTTCTTTGAGGTATCGAAGGAACCGCCCTCTGAATGGTGGTCCTTACCAGCAGGCTCAAAATCTACACCCTCACGAGCCCATCTCATTGGCCAGTCAATACGCCATGGGAGCTTAGCATAAGGAGTAGTTCTTAAGTCTATAGTCTCCTCTTGACCTGTTGAATCATCACGATATGTAATACCCCACTCACCATCCCAACCAAGGATAGTAGTAGTATCCTTATCTGTAAAGGAGCTAAATACAGAAATAGGCCACCAGGTATCTGGAAGAGGCTCAGTTCTGAACTCATCTAAAATAGCCTTAATCTCAGCTCTATGCTCAAGAGCCTGTCTCATGCCCTCTGCATACATGCTAGAGCGATAGCGCTCTGCCTGGTAGAGGTACTCTGGCTCAACACCAACAGAAGGAAGGATCTTTTCTACATCAAGCTCATTTCCTCTTGCATAGTTATCTGCTCTACCTGTTGTATCAGGAACTAATGTAATAGGCTTTCTAAGGTAAGTCTCTAATAGCTCTGGCTGAGGCATATTCTTAGGGACCTTTCTAAATACATCATAATCATCCCAAGAATAGATAAATCTTACATTCTTACCCTTAGCTCTTAAGGCTCTAACAACTAATTCTACAGAGATAATCTCTCTGAAGTTACCAATATGTACAGTTCCAGAAGGTGTAATACCGCTAGCGCAGGTATAGATTTCTTTATCACCCTTTTCACGAATAATCTTATCGGCATATATATCTGCCCAATGGTTTTGTATTTCACTCATAGCTTGTCATTATTACATAAATGCTAATTAATTACCACTGCTGAAAAGACTTTAAAATTTAACCAAGCTGGGATATATTAAGGTCATGAAGAAGCTTTTATTTTTGATTTTATTATTACTAATTACAGCAAACCTCTTTTCAACTCCTGCAATAGCCTCCTGGTATACTGCAGATAAGAAAAATGCGCTAACAGCTAATGGAGAAATATTTGATAATAATGCACTAAGTGCAGCACATAAAACACTAACCTTTGGTTCTATTGTTAAGGTTAGCTATGGCGATAAAAGTGTCCAAGTAAGAATCAATGACCGTGGTCCATATATCGAAGGACGCGATATCGATTTAACACCAAAAGCTGCTAAGGAGCTTGGTATATATGATATCGGTGTTGCACAGGTCGATATAGAAGTAATCAGTGAGCCAGAGAAGCCTGAAACAAAGTATCTAAATGGAAATGAGACAGGCTGGTATACATTACAAATTGGTTCATACACAAACACAAAAAATGCATATGCAGTATATAACTCAATTAAGGAGGCAGGCTTAAAGCCTTCAGTTGAAATTGTATCAGATGGTCTAATTAGAATTAGTGTTAAATATGTTCAATCCTATAGACTTGAGAGTGTAATGAAAACACTTGATGAAATTGGAATTACAGAGCCTTTAGTAAAGGGTGAAGCAAACCCATATAATTAATAGTCCTTAAATAGTTAATTCTCTATCCTTCTTGGTTTTCCAGGAAGGATTTTTTGTACCTTCTAAAAAAATATTAAAAAATTTTTAATTTGTTTTATTTTAAAGAAATAGAAAATCTAATAGCTTAGATTCCCATGTTTTTACCTCTTTTTTATTACGTTTTTTTAATCCTTTTTCAAGATTATTAATAGAAGCTAAAAAAAGGAGGATGTGATGGCAAAGGAAAAAGATCGCGCAGCAAAGAATTTTTTCTCTGACCCTAAGATCTTTTCAGAGTTTGTTAATCTATCTCTATTTAATGGAGAAGAAAGAATAAAAGCTGAAGACTTAAGAGAAATAGACCCTGTTAATTCTACAGTGTTTACTAAGAATAAATCCTTAGAGGTATTAGTAGATAATCTTTATGATTCAACAGTAAAGGAGAGTGATGAAAATGTATATGCAATCATTGGTCTTGAGTCACAAGCATATAGTGATAAGCATATGGTAATAAGAGCAGGCATTGCATCACTATTAATCTATGATAATCAAATAGCTACTATTAAGGAGGGTGAGAAGCTAAAGCCAGTATATATCATAGTATTTAATATGCTAGATAGGAAATGGAGTAATGCAACTGATTTAAGAAAGCTATTATCAAAGGAGGCAATAAAGGTCTTTGGCTATCCTTTAGTAAACGCAGGGTATTATGTCTTAGATCCACATGAGCTAAAGGGAGAAAAGATAAATAAAATAAGTAAGCCATTAAAGCTAGTATTAAATATTATTAAAAACCAAGGAGATAAAAAGGCGCTTTTAAGTTATATTAATAGTGAAGAGGCCTTTAAGGACCTTGATTATAGAACAGCTAAGTTATTAGAAACGATAATGAAGGTAGATATTCCAAATGATGGAGGATATAACATGTGTAAGGCAATTGAAGATATAAAGAATGATGGTAAGCGTGAGGGAAAGCGAGAAGGAAAACGTGAAGGAAAGCGTGAAACTCTATATGAATTAACTCGTGATGGAATAATTACAAAGGAAACTGCAGCTAGCAAGCTTAATATTACTGCTGAAAAGTTTGAAAAGGATATGAAGGCTTACTTTGCTAAGTAAGAGATTTCAAAGTATTTAAAAATGCTAAAATAGGGACTGTATTGAAACAGTCCCTAATACTTTAATCAGAAATCAAGGAAGAAAGTAAAGCTTCCTACGATTTTACTATCACCTTCACTTAGCTTGTTACCATTAAATAGGTATGCAACCTGATATCCAAGATCGATAAAATCAAAGAATGAGATAGTTAATTGAACACCAGTACTCATTAGGAAGTTAGATGCTGAATAATTTGTATTAAAGTAATTTCCACAGCCATAACCAATATCAAAGAATACATTTGCTCTTGGGAATATACCCTTAACACCAAGATTTGGACCTGCAAATCTGATATCGAAGTTATTTACTGCTGTAAACTGAGTATTATAGGTCCAAGTATTAAAGCCTCTTACCTTTCTACCAAGAGAAACTGGGCCTTGAGCAAATACTGGGACTAAGGAGCCATCTGTCCAGTTCACATTAGCTCTATCAACTAATGTAATAGTAAATAGGTCCTTACCATTTTTACTTTCTACCTCAAAGAGTGTCTTAGCACCAACTGCATTAAGAGTTAATGAGTAGTAATCAGCATCACCAGAGAGTGCATGGTTTAAAGCATGAGGAGCCCACTTAGCATCAAACTTTGCAACAAAGCCATCTGTAGTAGTCATCTTATCATCCATAATGTCAAACTTAGCTTGGAATGCTAATGCATTAGCTAGCATTGTATGGTTTCCTCTAAGGTCTGGATAAATATCACCTGAGTAGTTCTCTCCTCCAAGGTAATCATTTAGGGAAGAAATAGTAGAATAAGTATTATTCTTTCTAACCTGTCCCTTAACCATACTATCGAGGTTAACTTCAAGCTTACCCTCATATCCAGCTGTTAAAGTAATTAAATCCTTACCTGCTACAGTGCTCTCCCCAAAGCCCTGGACAAAGCGTAAAATCAAGTCTGTCTCTAAAACATCATATACAATAGGGTCTACGAGCTTTACTTCACCACTATCCTTATCTTGCCAAACCTTTCTCTGGTTGTAACCAAAGCCTAATAGTGCTTGAAGCTCTGTTACATCATCCTCTATTAATTCAATACCTCTGTAGCCCGCACCAGCTAATATATATGTTGGAATAAAGCCCATTAGGATTTCAGGATGCTGTCCTAGGTCTCCAAACACAAATTTAAATGGAACTGCAAATACTGAAGAAATTGCTAGTACCATGACTAGAAGAATCAAAAGAAGTTTTTTATACATGAAAAATCCTCCATAAATTGTAATATTATCATCTAAATATCCTACTTGAAAATATAATTAATGATTGCTATATTATTTAGCACGGGCCTATAGCTCAGTGGTTAGAGCTGCGGACTCATAACCCGTCGGTCGGTGGTTCAAATCCACCTGGGCCCAAAAAAGCACCTTATTTTAAGGTGCTTTTCTTTTTTCTTAATAAGTTAACTCCGAATTGACAAATAACAAATACAACACCAATTGAAGCAATTACAAATAATACATTAGTCCAACCAAGCTTATCATATATTCCACCTGCAATTGAGACTCCAATTACCTGTCCTACAGTAAGCACACACTCATGTATCATCATTCTCTTACCCTTATCAATTGCACCTGAGGCCGCATGGAATATTGAGAAGTTGTAGCAGAGAGAGAATATCAGGCCAAATAAAATCATAAATATTGCAAGAGAAATAACAGAGGTTTGCTTCGCAAATATTGTGATAATAAAGATAAATAAAACCTCAGCACCTAAAATGTACTTAAACTTAAATTGCCACCAAGAGGTCTTACCAAAATAGATAAAAGCAAAGCAGGTTGCAATACCCCTTAAGAGAAGTAAAAATCCATTAGTACTCTCACCTATAGCTAGAACCTCCTTTGTATAAATTGGGAAGATATTTAACACAACAGAAAGAGCACTATATACTAAAAATACTGCTATATAGGAGTCATATCTAAGTGGTGTGCTATGGTCCTCACTAATATCTGTATGAGCAATTACCTCACTCTCAGGCTTTATTGCTCTAATATCACGATTTAAAGAAATAAGATTAATTAGAATAAAGATAGCAATAAAAATAATTGCACCACCTAAAAGACCATAAGCAGGTGTCTTAGTTACAAGTAAGGATGCAATGTATGGGCTTAGGCCAGTTCCGAAGCTCCATGAAAAGTTAAAGGAGCTAGTTAATTTATTTAGTTCCTTTCCCTCGCTACCTCTTGTAATCCAAGCCTCCATCTGAGGCCAAAGCATACTCATTGCAAGACCATAGAGTACTAAGTAAAAGGCAATAAGACCTATAGATTGAGTTTTAGTAATAAGTACTACTGGAATTGCCATCATAACCATCGAAAGAGCAACCATCTTTCTTGGAGCAAAGTGCTGATAGACCTTACTTAACGATAAGCAGGCAATAAGATATACACTTGTATATATACTAGCTGCAAATGCAATCATTCTTGCAGGAGCATTAAGAGTATATCTAAGATAATAAACGAGTGCTAAGTTAACCATTGAAATAGCACATTGTCCTAAAAAGGATGCGATATTTAGCGACCAATATTGTAATTTTTTGCTTCTAGCGTCCATATTTTCTAAATGATATATATTAGATTAGAAAGAAACAATAAGAGATACCTTGAATTTTTATCATTCAAAGTCAATAATTGTACCTATGAGAGTATTATTAGCAGTTGATAAATATTACCCTGCAGTTAATGGAGTAATTACATCTGTAAAAAACCTTAAGGAGGCCCTTGAAAGAAAGGGTCATGATGTTAAGGTTCTTACTCTCTCAGATTCCGTCTCTACACATGTTAAGGATAATGTAATTTATATTGGCTCTTTAAGTGTAGATAAAATCTATCCAGATATCAGAATTAAGCACCCTGTAATGAGAAAGAATATCCAGGATCTAATTGAGTGGAAGCCTGATATCATTCACACAAATACAGAGTTCTCGACATATACATTAGCAAAGGACATCTCTAGAAAAACTGGTGCCCCTATGGTTCATACCTACCATACAGATTATGAGGATTATGTCCATTATTTAGCTCTTAGTAAAAAGATGGGAACCCCTCTTGTAAAGAGCTATATTAAGCATGTTACCTCATATATGCAGGAGATTATTGCACCAACAGAAAAGACTAAGCAGCAACTCTTAGGGTATGGAATAAGCACAAAGATAACAGTTATCCCAACGGGCTTAGATTTAACTAAGTATAATGCTGTCTATTCTGAGGATTTAATTGAAAGACTTAGAGAAAAGCACAGTCTTAAAAGGGATGTACCTACCCTAATATTTGTTGGACGCTTAGGAAAGGAAAAGAATCTACTTGAGGTAATAAACTACCTCTCAGACTATAAAGATAAGGAGTTTCAATTCCTTATCGTAGGTGATGGCCCTGATAGAAAAACTATTGAATTGCAAATTGCAGCTACTGGACTTAATGATAAAACAATTTTCACAGGAATGGTTAGCCAAGATGATATCGCTCTTTACTATCGTCTAGGCTCACTATTTGTATCTGCAAGCCAAAGTGAAACTCAGGGCTTAACATACATTGAAGCACTATCAAGCGGACTCCCACTTCTTTGTAAAAAGGATGAGTGCTTAGACAATGTATTACTTGAGAATAAAACAGGATGGTCCTTTAATAATGAAGCGGAATTTAAAGAGCATTTAACATTCTTTTTATCTAATCCTGAAATAGCAAAAGAGATGAGCAAGAATGCTAAAGAATTTGCTCTAGCCTCCTTTAGCTCAGATACATTTGCAGATAAGGTATTAAAGATATATGAAAATGCTATAGCTCTTAATAACCCAAAAAAAAGAGGCATAATAAAGTATATTTATCATGCCTTCTTCGACCGTATGCCATTAGTCTAAGCTTATTACCTCTTCAATATAATCAATTGAATCTAGCAAAAGATCAAATAGGAAAGGAAGTAAATATTCATCCTTTTCCTCAACTCCTAATGGGCCAAACTCCTCTCTTTGTCCATCACCATACATTACAACCTCTGCGCTTCCATATAAGCCTCTAGTATTATTCTCCTTCTGAAGCTCTCTTAAGCTAAGTCCAAGCATCCCACTTAAGGCTCTAAGATCCTGCTTTTCAATAGAAACAGCTACCTTTGGTTTATTATCAAAGAAAGCAACTAAGGAGTATGCAATTAAAACATAATCCTCACCCGAAGCTGTCTTCACATTTTTATAGTAATTTACAAAAACATCACCACACTTAAATTTCTTAGCTGGAAGAGCACTAGTATCAGGGACAGAGGAAAAATCCTCTCTCGATAGCGCTGGTGCCTTATGAATATCTAAAAGCATTATACCCTCTCTAATAAATTATCTATTGTAAGATTTTCAAAGGAATCACAACCCTTCTTTAATAGCTGTTGGCTAACAGCCTCACCTACAGTCTCAACACTCTCGTCGTCAAGTGCATAGATCGCCTTAACAACATCTTTAACTAATATTTGGTCTAGAGGCTTTGCAGGTACATAGCAAATACTACCCTTCTTACCTCTAGCGATCTCTAAAATAAAACCATTACTAATAAAAATAGATAAAATACTCGATAGCTCCTTAGGATTTAACAAAAGCTTTCTTACTAAGGTCTTTTGGCTAACAGGCCCTTCTCCATTTCTATAGGAGGAGGAAACTATCATAATAAGATTCAAGCTATTTTGAATCTGCTCAGAAGGACTTTCTCCTATACCATTAAGATGTGTTCTATCTGGTCTAAATTGATAAACATATGTAAACTCTGCTGCTATTAAAATCGCATACCAACAAAGATAGAGGTATAAAAGCAGGAAGAAGACAGCAGAAAGAGAACCATATAATACAGAGTAGTTTACTGAAAGTGTAACAATATATTTAAAACCTGCTGTAATAAATGAAAGCATTATGGCACCAATAGATGCGCCAAATAGTGCTGATTTACTCCTAACCTTTGCATTTGGAACAAAATAAAACATCGAAAATAAAAAGGCTACAATTACAACATATGAAATAATTGTTGATAGTACTCTACTAAGGCCACTTGGGGAATCTGTCTTCTCAATAAAGGAGGAGATGTAGTTAGTTGCCTTAGTATTAATAGTTAGCACAACAGCTAAGATAATTACAGAAAGGAAAATGAAGGTTAAAAAGGTTGAAAACCTCTTAATAGTTCCATTTCTTGGAGTTGCTCTAAACATATGGTTTATTACCATATATACCTTATTTACGAGCAGGATAGCTGTAAAAATAAATGAAACAAGACCTAAAGCACCAAGTCCCATACCATTAGAAGTAAACTTTGCAAGTGCAGATACTATCTGCTCACTAATTTCACTTCCTAGTGCTTGGTATAAAAACTCTAAAATAATATTTATTAGAGGCTGCAGGACCCCAAATAGCTGTACTACTGCAAAGATAAATGTAAAGCAAGGTACAAAGGCAACTAGAGTAGAATAAACTAAGCCTGAAGCAAGGATATCTACATTATCATTAAATAGATTCTCAGCAGAACGCACTAGTAGATATCCAATATCCTGTGACCACGATAAAAATCGCTCCTTAATTGATAGCTTTACTTCCTCATTTTCCATTAATTGCATTAATCCTATCTAATAGCCAAGAGCCAATGTATTCATAGGTTTCTTTCTTATTTAGCTCATTTAATATCTCATGCCTACCATCTGGAATAAGCTTAACTGTTAAGTCCTTAATGCCTACATCCTTATAGATTGAAGCAAATTTGTTTACACCTCTTCCATAATCTCCAACTGGATCAGCATCTCCTGAGATAATCAAGATCGGAAGAGATGAAGGGATATTCTTCATTAAGACTCTATTGTTAGCCATCTCAACACCATCAATTAAATCTGAATAAAATACGGAGGAGCATACAAAGCCACAAAGTGGGTCCTTAATATATTTATCGACCTCCTTTTCATCTCTACTGAGCCAATCAAATGGAGTTCTTGCAGGTTTAAACTTTGAATTAAAGGAGCCGAAGCTTAGCTTATCTAATTTGTTATTAGGGAGCCTTGGACCTAGCTTCTTTGCCATATTTAGAGCCAAGGCCTTACCAACCTTACCAGTTAACCCCTTAGAGCAACCTGAACCCATAATGATAAGACCATCAAATTGTGATGGATACATTGTAATAACACTACGAGCCATAAAGGAGCCCATGCTATGACCCATCATATAGTGTGGAAGCTGGTCATACTCGCTTAATATAATTTTATCTAGCTCATAGGAATCCTTACAAACAGCCTGCCAACCATTTTGGTCCGCAAACCAGCCCTGTTCATTTTCTTCCTTAGTAAAACCATGACCTCTATGGTCCTGAGCATAAACTACAAAGCCAAGTGAATTTAGATAAAGAGCAAAATCATTATATCTAAGAGAATGCTCAGCCATACCATGGAGAATATGGAGGGTAGCAATAGGTTCAATTTCTGGGCGCCATATACGATAAAACAATCTGTGGTCATCTCTAAGCGTTAAATAACGTTCTTCCATCAGTCTCTCCAAAAAAATAGATATAATGTTTGTATAATATATAATATAAAAATATATAAAAGTTAACAATGAAAAAAGGATTTTATCTCATTAAGAGCCTTTTCATATCCAAGCTTAAGACGTGTAAGATTAAGTAATGAGCCATCATCTCTAACCTCATCTGTAAAAAGCTTATCAATTTTACCCTCACCACCTCTCTTTTCATCAAAGTAAAGCATTGAGGATAGCCCCATCTTAAGAAGCTCATTACTCTTTTTTCCCATAAAGGAAATGTGGTTAAGCTTATATTTTAAAATAAATAATTTATCAGGAGCATATTTAAAAAGCTTTTCATAAATTAGAGGAATTGGATATACATGAGGAACTCCAAGAAGCATAAATGCATGGTGGTAAGCTCTTAAATAGCAAGCTATATATCCAAGATTAAAGGCTGAGTATTTCTTAGTTAAGCCTAAAAGCAAATCAGGATAAGCATTATCACCCTCTCCATATAGCTCAAAGATAGCTTCAATACCAGCTCCTCTTAGGTCAATTAATTGTGGATGCGATGAAATTAAATACTCTCTATCAAAGAGCTTTGATACACTTTCTCCAATACCCTTCTTTTGACCAATTAATAAGATAACTCTAATAATTTCATCCTCATTAGCATTTCTTAGCTGTGGATATGTAAATGGTAGGCTATCACACCTTTTTAACGATGCTAGGATAAGCCCACATTCATTTGGAGATAGACCATACATAACGCAGGCTTCTGTAAATCTCATAATCTTCTCATATGAGTAGAAGCCTAAAGCAGAGCCTAAAGCCATTGCTTCTCTAAAGCCTGGGCATGTAGTACCCTTTAAGCCCTTACGTCTACATGAGATCAAACAGCTTTTACAGGCATCACTTGTAGCAGCAATTATTCTACTTTGACAAAAGCCATCTAAATGGAGTGAGCGAGGGTCCTTAGTTGCTGAAAAGTAATCATTGTTAATCCACCCATTATCATAGGCTTGGTCAATTAGCATAGTAGAGCCCTCTCTCTTAAGCTTCTTAACAATAGAAGAGCGTGCTATCTTCTTTTTTATTTTTGCATTAGCCTCTATTTTTTCCTGTGCGGACTCAATAACAATACTCTTTAAATTCTTTGAACCAAAGATAGCACCTATGCTTGATGAAAAATACTCATTGTTATCACTTGAGAAAAGAGCAGCAGAGTATACACACTTCTCTCCAGCTTCTCCAATAGCAAGAATACCATCATCACCCTTAGATAGTATCTCGAAGGTATGGAATGGACTATTTGAGCGTAAATTCTCGCAGCTTAACAGCTCTATACCATCTTTTCTTATTGTTAAATATGAAAGCTTTCTTGCTCCACCTCTTATCACTAGTGCAGAGTGACCTAAGATAGGAAGAAGAGAAAATAGAGCAGTGTTACCCCTTAAATATGTAAGCTTTTTATCATAAAGGGAGCGAAATACAATTAAATATCCACTATTTGAAAAGCTATTTACAAGAGGTAAAAAAACAATATCATCACCACTTTGTAGCTCTAGAGCAAATTCAAGACCCTCTCTCTGGCTTTCAACTGTTAAAGCCATAGTCTTTCCTTCACATAAATCGGCAATGATGACGCTCTTATCCATGTTAAAAAGCATAAATAAGAAAAAAAAGATAGTCAACAGAACACCTTTATAATATTGCGTGACGATGTTAATTGAAAACATAAATGCAACTCAATAATTATAAAGATATTGCATTAACTTGTTCAAAGAGTAAAAACGTTAGCTATTGCATTTATATATACAAAATAACCAATATGAATGAGATAATTTAACCAAGGTTCCTGCGTCATATAAGTATTAGTAGGATTATATGTCAGGAAAAAATAGGGTCAATCACTTTTCTTGTGGGATTAACAAATAGCTTGAAAAATAAAATAGATAGCTAAAAATTGAAAAAGTAGGGAAATTCTCTTAAAGTTTAAATAACCACAAACAAATTCAGAATGGAGAACACTATCACAATCCCTTCAGGTTTTAAAAGGGTTTATTAACACAAAGACGCTAAAAGCAACAACAGTCACAGATAGAAGTATTTTTCTCATAGATGGCACATTGCAGGAACTAGAAGAAGATAGAATCTGTCCTAAATGTGGTGTAAGGATGCATATACATGACACATACAACATAAGCCTTGGTTACATTCCTTTTGGCAGGACGCTTTCTGCGGTGAGGTTTGAGAAGCATCGTTGTATCTTTTCAAAATGCAATTTCACTTGTATGCAGGAGATCACAGAATTACTAGCACTCTTCATTCTTGTGCAATGGACCTACTTGAACTGGGGCTTACTAACAAAATTGTCTCCGAGCTTACAGGGCTTGGCAAGAACACCGTTAAGGACATAGACACGGAGCGATTTCTAAAGAAGTATACTGCTGCCGGTAAGCATCTTAAGAAACCTGATAGACAGGCGAAATACCTTGGCGTAGATGAATTCCTGCTGCACAGGGGCCGATAATAATTGATTTAGAGACGGGGCACGTACTGTGGCTTGCCTATGGCAAGAAGAAAAAAAGCGCTTTATGACTTCATCAAATTCGTTGGAGAGGAATGGATGGACGGTGAAGAAGCTGTTGCTTGTGACATGAATAGCGACTATCAAGAGGTTTTCAAGGACTGTTGTCCCCATATACAGGTAATAAGGAAGAACTTTAACGATAAGGTTGTTGCCGAAGTAAGAAAGGACGAACAGAGGCGCCTCTATTCAGAAGGGAGAATAGAGGAAGCAAAGATGCTCAAAAATACCAAATACATTCTCACATCAAACAGACAGACCCTTAGGAAGAAGGATGATAAGGCTAAGGAAGACAGGAAAGCTAATATTGAGACTAAGATATTTGATGGAGGAAAGCAAAAGGAGACTAGAGGTGGCAACGAGGAGCTTTATGGTGCATCGCTTTAGGAGAATAAACTGCTGTTTCTTTCAGATATGGTGAAGGAGAAGCTCTCCCACTCCTACACTTTAGACGACGAGTGTAAAATGGCGAAGGAAATAACAGAAATAATAGACATCTGCAACGATTCAGGTAATAAGCACTTCATATGGTTTTCAAATCTTCTTGATAAAAATAGCCCATGGGACCTACAAGATCTCTTCTGGAAAGGTTGAAGGAACAAACAACCTAATAAAGACCGTAAGAAGAAAAGCCTATGGCTACAGGGATAACGATTACTTCTTTTTAAAGATTATGGATGAAAGCAGAAGAGAATATGTCAGAAACCCTAAATCCCACAAAAAATGTGATTGAGCCATTTTTATAAATAAAATAGATTATTGACTCATGAAGCTTGGAGAAGTTATTATACAAATAGGAAGTGACCTGTCGATAGACGGTGTTCGCTCCAAGAATATTGATAGTAATATATCGCTACTAATTCTTGCAGGTACTAGTGGCGATTATTTTTGTCTTTTTTTCCAATAGTAATTCCAAGCGTAATTGCTGAAATTACTAAACCGATAATCATTATTACTAAACTAAAAGTTTCATAATCTGACATATCAGTCACCTCCTCTAGATAAAGTCTATGGAGGAAAGACCTCCACGCCGTAAGAGCGACATGGAGCGAACAACCGCCTACCGTTTCAAGACAGGCCACACTTTCAATGAAATATTATTACATTGAAAAAGGTCAATAGAATTATTTTAAAATTAAACACAAAAGATAAAATTTCTATTATCACTTTAGTTAGGTAAGAATTTAATTTGCAACCAATAAAATTGTTGATGCAATGAGATTCGAAAGAGTATTATATAAGTAGGAAGTGGCCTGTCGATAGACGGTGTTCGCTCCAAGAATATTGATAGTAATATATCGCTACTAATTCTTGCAGGTACTAGTGGCGATTATTTTTACACTTTTCCAAGGTAGTAATTCCAAGCAATACTTGCTGAGATAAATAAACCCCATTGTTGAATCAATGATTTGATAATTATTTATAGCCACACCTCATTATCATTAAGATTTGGAGGTTTTTATTAAATTAACTTGGGAAAGAAGAAGAGATGCAAGATTAGTACTTCAAAGATTTATTCAAAGTGAGGAGTTTAAGAGCTTAAACCGTCCTGTTCAGCTAGCTATCTTAACTATCAACCCAAGTCTTAAGGAGCCATATTAATATTTTCTTTTTATCCATAATACAGGTCTTCTTAATTCATTTACCCCTAGTACATGTAGACTGTGCAACAGCACCAATATCATAAGATATGGTAAAACAGCAGCAGGACTTATACGATATTGATGTAAGGACTGTGGTAAAACTTTTACCATAATCACAGGAACAATATTTGATCAAAGAAAATTATTGACTCAAAAATTTTAAATTCTTCTTGCCTGCGCTTTGTCACGCTCTTTTCTTTTGAAGTTTTATCAAATCGCTTTATTATACAACTAATTTGCTTATTTTTTTATAAAAAAATGCTTTAGTTATTTGATTTATAGTTGCATTTACCTTTTCATTCGACGTATTGCATGACGAAAACCTTGTCCTATCTCATAGATTCAAGAAAAAGTTCTCTTTAAGCCAACAATCTTATGGGGTGAATTTTATAAAGCGTAAATATTATGTTATATTTACAATTTAATTTGGTATGAGCTTTAAGGCAGCTGGTTTTATCCAACTGCCATATCTTTCATTGCTTATATTGAGAAGCAACAAGCATTTTATCAAATAGCTCTTTTGCTTTATCTCTATTAAGATTTACCAAAGGATCTGAGAGGAATGCTGAGAAGAGCAACTTCTCATCATTGTTCCAAATAGCTTCAAGAGTCATATCCTGGATATCAGATACTCGTCTTACCATATTCTGAACAGCCAAAGGAGGCTCCTTTGATATTATAGGACGAATTGAGTTCTCACTAATAAAACCATTAGATTCAACGATTCTTCCCTTTGGAAGGTATGTAATCTGACCTTCATTAGGAACGTTAATATTGGTATACAGAGTTCTGTCTCCCATAAGTGATCTCAAAATATCTACACCCTCTTCATCTGAAAGCTTAGCCTTTAGCTCCTCATCATTGTAAACCTTAGCCTTCTTTCTCTTATCCTCCTCAACTCTCCATTTATAAGGAGTTCTTACTACTCCATAGCGCCAGAAATCTTCATCAGAATTAAGATAGAACGGCACAAATTCAGCTAAGTGTCTGTCACCAGCGGCACCAAGAGCACCAAAATCTCTTAAAAGGGAAAGAGCAACAATGTGGTCACAATCAAACCACTTCTCTTCCTCAACTCTCTTTTTTGCAACTTCCGTAAGATCCTTATATGTATTTGGATCCTCACTTAGGGCTTTAAGTCTTGGCATAAGATCAATACCACGCCATGAAGCACCTGTAACCCAAGTGAAATGGTTTACACCTGTAATATCTACTTTAATCTCTCTTCTGTCTGGAACAGGAACATCAAACCACTCTGAAACCTTTTCAGCAATGAAGGTCTCAGTATGGAATACCTCATGGCAACAGCCCAAAGCCTTGATCCCTGGGAAAGCTTTATACAAAGCTGCAGTACAGAGAGTCATAGGGTTTGTATAGTTTATTACCCAAGCATTAGGACAAACCTTCTTTATTGTTCTAGCAAACTCAAAGAAGAATGGCAGTGCTCTGCGCGCTCTCATTATTCCTCCTGGGCCTGTAGTATCTCCAACACTCTCCAATATTCCATATTCCTCAGGAAGTAGAAGATCTCCCTTTCTGCACTCAATGTTACCTGGCTCGATAGATATAATTACTAAATCTACACCTTCAAGAGCTTTTTCAAGGTTATCTTCAGCAATAAATTTAAATCTACCTACACTATCGTTGACACGAAAGGTCTGTTCTCCGACAACAACGTTGTTCATTGCTGCCTTGTGGTCTATATCATATAAGACTACAGTTCCATTGGTCATTTTGTTATAAGCCAAGTCCTTGAAGAACTGTATTGCCCAAAGCCTACTTCCTCCTCCAATAATACATATTCGTGTTTCTTTCATATGGCATCCTCCTTTATACAATTTTAGTGCAGTTTATTGAGCACAGAAAGAAGTGTAATCTTGATAATTTGTATCATTTTTTGCACTAGATAAAAATAGTTCTTGCTCCAAACAAGCTATGATTTTATTCTCAAGCTATGATTATTGATGCTCATGCACATATTTTTTCCACACTCTCAGGCTTTGGAGCTGATGGAGAATTAAAGCCCTTAAATAAAGGGAAAGCCATTTGGAGTACTGGGGAAGTTATTCAATTGCTTCCTAAAGAATATGAAAAGACAGAGTTTACACTCTCTTCCCTCTTTTCTGTAATGGATAGCCATTTTATTGATAAAGCAGTCCTATTGCAGGGAGGCTTTCTAGGCTTCGACAACTATGGTGTTATTGAAGCAGTAAAGAGCAATAAGGATAGATTAAGAGGAGCCTTAACGGTAGATCCATTCTGCAGAAATTTAGATAAAATACTTAACTATCTATTATCTCAAGACATCGATGCCTTTAAATTCGAAGTATCTACAGGCTGTGGCTTAATGGGTATACATCCAACATTTCAATTAGATAATGAGCTGATGTACTCCATCTATAAAAGACTCTACTCTAAAGTTAGAACAGTAGCCTTTGACTTAGGTTCTCCTGGAGACGAAAGTCATCAGGTGGTTGCTATAAAGAAAATATCTCAAGATTTCCCATCAATGAATATCGTAGTATGCCATCTCTCTTCTCCAAGAAGGAACCAAGACGAAAACATCAAGAAGGAACTTGAGATGCTGCAAAGAGACAATATCTTCTTCGATACTGCAGCACTATTTTGGAAAACAAGAGTAGAGGAATATCCTTTTGAAACAGCAAGAAGGTATCTTATGTATGCTAAAAACATTGTAGGAGCAGAGCACTTGATGTGGGGAAGCGATATGCCTAGCACTCTAGTCCAGGTTCCTCTTTCTAAGCAGCTTGATTACTCAAAGGGAATTTTCACTGATAAAGAAGAAGAGTGGTATTTTCATAAAACAGCAGAAAAAGTCTACTTCTGATTTTATTAAGTAGGCTTCAGCCTCTTTGCAGTCTCGATGAAAAAAATGTAAAAGCAGAACTAGTTGAATTCTTTATCGTATTTTAACGATAATAATGCTATGGCAAATGGTGAAGAGGACCTAAAGGAAAAGAATAAGGGTCGTGAAATTAAAAACGAAAAAAGATACACAGCCTGGTATAATAGACTCGGTCGTGAGGACAGTGAAATGCTACTAGAGAAGAGTAGCTCCTGGATGAAAAAGAAAAAGAGAGATGAAGATTACTAAGGCTGTGTTATAATTAACACTATGAATAAAAGCATTTATAGTGAAAACCCAGTTGTAGCCCAGCTAGTAGATGGAGAATTAAAGAGCTCTGACTACCAAATATTACACGAAGCAGATATCCAAGAGGTAAAGCTATTTTCACCACTTGGGAAAAGAGTTTATCGTCACTCAATATGTTTACTACTTTCATATGCTGCTGCAGCTCTATATCCAAATAGACACCTTGAAATAGGTCATAGCCTAGGAGATGGCTTCTATTTTACCTTTACAGACCATGAGGTAACAGAGGATGATGTTGAAAGACTAAAGCAAAAGATGGTAGAGACAGTTAATAGTGATATTAAAATTGAAACTAAATATGTCTCCTATCTTGAGGCCTTAAGACTCTTTTCAAAGCCTCAATATGAGCTTTCACTCTCACTATTAAAATCTAGAAACGATAGCACAGTAAAAATAACTACTATCGACGGCTTTTCCTTTATAGCCTATGAGCCAGTAGTGACTCACACATCTTTACTTACTCTTTGGGAGCTAAGAAGGTATGGAAGTGGTATGCTACTTAGATATCCTCAAACTAGAGATATAAATAACATACGAGAGTTTGTTGATAACCCACTACTCTATAAGGTTTTTTCAAAGAGTAGAGAGAATATGAAAATCTTGCACACAAGCTCCTTAGGAGAGCTCAACAAGGAGATAGCAGAGGGTAATATAGAAAGGATTATCACACTATCTGAGGCTATGATGAATAGACAAATATCTCTCATTAGTGAGGAGATAAAGCAAAGAGGAAGCGTAAAAGCAATATTTATAGCAGGCCCATCCTCATCAGGAAAGACAACAAGCTCACTCAAGCTATTTAGAGAGCTTGAAATAATTGGTTATGAACCAGTTAAGATCTCACTTGATGATTACTACCTACCAAGAAACTTAATTCCAAGAGATGAAAATGGAGACTATGATTACGAGGTATTAGAGGCTCTAAATCTTCCTTTAATACAAGATAATATAACATCACTTCTAGAGGGTAAGGAGGTTCATCTACCTTACTATGACTTTAAGAGCGATAAAAGAGGAGAAAGAGCGGAAGCAACACATCTTAAGGAAAACTCAATATTAATTATTGAGGGTATACACGCACTTAATCCTAAATTAGTTCCTTCTCTCGATAGAGCTTTAATGTATAAAATCTATATCAGCTGCTTAACTAGTATTTGTATAGATGAGCACAATAGAATAAGTACTACAGATAATAGAATTATTAGAAGAGTTGTTAGAGATAGTAGGACTCGTGGAATTGATCCAGCTGAGACACTTACAATGTGGCCAAGTGTAGAGCGTGGTGAAAAGAACCACATATTTGTATATCAAAATAATGCTGATAGCATGATTAACTCAAATCTAGCATATGAAATTGCAGCGCTTACTCCATATGCTATCCCACTATTAAGAAGTATAAAGCCAGATAAGGGATATGCATACACTACAGCAAGAAGGATATTAAAGTTCCTAGAGCTATGCTATCCAATTCAAGCTGAGAAAATCCCATCTGACTCTGTGATCCGAGAGTTTATTGGTGGTTCTATCTATGGCGCGATTTAATCGGCCATAGATAGAGGGAAATCTGCTCCAATAGTACTACCCTTTCCAAGAGTACTTTCAACGAATAGCTTTCCACCATGGTATAAAACTGCATGCTTTACGATCGAAAGGCCTAAGCCAGTTCCACCGCTTGCCCTTGAATGACTCTTATCAACACGATAGAAGCGCTCAAAGATACGGTCTAAGCTATCCTTAGGAATTCCTATTCCACTATCCTTTACTCTTAGCTCAAAGGCACTAGGACCTCTCTTAAGAGATATCTCTATAGTACCACCTACCTTATTATACCTAATTGCGTTATCAACAAGGTTGTAAACAATTTCATAAAATAGATGAGGTACACAGTTAAGCTTAATATCATTACAGCTAGTATTAATAGATATCTTTTTATTATCAGCTGCACTCTGAAGTGCATTTACTACATCATCAATTAATGAATAAGCATTTATCTTATCGAACTGCATAGTACTTCCTTCATCAAGCTCAGAGATACTAATACAATCATCGATTAAAGATACTAATCTAGAGGCTTCACTATGAATCTTTGTAATAAAATCCTTTACATCCTCACTCTTAACAACTCCAGCAGAGAGTAGCTCTGAGGAAGCTAAAATAGTTTGTAAAGGTGTCTTTAGCTCATGAGAAACATTAGCGCTAAACTCTCTTCTCAGCTCCTCTGCATGTGCCTTCTCTGTGATATCTAAAAATAGTAAGCAAAAGCCAATTGCTCTATCATGTTCACAAATCGGTGAGATAACTAATGAGTACTCAAAGCCATTCTTTGAATATAAGGTTTCAACCTTAATACCCTCATGGCTTCTCTTTAAAGCTTCGACAAAGGAAATATCACGTTCAAGTGTTAAAATATCCTTACCATACCCACTTTTATCTATAGAAAAGAGTCTCATCGCAGCCTTATTCATAGAGACGATATTATCATCGCTATTGAGTAAAACTAGCGCCTCACTCATATTATCTGTGATACCTTCAAACTCTCTCTTTCTCTTAGTTAGCTCTGCAATTTTTGATTTAATCTCCTTTTGCTGAGCATCAATTTTAACTAAAAGTGGGGAAAGCTCATCATAGGTATCATTCTTTAGTGGCTCATCAAGGTTTAAGCAATTTAAAGGCTGAATAATCTTACTAGAGAGCTTCTTTGAAACAATAATAGCTATAATTACAGCTACAATAAATACTAATACCATCCAAGGTATTAATGATAAAAGCTGCATTAATATAGAGCTTCTAGTAGCAGATACTCTAATTATTGAGCTATCAGCTAATCTACTAGCTGCATAAATTGTACTAGCTGCAAGTGTTGATGAATATCTTCTGCTAGAGCCATAGCCATATAGGGAGGCCATTTTAATTTCCTCTCTATCACTATGGTCCTCTAAGGAAGATACATTTACAGCATTATCAAAGAGGACTGTTCCATTATTAGATATCCAAGTAATTCTATAATCCTGGACATCTAAGCTTTCAAGGTAATCAAGACCTCCATCCTCAACTGCATTTCCTAAAACCTTAGTTTCAGCTCTAAGTCTCTCCTCCTCAGACATCTCAAAGCTTAAATTAACAGCTAAGAGAACAGCAACTAAGGAAAAGAGCATTATAAAAACAGCAGTTACTAAAATTGCTCTAAATATCGTTTTGTTCATGGAACTTATAACCTACCCCTCTAACGGTCTCTATTAAAAGACCCTTTGCACCAATCTTTTGTCTTAGAGTTTTAATATGTGCATCGACAGTTCTAGTCTCACTTAAGGATGATAATCCCCAAATTTTTACAAGTAAATCATCACGAGAAAATACTATCTCAGGACTGCGCATCAAAAATAGTAGTAGCTCATACTCCTTAAGTGTTAAGACTACACTTTGGCCATCAACCTTAACCTCATGCTGGGAAGTATCAATTTCGATACCACAGAGCTTTACCTTACTATCACTAATATTTCCTGCTCTTCGAAGTACCGCTTTAATTCTAGAAACCATCTCCATCATACCAAATGGCTTAACTAAGTAGTCATCTGCACCAAGATCTAAGCTCTCTACCTTATCAAACTCACTACCCTTAGCTGTTGCCATAATGATAGGTACGTTCATATTCTTTCTTAGCTCTTTTAAGATAGTAACTCCATCCTTATCAGGAAGCATTATATCTAAAATAATGAGCTCAGGACGCTTTGTTTCAAGCTCCTTAAATAAGGAAGATGCGTCTGCGCAGCCAATAGCCTCAAAGCCAACACTCTTTAAGGTGTATAGCTCTAATGAACGAATACTATCATCATCTTCAACAACAATAATCATGCAATTCTCCTTTATCCAGCATAGATAGCCCATTTAGCTACATTTACTGCATGGTCACCTATTCTCTCTAGATATTTAGCACACATCATTAAATCTGTGATGCTTTCGCCATCGACCTCTTCCTTATCAATAGAAGAAATAACCTTCTTCTTAATCTTTAAGAAAAAATCATCGATTATATTATCATATTCGATCATTTCTTTAGCAAGCGCCTTATCACGACGAACAAAGGCATCAAGAGCAGAACGTACCATAAAGATTACACCATCACCCATCTTTTCAATTAGGTGTAGACCCTCATCATCTCTTTTATTAATGTACATAGCTGTCTCTGCTATATCTGCAGCATTATCCCCGATTCTTTCTAAATCTGTAACCATTTTTAACGATGCAGAGATATACTTTAAATCACCTGCTACAGGCTGCTGTAAAAGTAATATTCTAATACAAAGGTTCTCGAGCTCTCTTTCCTTTTGGTTTATCTCATCCTCAAGAGTTCTAACCTCAGCTAAATCAAAATCCTTAACACCAATAGATGCAACACACTTTGTAATAATAGCTTCACAAAGGGAGCCCATCACAATTAACTCTTTCTCAAGAGAGTTAAGTTGCTTTAAATAAGTACTTCTCATATCAACCAAATCTCCCTGTTATATAATCTTCAGTCTTCTTCTCCTTTGGAGATGAAAACAGCTCTTCAGTCTTTCCAACCTCAATTAAATTACCAAGCAAGAAGAAAGCTGTTAAATCACTAATTCTTAATGCCTGCTGCATATTATGAGTAACGATTACAATCGTATACTTATCCTTTAAGGTAACAACTAGCTCTTCAATCTTTGAGGTGGAGATAGGATCGAGGGCACTAGTTGGTTCATCCATTAACAATACCTTTGGCTTTACTGCAAGAGCACGAGCAATACACAATCTTTGCTGCTGACCACCAGATAAACCTAAGGCACTCTTCTTTAAGCGGTCCTTTACCTCATCCCAAAGGGCAGCTCCCTTAAGTGATGATTCAACTAGCTCATCTAGGACAGCCTTATTTTTAATACCATGAGTTCTAGGGCCATAAGCAATGTTATCGTAAATACTCATCATAAAAGGATTAGGCTTCTGGAATACCATACCAACATCCTTTCTAAGCTCATTTACATCAACATCAGAGGCATATATATCCTTACCATTATATAAAATCTGACCTGTTACCTTTACACCATCAATTAAATCATTCATACGATTAAGTGTCTTTAAAAAGGTACTCTTTCCACATCCTGAAGGACCGATAAGCGCAGAAACACTATTCTCTGGAAATGATAGATTAATATTCTTTAATGCTTGATGGGATGAGTAAAATAGATCAAGATTTTTACTTTCAATAATATTCATTAGTTTCTCCTCTCAAAGTGACGCTCTAAGAAAAATGTAATAAGATTAATCAAGATTGTTAGAATTAGTAGTATAGCGGCAATTGCAAAGGCAACTCCAAACTCACCCTGCTCCTTTGCATAAACGTAAAGTGCTACAGTTAAGGTAGCGCCCGATGAGCCAAGTGCTGTGAAGTAATTATTTAATGTGTGTGCAAAGCCCATAGTAAATAGAAGGGCAGCACTTTCACCTAAAATTCTTCCGATAGAGAGGATACAACCAGTTAATATACCCTGTATGGAGGAAGGAAGTACTACAGTTCTAACTACTCTCCACTTTCCAGCTCCCAGTGCGAAGGCACCCTCTCTATAGCTATTTGGAACTGTCTTTAAGCTCTCTTGAGTAGTTCTGATAACAGTTGGAAGTGTCATCATAACTAAGGTTAAGCTACCAGATAAAAGGGAGGTTTTTAATCTTAAGAACTGACAGAATATTAACATACCTGCAAGACCATAGATAATTGAAGGGATACCAGCAAGAGTTTCTGATGCAAAGTCGATAAGGGAGGTAAGCTTTCTATTTGTTGCATACTCATTTAAGTAAATAGCAGCACCTACTCCCAATGGAAGAACAACTATTAATGTTGTGATTACAAGATAAATTGTATTAACAATATCAGGAAGGATTCCAATTCTCTCCTCAAGATATGATGGAGATGTGCTTAAGAGCTGCCAAGAAATGTTCTTGGCACCTTTAACTAAAACATAACAAACCAAAGAAAAAGATAGTAAACCAACTAATATAATACTGATGTAACAAAAAATCTTCATGTAGATATCAAAAGGTTTTTTACGCATCTTTATTCTCCCTTCTAAGAACCATCAGAATACCATTGATGATCATGATAAAGCAGAATAGTACTAGAGCAATTGAGAAGAGTGCTTGTCGCTGTAAGCCCGATGAATAGGACATTTCAATAGCAACAGCAGTAGTTAAATATCTAACACTCTTGAATATTGAAGGCATATTAGCAACGTTACCAGCTACCATCATAACTGCCATAGCTTCACCGATTGCACGACCTATACCTAATACTACTGAAGTTAAAATACCACTTCTTGCAGCTGGTACACTGACTCTAAAATAGGTCTCAATTTTAGTAGCTCCTAAGGCTAAGGATGCTTCCTCATAATCCTTTGGAACAGCCTCAAGGCTTGTTAAGGAAACCTTAATTACAGTTGGAAGAATCATGACAGCAAGTACTATTATTGAAGCAAAGAGAGAAGCACCATCTGGTAGATTAAAAACAGTTCTAACAAATGGAACTAGTACTAACATACCAACTAAACCATATACAACAGATGGGACACCTGAAATAACACCGATAATTACAACAAATATATCTCTAATCCTTTTAGGAGCCATTTTGGCAAGGTATACAGCTGAAAAGAACCCAATTGGAAGACCTATTATCAGGGAGCCTATTGTTCCCCAAATAGTAGTTAAGATAAAGGGTAATATTCCAAACTGAGGATCAGACCCTGTACTTCTCCAAACTTTACCAAACATAAAGTTAATAAAACCTATCTCACCGATAGCAGGTACACCTGATACGATGAGATAGACAGTGATTAGAAGTACGAAGAGAACTGAGACCAATCCTAAGAGAGTGAAGATTATGCCTATAGCTCTTTCTTTCATACTAGTGGTATTGCACCTGCCTTTGAGATAATTGGGGCAGCTTCACTGCTAAGAGACCAATCGAAGAACTTCTGTGCTGTTGCACTTAAAGCCTTATTCTCTACTGTAACCATTACAAAAGGACGCTGAACCTTGTAGCTACCATCCTTAATTGTGTATTCGCTAGGTGCAACGCCATCTACGCTTACAGCCTTAACATTAGACTTTACAGAAGAGAGAGATGCATATCCAATTGCATTTTCATTTGATGCAACTGTTGCAATTACATCACCAGTACTTGTTAATTCCTGACGATATACACACTTATCACTTGTACCTGTGATAGACTCAAAACCATCTCTAGTACCAGATCCAGCTTCACGACCGATTACTACGATCTGGCTATCAGCACCACCTAACTCCTTCCAGTTAGTAATCTTACCTGTGAAGATATCAGATAAGTCACTTAAAGAAAGATCTGAAATGTTATTACTTGGGTTTACAACAATTGCAATACCATCGATTGCAAGAACTGTGCCCTTTAAGCCGCTTGCAATCTCGCTATCCTTTAATGCTCTTGAAGAAAGACCGATATCGCATCTTCCTTCACTTACAGCCTGAATACCAGAAGAAGATCCTGTTGGGTTATATGTGAAATTTACACCCTGATTATTGCTCATAAAAGCTTCGCCTAATGAGCCAATTACCTTTTCCATTGATGTTGAACCATCTGTAGAAACACTACCTGCAGCTTCAGCTGCACCAGAAGCAAATACACTTGTGAGTGCTAATGTTACGATTAAAATAGATATAATAAGTTTTTTCATTTTTATATCCTCCATGTGTTCGAAGAATATAATAGGATTGTGAAATCAAAAGGGTATAAATTGTAAAATAATAGTAAAATAAATAAATATATTTAATATTTATAAATACAATAATAGCCTTCTAAAATGCCAAGACGTAAAAACTCACGAATAATCTATCGTAAATACAAAAAGCCTCATTCCAATATAAAAGGAAGAAGATAGAATGGTTTTAAAAATAGTTCGCCTTTTTTACCTGAATCCTTTTGAGAAAGTATATATGAGTGTAGAATCTGTTTCGAGTATTTTTGACAAAAAGCGGTTATGGATTCATGCTTTCCCATACCAGATGATTTAACTTCAAAGGCGATGATCTTACTTCCTTTCGAAATTAGGAAATCCACCTCATAATAATGAGTACTGTCTTTTTTTTCCCAGGTATGGTAATAGAGTTCTCTTCCCGAAGCAGTAATCATCTGTGCAACAAGGTTTTCATATAGAAAGCCTAGGTTAGAAGGCAGTTTATCAGAAAGAAGCTTTGAGTAAATAATATTCTCTGTTTCTGGTCTATCCATAAACATCTGAGTGACAAAAAGTCCAGTATCTGCACAATAAAGCTTATACGAGTCAAAATCCTTTGTATCACATAAGCTAACACCAGGATCTGTTGTATTATAACAAGGAATAACCGTCTTTGAATCGATTAGGTTGTAAAGAAATTCTTCTGTCTTTGCATTGTTCCTCTTCTCGATTGCAGTTGAGATTCTATACTTTTTAGCACCCATCGCTAGCTGAGCTGGTATTGACTTATACATCATAGACATCCTACCAGAGGCATCCAGCCTTCTGAAATCTTCCTCGTATAAGTTTATAATCTGCCTTTTGATAGCATCTATCTGAGTAAAGTTTTTTCCCTCTACATAGGCTTCTACAGCCTGAGGCATTCCGCCAACAGCCATATAAATCCTAAGATCACGCATCAGCTTACGATTAGTTGATTGACCTAATCCTTTATCAGAGCAGGAGAGATTTCTCAAAATCTCATAGTTATTGCCTGTAGCAAGGCAGAATTCCTCATAGTCCATAGGATATACTTCAATCTTCATCTCCTCAGAAGGAATCAAAATATCCTTTACATTCTTTTTTATTGAAATTAGGGAACCTGTTTCTAAGTAGTGATATCTTCCATCATGTACAAGATGCTTGATGGCCTGCCTTGCCTTAGGAAAAAGCTGTACTTCATCAAAAATAATAAGAGACTTATTCTTATAGAGCGTTACTCCTGTCTCTGACTGAAGGCGAAGAAAGAAAATATCTAGATTTCCAATATCTTCAAAAATCTTTTTTATGCTTTGTGATTCTTTTGAAAAATCAATAAGGATATAAGACTGATACTCATTTTTTGCAAAGCATTCTGCTATTGTTGATTTACCTACTCGTCTTGCTCCTTCCAGCATGACAGCATATTTATCAGCAAAATCATTTTTCCACTTCAATAACATATCATAGGCTTTTCTTTTGAAATACATGCTTTATAACCCCTAATATACATTTCTTCAATATTAATTATAAGAAATATGTACATTTCTTCAAGATTATTTTTTGATAAATTGTACGTTTCTTCAAGATTATTTTTTATAAATTGTACGTTTCTTCAAGATTTTTAATAAATAATGTACCTATCCCCTGTAGCTGAGGCTATAATTACAGCTATTTTTATGAGCAATAATTTACATGATGGATAAAACTAAATGCTTTGAAGAAATTTACTTGAGAAAAGGATTTAAAGTTTTTCAATAAAAATTAATTAAATATTTTTAACAGCCTTTTTATGGGTAGAAATATGCTTTGTTAACATCAAAGTCATTCATTTTGAAAAATAAGACTTTGTAGTACCAATCTCCTCTAAAGTTATACCTAGTTAAAGATGAGGATACTATACAGTACACGCTCTTTATCGAAGTTTTTTATAATATCTCAGTAAGTTTGCTAAAAAATAAAAAACCCTAGAGTTTTGTGCTCCAGGGCTTTGTCTCTCTTTAATCCTGTCTTTGATCGCTCTTTGTTTTTGAGGGCAGCCGTCAAAGAACGGTGAGGTGTAAATCCAGTATTGGGAATGGTGGATATACTACTCTGTTTCCAGTATGTGGCCAGGTTTCCTCTGACAAGATAAATGAAAACTAAAAAGTTATTATTTGCTGTAGTACTCAACAACGTACTGGTCGTTAACTTCTACAGGAATCTCGCTTCTTTCAGGAAGTCTTGTGAACTTACCAGAGAACTCGTCCTCATTCTTCTCAAAATATGGAAGATTGAAGTTTGGATGACCAAGGAAGCAGTCTCTGAAGTGCTCGTTCTTTCTTGAGCTCTCCTTGAGTGAAACTACATCGCCGACCTTGAGTTCGTATGATGGGATATCAACCTTCTTGCCGTTAACCAAGATGTGTCCGTGTGAAACAAGCTGGCGAGCAAGACGGATAGAGTTACCGAAACCAATGCGGTAAACTGCGTTATCAAGTCTTCTTTCGAGCTGAATAACAAGTGCATCACCTGTCATCATATCGCTCTTAAGAGCCTTTTCATAGTAGTGGTGAAGCTGTCTCTCAAGAACACCATAATAAGCCTTGAGCTTCTGCTTCTCTGTGAGCTGCTTACTGTATTCAGTAGGCTTCTTTCTCTTTGCGAATGCTGGTGAACCAGCTCTCTTCATTGCCTTGGGATGTCCACATACATTAACACCAAGTCTTCTGCACTGCTTAAATCTAGGAGCCATGTTTCTTGCCATAGATTTATACCCTCCGAAAAATTATAATGACGCTAGCAAAAAAACCAGCTTGGATAGAATACAAAATATAATGCTTCAGCGTCAATAGTTATTTAATTACTAACACCCGAGTTGGATAGAAAAATTTCATAATTTTCTCTGAGAAAATAACACCTAAAATCTCATTAGTAGTTCCATAGTGGTTAACAGCTAAGCCAACAATTGAAAAAAATAGTAGCGGAATATAGATAATACAAAGAGTAAATGTAAGACTTTGGTATTTTTCACCATTAATAGCTACACTACACTCTAAGGGTGGAAGAATAAAATGGGCAAAGATAACACCTAAAAGCCCCCAAAAGAGAGAGTATATTAGATTAACTCTTCCATCTATATTTAAAAAATGTGAGGAGTAGTCCCAGCTAATAGTGTTAAAAAGTAGCTCCTCAAGGTATGAAAACAAAAACTCTGAAATTGTACAGCTAATAAGTGCAAATATATAAATTGAAAATAAACTCTTATGCTTTAAAGCATAAAGTGTAATTAAAAGAGCTCCTAAGCCATATATTGGATTACACAAAGGGAAAAACATCACGCCACTCTTCCACTGTAGTGATCCACGTATTAAATATGTCCAAAGAGTTTCCCAAATACCACCAATAGTGCCACCTAGGAAAAAGACTGTAATTAAAAGATTTTCCTTATATTCCTTATTCATCAAAAAACTCCACATGTATAGATGCATAATCTATGCCATGTGGAGCTTTTAGTATTTTTTACCAACTAGTTATTAAATCTGAAGTGCATGATGTCGCCATCCTGAACGACATAATCCTTACCCTCAAGGCGAAGCTTACCAGCCTCCTTAACCTTTAGCTCAGAGCCATAGGTAAATAAATCCTCACAGTTATAAACCTCAGCCTTAATAAAGCCCTTCTCAAAGTCTGTATGAATTACACCAGCACATCTTGGAGCCTTATCACCTGCATGGAAGGTCCAAGCTCTATCCTCATCAGAGCCCGCAGTAAAGAAGGTTCTTAAGCCCAAGGTCTCATATGCGCTTCTAATTAAATGGTTTAAACCACTTTCCTCAAGTCCAACAGCCTCTAAGAACTCATTCTTCTCCTCTTGAGTATCTAGAGCGGCTATCTCACTCTCAATTTTTCCACAGATAACTACTACCTTAGAGCCTTCCTTAGCAGCAATTTCCTTTACTGTCTTAACGTAATCATTTTCCTCTAGAATAGAGTCCTCATCTACATTACAAACATAGATAACAGGCTTCATAGTAATTAAGTGAAGATCATAAAGAGCCTTTATCTCATCCTCATCTGTAATAACAGAGCGTGCCTGTATACCCTCAGAGAGAGCTGCCTTAAGCTTATCTAAAATTGGAAGATAAAACTCATTTTCCTTCTGCTGCTCTTTATTTACTCTACCCATTCTACTCTGCTTTTCATATCGCTTTTCAACGGTCTCTAAATCTGCAAGAGCAAGCTCAATATTAATTGTCTCAATATCATTAGTTGGATCAATTCTTCCATCAACATGGATAATATCACTATTATCAAAGCATCTAACAACATGAGCAAGAACTCCTACTTCACGAATAGATGCTAAAAATCTATTACCAAGGCCCTCACCCTTACTTGCACCCTTTACTAAGCCCGCAATATCTACAAACTCAACAGTTGCAGGAATTACCTTTGCAGGTGGAATAAGCTCTACAATCTTATCTAATCTTTTATCTGGAACAGCTACCATTCCGATGTTTGGGTCGATTGTACAGAAAGGATAGTTTGCAGCCTCTGCTGGAGCAGAGGTTACTGCTGAAAATATAGTTGATTTACCGACGTTGGGAAGTCCAACGATACCACAGTTTAATGCCATTATTTTAACCTCTCTGAAAGATTAATCCAAAACAGCACTCTTCACAATACCCTACAGTTTCGTTAACATTACTTAAAAATGATCGAAACACAGGATAGTAAGAAAAAAGCTTTATTAGTAATCCCTATCGAGGATATTAATGATAGCAAGCTAAGAATAGATGAATTATCGTCCCTAGTAAAAACTATGGGACTAGAGGTGCTATCAGCTATTGTCTTTAAAATCAGAGAGTTTAATAGTGCTACTATGCTCGGTAAGGGACAATTAGAGGAGCTTAAGGATAATATTCTATACTTTGAATGTGACTGTGTAATCTTTGACACATCTCTTTCTCCAAGAGTATTAAGGAACCTAGAGAATGAGCTTGATATCTGTGTTATCGATAGAGAGGAAGTAATATTACAAATCTTTGCTGATAGAGCTCAAACTAAGGAAGCTAAGCTTCAGGTTGCGCTTGCAAGAAGCGAGTACTCACTTCCTCGCTTACGTCGTCGCTGGGAGGATTTATCACAGCAGAGAGGTGGTGTTAGAGGAAGCAAGGGCTCAGGAGAAAGACAGCTAGAGCTAGATAAAAGAAGCTTAAGTGAGAAGATAGTTGCTTTAAAAAGAGAGCTTGAGGAAGTAAAGAAAATAAGAAAAACTCAAAGAAAGAGTAGAGAGAAAAAGGATGCATACTCATTTGCATTAGTTGGCTATACAAATGCAGGAAAGAGCTCCTTATTAAATTTATTAACTAATGCAAATACATTAGTTGAGGATAAGTTTTTTGCAACGCTCGACCCAACTACTAGACAATTTAAGCTTAAAAATAGAATAGATGTAACTCTTACCGATACTGTAGGCTTTGTCTCAAATCTTCCACACCACCTAATAAGTGCCTTTTCATCAACTCTAGAGGAGGCTAAATATGCAGATACACTAATAATAGTTATCGATTTGGCTAATCCTGACTGTGAAAGGTGCCAGGAAACAACGCTGGAGGTTTTAGCCTCTCTAGGAGCTGGAGATAATGATAAAATAATCGTCTTTAATAAAATCGATAATATAGCAAATGATATTGCATATCAGCGCTTAAAGGTTAGTTATCCAAACCACATCGAAATAAGTGTTAAGGAAAGGAAGAATATCGATTTACTATTAGATGAGATGTATAAAAGAGTATTAGAGACGAAAAAACGCTCTACCATTTATCTTCCTCCTGAAGATGGTAAAGCGCTTAGTGAAATATATCGAAAATACACAGTACTTTCCTGTACCTATGAAAATGATAATCTAAAAGTTGAGTATCTAACCTAAGTTAACAAAGTCTCTAACAGGAATTGAGAACATAATACCCATACCCTTCTTCTTTAATATCTCCATATCCCCGATAGCTCTTTTAACGCTTTCGGCCTTTTCCCTTTCAATCACGATCATTATTATTTCCTTTTCAGGAACTAGCGGAGTTCCAAAGAACTTTACATCCTGCTCTGTAGAGGTTCCTCTAGCTGAGATAACAGTACCACCATTAGCACCTGCTCTTCTAGCAACTGCCATAATATCATCGCTATAGCCATCTTGGCAGATAACCTCTATCATCTCATATTTTACTTCCTGCATCTCATCCTCCCCATCAAAGCCTCTCATACAATCTAAAAGTAAAGCAACACCACTTACCTTTACTCCTCTACAGCTAGCTAAAATACTATCCTTAATGTCCTTACCAATTACCGAGAGTAAAACTTCCTTTTTACTATCCCCAAGTCCTAAGGCCGCCATGATAGAGTTAGTTGCTGTTCCTCTAGCTTGAATTATCGAGCCCCCAGGAGCGCCAGCTTCCCTAGCTTTCTTCATTAATGGGGAAGCTTCTCCCTTCTTAACTATTGCAATTAGTGTATAGCTATTCATTTTTCTTCCCCTTCTTTAAAGTAAGTCTATAGATAAGACCAAGTACCTCGATACATAGAATTGGCATCATAGCAATAAAGGCTATAAGACCAAAGGATGCATCTGAGCTTCCTCCTGCGGCTCCAATAGCATATGGAAGCAAAAACGCTGAGCTCATTGGTCCTGTTGCAACACCACCAGAGTCAAAGGCTATTGCTGAGAATAGCTTTGGAGTAAAAAGCATTAAGATAAGTATAACAGCATAACAAGGAATAATGAAAACTAAAATTGGTAAATGGAATACCGAGCGAGTTAAACCAAGCATAACTGCAATAGAGACAGCGACACATAGAGTAACCATCATTAAACTCTTTTTTATTGAACCCTGACTTACATCCTCAACCTGCTCTGTTAATACCCAAATTGCTGGCTCAGCTAATACAACACACGAGCCTAGAACACCACCAAGTAAAACTAATAATGGTTTAGAGAACTCAGCTAGAGTTGCTCCTAAGGTATTTGCAATTTGTGAGAATGAGAACTCAACTCCACAGGAAAATAGTACAAGTCCTACATAAGCATAAAGCATACCTAAGAACATCCTTAAAGCCTTATGAAATGGTAGCTTCATAAAGAATAGCTGCATAATAACGCATACTGCAAAGATCGGAATGAATGATATTCCCGTTGATTTAAAGCACGATAATAGGATCTGGAAAAATCCATGTGAAGCGCTATCAGCTACACTTGCACCAGCACTTTCAACATTAATAAAGGTTCCTAATACCATTACAGCTAGTATAGGTCCAATCGAAGAGAGTGCGACATAACCAAACTCACTCTCCTCATCCTTACCTCTTACCTTAGCAAGACCCATACCAAGAGCCATTATAAATGGTACACTCATTGGGCCCGTTGTTGCTCCACCTGCATCAAAGCCAATTGAAACAAAGAATGGAGGCACAAATAGAGCTAAGATTAATACGATAGAGTATCCTACAAATAAAATAACCTTTAAAGGAAGGTGCAAAATAGTTCTAATTAATGAGAGCATTAAAAATAATGCAACTCCAGAGGCTATAGCAATTATTAATGTGCTTTCACTTAAGCTATTTGATATTTTAGCAACCTGCTTAGCTAAAACCTCTACATCTGGCTCTGCAACTGTAATGATAAAGCCAAGACATAAGCTAACTAAAATAATTAGTAAAAGGCTCCTAGATTTAGTTATTGTAGCACCTATCTTATTGCCAACAGGCATAAGACCATTATTTACACCAGTTAAAAACAATGTAAGCCCAAAGATAACACATAGGCATGAAATGCCAAAGTTTAATATTTCATTTACACTTGACGATTTCAATAAAAGCGATAATATACTCGCTATTAGTGCGATGGGCAAAACAGATAGAGTTACTTCCTTAAGCTGTTTAAGTATATCCACTATTTATCCTTATATTTTGAGATTATCAAATTAAATATATCAAGCTTAAGATTAAAATGACAAGACTACAATAAGAAATGCAATAATAGCCCACCAGCTATTACACTAGCAATTTGACCAGATACATTTGCTCCTAATGCATAGTATAGTAGATGATTTTGCTTATTAGCCTCTAAGCCAACCTTCTCAACAACTCTAGATGACATTGGAAAGGCCGATATACCAGCTCCTCCAATTAAAGGATTAATCTTTTTCTTTAAGAAGATATTAACTATTTTTAAAAATAAGACACCACAAACTGTATCAAAGATAAATGCAAGAAGGCCAAAGCCCATTATCATAAGAGTCTCTATGCGAAGTATTTCAGGACCATTTAGCTTTGGAGCTATTGCAAGTCCAAGCAAAAGCGAAATTAGAGGTGATAAAATATTCTCTGCTGCTCTTTGAAGCTGTCCTAAAACCTGGCACTCCCTTAGAAGATTTCCAAACATAAGCATACCGACTAGAGCAATAGATTCAGGAGCTATAAAACCAGATATTATAGTAGTAATGATAGGAAATAATATTCTTGCTCTTGTTGAAACGACTTTACTGCTATACTGCATTTCAATTTCTCTTTCCTTTCGTGTGGTCATAGCCTTTAATACTACTGGCTGTATTATAGGAACTAACGCCATATAGGAATATGCGACTATTAAAATAGGAGCTATAAATGCTGATTGTAGCTTCATACTTACAAATATCGCAGTAGGACCATCGGCGGCTCCAATAATTCCTATGCTGGCAGCATCATTTATTGGGAAAAATAGTGATGCTATTAGCATAGTGATAAAAATACCACCTTGGCTAACAATACCAATTAATAGTAACCAGGGCTTTGATAAAAGAGGACCAAAGTCAATCATAGCGCCAATACCTATAAAAAGAAGTAGTGGGAAGACTTCATGGTCAGCTATACCAAAATTATATAGCCAAGCTAAAATTCCAGAGCTTGCAATAGTACTGTTTGGAATATTAACTAGAATAGCGCCAAAGCCCATAGGAAGGAGTAAGGTAGGCTCCATCTTCTTTTTGATGGCAAGATAAATCAGAAGACCACCAACTGCCATCATCACGATAGAATAAAATAGTTCTGATTTCATATTAAGAAAATAAATACAAAAACTAAAACTTTGTAAATAGTATTAGCATAGTTTCACTCTATCTTATGTAATTCATAAAAGATAAGTTATAAATTACTAGCTTTAAGCCTTTACCAATCCCTAAATAGGAAGGTACAAAAGTATGGAAACGTGTAAAGCTTTCCATCAAATCCAATATTAGTCATTGAAAGCTTAATTTCCCAAGCAACATCAGAGTATCATCCTCATTTAAGCTATCAAACCAGCCACGAGTAGTATCATTATCATGAGGAAGTGTATATGCAACAAAGTCTCTTGTGTAATTCATAGGTAAGAAATCATCTGAAGGATTATAGTTAACATTCTTACCATGAGAAAAAACAAACATCGAAATCTTCATACCAGAGAAGTCATTGCCAACACTGAAAAACAGTGGTAAGTCAGTTTCTCAAACAACCAATAGGAACAACATAGACACCATCTTGACGGCGATATGCGTAATCTCCAATCCCAGTTAAAACCATAAGGAAAGATGGTGTATTCATCTTATTGGTATCAATTTTTGCTGCCATTGTTTTAAGACTTTTCGCACCTTCTTCAATGAGTTTATCTCCACCAAGCTTTATTTCAATAAGACCATATTTACCATTCCTCAAATGAATAACAGCATCACATTCCTGTCCATCTTTGTCTCGGTAATGGTAAACCTTACCGTTCAGTGCGTCTGCAAAAACACGAAGATCTCTTATACAGAGCGTTTCAAAAAGAAAACCAAATGTCTTCAGATCATTTATCAGGTCGTTCGGACCGATACCCAATGCAGCTACAGCGATAGAAGGATCAACATAATAGCGAGTATCTGATGAACGAATCGCAGTTTTAGAACGAAGATTTGGATTCCAAGCAGGCATATCTTCTACAACAAAGATTTTCCTAAGTGCATTGATATAAGATGCAACAGTTTCCTCGTTTATCGACATTCCTTCTTTTGCAGAAATATCCTGTGCAAGCACAGTATTTGGTACTTGGCCGCCTTGATTTCTTGCATAGGAACGCATAAGACTCTGAACTCTTTCCGGATTTTTTTGTACATTGTCTGCCCTATTAATATCAGTGCGAACAACCGCATCGTAATAATCAAATGCTTGGTCTAAAGCAATTTCATCATGCATGCCCACCGATTGAGGCCACCCTCCTCGACACACAAGGAACGCTAGGCGCTCGATACTTATATTAGATTCTCCGTCAATTTCAGTGTTTCCTTCAAAAAGGTCTTTTATACTGACTTCACCTGTTGAGTCTCCAGACTCGTATAAGCTCATCGGTCGCATCGTAAGCCAGGCAAAACGACCTGTACCAGAGTGTGTAATTTCCTTGGTATCGGCGGGAACAGCAGAACCAGTGAGAACAAACTGTCCAAGAACACCACGATGGTCAACCTCAAAACGGATAGCATCCCATAGTTTCGGTGCAAGTTGCCATTCGTCAATCAGCCTCGGTGTTGCGCCCTTTAATAGTCGTTTTGGGCTCACCTCGGACATAGAAATGTTTTGCTCTTTCTTTTCAGGGTCATCCATATATAAAATACTTGCAGCGAGTTGCTCAGCAGTTGTGGTTTTACCGCACCACTTTGGACCTTCAATCAACACCGCACCTTTACCTTCCAACTTTCGTTTTAGGATATCGTCGGCAATTCTTTTTCGATAGTTTTCCATTTTGAGCACCTCGTATCATTCATATTGTCTATATTATACACAAGAATTATAAATTTCTCGATATTTTTCCGACGATTGGCTAAATATTTTTCCGACGATTGGCTAAAAATTTTTCCGATGGTTGGCGTAATATTGTTAATAAAGGTGGAATAAATGCATCATATCGCTGGAATCACAATTAATCATCGAAGTTCCAAAATTATCAATAGCACCAATTAGCTTTTATTTAAGCAATAAAATCAAAACTACCGGCTTAGCCGGTAGCTTTAATCTATTTAGCACTATTTGTTTGTGTGTACAGCACTCTTTTAAGTATTAATCTAAGCTCTCTCTCTTTCACTAGCTGTTTTGCCATCACGACCAGTTAGTCTTACAAGGTGCTTAAAGCGTGATAACCTATAATCATCAAAAGCACCACTAACCATTCTCCAGCTCCAGTTTTTATCATTACACGTTGAAGGATAGTTCATTCTAGCTTCGTTACCAAGCTCTAAGATATCCTGCATTGGTATAATAGCAATATCTGCGTTAGAGAACATAACTGCTCTAATTAAAGCCCAAACAGCTTCTCTATCATCACACGCAAGATACTCTCTAACCATGTGCTTATCATCCTCTGATAAGCTATCAAACCAACCGCGAGTAGTGTCATTATCGTGAGTACCTGTATATGCAACAAAGTCTCTTGTGTAATTCATAGGTAAGAAATCATCTGAAGGATTATAGTTACCATTCTTATCACGAGAAAAACCAAACATTGCAATCTTCATACCAGGAAAGCCATTAGAGTCTCTAAGCTTCTTAACACTATCTGTCATAAGCCCTAAATCCTCTGCAATAATAGGAAGCTCACCAAGCTCCTTCCTAATTGTTTCAAAAAGCTTCTTACCTGGACTCTTCTTCCACTTACCATGCTCAGCAGTCTTAGCTGATGCTGCTATCTCATAATAAGCATCAAGGCCTCTAAAATGATCAATTCTTAAGATATCTGTCATATGAAGAAGACGCTTAATTCTCTGAAGCCACCATTCAAAGCCACTTTCCTCATGCTTCTTCCAATCATAAACAGGGTTACCCCAAAGCTGACCTGTAGCACTAAAGTTATCTGGTGGAACACCAGAGACAGCACTATAGTGCCCCTTATCATCGGTTTTCAATAAATCTAAATGAGCCCATGCATCTGCAGAATCTGCACCAACGAAAATTGGGATATCACCAATAGTCTTAATACCTAAGCTCTTTGTATATATATGAAGTCTATTAAGCTGGTCATCAAATAAATATTGAAGTGCATACCAAACCTTAAGCTCTTCTTTCTTCTCTTTTTTAATTCGTTCTATAGTCTTAGGATCTCTAAAGCCCTCTTTTTCATCCCAAATACTATACCAACGAGCATCGTTATACTTTTCATAGAGAACCATGAATAAAGCATAGTCCTCAAGCCAAAAGCTCTCTCTTGCTAAAAAGTCTAAATAGGACTTTCTTCTAGAGTTTTTCTTAAGGAAGGCTTTAGCAGCCTTCTTTAAAAGTGGAAGCTTATATTCAATAACTGAATTAAAATCAACCTTATTAGAAGGGAAATTAGGATGAACTAAATCCTCCTGCTCTAAATATCCATCCTTATATAAAAGCTCTGGTGAGATAAGTAGCTCATTACCAGCAAAGGTTGAACGAGCAGAATAAGGACTATTTCCATAGCCAGTTGGACCAAGTGGAAGTAGCTGCCAAAGATTTGCACCACTCTCTTTTACTTTATCAGCAAAACGATATGCAGCAGGACCTAAGTCTCCTATTCCATACTCTGAATCGAGACTTGTTATATGCATTAATATTCCAGATGATCTACTACCATCAATATTCATTATTATATCTCCTTGAGAGTATTACCTTCTCTAAACTCAAATGGAAAGCTATGATGACTCTCAACATCCTCGCCTTCAAGTACCTTAAATAGTAACTCAGCACTCATGATGCCCTTCTTCTCTGCATCCTGAACTACTGTAGTTAAGCATAGCCCTGATGAATAGGTACTAAAAATTCCATCAAAGCCGACTATTGAAACATCCTCAGGAACACGCTTTCCAAAGGCTCTTGCCCTATCGATAACGCCTAAAGCAACTACATCAGACATACAAACGATACAGGTGTAATCACCATTTTCAAAGAAGTCAGCGGCAACCTTTGAGCCATCCTGGAAGGTAGCAAGACAAGAAACTATATTAATATCCTTTAGTGACATATTGTATTCACCTAAAGCCTTCTCATACCCTGCTTGACGCCTTCTAACTATAGTTTTAGTTTCCTGTGGAGTGAGCTGAGCATAGGCGTCAAAGGGGAGAGAAATAACAGCTATCTTCCTATGCCCCTTTTCGAGAACTGCCTTCATCTCTTCATAGGCAGCACTCATATCATCAATTGAAAGGTTTATAGGGCCATCCTCATCGGCACCATCGATGAGGACTAAAGGAAGCTTTCTTCTTCTTAAGGATTCTCTAATTTGAGGATCAAACCAAAGCCCCATCGAAATAAGACCATCAACAGTAGCATTATTAATTGCTTCAGAAATCGATGAGTGAACTGGAGGAATTATAGTTAGAGTATAATCATTACGCTCTGCAACAATTCCAATACCTCTTAATACAGATTGAGTATAAGGGTTCGATAGAGAATCTGATAAGCTTTGAGGAAGCAAAAAGCCAATAGATTTATGACGACCTAAAGAGAAATTACGCGCCATAGGATCAGGGGTGTATTCAAGCCTTTTAGCAACCTCTAAAATCTTGTCTCTTGCCTCCTGGCTAATTCTAGAAGGAGAGTTAAAAGCAAAGGATACAGTAGTTTTTGAATATCCTGTTTCTCTAGCAATATCACTAATCGTTGTTTTTTTACTGCTTTTCAAAGCTCTCCTCCTTTTTTTTATTGTATTATTAGCCCTTTACAGCACCTGCGGCAACACCCTTAATGATATATTTCTGACAACATAGATAGAAAATGATGACAGGAATAATACCCATGAGGATGATAGCCATTGTAGCACCAAGCTCTACAGCACCATAGCTACCCTTTAGGTACTGAACCTGAATAGGAATTGTTCTATAAAGGTTCTTATCGAGTACAAGATATGGTAGTAGATAGTCATTCCATACCCACATGATCTCAAGGATAGCAACACTGATAAGTGTTGGCTTTAGAACAGGAAGAACAATCTGGAAATATGTTCTAACAGGTCCACAGCCATCGATTGCTGCTGCCTCTTCCATTCCAAGTGGAACACTCTTTACGAAGCCAGAGAATGTGAATATTGCTAAGCCTGCACCAAAACCAAGATAAATAATTGGAATTGTATATGGAGTATTTAGCTTTAGAGTATCTGCTGTACGTGAGAGTGTAAACATAACCATCTGGAAAGGAACTACCATTGAGAATACACAAAGATAGTAAACAATTCTAGCAATTAGAGAATCGACTCTAGAAACATACCATGCACTCATTGAGGTACAAAGGAGGATAAGAGCTGTTGAGAAAATTGTTATATAAAATGAGTAGAATACACTTTTAAGGAAGTTGTAGTTACCCATAGACATACCAGTAACAAAGTTCATAAAGCCTGCCCACATCTCACCTGTAGGGAGAGCAAAGGTATTTGTCTTAACGAATGAGTTTAATTTAAATGCGTTTAAAACAACGATTACTACAGGAATAACCCAGAAAATACAAATTACAGTAAATAAAATAGTAAGGAAGGTATTGAACCTCTTTTCACCTTTAAGAGCTGCCATTACTGCTGTACCTCCTTCTCTCTTGTAAACTTAAGCTGTAGCAAGCCAAGTGCTGCTACGAAGATGAAGAATACTACAGCCTTAGCCTGAGCAAAGCCTCTTGCTGCGGTGTTAGAGCCATAGAACTCTGTATAGATGTTAAGTGCAAGCATTTCTGTTGTCTTAATTTGTGTTGCACCCTTCCAAATAAATGGCTGACCTGCTGTAAGAGCAATGTTCTGGTCGAAGAGCTTAAAGCCATTAGAAAGTGAGAGGAATAAACAAATTGTGAAGGAGCTCATCATGTTAGGAATTGTAACCTTGAAGAGCTTCTGCATACCTGTAGCACCATCAATCTCTGCAGCCTCAAGCATATCCTCAGGAATTGCCTGTAAGCCAGCGATGTAAAGAATCATCATATAACCGATCTGCTGCCAGCACATTACTATTACTAAGCCCCAGAAGCCATATTTAGTCTCAAGAAGAATAGAAGTATCGAACTTAGATAAAATACCATCAAAGATCATAGACCAAATGTGACCTAGTACGATACCACCAATAAGGTTAGGCATAAAGAATACAGTTCTAAATAGATTACTACCCTTAATACCCTTAGTAAGAATATATGCAATTGCAAATGCAAATACGTTAATTAGTACAACCGATACTATAGTATATAAGGCTGTGTACCAGAATGCATGGAAAAATGTTGGATCTTGGAATACCTTTACATAGTTTGCAAGACCTACCCATTGAACCTTAGAAGTTACTCTAAATTGACAAAATGATAGATAAATACCCTGAATAAAAGGCCATACGAAGCCAATCACAAAACAAATAATAGTAGGTCCCATAAAGAGAGGAAACCAATGCTTAATAGGTTTCTTAATAAGCTGGGAACTAAAGCCGCCCTCAACTCGGCGAGGTTTCTTTGTCTTAGCCATCTTTAAAATCTCCAAAAATGATAGCGAAACATGAATTAGAAATAAAGGGCGGGTAATGCCCGCCCCTCAAGTACGAACATTCAGACTACTGATTGTTCTTAGCGTAGTGGTTTGCCCATCCTTGGACGAATGCTGTTTCAACACCCTTCCATGTAGCATCAGATGGAGCGTTATCATACTGGTTCATTGCAGAAACAACACCAGCTCTCCAGTCATCTACTGCAGGAGTATAGTTGAATGCCCAAGTCATTACATAGCAACCATTCTTGTTATATTCGTTAGCCTGATCGAGGAATACGTTGTTAGATGGAGCTGCCTTCTTGTATGGGATAGCACCAAATGTCTGAGCAAGGAGCTTTGTACCTGTCTCTGAAGTAACCATCCAAACCATGAAATCCATAGTAGCATCGATATCTTCCTGAGCAGCTTCAGCGTTGATAGCCCAGCAACCCTCTGTACCACAGTTTAAACCAGCCTTTTCTTCACCTGGAACACCTGCGTAGAATGGGATCATAGCGAGATCTGCAGGATTCATACCGTACTTACCTGTGAGAGCATCAAATTCCCAGTTACCATTCTGATAGAATACTGCCTGGCCCTTACCGAACTCAGCTTCAGCATCGTAACCACCTGTTGCAAGTGAGTTAGGAGCATATGCACTGTTGTTGATGTAGAGGTCCCAAATATTCTTGAAGTTAGGGAGGTACTTACCTGAGATTGTAGCAGGAGTAGCTGTCCAACCACCAGCATCTCTTGATTCATAGAATAATGCTACGTTAGCAAGGTGACCTGAGAATCTCCATGAAGATGAACCGTCCATACCGGATGATGTGAATGCATCAAAACCAAGAGTCTTGCTTCTTGCGTGGATGTCTTCAGCAATAGCCTTGAGAGAAGCGAAATCCTTAATCTGGTCGATTGAGTATCCAGCCTTAGCAAGGAGAGCCTTGTTTACGATGATACCAAAGCATTCATATGTATAACCGATTGAGCAGAGCTTACCGTTCTTATCATAAAGGTTGTATGCATCTGTGCTGAGCTCAGCTTCGATTGCTGTACCTCTAAGGTCGAGACAGAAATCACCCCAAGAATCAACAGCACCCTGGTTACCTACAACAAATAATGTAGGAGGATTTGACTTATCCATTTCAGCTGTAAGAGTCTCGTTGTATGTACCTGAAGCAGCTGTTACAACTTTAACATCAACACCAGTTTCTGCTTTATAAGCCTTTGCAACTTCCTGAAGAACACTATCTGATTCTGGCTTGAAGTTGAGCCAGTATACAGAACCCTGTTTAGCTGGAGCTTCACTAGCACCCTGTGCAAAAACAGTTGTAAGTGCAATGAGAGCAACAAGCATGATTGTTAAAACTTTTTTCATTTCTTACTCCTTTTTGAATAATTATTTTTTATTTGATAACTTAATGCTAAACCGGTTTTGTAAACCGGTCAACTAAAATTTTTAAAAATATTTTTTCGATAAAAAAACTAAAAGGAGTTAAAAAAAATAAAAACTTCTAACTCCTTAAATTAAAATAAAATATTTAAGATAATAACGGAATAATACAAATAATCTATATCAGATTATTACATAATCATTTGAATCGCTTTAAAAATTCTTCCTTATAACGAAGGAATTCATCTATACTCATCATTGCTTTAGTAGCTGCAGCATCAACAGACATAGTACCATTTATAACCTGCATCATTAGATTTTCAAATTTTCTTTTTTCACTACCCCTTTCAAAGCTCTGCATTGAAAAACTATCTTCATTAGATGCGCTAGCATTAAAATTTAAATCACAAACCTGCTGTACCTTTCCTTCAAAATCCTTAGCCATAATATTAATATCCTACTAATTGAAGTTATTCCCTTTAACCATTGTTATATCGTATAAGAAAATACTATACAATATATGAGCTATTCAATTTTTGTATATTTTTTAATCATTATGAGTTTTTTTAAATCTTAGAGGTCTTAATAGATAATCTTTATGATTAAACCGTTAAGGAATTAGGCTTGAATTTCAAGCATATAGTAATATTGCATTACTATTAATGGACATGTGTGGCAGGGTACCAAAGACCTCCGTGTCCGTGAGTGGACCTGCCCGGAATGCGGGGTGTATCACGACAGGGACGTGAATGCCGCGGTGAACATACTCGCTGAGGCAAAGCGTATCATGAACCGAATGGAACAGGCGAAGGACGCCTAGATGTTTATAGTAGGATTTATTTCAGCATAGTTACCAATAGGAATTCAGCATAGTTACCAATAGAGAAAGGGACAGTTGCAACAAGCTTGTCCCACGAAAGAAACTCTTAGCAACGTACATCAAAAAAAAGCTAAGGAGTTTCAAAGGAAAGATGCTGAAAATGTCCCAAGTAACAAGTATAAGGGAACAATGGAGCGAAGGAAAGACGATTAGCGAGATAGCAAGAACGCAATTAAAATACGGGATAATAATCTCTACAGAAGCATATAATATGATTGTGGAATAGAAAAATGCAACAAATCACAAAAATCTATTTCAATGTCCTGCTGACATATTGATTTTTGAAGTCTATTTGGATGTAATAGAATAGAAAAGCGCAACATGTTGCAAAAATCTTTTTCAAGGAGGTTTTGAGATGGAGATTCGCAGAGATTTTTATTTGGATAAATTGATAAAAAGAAAGAATAATGGACTGATTAAGGTAATTACCGGTATTCGCCGATGTGGTAAATCCTATTTGCTGAATAATCTGTTTTATCATCACTTATTAGAAAGCGGAATTGATGCAGACCACATTATCCGTTTTGCTTTTGATTCAGCAGATGATCTTTATCTGATTGGAGAAAGCCTGATCCAAATTGAAAAGGAAAAGCGTGGAGTTGACCCTGAAAAGTTCATGGCATATATCCGTTCCAAGGTTGTAGGCGAAGGAATGTATTATCTGCTACTTGATGAAATTCAGATGTTGGATTGCTTTGAAGCTGTTCTGAATGGCTATCTACGTAAAGATAATATGGATGTATTTGTGACTGGAAGTAACGCAAAACTTTTGTCCAAAGATATAGCCACCGAGTTCGCCGGTCGTGGAGACGAGGTTCACATGTATCCGCTGAGTTTTGCAGAATTTATGACCGTTTACACCGGCGATAAATACATGGGCTTGTCTGAGTATATGATGTATGGTGGTATTCCTCTGGTCGTTCTTCGTGAGGGAGCGAATGATAAGGCAGTTGCATTGCAGAATATGTTCAATGAAATTTATCTTCGAGATATTACCAAACGTAACCGAGTAAAGAACATCGGAGAACTGGAAGATCTTCTGAATATTCTTTCCTCTGCCATTGGCTCACTGACCAATCCGGAAAAATTGAAGAATACTTTCAAGACCGTAAAAAAATCCAGAATCACTTCTGCTACCATTAAGAAATATCTGGATTATTTTGAGGATTCTTTCTTGATTGAATTAGCACAAAGATATGACATTAAAGGGAAGGCATATATTGAAACTCCGAAGAAATATTATTTTTCCGATCTTGGCCTTCGTAATGCCAGAATTAATTTCCGTCAATTCGAGCAGACTCATTCTATGGAGAATGTAATTTACAACGAACTTCGTATGCGTGGCTATAGCGTGGATGTAGGTGTAATACCGATTGCAGAGCGAGATCAGGATGGTAAGGTTATCCGCAAACAACTTGAAGTCGATTTTGTATGTAATCTTGGTTCTTCTAGATACTACATTCAGTCTGCATACTCGCTGCCAGATGAAGCGAAGCGTACTCAGGAAATAAGGCCGTTCAGAAAGATTGATGATTCTTTCAAAAAGATTGTTATCACAAAAGATATTGTTCAGCCATATTATGATGACTATGGTATCTTGACTGTAAACATTTATGACTTCCTCCTTGATCCGCAAATTCTTGAAAAATAAACAATGTAAACTCATGTTGCAAATCCCAGTTTTGAACTATTTCTGTTGCTCCATTTGCGAAAACTCTTTTCAAGAAATAATTGAGCCAAACGCAGATTCTATATTGAGAAATCAAAAAGAATGTAAGGAACGAAGATATATTGATAAACTATTTTCAAAAGTTAGTAGTATTAATGCCAAGCAAAACCCTGAAGTTGGAAAGCTTGCAGAAAAGCTTGATATTGCAATTTCTGAGGAATGCAATGTTAATTAGGAAATTCAAAAGGCAATTGGCCAGCTAACCAGCAATGTTGGAAAAGTGATTCAGTCTATCCGTGATGATGCAGATTTTGATGATTAAAACTTATTCTTTCATGCTGCATGCTCTATTTGGGTTCATTACGTCTTTCCTTGTGTTCTTGCTGGCGCCAATCATTATTGCTTTCTAAAAAAATGACCTTCTAATTGGATTTTTGCTCCAAATAGAAGGTCACAAGTCAAAATAACTATTTAATTAATCCACTTTCCTTTAATAAAAGCTCTAAATCACTACCCTTTATTGCCTTTAATACATTCTTTAAAAGTATCTTCTCCTTAAAGTCTAGAGGAAGCTCATCAACACTCTTTTTATCTACAGAGTAGTAGCACGCTCTCAGTAGCTCTCTAATATCATATTTTGATCCCCAAACCTCAGGCACACCTCTATCGACATTTAATAGAGTATAAGCTGCCTCCATACCAGTTCTAATAGAGTACTCAGTTGTGAAAATAGTATCTCTAGGAGTTTCAGCAAATTGACCAATGAAAGCAAAGTTTACAGCATTATCAACAACTACCTTAGGTCTATCACTCTCCTTTCTAGGCTGGAAGAAAGCATTAATATATGGCATATAGCAGGTAGTAGTATTACATGCATTAGCAGCCTTAGCTTCAATCTTCGATTGATCAAGACCAATGTGGTAAAGCCACTCCTCACAAACCTCCTTACCACTACACTCTCTCATTGGCTTTTTAATCCAGTTACCCTCTTTATTAGTATTTAGTGAGTAAAGCCAAATTAAAACTGTATTCTTATCTTGACTCTTGAACTGTGGCTGACGGTTGATAGTCCAAGATAAATACCAATTTTTTGTACTATCCTTAACTGTTACAATACCACCTGTAGTTACTTTTCCAGAGCGAGGATCTCTCTTACAGATATTCATTATCTTATCGATTATCTCTTCATCACTAGTTGCTACAGTTGCACTCATCCAATTAGTAGCATTAATGTCAGAGCAGAATGCATCAGGGTTTCCATATTCACCATTAGTAGCTTGAGACGCAATATTCTTCCACATATCCCAAGACTCACCACTACCATTTTTAATATGTGATAAATCAGGTGCATGATCTTGGTCTCCATAGCAGGATGTATCTGTACAGCATCCATTAGTAATAAAAACTAAATCATCCTCACAGAGGTCTATAGAGCTTTCTTTACCATCCTTAATATAGATAATTTTCTTAGCAACTCTCTTACCATCAATATTATCAATAATTACATTTTTAACATCAAAGCCATACTCAATCTTAACACCACCCTGCTCTAAGTATTTTACAAGAGGGAGTATCATAGATTCATATTGGTTATACTTTGTGAATCTTAATGCTGTAAAATCAGGAAGCCCATCTATATGGTGTACATATCTACATAGATATCTCTTCATCTCAAGCGCTGAAGCCCAAGGCTGGAAAGCAAACATTGTTTGCCAATAGAGCCAGAAATTAGTTTCAAAGAAGGATGCAGGAAGAACCTCATTGATCTTCTTATCCTCTAAATCCTTTTCAGGTGTGATAAATAGCTTAGAAAGAGCTAAAGCAGAGTCCTTATCCAAGTTAAAAAGCTTATCTGTATGAGCATCCTCACCACAATTAACAGTTGCTCTACAAAGTGAGTAGTTAGGATCCTTCTTATTTAAATAGTAATACTCATCGAGTACGCTTAGCCCTGGGTTCTCAATAGAAGGCACAGAGCGATAAAGGTCCCACATACACTCAAAGTGGTTATCCATCTCTCTACCACCTCTCATGTAAAAGCCCTTAGTTACATCCTTTCTACCATCACAGCTTCCACCTGCGAGCTCTAGCTTCTCAAGTAGGTGGATATGCTCACCCTTCATTTGACCATCTCTTAATAGATAAAAGGCAGCAGAAAGTCCTGCGAGTCCTGTACCAATAATATATGCAGACTTTCTATCAACTCCCGCTGGCTTCTCTGGTCTTGCAAATGCTTCATAATTTCCTGCTGAATAATACATCTTAAATCCTCCATAAATTCTTTATGGCTAAAAGATAATCTTGTAGGAAAAAGAAATGTATAAGCAATAATTTTAACTTGTCAAATTATGTGACAAGTTAAAATCATTGGGGTCTTTTTAGACAAAACTAGTAATTTGTATAGCTTAATACGCGGCATTAATTAAAGCCTTTTGAATAGTTCCATGGATAATTGAATCAAGCTTATTAACAATTAACGATGCATCCATCTCCATACCCTTATCTATCCAATCAAGGACGAGACCAACAAAGGAATATTTAAAGAAGTTTGCGACAAATAGCTTATCCTCATCACGTACCTTAAGCTTTAGCTCCTTAACCTTTTCCTCAACTACCGCATTAAGTAAATCAAGAGTAATACTATATAGGTACTCTGTAATATACTCTCTTGGTACATGATGATAGATATTTAAGATGAAAACCTTATCCTTTTTAATAGTTTCAAAAACAGCTAGATAGCCCTTTTGCCACGTTGAATAGGTTTTATTACCCTTAACTAATTTTTCAGCATCACTAATAAGTGTCCACCGAACTAAATCAATTATATCCTGAAAATGGTAATAGAACGTTTGTCTATTAATACCACATCTAGATGCAATATCTTGAATTGTGATCTTATTAAGAGGCTTTTCTAAGACTATCTCCTTTAAAGCATAGGAGATAGCCATCTTAGTTGTATTACTGCTCATATTTAAGGTTTATCATTTACTTAAATTGAATGCAAGTTTATGTTTATTTTTCAAAAGCCTCTATCTCTTCTCTTTTACAAGAAACAAATAGCATTTTAATTAGTGATATAATCATCAATATTACTAAAAGTGCAATAACAGTACCTAAAGCTACAACTATATATCTAACGCCATCATTACCCTTAGCGCCTGATGCATATGCCATTAATAGAAATGAGAGTAAGCCAATAGCACAGCCCCATACAATTTTTAATCTTGCAGGAGCCTCATCACCTATCTTTTTATCCTTCATGCATAGTGCTGATAACACAGTAATTCCATTATCTGCAGAGGTTGAAAAGGAAATTAGCATAATAAATAGATTAATAGGTATTAATAGCTTATATAGAGGGAGGTTTTGCATAAAGGTCCAAATACCCGCATAGGTTCCATCTTTAGCTATAGCACCTGCTATATCTGCAACCCCTGTTAGTTGCCAATTCATAGCACAGCCACCAAATACAGAGAACCAAACAAAAGCAAAAATACTTGGCATAATCCAGTTAACTATTAAAAACTCTCTAACAGTTCTTCCATATGAAATCTGTGCAAGGAAAACACTTGTAACTGGTGCATAAGCAATCCAAAAGGCCCAAGTATAAACTGTCCACCATTTAACTAATCTCTCACCTCCAATACTACCTGTATCAAATAGCCAGAATGAGATATTTTTCATCCAATAGCCAATTGAGGAGGTTGAAGTATTTAGGATATATGCAGCAGCTCCTCCAAACACAAATACAAAAGCAAGTAGGAGGATGTAGAATTTAAAGTTTAAGCTTGCAAAGAACTTTATCCCCTTATCAACTCCACTTAGTGATGAGCATAGATATAGTATTGTTGAGATAACCATTATGATAAACATCAACGTTACACTCTTAGGAATGCCATATATGTTTTGTAAACAAATTGTTACAAGACCTAAAAAGGTTCCAAGGGTACCAACTGAGCCAAGTGCAAGAGCTAAAACTGAAAAGCAATCTACAAGAGTAGAAATCACCTTATTGTGAATAAATCTTCCTAATACAGGCTCTAAGGTATTTGAAACTGCTAATGGCTTCTTTCTATTAAAGCAAGTATAAGCAATACAAACTCCACATACTCCAAATACAGCGTAAGGTATAAAGGTCCACTCATGGAAGGTTCTTGCTAAGCCAAACATAACAGACTCAGGAGAGCCTGGTTGGATGCCATATCCATCAAGCTCGCCCCATACACTTTCCATAAAGATTACAGGCTGAGAAATACCTGAAGAAACTATAGTAGCACCAAGTCCACCAGTTAATGTCATAGCAAACCATTGCCAAAAAGGATACTTAGCTTTAGCATTTGGACCACCAAATCTAATATTCCCCTTCTTTGAAAAGGTCATAATAATACATAGAACTAGTACTACAACAAATATTAGCTGAAACATCCAGCTAAGATTTGTATATGACCAATCAAAGGCAGCTTGGAAGGTATTAATTAGGAGATGGTTATTAATTAAACCAATAATACCAGCACCTAAGACAAGAACAAAGGTTGGAATAAATACTGACTTTTTAATCTTCTCTTTCACTATTTAACATCCTTATAAAAATCATGAACATGCTTAATTAGCTCTTCATTATTTCTTCTTCCAGGATGAGCTTCCCTCCAAGCCTTAATAGAATCAGCAAGCTTATTAGCAGCTAGAGCCTCCTTTTCCTTAAAGCTCTCATCCCTATTCCAAACAATCTTTCCATTTACGATAGTAGTAGCTACATAATCTCTTGTACCCTTCTGAACTAGGAGACGAAGAGGATCAACATAGCTATCTGCATATGGCTTATAGAGCATTGAGGAATCAATTAGTACTAAATCAGCTTTAGAGCCTTCCTTAATTACGCCCTCAGATAGACGAGCATTATCAACACTCGCTCCACCTACTGTAGCCATCTTAAGAACCTTCATGTAATCAACCTCACCATCTACACCAGTTTGTGAGTTATTGAGCCATGCAGTACGAATCTCTCTAAGGTAATCTTGGTCATCATCATAGGCACAGCCATCAAGACCGATACCACAGGAAACGCCTAATCTATGAGCTGTATGAATATCAAAGGAGCCACTTCTTAATCTAAGATTTGAGGAAGGGTTATTTACTAATTTAGCACCACTTTGACTAATTAATTTAAAGTCCTCCTCATCTAAATAAACACTATGAGCAAAGGAAACCCATGGACCTAAGAAGCCGATATCATTGTAGTGCTTAATAAAATTCTTATTCCAAGTACGCATTGCATACTCTCTTTGATATTTAGTCTCCAAAAGATGGAGGTGAATATACATATTATGTGATAGAGCATAATCCTTCATTGCAAGAAGCGCTTCATCACTACACCACTGACCACCATTTGGATGGAGCTGCAGCTCTGTCCAGCCAGAAGCAATTTCATCCTTTAAGCTATAAGCAATATCTTCAACAAGCTTAAAATACTCATCAATAGACATTATCTTATCCTTAATCCCAGCTCTAAATGGCTTTCCGATCTCTTCAGGAAGACTATCTAAGAATTGCTCACGGTTATAGTAAATTCTCTTATTTTGGTCTAAATACAATGGGCATAAGATACTTCTAACACCAGCATCCATATAGCCATGAGCGGTATCAACCATCTCTTCTTTGATATTTGCAAAACTATTTGGGTTATGACTATGAAGAACTGTGCCAACACCAGTTGATACTAATCTTAAACCATCGTAGTAGCATGCTTCATAGTGAGGAATACAAGGTAATTTATTTAAATCCTGGAGCCACATCTCAAGAGCTCTATCAAAGGCATCAAAAGCAACAGGAGATACTCCTCTACCATGGTCATGCGCATTAGTAAAGGCAGGAAGTAATAAAATATCATCACCACCAATAACTGGTAAGCTATTATATTTATTTAAAATCTCATTGCTCTTACCAATTTCAGCAATTCTTCCATCAGAAATATATAGAGCTACATCACTATTTACTTCGCTACTTTGACCATCCCAACAGTACTTTGATTTAATTATATATTTATCCATTTTTACCTCTAAAAAAATAGACGACCCCTAGCACACCTAAGAATCGCCTTTGATTATTATTACTTTGCTGTAACTTCAGCTGGTTTTTTGTAGTTAAAATATAAGCAAGCCTCTGTACCACCATCAACAACAATTGGTTGACCTGTGATAGCACGAGCTTCATCACTTGCAAGCCACATAGCAGTTAGAGCAATATCCTCACCCTTAATCTTATATAGAGAAGGCTGATATCTATCAAGGAATCTCTCACGAGCTTCACCCTCAAAGCCTTTGTTGAGAGGGGTATCAACAAAGCCTGGACAAATTGCATTACATCTTATGTTGCTTCTTGCAAAGTCCACTGCTATAGATCTTGTTAAGCTTAAAGCAGCTGCTTTAGCAGCAGAGTATCCAATCTTATTAGGAGTTGGGCGTAAGCCATAGGTACCAACAGTATTAAGAATTACACCACCACCCTGCTTTTCCATGTAAGGAATTACAATATGACAAGCAATAAATACAGCCTCCATATCGATCTTCATTACCTTTCTAAAATCCTCGATAGTTGTAGTTACTGCTGTACCAACAGGGCTAATACCTGCATTGTTGTAAAGCACATCGATAGAGCCAAAGGTTTCATAGATATCCTTAAATACCTCTGACATTCTCTCCTCATTTGTGATATCAGCTACATAGGCTTTAGCAATACCGCCCTTAGCAGTGATCTCACTTACAGTCTCTTCAGCGCCCTTTGCATTAACATCGATAACACATACCTTAGCGCCTTCGCTTGCGAACATAACACATGTTGTTTTGCCCATTCCTGAGCCGCCACCTGTGATAGCGACAACCTTATTTGTAAAACGTGCCATTATTATCTCCTATCAATTACATTACAGGGAAAAGAGTCATAGCAATTCCAACACCAAATACAAATCTAAATGCTGCTGAAATCATACCGACCTTGAAAATAGTCTTCTGTGAGTAACCACCTGTCTGCATAGCCATTGGGATAACTGGGTTTGGAAGTGGTGTAATAAGTGAAGACATTGATGCAAGTGAACAAAGAATTACACATCCTCTTGGGTCCATACCCATACTACTTAAGGAAAGTACAATAATAGGAATTAATACTGTTGTAACTGCCTTATTGTATAAAAGTGATGTCATAATGAAGGATGCTAAGAAGATAACAGCACCAATTACATAGGAGTTAGTAGCATTACCAAGTATTAGCTTAATAAACTCACCAAGATATTCTGCTGCACCTGTTGTACTTAATGCTGAACCAAGTACTGTTACACCTGCATATAGAAGAACCATTGGCATATTCATTGCTGTAATTGATTCCTTTTCTGTTAATACTCCAGAGACAACAATAACTACTGCACCAGCAAGAGTAACAGCCCATGATGGAAGGCCACACATAAGACCAATTACTACTGCGATAAATACTCCGTAGCCTAAGAACTCTCTTACAGGAGAAAGCTTCTCTTGCTTCTGAAGCTGACCTGCTTCCTCAAGAGTTGTTACAGGGAACTCCGGCTTGTCAGGTAAGAATCTTGGAATGATGAAGATAGCAACAAGGAAGGTAATAATACCGGTAGGAAGGAAAACTAGAGTTTCAGACCACATATTTAATGAGTTCTGGGTCCAGCCATAGGCCTCGAGGTATCCATTCTGAGTTACGAACCAAGCAGCATAAGGACCAATAGGTTCAATGATAAAGGAACATGAAACAGTTACAATAGCAATTGGATAAAGCATCTTAGTTGGACTAATGTTCATCTTCTTACACATATTTTGAACGAGTGGGCAAACCATAGCAAATAGAGCAGCTAAGGATGGTACAAACTGTCCAAGTATCATAGTTACTAATGCATAGGATGCAAGAATCTTAGTAAAGGATCCATCATTTACCTTGTAAAGAAGGTTTGAAAGGTGGTTAACCATCTGTGTTCTTGCTAAGCCTGCAGCAACAACAAACATTGAAGCCATTGTAACTACGTTGTTATTACCAAAACCTAAAAATACAGTCTCTTTATCAACACAGCCAGTTACAAATAAAGCAACGATAACGCCCATACAAGTGTATGCCATTGGTATTTTCTTGATGAAAAATAAGATAATCATCGCAAGGAATATCAATAGACAAATTGCCATTGTACTCATTTTCTCATATCTCCTAGATTTTCTTTTATTTTGGGCAACATAATAAAGAAAGTGGGAAGTACGTGTAAAATACTATTTTTGACTGATAATTATTCCTTTTTTACATATCAAAATAAAAATAAGAACACATAAAGATAAAATAACTTTTTGTTTTAAAATGATTTACTTTTTCCACAAAAAATATAAAATTATCTATAAAAAATTATCGCTTTATAATTAAAAAAAAATCTAACCCCCTGGAGTAAAGATGAATATTGACTATGATTACTATCGTCGATTTTACTATGTAGCTAAATATAGAAACCTATCGCTAGTTGCAAAGCTTCTAAATACTAATCAACCAAACCTCTCAAAGCTAATGAATAAGCTTGAAGAGCAGATGGGCTGTAAATTAATGATAAGAACAAATAAGGGAATAAAGCTAACTGAGGAAGGAGAAAGATTATACAACCACGTTGCTATTGCATATAACGAGCTAAGAGCTGCTGAGGCAGAGCTCTCTAGTGAAAATGATATGTCATCAGGAATGGTATGTATCGGCTCAACATACACAGCCCTTGATTACGTAATTTCTAACATATTAACTAAGTTCAATACTCTATATCCAAACATCAAAATATCTATTTCAGATAACACAAGTGAGAAGACTCAAGATATTTTAAAGCAGGGACTTATTGATTTTGCAATTGTTGATTCTCCTGTAAAGGAGAACTCTCGCTTTAAGCAAACAATAATAGAGCGCTATGAAGAAATACTAGTAACAGCTTCCTCTAGTAAATTTAGTGATTTAAAAGCGATAAGGATTAAAAAGCTATTTTCACTACCAGTTATCGGCTTTTCTGATTACTTTGGTGCCTCTGATTACCATAGACAATTCTTTAGTGAGCAGGGGTTAGAATGGAGCCCTGTAATTGGTGTTACAAGCTATCCACAAATACTCTCAATACTATTAAAGGGAACTGGTGTTGCTTTTCTACCTAACAAAATAGCTAAGCCATATATTGAAAAAGGAATTTTAAACGAAATCAAAATAGAAAAATTAGATCTCCCAAAAAGAGAGATCGTATTAATCGAGGATGTCGAGCAACATAGTAGTATTGCTGCAAGAAAATTTATCTCTATGCTAAAGAGCTAAGAATTAGGATGCATTTGGAACATCTGGTGGTAGAGGAAGTAGAGAGATAATCATTAAAAGCTTATTTAAAGCGTTCTCTACACCCTCCTGCATAGGAAGTGTATCTGCACTATTTCCCTCTAAGGACTCTAGATGAAGACCAAAAATATCCATTATAGGTGGGTTTTCTGGCATATCCTCTTCTGTTAATAGCTCAGGCATCAATGATAAATCATTTAATTTAGAGCACCTTCTAAACTCAAGTCCTCTCTTAGTTCTTGTTGCAGAAGCACCAAAAAGACGACAAAGGAGTGGACGAGCCTTATAGATAGAGCACTTACCACCCTCTCGAGATAGATCACAAAATGGACATTGGATACTACCCTTAGTAAAGCTCATTAAGGGTCTTACATCCCTACCCTGTACAAAGTAGGTATATGCTGCAATTATCAAGGCCTCTGAGGAGGTTACTGGAGGAGTAAAGCCCTTACAGCACTCGCCACAATCATGAGGACATGATATATGTGCCTTTTGTGTAAAATCATCAAATGCATGCTCTATAGAGTCATAATATGAGCTAATAGCATCAAGCTGAGTGCCAAGAGAAGTATCCTCTAATCTCATGATAATATCATCTAATTCTTTCATGAAAAAATCATATACTACAAGAAAAAAAACTTAATCAAGTAGTTTAAATAATTTTTTTTAAAATTTTAAATGTATCTATCATAACAAGATAAAAGATTTTTTTATAATATAAAAATTTATTTTAAATCAATCGAGTAGGTAGGCCCCGTTGGGGCTTTCCTCTCACACCACTTATACCGACTTTTGGATTATCCCGAAAAACATCAAAATACCAAGGAATCATTGATATAAATCGGGATAATAAAACTATATTGGTCTTTGGAGGACCAATATATGTTGATAAATAAATTATCAGATAGAGCTATGAAAATAATGGAATCATCAGGCTATACTCAGCTTACTCTCGATTCCATATATTCCTATAGCTTTAAACCCATTCTTGACTACTATCTGACTAAAGGCATCGAAAACTATAATCCTGAATTAAACGGACAGATTGAGCCAATGTATTTGGAACAGTTCCATAATGGTACTATTTCAAGACACACTTATTATAAAAGATTAAGAGGAATAAGGATACTCAAGGATGTATACGAAACAGGAAATTATATATGGGAGAAATATACAGATAAAATATTGGAACCGGAAGAAGAGTTTTCTCTAACCATTTCAGAACATCTTTCAAAAAGAAATATATGTCCAAAGAATCTAAGACTTGAAAAAATATATTTAAGTGAATTCTCAAAGTTCTGTTCTAGTAATGGCGTTGACAAACCTGAGGACATAAATGGTGAGATAGTTCTAGGATTCATTAAGTTCAAGGGTCTTGGTATGACGGTTGGACTGGAAAAAGTCTCAACAGCCTTATCTAAATATTTATTATCGCTGTTTGGAAAAGAAATTATCACACATGATCTTAGTGCGATAATTAAAATTAAAAGCGGCAGAGAGTTCAAAGTCAAACTACCATTTAATATCGATGTGCTAAACAGGCTCATAGCTTCTATTGATACCGATACAGAACTTGGTAAAAGAGATTATGCCATAATCCTTCTTGTTTCCTACACAGGGATAAGGTCTTGCGATATTATTAATCTCAAATTGAATGACATTAGTTGGAAAGACAGAAGTATCAGTTTTGTTCAAAATAAAACTGGAATACCACAATCACTTCCTTTAAATAAAGAGGTGTGTGATGCCCTAGCTGATTATATCCTTAATGGGAGGCCAAAGTGCGGTCATTCATATGTTTTTGTAAGAGAACTGTCGCCATTTAATAGACTTCATGACAGCTGTGCACTAAATTCAATGCTCAGAAGAAGACTTAGTGATATAGGAATTGAGCGCAAGCCTGGAGATGGTCTTACTATTCATGGCATAAGAAGAGCGCTTGGAACACAGTTGATAAAATCTTCATCCCCAATAAACACTGTAGCTCAGGTTCTTGGTCATCAGTCAACCAGAGCTACAAGACAGTATATATCTGTTGATATAGAAGGATTAAGGATGTGTGCCCTGTCATTTGATTCAATCGGGCATGGAGTATCTTTATGAAATACTGTTGGGAATATACGAGCGATTATCTGGAGTACAGAAATGGTATAGGGCTGGATGTGAAAAATCCTAAATACTTCATCAGCGTTTTTTCCAAATATCTCAAAGAGAATCATCCCGTGGAAACAATTCTCAAAAAAGAAATTACTATGCCATGGTGTATAAGGAAAGAAAGTGAGAAAAGCTACAGTTACAGAAAAAGAATATCGGAACTCAAGCAATTTACATTCTATCTTTATGGAGTTGGTGCCAGTGATTTTGTTCTTGATACATCTTTTCTCCCTAAAGCAGAAACATACATACCATATATCTTTAATGATGATGAGCTGATTAAACTGTTTAATTATTTCATAAAGAAAAGTGAGGATGATCCAGAATCCATCAGTAAAAAAGAACTTTCGATAATCTACAGACTTATATTCTTTCTTGGCTTAAGACCAAATGAAGGAAGAGAGATTAAACTCGAAGACATAAACTTTAAGGAAAACTACATACTTATCCGGAAGAATAAAACTCACAAGGAAAGAATAGTAGCTATGTCAGATGATGTTGTGATGATGCTCAAGGAATATATGAAATACAGGATTTCCATATATCCTCACAGCGAATATCTGTTTCCCAACAAAAACGGCAACTGTCACGATAGAAAGTGGCTGTCTGATAATTTTCGGGAAGCGTGGAAATGCACAAAATCAGCTGAAAACAGTGCCAGAGTTCGCGTGTATGATCTCAGACACAGATTCGCAACCACTCTAATGATGAAAATGGCCGATGAAGGAAAAGACCTTTACAACCTGATTCCTTACATGAGTGCCTATATGGGACATGCACATTTTGATGAAACCATGTACTATATTCATCTGTTGCCAGATAAACTTACTGATTCCAAATCCATAGACTGGGAAAAGATGAACAACGCCATTCCTGAGGTTAAGAAGATATGAAAAAGGAATCTATCATATTCTTCAGGCTGATTAGGGATTATCTGGATGTATTTCTCATCAATCAGAAAGGCGCAAGTGAACATACAGTAAAATCTTATAAGCAGACATTAAACCAGCTGTTAGACTACCTTGCCAAACTGTTTAGTATTAAACTGTCAGAACTTTCTTTCGCCAATATCAGTGTAAAATCAATTGAAGGTTTCCTTGATAATGGCGAAAAGATATTAGGATGGAGTGCCAATACAAGAAATCAGAAGCTTGCAGCTGTAAAGTCTTTCCTTAATTATTCAGCCAATCACGATACTACTTTAACTGCATATTATCTTGAAATAGGAACCATACCTTTAAAACATGTTCAGAAAGGACCAAATATTGATTTCTTTTCAGAAGAGGAACTGGGAATACTATTGAATCAGCCAGATCAGACAGATAAAAAAGATATTAGAAATATGACGATGATGGTTCTTATGTATGATACAGGATGTAGAATTCAGGAGCTTCTGGATCTAAGAATAAAGGATATAAATATTGATGAGAAATGTCCTTGTGCGACCGTTACCGGCAAAGGAAAGAAGACAAGAATTGTGCCTTTGATGGAAAAAACTGCAGAACATTTAAAGAATTATATGTCTCTATACCATCCCGATAATCAAAATGATGATGAACTTCTGTTTTATACAATACACAACGGAGAGAAAACTCCAATGTCACAGGATAATGTTCAAAAGTTTATTGATAAATACTGTCAGATGGCAATCAATAAAGGGTTTAAAATCCGTAGTCATATCTATTGCCATATATTCAGACATTCAAGAGCCATGCACCTGTACAGAAATGGAATGGCGCTTCCTTTGGTTTCTGAATGGCTTGGACATGCACAGATTAACACTACCAGAGAGTTCTACGCCAACGCAGATGTTGAAATGAAGAGAAAAGCTATCAATGAAGCTACATCGAAAATCAATCCAGTTAAATGTAAAGACTATGACTTTGACTTTGATAATGATGATGAACTTCTAAGAAGGCTCTATGGCTTAGTATAAAAAAATTATCCCGATTTATATCAACATTTTCTTGGAATAATGATATTTTTCGGGATAATCCAAAATTCGGTATAAGTTCTGTTATCCCGAATTCGGGATAACAGAACCGTACGTACCGGTCTGGTATACGGCGGTTCAAATGAATACAAACTCCGACTGAGAGTTGTATGTCCTATCCAATAGGCGTCTTTCTCTGTGAAGACGCTTATATTCTCCCTCGATATCAACCAAGTTGAATTT